>NZ_JBLOHD010000004.1:0-649484 GCF_047784615.1 Sphingobacterium sp. NGMCC 1.201703 | reverse complement strand
AGGTCGGTGCCTTTTTTTACACGGAAGCCCTTGCTGGAAACAGTCAAGGGCTTCTTTCGTTTGCATACTTTTGCTCCTGCTGTTTTTCCCATTATACAATTAGTAATTCTAAGAGATATTATCTAATTTAGTTATTACAGCAATGTATACATGATGAAAACTAAACAGATATCCTTACTCGGTATTTTACTCGTATTTTTCCTTATCAGCAATAGCCTAAAAGTGCAGGGACAGTCATTGGATGATGGTGTTCTGCGTATATTGGCCATCGGGAACAGTTTTTCGGAGGACGCGATTGAGCAGAATCTGTATGAATTGGCCAAAGCTGGAAAGAAAAAAATCGTAATTGGTAATCTCTATATCGGTGGTGCTCCATTGAGCTTGCATGTAAGTAATGCGAAGGAAGATAAGCCGGCTTATCGCTATCGGAAGATCAATTTGGAAGGGCATATGTCCGAGAAGGCAAACGAACGGCTATCAGAGGCTCTGGTTGACGAAGCTTGGGATTACATCAGTTTCCAGCAGGCGAGCCCGCTTTCAGGAGATTATGACTCCTATGCGAAAGATCTGCCACTTTTGTATGATTATGTCACAAAACATGTGAAGTATCCGGAGACGCACTATATATTGCATCAAACCTGGGCTTATCAAAATGGTTCGACACATGAAGGTTTTGTTCGCTATAACCGTGATCAGAATGCGATGTATACGGCCATTGTAAATACTTCTCAGGAAGTCTTTAACTGGGGGAATTTTCATGTATTGGTACCTTCGGGTACTGCTATCCAGAATGCACGGTCCAGCTATTTAGGCGATCAATTCACACGAGATGGCTATCATCTTAACCTTGATTATGGCCGTTTTGTTGCGGCCTGTACCTGGTACGAAGCGCTATTTAAAGAAAACGTTGTCAATAATGCTTTTTTGCCACTTAAAGTAAGCTATATTGAAGGACAGATAGCACGGGAGGCCGCACATCAAGCAGTGAGATCTCCTTATGGAGTCACTGTATTGAAGGATTTTCAATTAATGAAATAATATATTTATATGAGCATTAAAAAAAGCTATTTAATCGAATTGGATCACGAAACAAAAAATACCAGACGTATTTTGGATCGGATACCAAATGAAAAACTGGATTGGCGACCGCACGAAAAATCAATGACTTTAGGGGAGCTCGCAGCCCATGTTGTGGAGTTACATGGTTGGGTGTCTAAAGCGATACCAAAGGATGCATTTGATTTTAAGGTAGATTATCATCCACTGAAAGTATCTTCGGTAGAAGAACTGAAATTGATTCTTTCTGAAGGGTTAGAGACAAACAAAGCCGCCATAGAAAATATAGCAGAAGATGACTGGTATAAGGACTGGGTGTTAAAATCTGGAGATTATGAAATAGCACGTTTACCACGCGCTGGCGCCATACGTTTTATTGTTAATAACCATATTGTCCATCACCGTGGACAGCTGACTGTATATTTACGTTTACTCGGCATTCCGGTGCCCGGATTATACGGACCTTCGGCAGATGAACCAATGCCCAGTATATAATACCATTTTGAATATAGTATAGAAAAATAGATATAAAAATAAAGGGGATCAATTTGATCCCCTTTATTTTTATATGCTTGATTGCCTAATTATTTAGCCAATTCTTCAGCGATTGCTTTTCCGATCTCAGCTGGAGATTCAACTACACGGATACCACACTCACGCATGATTTTCATTTTTGCGGCAGCAGTATCATCAGCACCACCAACGATTGCACCAGCATGGCCCATACGACGTCCTGGAGGCGCTGTTTGACCAGCGATAAAACCTACAACAGGTTTAGTACCGTGTTCCTTGATCCAACGTGCAGCTTCAGCTTCCATTCCACCACCGATCTCGCCGATCATGATGATAGCTTCAGTTTCTGGGTCATTCATTAATAATTCAACAGCTTCTTTAGTTGTTGTACCGATGATAGGGTCACCACCGATTCCGATAGCTGTCGTGATTCCTAATCCAGCTTTTACAGTCTGATCTACTGCTTCATAAGTTAAAGTTCCCGATTTAGAAACAACACCTACGTTACCTTTTTTGAAGATAAATCCTGGCATAATACCGATTTTAGCTTCACCTGCAGTGATAATACCGGGGCAGTTAGGACCGATCAAACGAGATTTTTTGTCGCTCAAGTAAGATTTTACCTGGATCATGTCTTTTGTAGGGATACCCTCAGTAATACATACAATCACTTCGATACCCGCAGCGGCAGCTTCCATGATTGCATCTGCAGCAAATGCTGGAGGTACAAAGATAATAGAAACATTAGCTCCTGTAGCGTCTACTGCATCTTGAACAGTGTTGAATACAGGACGGTCTAAGTGTTGTTGACCACCTTTACCAGGAGTCACACCACCAACTACATTTGTTCCGTACTCAATCATTTGAGTCGCATGGTAAGTACCTTCGTTTCCAGTGAAACCTTGAACGATTACTTTTGAATCTTTATTAACTAATACACTCATTTCTTCTTTAAATTTTGCACACAAATCTACTATTTTGCTTTCTAAAATGGAAGTAATGTGGATACGAATATGACCTTTATTGATAAATTTTTAGTTCAGATTGCGTTTTTGGATAAAATCCCAAAGGATAATGCCAATTGCGACAGATACATTAAGCGAATGCTTGGTGCCATATTGAGGGATTTCGATACAACTGTCGATCTTTTCCATCACCGCTTCATCTACACCATTAACCTCATTTCCAAAAATTAACGCATACTTTTTATCCGACTTTGGCTCAAATTGATGTAACATGATACTATCATCGGCTTGTTCGATGGCAATGATTGTATAGCCTTCCAATTTTAGCTGCGTTACGACATCGGTCGTTTCTGTATGGTATTCCCAAGAAACAGATTGCGTTGCACCTAAAGCCGTTTTTTCGATTTCCCGGTGCGGCGGCGTTCCGGTAATACCACATAAATATATTTTTTCAATGGCAAATCCGTCGGCTGTTCGAAAGGCTGAACCTACGTTGTGCATACTGCGAACATTGTCCAAAACGATTGCAATAGGTGTTTTTTCTTGCTTTTTAAACGATTCAACGTCTGTACGTTGAAGTTCATCCATCGATAATTTTTGCATGTTGCAAATATACTAAACCTAAAAAATAAAATAGATTTTGAATATTGAAAATAAGGTGTTATTTTTGCAGTCCGAATTACAAGAAAAAATTGAATAAAAATTAGCTAAAAAAAATGGCAAATCATAAATCAGCGATCAAAAGAATTAGAGCAAACGCTACTAAACGTTTAAGAAACCGTTACCAAGCAAAAACTACTCGTAACGCGATTAAAAAATTACGTCACACAACTTCTGCAGAAGAAGCAAAAACATTGTTACCACGCGTAATTTCTATGCTTGATCGTTTGGCAAAGAAAAATGTGATCCACAAGAAAAAAGCTTCTAACAACAAATCTAAGTTAACTAAATTCGTTAACGGTTTAGCGTAAGCTTTCTGTATAGATATTGAGGGGTACAGCTCGCTGTATCCCTTTTCTTTATGTTATATACTTTGGATTTCTCTTTCCAAGCGAATAGTAATAAAAAAAGCATCGGTACTGATGCTTTTTTTATTTATCGTTGATAGATTATTGCTTTAAATTGGGTAACAATTCCGCAATGACCTTTTTCAATTTATTGGGATCCTTCATATAAGGTTCCAGATCATATAGCTCCACTTTTTTGAAATCGATCGGATGGCTTTCACTTTGTAGAGAAATAGTTCCTTTTTTCAATAACTGTCCGTCTTTTTTTACTGCAGGATCAAAATCGGTCACATTGCCTCCCCCGATTTGAGGTTTCGTATATTGCAATACCACTTTGTCTTCCATAATATGTTGTACAAGTGAATCACCCAATACCAGAAAATCAGCTGTTACCCATTGGTCTCCAGCATATGTCTTTGACGTTGAGCTGATGCAGTGTGGTGTAAATAGTTTGTTGTCGATAACGACGTTTGTTCCAGGGGTACACAGATTACTCGTTGTGCGTTCGTCTTTGCCATTACCTCCTAAGAGCTGGCCTTCGATAGATATGGGGAAATCTTGATCCACACCCATAGTTTTAGGATCTTGTCCATGTAGCATAGCCCCGCTGTTACGCCAGGCCCAGCCCTCACCTCCCGGTGCCTGTTCGCCTACAAAACGATAGGTGACACGTAATAAATAAGCAGAAAATTCTTTATCATAGAATAGATGGCCATATTGAAAATTGAAGTTGTCGTAACCATCATATCTGACTTTTAATAGACCATCTTCGACACGAAATGTGTTTTTGTAGTTATCACCAACCTTGTGATTTCGAATTTTAGGAGTCCAATTTTTTAAATCTTTCCCATTGAATAATTGAATGGGTTTAGGTTTTTTGTCTTGAGAATTGCCAAATACGGAAGTGCTGAGTAATAAAATTCCAGCACTATAGATAATATGTTTGAATTTCATCCTGAATTAGGTTTATTGACCTAAATTAGGGAAACATTTTTAAATAAGCAATTCTTTTTGCTTGACATACTCGCTGGGACGAATACCTACCACTTTATTGAATGTATTGCTAAATGTTGGTAAGCTATTATACCCAACTTTCAGAGCCACTTCATTGACACTTAGTTTTTCATCCAATAGTAACTTGAGCGCAGTCAACATTCTCAGGATGGTATAGTATTGGATAAATGACATATTCAATTCCTTCTGAAAGAGTCTTGCCAATGTGCGTTCGCTGATATTAAAGAGGCTTGCAAGTTTTTTGAAACTTACATTTTCTTCGATATTTTCTTCTAGGTAAGTAACAATGTCTTTTAATTTCTGATGGCTTGGATAAGGCAAAGCCAAAGGAAGTTCGTGCAACGATAACTCAGGTAGAATCAGTTTAAATGCAGTTGCCAAACTATATTTCGGTTCTTCTACTGGGAATATATTGCCATTCCAACGGTTGGTAAACATGATCAATTCAATTAATAGATCGTTTACAGGGTAGATCCCCATTTTGCTGTAGAATGCTGTATCATTATTCGTTTTTGGAAAATAAAGATTACGCATCACTACCTCAGGGGTGCTTGGATGAATACTGTGCTTGATTCCAGCAGGAATCCATAGATAATGCCGGGCAGGGAGAAAATATGATTTTTCATCTGTTTTTATAAAAACAACACCACCTTCTGTATATAAAAATTGATCCTTTTCATGGCAATGCTCAGTGATATGATTTTCTGCTATGATAGCGTGATGGCAATAGATGCTATCTTCAAATGAATCAACCTCTGTCATGTAATAGCGGTTGACATATTTCGCATCGCTCTTTGTATCTTGTATGTTCATTTTTCCTATAAAACTACGCCGCAAAGGTAAGACTTTTTTGCTAGACCTGACCGTATGGCGATTAAAGTGAGTGTATGCTTACAATAAAATTGCAATTAAATAGCAAGCGAGTTAGTATTTACTTACTTGAATTTTAATTTATTATTTATAAGTGACTGAAAATTAGGTTTATATGAAATTTGATTCTGTTTTCATGAAATAGCATGAAATATTTTTTTGGGGTATATTGTTGAAATACAGTTTGTTAATACTGGTTAGTCTCTATTGAATAATTTTGTGTCAAATGGTAATAAATTCACGCTAGAAAAAAGCGTTAAAATTGTTTGTTTTGGAGATGTTTACGGGAGCCAAATATCTTTCGAAATAGCAAGTGAAAATAGGTTTCAATTTCTTAAGTTTACATGAATAGCTTAAAAAAAATAAAATTATAGGGATTATGGCTTACGAAAGGATAAAAATTCAGAGCTTACACGATAAGGTTATTACAGCGACTGAAGCAGCGAAATTATTTAAGGACGGTATGGTTGTTGGGTCAAGCGGTTTCACTAAAGCTGGCGATAGCAAAGTTGTATTACCAGCTCTTGCTGAAAGAGCCAAAGAGGATCCTTTAAAAATAACATTGATTACAGGAGCTTCTTTAGGGCATGGTACAGACGGTAAGTTGGCTGAGGCTGGAGCCTTATCCAAACGGATGCCTTTTCAAGTAGATCGTACCCTCCGCAATAAGATCAATGCTGGAGACGTACTTTTTATTGATCAGCATTTAAGCGAGACGGCTGAACTGCTGCACAATAAAAATCTTCCACAAGTTGATATCGCTGTTTTGGAGGTTGCTGCGATCGAATCCGACGGTAGTATAGTTCCAACGACTTCGGTTGGAAATTCAGCTACCTTTGCCGCATTGGCAAAACAGGTGATTTTGGAAGTCAATACCGCTATACCGACCACGATTAAAGGGATACATGATATCTATCAGGCAGAGGACTATCCGCGCCGTAATGTGATCCCTATTGTAGCCCCTGAAAATAAAATTGGTCGAAAGACAATCCCATTGGATCCTAGTAAAATTGTGGGTATTGTATTTACCAATGAGTTGGATAGCCCGGCCGATATCGCCGAACCAGACGTCAAAACAACAGCAATAGCAAAGCATATATTGGCTTTTTTTGAAACTGAAGTGGAACTCGGACACCTATCCGAGAGTTTGATGCCTCTCCAGGCAGGCATTGGGAAAGTTGCCAATGCGGTACTGACAGGTTTTATCCATAGTAAATTCCATAATTTAACCATGTTTTCGGAGGTATTACAGGATAGTACATTTGACTTAATTGATGCAGGTAAACTGGATTTTGCGTCGGCTTCTTCCATTACTGTATCCGCAGAATGTTATTCACGTGTATTTGACCATTTGGACAAATACCGCGACAAGATCGTGTTGCGCCCCCAAAACATATCCAACACACCTGGATTGATCAAACGTTTGGGGATTATTGCGATTAATACAGCGATAGAATTTGACATTTATGGCAATGTAAACTCCACGCATACTTCAGGCACCAACATTATGAATGGAATAGGAGGCTCTGGAGATTTTGCACGGAATGCCTACTTAAGCATCTTTGTCACACAAGCAGCTTCTAAGGGCGACACGATTTCCCATATTGTTCCTATGGTATCTCATGTGGATCATACCGAGCATGATGTCGATATTTTGGTGACAGATTATGGTTTGGCTGATTTGCGAGGCTTGGCACCTCGCGAAAGAGCTAAGGTTATCATTGAAAATTGTGTACATCCGGATTTCAAAGCACAACTATTGGATTATTATAATCGTGCCTGTGAGCGGGGAGGACATACGCCACATTTATTGGAGGAAGCGTTCAGTTGGCATATCAACTTAAGAGAAAAGGGAACGATGAAGAAAGATTAATCGCACATATTGCAGCAATTAAAAAAGAATAGGGCTACTGAGGATTCAGTTAGCTCTATTCTCTTTTAATTTGGATCTATCCTCCCAGGGGTTCGTTTCAGATATTTTATAATTTGGGACTCGCCTTTATTTTTCTGACAGTGTTAATATTAAAACAATTATTCTGCTCACTGTTTTGTTTTAACCCTTCAATTCCCAATAGGGGCAGTTGTTACTTTTCAAGACCTTTTCGCTAATCCAATTGTATTGGCACTTTTGAAATATTTACATACGTTTACCTATTCGTGAGACTTTCTTGCTGTTATCTATAATGATTTTGCTACTTTGTTCCGATTGAGACCGATGATAATTTTCGTCCGAAACCATTGCTTAGTTTCTGGCGACTCAATCTGTTTTCTGTAGCGTTCTATGATTGTAGGATGGAATTTAGCGATGGTTTTGGCACCCCAACCGATTCCTTTTTTGACATGGAAATCCGTCGCATCAGATAGCGAAAGTAAAAGCCCGAACATTGTTTCCGTAAATTTTGGTGAAAGACCTTTCTTTACCGCGTAATGTGTCGCTACCCCGATCGTACGGACAATCCATTTGTCTGAATAATTGGTCAATTGTTCTAATAAAGGTACTGTTTTTTCAGGGAATGTCAAGAGCGCATGTCCAAGGGCACGTTCACCTACGATATCGCATATATACCATTGATCTCCGATGACAATATACGTACAAGCTCTTTGGATCGACTGTTCAAGATGTAAAGGCAGACGTAGTTGCAAGATTATGCCTGCAATAACATAACTTCCCATTTCGTTCGTCGCGACCAGTGTATCCGTAAAGGCCAACTGTTCATTTTCAGGTATCCATAATGCCATTTCCATTGCTGCGAATTCCAAAAGGGGAAAGCTAACTTTCTTTTTCAATAACCCTTCATGTATTGCCATAAGGAGTGCATTTTGCCCTTGATGTTTCCAACAGAATTTTGCCTGCTCCAGAATCTCTCTGACACGGACCTTACTGGTGATCTTTTCCATTGGCACTATTTGATCCATTATTCTTGGTCTTTATAGATATTCCAGAAATTGTAATCCGTCATTGGCGCATCCGTTATACCGATATTGCGGCCCATCGTGACGATCTGTCCGCGATGATAGGTACCATGGATAATCAAATGCTGAATATACTCATATTTCGAAAAATCACACTGAAACCAAGGCGATTCTACTTTGACATTTTTTTCCAAATCCTCTTCAGACAAGCCTTCTACATATTCAAGTATAGTTTGCGAACTCTCCCTAATGGCGTCAAAGATATCTTCTTTTTTACTGAATACTTTTTCAAAATCAAAATCATTACGTTCCGAAATATGGCTCCACCAATACTCCTGTGTCTGCCAGATATGGTGCAATGTTTTTAAGATCGTCGGAAAGCTCGATGGGACTTCTTGATTGAGTTGCTCATCTGACTTGGTACCTAACCAATCCAGATACTTGTTGACTACCCAGTTGTTGTATTGTACGCTTTTGATGATTAATGTTTTTAAGCTCATAATTTTTGGTTTATAGTTTTGTAAATCTTTTTAAACTTTTTACGTAAATATAAATTTTTCCGGTTAGATTTTTTTATTTACCATAATACGCCAGTTCCGATCGATAGAAATCCTGATCGGGATGCTGGCCTATCCGGTTAATTGGGTTCAATTCTTTTGTATTTTAGTCATCCAGTGCTTTCAAAAAAGCGATGATCTTTGCTGTTTCTTTTTCGGTCAACCCCAGACTATCAGTGGGAAGAGTCTGGTTGTCGAGTTTAAACCCGAACTGTTGACCACCGCCTTTGTTGTAAAAGTCCATAACCTGCTCCAAGGTCGTATATCCTCCATTATGCATGTAAGGGGCGGTTTTGGTAATATTACGTATGGTAGGTGTCTTGAATGCATATTGCAGCTGCGATACGGTAGCATGATAGCGGCCTCTTCCACGATCAGGATCCAGCATATGGTTTCGGTAGTCTGTGGCGATTCCGAGTACTTCAGATTCGGTCTTTGCGTATTCTGGTGGTACAGTTCCATTAAATAATGGTACAAAATGGCAGGTCGCACATTTAGCCTTTCCAACAAACAGGTTGAAACCCTCTTTTTCCTGGGAAGTCAATAACTGTGATTCACCACGCATATAACGATCAAAGCGCGAACTAAATTTCGCGAGTGAACGGACATAACTGGCCAGTACATTTTGTAATTGCCAGACAGCAATAGTATCACTTTTAAAGATCTTTTGAAATTCTCCGATATAAGTTTTGTGCTGATTCAGACGTCTGGCAATTTGATCCATATTGCCATGCATTTCATCCTTATTGGTAATGACATCCATACTTTGTCCTTCAAGATCTTCGCTGCGCATATCCCAGAACTGCCCATGCTGATAGTTGCTGTAGGAGAGGGCGGGGGTATTCCGATCCATTTTGGCTCCAGACATAGTCGTTGGTACCTTGAGCCCATCGGTAAAAGCTTTCTCCGGATGGTGACAGGAAACACAAGAGCGGCTCCCATTACCAGAAAGAATATTGTCTCTGAATAGTTTTGCCCCCAAAGTTACTTTCCCTGTGTTCATCATATGTCGGTCGGATGGGACAAAAAAATCAGGGTTAAAGGCATTTTTACTGAATAGATTGGAAGCTTCGGGCGAAATCGGATGACTAACGTTTAAGTATGGGATATTCTCCAGTTTCCGAAATTTAAACAGTGCATCAGCTATTTTATTGAGATGCTGATCCATAAAATTGAGGTAATCAAATTGATCTTTGGGAGTACCTTCGCCTAATTTTTCGTTGGCTATTTTGATTAAGTTCTGCACGGTATCAATTTCTTTCGGATGATTGACCTGACCTTGGATTTGGTCAAGAACAGCGGCAATGCCATTTAAGGCGTCTATCGACTCTACCAAACCTCTGCCCGATACCGGTGTGTCAAAACCTGTGATCCCCAGTGTGGTGATACGGAATACCTGATTACGTAAGGCCTCTATTAACTGCGGAAGCGAGAGGGAGTTGACTTCAAAATAGGTGTCAATAGCCAGGGATTTGCTTTTCAGCTTCTTTAAGAAAATAAGTGTCTGCTGTTTTTCTGCACTATTGTAGTTTGGATAGAAATACTCTTCCAGGGTCTGTAGGCCCTCAGCTTCGATAACGGTATTTTCTTCCAGTTCGATTTCGTCTAAATTTGGCCCATTTAAAAAGCGGGCGGTCGTTGGCATAAAATAGGCAACTGCCCATTCCATGGATTTGTAGGTCGAGCGCAGACTGTCAAAACCCGATTGCAATACTTTCTCATCCAGATCCTGCTCTACACGCAAGATCTGATCATTAATCCGTTTGTCAAATTGCTTATTGATCGCTAATACCGTTTGTCTGACCTCTTTTAGATCTTGTGGATCTGAATCCTGATTTCCCTTGCACATGATAGCCAGCATGACAACAGCAAGCAGGCCTACAACCATCCAATATTTCATTTATTTTTATCTTTTTTACTCCGATAAAATAATAATAAGGGTATCCTTTCGTGTGAAAGGGATACCCTTATTGCATATTCGTACTTTTATTTCGTGTTAGCGCTGAACATTACGAATGAGGACAACCTGTCCGCCTTCCTTATTGCTGATTACTTTAGAACCATCTGCGTTTTCAAATTTATCATCCTGCCATGTATGTGAGTGGATATTCACCGCAAATGTATTTGGGATACCAACCAAGTTCGATACATCGGTCATAGCACCAAATTCCCACGAACCAAATTTACCTAGTTTACCACTTTGATTATATTTGTTCTGCCAATCCGTATTATTGCGTTCATGTTTCATGTTTAACCAAGGCTTATATGTTTTGTTGGCCATGTTGTATTGCCAGATGTAAGAGTCATGTTTCGCATCGGAGTAATAAGAATCTCCATCTTCCTGGATGTAAACAAAGTTTTCCGTCACGCAGAGGTTATCTGGATTGATCAGGTTTTGTCCTGGATCAGAATCTCCTTCAGCAATAACTTCAAGCTGGCCTTTAAGCATATTTTTTGCATCCAGATTAAGTTTGTACACACGTCCCCACATGGTAAACCCTTCTGTTGGTTTTACGCCGTCGCTAGACTGTCCGGTGGCTGTGAAATAGAGTTCACGCCCCTTACCGGCCCCTTTTCGGTAATCCACATCTTCCACTCTGGAGAATCGGATTGCTTTATTGTCCAGGTTCTGTTTATTGATTTCTTTACCCGTCAGATCTTTTGCATTTGGGATTTCAACAAATTCCACAGCATAAGATTCCCCTTTTTTCATGTTCATCTCGGTGATATCATTGTTGCTGCGTTTTAAGGCGTATAACTTTCCGTTATCGAGATCACCCTGTTTGTCGGATACATAAAGTATCAATTGCCCAGCAGATTGGTGGCCTGAACTATAGGATTGGTCCTCACCGATAATAATGTATGTTTTGCCATTGGAGATATCTTTCGGAAGAGGAACCGCATTTTCCATGGAAGCTTTTCCTAAGGCCGGTTTTACGCGATTTTTATCCGAGCGCAAGGCCACCGAAGATAAAGGATCCAATTGATGGACCATACTTTCTTCGCCAGATTCCCCTGCTGTCAGGAAAGCGGAAAAACCATGTTCCTCAGGGGTAGCAAGGGTGGCCGAACAAAGTCTTGTGCTACCACCGGTACCATCCATAATGTATTCGCCTTTTATCGGTTTGAAATTCTTATCCAGATACAGACGGGATACTGACTGTGTGATTTCATGATTACAGATCATCAGAAAACCGTCTGAGTTTGGATCCTTCATAAATCCAGCACCATCAGGCTGGCCTGCAAAAACAAAGTCAGGCGCTCCGGTGAGTACATCCGAACTTGAAATCAAGGTTGTAATATTCAAATTCTCAAAGCCAGGCATACCATAGACAAAGGCTGGTTCTTTTGAATAGTTTTCCAACTTTGCAACAGGTGGTTTTTGCTCACCTTCGTCTATTTTGGTATTGTCCTTACAGCCGGCCAATGTAACTGACAATAATATCGTCAGGATAGTAATGTGGTTTCTTCTCATGCAACAAATGTAGTTTTGGTATGTTAGCTGCAGATTAATTATTTTTTAAATAAGGAATTCTTCAGCAGGTAATAGATCTTATTGTATTGTCTCTTTTATGTTTTATGTTAAGAATTGGGTATAACAAGGCTGTTCTCTTAAGCTTTAAGGGCTCTAGGTTACTAGAAAGGGCATCAAAATCGTTTTTCTTGGGACAATTAGCCTTCTTAACCTTACTATATTATAGCGTACCTATAGCGGGATGAAGAATATTTTTAATGCGTACCAATATGATTTTGATACAGGTAAAATCGGGATAGCAATTATATTTATGGCCCTAATATGCCCCGAACTTTCTTTGTTGGGGTAAAGATAAAGACTCGCTAATTAAATGGACCAGCGTATTAAACTGGATCTGTGCGAAATATTTCAATCTTGTTACGCTTCGGGGAATATTTTTAAACTAATTTAGTGCTATCTCATTGGAGGGATAATTATTAACCAGATGCAAAAGAAAATACTACTTTTTTTACTCGTTTTAACCGTTTTTTTTGTCCGGTCCTATGCCCAGGTCTCATCGGTGAGCCAGCTTGCCAATGCATTTTTAGATACTGTCGAGCGGCATGCTTATAATAAATCGTTGATCAAATGGGATTCTATCCGGCCACTTTTTATTGAACAGGCAAAGACGATATCAGATATCAATGGATTAGCTCCTCATTTTAGGAGGATCATACGTCAGTTGAAAGATGGTCATTCGGCCCTTTATTTTGAAAAGGCTGATCGAAATCAGGCGGCTGAAAAGGAGCTATTTAAGAAGATGGCCGGCATGACAGATAAGGAAGCCGACTTTCCACCCAAGATTTTTAGTCACTTTATGACCAAAGACCATTATGCCTATATTCGGGTCCCAGAGGTCCTTTACGAACAGCGAAAGTATGTAGATACAATTGGAGTACAGCTAAAAGCCTTAGATGCGCAGGATCCCAAAGCATGGATTATTGACCTGACAGATAATAATGGTGGAAGTATATTTCCCATGGTCTGGCATTTTGCAGACTTAATAGATGTCGACAGCACTTATTCGACTGTAGATAGGACGGGGGCTGAAGATAAACAGAAGGTGCGGATGCGTGATCTAAATGATCAGGATCAAAAATGGGCCAAGTTATTTGACCTGGAATACGATAAAGTGCCACCGGTTGATATTAAAAATAAGAATGTACCTATCGTTTTATTGGTTAGTGAAGTTACTTCAAGTTCAGGTGAATTTTTTATTACACATTTCAAAGGTCAAAAGAATGTGACTATCATAGGGCAAATGACAAGTGGTCAGACCTCTGCCAATGATCAATTTCCTGTCGGGCATAACTATATGATTAATCTAACAACAGCGGTATTAAAAGACCGAACTGGAAAGATTTACGAAATTGGAGAAGGCATTAATCCCGATATTCCTATCGTTATTGATTTTGCTAAAGTGATGGGGGGAACTGAAATACGTGATTCCAGTCAGCTTCGCAAGGCTGTAAAAGCGGCAAATCCGATATATATTCAACAGGCTATTGATTATTTAAAAAAACAGCATAAAAAATAAACAAAAAATCCTGCATGGACATAGCGCCAGCAGGATTTTTTGTTCTTGAATATCCTGTTTTTATTTCAAAACAAATTTGAATCCCAATGAGAAACGGGAAGCCTCGAAATACGATCCATGCGATAAATTCCACCAAGGTTTCCAGTCAAAATGCATTGCCAATGGCGCCGAAGGAATTCTAAATTCCAGACCTAAAGCCGGACGGATTGCAAAATGTGTGTGTGTGTTTCCTTCTCTCCAGTGGTCATCATCATCCCAGTCGCCGTGCCATTTACCATAGTCGATAAACGATGCCTGTGGACCTACACCAACATACCAAGATAGGCCACGTGTTCCCCGTATACGTTCGTTGTATGAATAATCTACACCAACGACAGTAACGTTATCTCCGAACAATACTTGCGCATTGACGGCATCATTTCCGCCAAAATTGTGTTTGATCTGTGGACCATATAATGTTTGGCCATCACCAAGGTCTATACCAAGACCAAGAGCTGTACGATAAGGTGTTTGTGCATTTGCCTCTTTATTGATGACAAATAAGAATGTAAAAAGTGTCAGAAAAGGTAGAAGTACTTTTTTCATGATATTAAAAAAATGTTAGTGTTAAGTTTTCGAACTGAAAACTTTCGCTGTTATAACAAATACTTTGCCAAAAATCATTTTTATCCTGGTAAATCCTGTTTTTATTTGTAAGTATCTTTTATCAAGTTTTTTGCGCTTGTTGTTGGAGGCTTTATTTGACAGTACTATTTCCCCTGATCAAACATCGCAACTTAAACAGAGGGCCGAAGATGATAAAATGGAAACGATATTGCAAATAGCATTGTTCCTAAGATAAGAGAGTGAATTTAATGGATAACATTGCTGTTACCCATTGGTACTTAAAAATTCCCTTGAGATGGAACATACGCAAATCAACAGAAAGAATATAGCGCAATGGCTCGCAGAAGGTTACGATGTCCTGCAGGATGGGAAACTTATAAAAGTCGAGGGGGATCTTCCGGAATTTTTGAAACAATTTTCTGATGAAGATGAACCAAGGATCTATCTGCTGCAAGAACTGATTACCTGGCCAGAAGAGGAACTTAAAAAATTGTAGAAGAACATGGAACAAATGAAAATAGCGACGGAAAAAATAGTTCCAATAGATTTTGATGCTGAGGAGCTTCCCTACGAAATTAGGGAATTACGCCCCGTTGTATTTAAGGAAGAGACATCCTATTGGTGTCTCTTGGGGCCAGATGTAGAAAATGGAATTTTAGGGAATGGTGAAACGGTGTCTGACGCATTTGAAGATTGGTTGAAAATGCTACGAAAGCGTCTAAAAAGTACTGATGACAGCGATGAAGTTGCTAACTTTATACGTGATAGCTTAACAGCTTCTAATCGTAAAATATGGTAATAGCTTGTAATAGTGCGACAATAGCACTTTAGTGATAAATTTTGTGGAATCTATCTATTAAAGTTGTTTTAATGAGGTGGAGTAATTTTATTGATTATGAAAAATTCACAAGATCCGTTCGGAAGACTGACTGCGGCTCCGAACAAGCAAAATGATATTCACGCAACAGCGGTGTATATCCGATTTATTCTTATGGCAATTTTGATGTTTGCAGCCATGTATTTCTCGATGTTTGCTATGATAGATAAATTCGAAAATCTGATTCCAAATATTAATAACCTGCACATGACTTTGTTGATGACCGCTATAATGCTGCTCGTCGAACTGGCTGTTATGCATACGATGTATCCTAAACGAGAGTTAAATTTAGGTATTGCGTCGGTTGTGCTCGCATTGGCAATTTTTGCTTGGTTTGGCATTCGGGAACAGATCAATGTAGATGATAAACAATTTGTGAAAGGGATGGTTCCGCATCATGCTGCTGCAATATTAATGGCCGAAAAGGCGAGTCTCACCGATCCAGAATTGATTCAGCTGCAACGTCAGATACTTGAAACCCAACGCCGTGAAATTGCATTGATGAAACGTAAACTCAAAGCTTTGGAAGGAGAATAACTAGCATGCTCAGCAATTATAATAGGCTTCAGGTATAACTACCTTTTTATGGGTCCAATTTTCCAATGTGGTTGCATAGGGATCCAGTTCGTAGGTATTGGCCTCAAAAATATAGTGATAGTTCCCACCGATTAAGTTTACGCGAAGTATAGCATATCCCGGGCCCTTTGCAGGTAATACGTTTTCGATTTCAAAGAAATCAATAAGCTCAATGTCGTAAATTAGGCTCGTTTTCCTTCCCGCAAAACCAATTTTATTATTTTTCCTGTCCAGCCAGATACCGCTTGACTTTCCCAGTCGTTGTTGCACGTTTGGCGGAATATTTTTTACAGCAGCATTTTTACGGTAATCCGCATTAATGTCCCATTTGTTTTTCAGTTTAACGAGTTCGGTCACTTCAATGAGCTGATCGTATTCTGCATTTTCCAAAAGATACGGATAATCCCGTTGGTTGTAAAAATGCAGGGACGTGCCGCCGTCGTCATAGTTGTTTTCATCCTCATAGGTGTAGCAGATGGAGGAAGAAATCTGACTCCCAAAGTCAAATGATAAATAGCATTGGTCTTCTCTTTCGTAACCATAATCCTCTGCATCGTAATCTTCCCCATTTAACCAGAGATCACGCAGATCTTTATAGCTTCGATCTGTATTGGATTCATCATAAATGGTCGTGAAATATTCTTGAATAGGTATATGCAGGGGAACATCGTCATAATAAATTTCAAGTTCTTTCAGCCAGAGATTGCCGATCCGAACCGGGTAGTGTATTTTGAAATAGATTGTCCCATATTCACTTGCATATTGCTGTCCGATACCTAGTTTTTCGATGTCAGCATATGTGATATCCCAAGAGATAAATAGTTTGGGTTCTGAATAGATTTCGAAACCGCTATGATCATCATCAAAATCACCAGATAGAATTTTATAATTGCGGTCTTGGTGCAAGAACCAGATTTTGGCTTTACAGTCCTGTTTTTGATTAATGGTACGGAAGAATAGTGCATCGTCAAATCCAAATTGTCCAGATAGCTTGGGGTAGATTTTCGAAAAACCTTTTGACCTTGCTGATATATAATGTTGCTGATGGTCAAATAGAAATAAATAGGGCTCTCCAGCCAATAATTGAACATACGCGTAGCGCAATTTAGTTAAGTTTACCTCTTCTTCATTACCGTAATTGAGGTAATGTAAACTTCCTCCATCCAGCCAGACGCGATCTTTATCATTTTCTTTTGGGAACCTGGAGGTATTTTTAAAAAAATTGAGCATGTTCAGTTATTGTGTTTGACACGCTAATTTAAGATTTTAAATTCAGCTAAATAATAACTCTGGGAGGAATCCGACTATCCTAAGAAAAAGGCAGGTGTCTACATTATTTGAAGCCATGAAAGATAATTTGAGCTATTTCGGGACAATTGCGCATCTCACCGTAAGATAGGGAATGTTCTTTCAATAGGTAGCTGTGGGGTAGTTTAGGTTTATTTTATAACAAGTACAAAGGCCGTGTAGGATACCCTATTCTCACGGCCTTATTATTTGTCTGATTCATGCCAAGCTAGCATATGTAAAAATCATGTGCTTCAGTTTTCTAGGAGCCAAAGTGTTCCTATTGTATATTTTTGATTATTGTGTTTCAATTTCGGGTATACCGATCCATTGCCATTTACGCTGGGTGAAACCAGGACTGACATCGCCATCAATTTTAAACCTTCTCAGATCAATGATACGTGTACCACGCCAGGATAAAAATATGCGACGGACAACAACGATGTCATTAAGCGTTAGCGTCGTCGACGCGGCATAGTTTGAGGATCCCGAGGCATCATATTTTGAAATCACCGAATTAACAAGTTGCACGGCATCACCTGTCATCAGTCCGCGAATGACCAATTCTGCCCGGATCAATTGCATCTCATCAAAATCGCTGACAAGTAATGGATCTCTTTCCTTGAACAAGTTCAGCGACCAATGTCCTTTGGCAGCTTTTACTACCAGAACACGGGCTTTATCAGCGATTGTTTTTGATGCGGCAACCAAAGTCGGGTCAACGGCTGCATCTCTGGAGTTAATATTCAATGCATTAAAGAAACCGTTACTGACATTGCCTACGGTATTGAGAAAGCTGAAGTTTTCCATTGCGGTAAATGACTGATTGATATGCTGTACGGCCAGGGGATAATTGCCGGTATGGATTCCCAACTTTGTCAGTAGCGCGTGAAGCAGTCGTTTCTCGACATCGGTGGCGGAAGGAAGCGCCTGCTGCCAGTAGGTTTGCGCTTTGGTATAGGCTTCCTGATGACTGACTTCTTTATGATCCGCATAGACAGAGTGGCTGCTGTTGCTAACACTGAAATAATCCGCCATCAGCATCCAGGCATAGCCGGCGTGTAACCGGGCATTTACCAATGCCGCTTGTTTAATCTTGATACCATCTTCATCTGTCGGATTTAACGATTCTGCATTGGCAATTGCATCTTCGGCACGTGCACGGTAATTTTGCACATTGGACCATATACTAAATAGCGAGGTATTGTCCGGCGTTAATTTATCTTCATCCAGCTCCTTATAGAAAGGAGAGTTTGGAACTGCGGTAGGAACGATCTCATCCACTATAGCCCCCGAAGCGACCAGTAGATCCGATGCGGATGTTGCTCCGGCACGCCATATTCCGGCGATGACAGGACCATAGACATAAGCACCTTTTTCAATACGACCAAGCATAGCGATGTTGTTTAGCTGTGATTCATCAATGGTGTTGTCCGGCAATTTGGTGTCATTTACCCACTTGTCGCAGGCGGAAAGGATAAGTACTGCCATACAGGCTAATCCTACTTTCCAAAAATCTTTTATTTTGATAGACATAATCATCATTTTTTTAAAAACCAATATTTACACTCATGGCATAACTACGCGGGGCAGGTACTGCAGTCCAGTCGGAGGATAAATAGCTGATACCACGGTTACGTTTACTACCACCCTGCGAATCTATCTGTGGTTCGACTCCACCATAATTTGTTGTCAGCCAAAGGTTGTTGCCCGTCAATGACAGCACACAGCTTTTGAATAGGCCGTTTGTCTGTCTCTTGGCCCAGGCACCCAAATCATAGGAAATAGTCACATTACTCAAACGGATGAAATCAGCCTTTTCAATGAAATTACCACGTGGGCCGGCATATTTTGAAAGTTCGTTCGCCGTTGCGATGTATTCCGGCGTACCTGGAGTTTGTGTAGCAAGTAATGCTTTGAGATCCTCGCTTGCCTTGAAGTTATTCCCCTGGCTGGCTACGTTTCGATTGGAAATATTATATACTTTAGCGCCCTTAGAATAATTAAATAAAGATTGGATGCGCAGGTTGTTAACCAGTTGTAGATTGAAGCCAAAGGAGCCATTGTAGGTTGGGAAAGGTTTTCCCAATACCTGTGGAGCACTCTCTTTGGGTCCCATATATTCACCTTTGTCGTTGAAATTGGCGCCCTCGGATATACCTGTATAGAAGGAGAATGCAGGTAGTCCCGGACGGATCAGATTCACGGTGTTGATAATATCATGGCCACCTGAGCTGATGACTTTATTGGACTGATGGTTGAAGATGACGAAGATATCTAGGCTGTTTTTCTGATTACCACTGGTAAATACGCGGCTATTGTAAGTCACTTCTATCCCTTTACCGCGGATTTTACCCACATTTTCGGGATAGTCGCCGCTTAAGCTTGAAGGCCAGCCCAAAGAGGGTAATAATGTGGTGTATACAATTGCATCGCGTGTGTTTTGCAGATAGTAGGTAAAGCCCAAACGTTGTTTGAAAAAGCTGATATCTGTACCGATCTCAAACTCACCGGTACGTTCAGGTTTGATATTGGGATTACCTTTGCGTGAAGGTCTTACCAAAGGCCCGAAGGAAGAGTTCTCAACAAGATAGGCCGTCTGTGCATCATTTGGATAAGGTAAACGACCAGACTCACCATAAGCCGCTCTTATTTTCCATTCGTCGATTTTGCCTTGCATAAATTCAAACGGTTTCACATTGTAGGCAACACTCACTGTGGGGTACCAGATACTCGCTACATTCCGGCCGATCATATTGGACACATCCCTTCTGACCCCGGTATTGATAAACAACTGATTGTTGTAGCTTAAAAATGCCTCACCATAGATACCATGGGTACGTTTTTCGAAATAGGTATCGGTTGTACCTAAGATTTCAGCTGCTGAGGATATATTACTGATGCCCGGTACAGCAAAGTTGCGTACACTGATACCGTTCACTTTTTCGGTAGACTTGGTCAACTGCGATAGTAAGGCCAGATTCAGTTGCCATTTATCGGCTAGGGCAAAGTTGCGCGACAACTTGACGTCCCAGTTGATATTCTGGTTTTTACGGTCACTGACCTGTTTGGCACCGGTACTGTTTGTGCCCTGTAAGTAGCCATAAGGAAGATAGTTCAACCCATCGATCCGATTGAGGTCAAGCCCCACAAGACTTTCCAGCTTGATATTAAAAGGAAGTGTATAGTTTAATTTGACACTTCCTGTAAAGCGGTCATTGGAATAGCTTTTCTCAATGGCACGCCAGGTTTCTTCGGAAATAAAAGGCCATGGTGTCTGATCACGCATCAGATTCCAGATAGCATCATCACGTCCCGAAGCTGACTGTGGGATGCTCAGTTTACCTTTGACATAGCCAGCGGTGAAACCTAGTTTGAAGTTGTCTTTCGTAAAATCATATCCTGCACGAAAGGTCTGTCTATTGTCTTTGTTGCCCGGAACAATACCTGAGGTGGTATTGGAGTTGGCCGAAAAGAATAGGCTATTAGCTTGGTCAAATTGTGCCGATAAATTAGCATAGAACTGATTTTGGTGGCCGCGGTCAAAAAAATTGTTCAGTGCGTCGTTGTTGACATATTTTGTGTATTTATTAGCCAGTTCGCTGAAACCGCCCGTATATTTTACATTGACAGACACGCCTTTTTTGCCACTTAAGCCACGCTTGGTCTGGATAATAACAACACCATTGGCCGCCTCTGCCCCATAAGATGCAGCAGCAGCAGGACCTTTGATCACATCGATAGAAGCAATATCGTTCATCGGTAAATCATTCAGTGCACTCATTGCTTCCTGTGCCGAGTTTACGTCAGCAGTATTGCTACTGCCATAGCGTACCCCATCGATAAAAATCAGCGGATCGCGTTCCATGCTGAAAGTTGCTGCCGAACGAATATCAAAACGGATGGGCATACCCACTTTTCCATTCGTATTGTATACCTGGGCACCGCTAATTCTTCCGTTTACCAGTTCTGCTAAGGAAGAAGGGTTACTTTTTGCGACGATATCTGCAGCATCAATATGATCTACATTGGTACCTATTGCGCGTTTACTCCGAGAATTGGCCAAACTTGCTGTGACTAATACCTCGTCCAGTGCAACACCAGATTCAAGACTGATCTCAACCTGTTGTCCTTCCTGTATCTTGGGGAAATGACGTTGGAAGCTTTTATAACCGACCATCTTAACCAGTAAGGTCTCACCATTGTGAAGTACAAGATTAAATTTTCCATTTGCGTCTGCAACAGTGCCGTTCTGAGGACGCTCCCTAATGATTATACTTGCTCCAGGCACGATCCCGCCGGTGCTTTTGTCATTTACGATACCTTCGATATTTTGCGCCTGAACGGCAAAACAGGAAAGCAAAGTGATGCTCAAAAAAGTAAAAAATTGATACATATGATTTTTATAGACAGTTTTTCTTTATTTAGTTTTGATCTAAATAAGGTAAATTTTGCGCAAAGGTAATCATATCCTTAAAACTAGCAAATTGCTTTTTAACTTTTTTTTAACAAAAGAAAACTGGTTAATCGCTTCATTGGGAGTATATTATTCGAGTTACAATAAATAACGAACTGTTCGATTAATAGGTATTTCATATCTTATTCTGATTTCCAATTGTTAGGTATTTAAAACGAAAGGAGACATAGCTATTATTTGAAAGTTGGCTAATCACTAAGTTTGCTTTAGTTGCCGCGTTGATAAAAAAATAATCTACTTTGTTGGTAGTCTTTATTTTGATTTTACTATTTTTGAACAACTGTTATCACATGTAGAGGAAGTCATGCGTATCTGGTATTTACAATAATTAAAAATTACTTCGGATATTTAAATGATTTAAACTAGCGAGGGAAGAGCTTTCGGGGAATAGCTGTTTACGGTGGTCCAATCTTATTGGATTAAAAAAATCTAAAAACTATCTTTGTCCAAATCAATGCATCATGCCTAAATTGGAAAGTTTGAGCGACGAGGAACTACTCCTTTTGGTTTCAGAGAACCAAGATGGGGCGTTTCATCTGCTGTATGAGAGATACAAAGCAGCACTGCTCGTCTATGCGGTCAAGCGGGTCGGCGAAGATGCCGGGGAAGATCTCGTACAGGATGTCTTTATCCGTACGTGGAATAATAGGTATTCCATCGACTACCAAGACGATTTTAAAGCCTATCTTTTTACGGCGCTGAGACGACGTATTATTGATTATTTCGCAAAAGAAAACAATGCGCAGGGCTATTTGGAGGATCTAAGAACCTATGCCAGTGAATTTGCTTTTGATGAAGCTGATGAGCAGATCCGCACCCAGTCCTTTCGTGATTCCATTTTCAAGGTACTCCACCGCTACGGGCCACAATATCAGGCGATTTTAAAATTGCGCCTGCAAGGTTATTCCAATCCCGAAATCGCAACCCTACTGGGGCTTTCAGAGAAGACCGTACGCAACCAATATTCATCTACCTTAAAAATCATACGTTCTAATTTTTCGTCTTTTTTACTTTTTTTATTTTTTTAAGGGACAATCGTTCGGTAGCGCCGTTTACCTTAGTATAGCACCAAAAGGGCTGGACTAACAATTATTATTATGAAGATCGACGATTCTATTTTCGCGAGGTATCAGGCTGGGAAATGTTCCGCAGCGGAACAGCTTTTGGTCGAACGTTGGTTGGACCAATTGGATCGTTTTCCCGAACCCGTCGATACGGAGATGCTAACACTATTGGAGAATCTGGATAGCAAAATGCCTTTTATCAAAAAACGTAGAAGACAGTTTGGATGGAAGTGGCTGGCTGCGGCGAGCATTATCGTTATGCTGACGACGACGGTCTATATCTACTGGGGCCAAAGGGTCGAGCAAGGTCGATATGCAAGTATCGATGCGATCCACGCACCTATAAAATCCAATGCCATTGTCGTGCTGGAAAATAATACGGAATACGATCTGGATAAGTTAAAACGTAATGACACCTTAAATACTGGTAACTACCGCATCGTGCGGACACAGGATGATGAAATCATCTATCTCACCGATCCTGCGCAGCAATCAAAAATTGTATACAATACAATTCGTACGAAAACTGGTGGTACGGCGCATGTACAGCTTGCTGATGGTACTAAAGTATGGTTGAATACCAATAGTGAATTGCGGTATCCGATTTCCTTTGGGGCTGAAATTCGAGAGGTAGCGCTACGGGGCGAGGGTTATTTTGAAGTTGCCAAACAAGAGCGAGCGGGTAGAAGGGTTCCATTTTTTGTACGTGGGAATACGCAGACAATCCAAGTACTGGGGACCAAGTTCAATGCGGATTTTACGAGCAATAATGAAACAGCCTTGCTCGAGGGCGCGGTAGCTTTCTCCAATCAGGGATCAAGTTTAGAGCAGACCAAAAAGGACCGGTTTTCTGTACGAATCAGACCGAATCAGGTATACGATGGAAGGAAGATTATCGAGGCTAGAGATATTTCCCGTTATATCGATTGGAAAGAAGGCTATTTTGATCTGAACGACCTGAATGTAGGGCAGCTATCCCGAAAATTAAGCGCTTGGTATGGGGTAGAGATCAGAGTAGATAATAGTTTGGCACAAGTACGGCTCTTCGGACGTGTGCGACGTGACAAAAGCCTCAAAGAGGTGTTGGACCTGTTGGGGCAGGTACATCCTATGAACTACACTATGAAAAATAATTACATATACATCAAATAGAGGAACGACGAACTAACAAAAACTAACCTTATGAAAATGAAAGTTTACCCTTTTGAAAAAAGAGTGGCAGCTACCCATTTGCCCAAAGATGTCGGTAAATGCGTATCGAAGCTTGTTCTGAGTGGTCTGTTGCTATCGGGTTTCATTGGTACGGCAATGGCGCAGCGGATTACGCTGAAAGAGCATAAAAGTTCCATATATACCGTTTTGGAAAAAATCCGGAAGCAGGCGAATGCGGATTTGATCGGTGACTTAGCTTTGCTCAAAAATAGTAAGCCGGTCAGTATCCAGGTAAAAGATAAGGAGATCGAGCTGGTGTTGCGGGAAATTGCTGCCGGTCAGGATGTGGATCTGGTTTTTCGAAATAACACGATCTTGGTGCGCCGCAAAGAACCTACTCCCGGAAAAACAAACAATGAACGACCTGCTGGACGAAAAACTGAGACAACAGAACAGCGTCAGATTACCGTTGAGGGGCGCGTGCAGGATGCTGCAGGGAAACCCTTGGCGGGGGTATCGATCAAGGTGCTGCGGAGCCCGCGCAATGGGGTACTTTCTGATGCGAATGGCAAATTCTATGTGGTGCTGCTCAATGAGTCTTTGGATTTGGGGTTTTCCATGGTGGGGTATGAAAGTCAGGAACTGGAGGTTACCTCAGATAAACCACTGGTGGTGACGATGCGTCAAGTGGACAATAGAATAGAAGAAACTGTGGTCACGGGTTACAACAGAGTACGCCGCGAGAATTTTACCGGTGCGGCGACGATGGTGACACGTCAGGAACTGGAGAAATTCAATTCGACCAATATCTTTACCGTGTTACAATCTTTAGACCCTTCTTTTAAAGTCGATGAGCGTGTAGCAGCGGGTTCCAATCCCAATGTGATGCCACAGATCAATATTCGGGGAGTTTCCAGTGTCGGAGAATATGCAGTGAATGCGCCCTTGATTATTATGGACGGTTTTGAGGTACCACTGACGACATTGTATGATATCGATGTGAATCGGATCGAATCCATATCCATCCTAAAAGATGCCAGTTCAACGAGTTTATATGGTTCCCGTGGCGGTAATGGTGTGGTCGTGATCGAAACGAGATTGCCCAAAGATGGTAAGTTTACGGTAACCTATGATATGAAACCTTCAGTTTCCATGGTGGATCTATCGGATTACAATCTGATGAATGCGAGGGAGAAACTGCAATACGAAAAATTAGCGGGTTTATATACTTCGAAAAGTGAAGATGGCAGTTTTAACCTTATTCAACAGGAGTTTTACAATAATTTGTTGGCAAAACGGGAGCAGGATATACAAGGGGGGACGGATACCTATTGGTTGAAGCAGCCCGTGCGAAACACATTTTCCATTAACCACAGTCTGCGGATGGAGGGGGGCGGCAATGGTGTGCGATACAGTCTCGAAGGTGGTTATTTTGATAGCAAAGGGGTTATGAAAGACTCTGGCCGAAAACGTGGTAATGCAGGTTTTACCCTGATCTACCGTATACCGAACGTGATTACTTTCCGCAATGTGGCGACCTACCTGTATAGTAAAGCCTATCAGAGTCCCTATGGAGAATTTAAAACTTATACCCTGCTGAATCCCTATGAAAAAATATACGATGGGCAGGGGAACTACAACGTTCGGTTTGGCGAACTTGGTCAATGGTACACCTGGGGACCGACGTTATTTAACCCCTTGTATAATGCCAGTCTGGGATTCCGCGATGATGAGGTAAACCAAACATTGCAAAACAATATGTCTATCGAATGGTTTGCGTTGCCAAAACTGCTTGTCAGAGCATCGGGTATGATCGTGCGGGAAATGAGAGAGACTGACCGCTACAAATCTCCTTTTCACACGGATTATACCACGGTTATCGACGCGAACCTAAAGGGATCCTATACTTTCGGAAATCAAAATTTCACGAAATATGAGGGGAAATTGGATATGCAATATTCCAACAAATTTGATAAACATCAGCTTGTCGCCAATGCCATCGCAGAAATCCGGTCGGAAAACACGGTAGGTAACAGCAATACCGTTACCGGTTATGTAGATGATCGCTTTATGACACCACAGATGGCCTTGCAGTATGAGGTGGGGTCATTGCCGAGATCGACTTCATTACCGGTACGTTCGGTCGGATTTCTGGGTTCCCTGTTTTATACTTACGATAATAAATACAATGTCAGTGGTACACTACGGTCTGACGGGGCGTCGATTTATGGTAGTCAAAATCGTTTTGGGACATTCTGGAGTGCGGGTTTTTCTTATAATATGCACAATGAAACCTGGTTTAAAAATAATTTTCTGACACGGATGCGCTGGTATGTAAATGCGGGGACATCGAGTACGGTGAGTAATTTTAATGTGGGTATGGTCAGTACTTCCTATAATTTTATTACAGGCCGTAACTACTATAACCAGTATGCGGCGATTTACACAGGACAGGGTAATCCGGCAGTACGTTGGCCTGAGCAGCAGCAGCGGAGTGCCGGTGGAGAGTTTGGTATCAAGGGCGATCTGTTGAAATTGGATCTTTCCTTTTATGAACGCACGACCAACCGCATGATTTCTACTATTGATGTGGCGCCATCTTTTGGTTTTTATGAAGACAGATTTTTCCAAAATTTTGGTAAGGTGCAGAACAAAGGTTTTGAGGCGATGGCCAACTGGCGGGTGCTCAATAATACAACAAAAGATCTCAGCTGGTATCTGTCAGTCGGTGCAGTACAGAACCGTAGCAAGCTCAAAGAAATATCCAATGAGCTTCGTGCCTTAAATGAATCGCTGGTGACAAAAGACAAAGATGGTAATGTTATTCAGCCGGGACAATTCTACCAGGAGGGGCAGTCCCTGAGTGTTATCCGTGCTGTACCGTCGCTGGGAATTGATCCCGCCAACGGACGTGAACTTTATCGTGACCGAAACGGCAATGTCACTTACACCTGGAATGCCAATAACCAACAGGTGGTGGGTAACTCGGAAGCAACACTGTATGGCAATGTAGGGACTACCGTTAATTATAAGGGACTGTCCGTCCAGGTGATCGGAAATTATTCCTTGGGCGCTGATACCTATAATCAAACGTTGATGGATAAAATCGAGAATAATGATGCTTATCAGAATGCGGACCGCCGTGTGTTGGAGGAACGTTGGAAACAGCCGGGTGATCTCACCAAATATAAAGCTATTGGTGATCTGTCCGCGACACAGCCTTCTAGCCGTTTTGTACAGACGGAATCGTTTCTGCGGCTTTCGACCATCAATGTCAACTATTCTTTTAGTAATGAGATTCTGAAAAAATATAAACTGGAACGGCTGCGGCTGAATTTTTCAATGAACGACGTGCTCCGATGGAGTACCGTACGCATGGAAAGAGGGATAACCTACCCTTATGCACGCGAGTTTAATTTTGGTGTAATGGTTCAATTTTAAAACATGAAAAAGTTACTAATAGCCTTCGTTATGCTCGTTCTATTATCGGGCTGCGAAAAGTTTTTAAATGTAAACCCTATTGATAAAGCCTACGAAGAGGATCTGTTGACGGACCGTACCGGTTTTGCTACAGCCTTGGCCGGGGTGTACGAAACATTGAATACCGATACGCTTTATGGGCGGGAAATGAAATATGGTTTTGTGGAGAGCTTGGTCGGGTCCTATAATGTCACCAACGAGGCACATAAATATTACCGTTCTTATGAGCATCAATATAATTTTGAAGACCCGAAGAAAATTATCGCAAATATCTGGGGTAAATTGTATCAGAGTATCAATCAGGCAAATATTATCCTTGCGAGTGTAGACCGTGTAAAAGATGACCCCTATTACAACCTGATCAAAGGCGAGGCAGTCGGACTGCGGGCATTCAGCCATTTTCAATTGCTAAAACTGTTCGGACCATCCATTCCAGATGAGGGGATCAATGCACAGGCAATCCCTTATAAAACATCAGTTTCCTATACAGGGACTAAATTTTCGACTACCACAGCAGTTATCAATTTGTTGGAACAAGACTTGTCGGAAGCACGAATATTATTGGACAAGGATCCCATTCGTTCAAATCCCCGTGATGCTAATCTCAATCAGTTTGCTTATGAACGCTACAATAGCCTGATTGACTATCGGGGTATCCGGATGAATTATTATGCGATTTTAGCTATGCAGGCCATGGTCGCGCAGTGGAAGGGGGATATGGAAAAGGCTGGGCAATATGCGGAGGAGCTGATCGCTGAACTTAAAACAAGCAATAGTGTCCGGATTGCGCTGCCCAGTGAGATGGGCCAAATAGGAAATACACGCATGCCAATGGAAAATATATTCGCCCTTTTTTCCAATAGACTTGCCGCATTGATTAGTAGTGTGTATGTTCCAGCAGACGCAACTATTTCGAGTTCAACTTCACCTTTTCTATTTCCCAATTATTCCTGGTTGCGGAATAGTTTGTATAATGCTGCCGACCATGGGTCCCTGAATGATTATCGTCTGGCAAACTGGTTTGTACAACCCAATACATCTTATCCTTGGAAACTATCAAAGTACTTATTTGATCAGACTAGGTTACCTTCTGATGAAAATTATCGTCCATTGTTTGAAAACAAGGTAATATCACTCCATACCATCTATATGATTGCAGCAGAAAACTACGCGGTCAGCAATCCGGCAAAAGCTCTGGAATATTTAAATCTGGTGCGCAACTCAAGAAATATTACGACTAATATTTCCATGAGTGATGCCATGACGGGCCAACGGATCAAAGATTTGATATTTGATGAAATGCGGAAGGAGAATATTGGTGAAGGCTACCTGTTTACGGAATACAAGCGTCTTTTTAGGGCAATTGACCGCCGCACGGCAGTACTGCCTAAAAGAGAAATTTTTAGGTTGCCCATTCCCGATGATGAATTGTTGTATAACCCTCAAAATTAAGCTAAAATGAGAAAATTTATTTTATTTTTTTGCGTATTGTTTCTGCTGAACGCTTGTAAAGAAAATGAAAATATACTCCAATATGACAAGGAAAGCAGCTATGTGTATTTTGCTTATTCAAATCCGAATAAGAGAGCCATAGAAAGATACGCCGACAGCATTTATTATGGTTTTGCCCTGGATCCAGATGTTCAGATCAAAGAGAAGACGATTGCGATCCCTATTCGGATCGGCGGATCTGCAAAAGCAGCCGATCGTTCTTACAATTTGGTGATCGAAGATTCTTCCCGTTTTGATGCAGGTGCTGTGAAGTTCTCAAAAACTGTTATCGGCGCGGACAAATATATAGACACCTTGTATATCAGTCTACAGCGTACAGCTAAGATGTTGTCTGAACAGACTGTTTTATATTTAAGTTTGAAAGGAAACGATGAGTTTATGCCGGGCAATTTGCACAATCAGAAGCTCACAGTGATTGTTGACGATATCTTGAATGAACCCATATGGTGGAGTACTTGGAAAAATTATTTCGGACCTTATCAAAAAGAAGTCTTTCAACGATGGATACAGATTTACTATCTCGGGGCGGATCCTTCGCCCGAGCTGATCACGAATGCACCGGGGCCAATTTATTATTGGAATAATATGCCAAGCAGTGCTAGTCCAAGCTGGTATCCGATCACCATTACTTATATACAGGTGCTCAAACAGTACTTTCTGGATAATGAGGTATATCCCGGAGGGGACAGTACAAAAGAACGTATTCTATTGCCCTAATAAATCATGAATCTGATGAAATTGAAAAACCTATATTCTATTTTGGTGATTGTGCTTCTTATGTTTGAAAGCTGCTCCAAAGATCTTGGTAATTATAATTATCAGGATATCAATGCGATTACAATTGGCGGTTTGCTGGAGAATAGTCATCCAACCGGACGAATTTATGAGGTTCCGTTTAAAGATACTGTTCGGCTCAATCCGCTTGTTAGCGGCTCGCTATCGGGTACGGATACGAGTGCATTTATTTTCGAATGGAAGGTGGATTCTATTACAGTTAGCAAAACTAAAAACTTGTTTTATGTAGCGAATAAACGCTATGGGAGAATTCCGGCAACATTTAGCGTAACGGATAAATCAACCGGTACAGTGACCAGTTACAATTGTTTTTTGAATGTGGTTAATCCCTATAAATGGGGATACTACGTTTTGACACAGAATAAAGCTAAAGATGCTTCCGTATATTGCCTTTCTACCATTGCAAAAAACCATCTGTGGGAGAAGGTGCTGTTTCCCCACATGCAGACCTTAGGGCATAACCCCTTATCCATAAGCGGCGTGAAAAAATATGGTGCATCTGCTTCCGATTTTTATAATGTGATTACCATTGGCGTACAGGATGCTGCAAATCCCGTGATGGTGATTGATTCGCGTGAGTTTACGCCAGCCTTGTATTATAATTCATCAAGTTATGTCGGTGGCAATAATTTCACCTTCCGCCCAAGTCAGGTCATTTCAGATCCCTACTTTGAGATCATTTATGCGATCAACAACGGCAAATTTCATGTGCTGCGGCAAGGGACGATTGCATTACCGGCTTTTGCAAAAGATTCGCTGGATTATCAGGTCGCGCCGAATGGTATTGCAACACCCTATGGTAATGGTCGATTTTTTATGAGCGTCTACGATGAAAAAAATAAAAAGGTCAGGGTATGGGATAACGGTATGACGGGAAACGAATATGTGTATGTTAACGATTATCAGGAGATTGTTGGTGAGGAGATGATGGATGGTAAAGCATTTTTGGCCTGCAGTTATGCTAATATTCCATCAATCAATCAGATTTACCTTTTTAGAAAGGATAATCAACTATACGCTTATCGTCTGAACTATAGCGCGGATTATAAACCTGCATCTTTTGATTTGTTGGGAGATGGTCCTATGCCTACATCTGCCCCCATAAGCTCTGTTTATTTTGATGGTCGGATAAGCCGTTGGTATATGGCTGCTGGCAATACCATTTATATGGCTTCATACCTAGGAACTGAGTTTCAAAAGTTCGTACAGCTGCCTGCTGATGCCCCTGGTAATATTGTCAAATTTAAACTTTTGGATGGTAAATTAATGGTCGCTACGAATGATCTTACAGCGAGCAGACCTGGTTCGATCTATATCTACAACGCCAATACAATGGTATTGGAACAGGCGCACAAGCATGTTGTCGATGAGGTTGTTGATGTACATCTGGGTATTCTGGCAGACTAACAAGATGGTCAGATGCTGTATAAATATGTAGTAAAATAATAATAAATCTAAAAAAATGAATATAAAATCAATACAATTAGCCGTTCCTTTACTGCTGTTGAGTGGTCAGGTTGCTTTCGGCCAGCTGGCGGCAAAAAAGGGAGTTACACAGGATGAACTTTACAAACATCTGAATGAGTTATTTCAAAAGGATACGGAGGAATCTAAGGCCGAGGTGCTAAAAGAAGCCAACTTTTTGGCGAAGTCAAAAAAGGAGGAAGATCTACTACTGGCCGGACAGATTTATAAAGGGCTGCAAAAAACAGCTCAAGCGGAAGCCATAAAAAAGAGCATTACCAAAAAATTTCCCAAAGGAGTAACAGTTCGAAATGATGCCTTTAGCAAGATTTTTGAAAAAATGGAGCGTCCTGCCGAACAGACGGAGCTTTTGTATGCCGAGTTGATCAAGAAGTTCCCCGAAGCGAGTTTTGAAGAAAAGAACAAAGGTATTTATGGCTATGGAATGAGTGCTATTGCACAACAATATGCGAGCGAGAAAAATCTGGATAAGGTGAGCTATTATCTGGATTTATTGAAAACCAGAGAAAATTATGCGAATGCTGTTTTCGCGCTTGGTCGGACGTTAAACCAACAAAAGGAATATGCCTATACCCAGGCGATGCTTGAACCGGTATATTTAAAGCTGAGCCAGCAAAAAGCTGCCGCTAACGAACAAAAAAATAATGCAGGCTTACAATATCTGGGTGGTATCAGTCTACAATATGCTGAGGCCTTGTTGGGCAATCAACAGGTAGACAAAGCGCTGGAAATATTAGCGAAAGTACATGGGGAACTGCAGTCAGAAACAGCGACCATAGCTTACGCTAAAGCCCTGGAAGCAAAAGGAAAAAGCCTGGATGCCTTTCAGCTCCTGGAGACTGAAGTAATCAAGAATGGAAAAGAACCTAAATTAATGGCCGAACTGCTGCCTTTGTATCGTAAATTGAACAATGGCCTATCAGATACGACAAGTTATTTAAAGGGACTGAACTCACGTATTGATGAAACGCTGCTGTCCAAGCTAAAAGGTGAAATGGTAAAAAGGGATGCACCACAATTCTCACTTGTAGATCGTTCGGGTAAAGAAGTTTCTCTAGCAAGTATGAAAGGTAAGGTTGTTGTACTTGATTTCTGGGCGACCTGGTGTGGCCCATGCAAAATATCTTTCCCAGGAATGCAGGCCGCGGTAAACAAATACGCAAATGATCCTGATGTAGCCTTTTTATTTATCAATACATGGCAAAAAGAGGCGAACTATAAAGAGCTGGTTGATAATTTTATCAATGAAAATAAATATAGTTTCCATGTTTTATTTGATGAAATGAAAGACAGGGATAAGGCGGTTGTTACAGCCTATGGCATCAAAGGTATACCGACTAAGGTCATTATTGATAAAGAAGGTTTTATCCGATTCCAGTCATCCGGCGGTGATGCTGATGTAGAGAAAATTGTCAAGGAAATCTCAACCAAGATCGAATTGGCAAAAAAGGGGTAAATGACCCAAGACAATAGCATAAATTTACGGTAACAACGTAAATCTACTGAAATCCGTAGCTTTCTTCTTCCATAGATGGCTGCGGATTTTTTTATTAAACATACGGCTGATCATGAAAGATTTCGCTCGGCTGAGGATGGGTTTCAGTGGGTATGAGGATATTGATTCGAGGTATTTTACTGCACAAATTTGGACGTTATCCCCCTTTTTTTGACATAAAAATTCAGCGCCCGTCCAGCTTCCTTTGGCTGGTCGGTACTCAGGATATCTGCACCACGTTCAATAAAACTGGCATACAGCTGGAATCCTTTCTTGGCAGCTTGCCGATCGAGATTGCCTTGGGTACCCAGGATACACATAATCCCATGATCATGCAATACTTTGGTCAGCTCAGGGTCGGCTTCACGTGTGCCCACGAAGGCTAGCAGCTTATTGTCAGGGATATCTTTTTCGTTGAGACGGGCGAGATCATCCAGATTCTTCACCGAAGCGGATATCATCAGATCTCCTGCTAGGTTGTGCACCTTACCTGCCTGGCCGGCACTATAGGTGATAATAACAACGCTGGATTCGGCACGTTGTTTACGGATAGCATTGATCACAGATTCGTAAGGCACCTCATTTTTAATGTCCAGTGTAAAAATGACCTTTCCCTTTCCCCAAGCAAGTGCTTCGTCCAATGTCGGGATTTTGTAAGGTGTTATTTTCTTGTTATTGTCCACCAGACGCAGTTTTTTAAGTTCGGCCAATGTGCGTTCACTGACAGATCCACGGCCTGTAGTGGTACGGTTTAGTGTATTGTCGTGCATGAGCACCAGCGCTGAATCTTTGCTGAGCCTGACATCACATTCCACAATAACGGGTTGTAGACTGGCATTATAAGCAAAGGTTTCTAAGGCATTTTCTGGATAACCGGAGGACGGTCCACCACGATGCAGGCTGACCAGTGGATAGCGGTTGTCATCATAGGTCAAAAACTGATAAAGATCCTCTACCGTGGTCAGTTGGATACGCTTGCCCACAGGTAATCCCTCTGTGTCGCCGCTATGGCGAAAACAACCGCCAACAGCTATACAGGTCAGAATTAAAATGAAACAGTACAGACGAATTCTCATGATGGACTATTGTGCGATTATAAATTATACTGGCTGATCAGGTCTACTAAAGTTTCTACTGGGGTATTGAGCTGATCTATTGTTAGATGAGCCTGCGTATAATAGGGCTCGCGTTCGGTTAATTTTTCTTCGATAAAGGCCCTTAATTCTTCTGGCGATTTGCCGATCAATATAGGTCTTTTGTGTAATTTTGATTGCGACAAACGATCAAATAAGGCTTTAGGCGTCATTTGGAGATAGACTGCATAGCCATTGGTTCTGATCCATTCCATGTTGTCAAAAAAACAGGGCGCACCACCACCGGTAGAGATGACAGCATAGTTGCCTGCAAATTTGCGTAACTGTTCGCGCTCCAGCTTCCGAAAGGCTGCCTCGCCATGTTGGCCGAAATATTCGGTAATACTCATGCCGATCTGCTTGACGATCTCCTCGTCAGTATCAATAAAAGGTAAGTCTAATTTGCTGGCAAGCTTTTTTCCTAGCGTGGTCTTTCCACTGCCCATATAGCCAATCAAAAATATAGGTTTAGGCATATTGTATTATTTGTCCTTACTTAAAAAATTATCTTCAATCGTCTTGGCATCGGGGAAATTATTGTAATGCCATTTGCCCATTACATTTCCACCTTTTAATAGCATTACCCCCGGATTTGCTCTGACCATGCTTTTCAACGGAATTAAATCCGCATAATAGATTTCGGCGATCAATTGCATTTTGTCGCTCAGATATTGCGCATCTTTGGACGCCGAAGCCGTCAACAGAACGACACGAAGACCGTTATAATCTTTGGTCATCTGCGTCACCGTCTGATTGATTTTCTGGAGGGCATCGATATTGGCTGTTGAAAGATCTTTGGCGACGATGATCACGTTATAATATGGATTGGAAATGATCTCCTGCGTATGATCCGCACCGTCTGCATCTGTGATCAATAGGTCAGGGATAGGAATATCATATCCTTTTTTAACAAGTTTACTTTCCGGTTCCCCGATGATTTCCCATGACTCGTCCTCCCATAATTTATCCTCCATATACACTTTGTCATTCACTTTTTTGGTTTCACCCGTCTTTTTGTTCTTCATGGTATAGAGCTGTTCAAAGACATCGCCTTGTTTCCCTTCTGGAAGAACCATCAGCGAAGGAAGATTATTACCGATTTTATAAGGCAGGAAATCAATAAAAGGAAGATAATTAACCGTATATATACCAATACCCAATGAAACCACGGCAGTAATCAAGGTGACGACAAATTGATTGCCGGACCCTTTGATGATAGGCCGGATCTGTTTGCGGTTAAAGAAGATGATCAGAATCAGGGCCAGGAGCACCAGATCTTTGGAAAAGGATTGCCAAGGGGTCAGTGGGATGGCATCACCAAAACAGCCGCAGGAAGTGACGACTTCAAAAAAAGCGGAATAGAATGTCAGAAAGGTGAAAAACAGGATCAATAGCAGTAGTCCCCAGGCCACCAGATTGGCATAAACACCAAACAACAAAAGGGCCCCTAATAAGATTTCAAAACCACAGATCACCACAGCAATGGCCGTTGCGTATTCATTGAATGCAGTCAGGTGAAATACCTCAAAGTATTCCTGCAATTTATAACCGAAACCTGTAGGATCATTGGCCTTGATAAATCCAGAAAAAATAAAAAGAAGTCCAGTGAAAATACGGCAAAAACCTAAGAGGTAGTTTGTCTTTGTTGTCTGTTGTGCTGCTGTCATCATCCGATTATTGTTGTGCGAGTCCTAACTTAATTAACGCAAAAACTGCGTAGTTGAGCATATCCTGGTAATTGGCATGAATACCTTCCGAAACGATGGTCTGACCATCGTTGTCTTCAATCTGTTTGACGCGGTGAATTTTCATGAGAATAAGATCTGTCATCGAAGATACCCGCATGTCGCGCCAGGCTTCTCCATAATCATGATTTTTGGCCAGCATAAGATCTCTGGTTTCGGTGACTTTCTCGGTATATTTCTGATTGACGAAGGTAGGGTCAAGGTTTTCCTCCCCATCTTCACCCAGATCGATCTGGATCATGGCCATAATGCAATAGTTAATGATGCCGATGTATTCATCCACCACACCTTCACCAACTTTAGATACTTTTTTGACTTCAAGGGTACGTATACGTTGTGCCTTAATATAAATCTGGTCCGTAATGGAGGATAGACGCATAATCCGCCATGCCGTGCCATAGTCTTTTGTTTTTTTAATAAATAAATCTTGACAGCGCTTGATCACACTGTTATATTCCTGAATAGTATCCATATTGCTTTTGAAAAGAACTTGATGAGACAAGTCGAGATTATAGGACAAATATAATTAGAAAATAGTACTTCTGATGGTCAAATGAATGTACAATTTGCGCTATTTTGCTAAAATTTAAATAAATATTTGAGATATTTCGACCGTTAAAAGGTTAGACGATAGCGGGGCTGTAATAAATCAGCATCGGATATGCTGAACAAATCTGTAAATAAGGTAACTTTATCCTAGTTTGATATTATGCGCAGAGTTGGTTGCCAACTTTGAATAGCAAGAAAATAGAAATTCATGATTTTTCAACAACCTATAATTCGCGAGGTAGAAATTATCCGATATGTTCAGCCATTTCGGGAGGGCGGATCTCTACCTGCGCTGGTCGATGCAGATGACGGCTTTAGTTATGTCATCAAATTTAGAGGAGCAGGACAGGGCCGTAAGGCATTGATTGCGGAGCTGATCGGAGGAGAGCTTGCCCGACTTTTAAAATTAAGAGTTCCCGAAATCGTCTTTGCACATCTTGATGAATCTTTCGGACGCTCGGAACCAGATGAAGAAATACAGGATCTACTCAAATTTAGCGTGGGGAAAAACCTCGGGCTCCATTTTTTGAGCGGTGCGATTACTTTTGATGCCAATGTCGACGTGATCGGTGCAGAAGAGGCTTCAAAAATTGTGTGGCTGGATGCTTTATTGATGAACGTGGACCGTACGGTACGGAACACCAATATGCTGATCTGGCATAAAGAACTATGGCTGATCGACCATGGCGCATCCCTATATTTCCATCACAGCTGGGACAATTGGGAAGAACAGTCGGTCAAACCCTTCGTGCAGATCAAAGATCATGTCCTGTTAAAAAATGCGGACATCGTCGAAAAAATAGATGCGGAATTTAGCCCTATTTTTACCGAAGACGTTTTCCGTAAGATACTCGCTGTGGTCCCGGACGAATGGTTGGCGGATTCCGAACGTGAATTGTCAGCAGCCGATGCGAGAGAAGTATACGTTTCATTCCTGAAACAACGTGTAGCGAGTTCGTCGATTTTTGTAAAACAGATAGCAGATGCCAGAAAGAACCTTATATGAATATGCTGTGGTACGATTGGTACCACGTGTAGAGCGTGAGGAATTTATCAACGTAGGTATTGCACTCTATTGCCGCAAATATCGTTTTGCCAAAATGATTTATGCCGTAGATGAGCAGAAGGTCCGTGCGCTCTGCCCTAAAATTGAATTGGAACTGATTGAAAACCATTTGGCTTCGTTTCAACGGATCTGTAACGGCGATAAAGATGCCGGAAAGCTGGCTGCGCTGGATATCACAGAGCGTTTTCGTTGGCTTACCGCCAAGCGAAGCACGGTCATCCAATGTTCGGCTTCACATCCCGGACTTTGTGAAGATCCTGAGGTTACGTTGCAGAACCTGTTTGAGCGCTTAGTGCTTTGATCAGCATAATTAAAAACCAGATTGGTATTTGTGCCAATAAAATGAAGAAGTGATGATTATACGGTACTGTAGGTAAAAAATCTATTGTTGTCCTCGGATCCAAACTAACACTAAAAAATGATTTAATCATAGATTTTAAGGATAATAAGGCTTAATCTATCAATATTGTATAGTATCTTTGTTTAAAGATAAGGTACTTGAAGAACAGGAGAAGACATTAGATTTGAATGTTACTCAATTAGGATCGTATATAATGGTTACTTTATTTAGGATGCTTACTTTATCTGGGTTTGTTTAATATTTACTTTTGAAGATGCATGATTTTTATCAACATATCTATGAGCAGCAATTGGCTGTTTTAGAAATGCCTTCCAATAAGAAGATCTGCGGTTGGGCAACCAAAATTTTGGATGTGCTTTTTCCGGAGCGAAATTCTGGCGAAATGAAATCGGTAGAGGATGTAAAACTTGCTTTTGAACAATTTGAATTGGAGCTGGAACAGCTGCTGAGCAAGTCAAAAGCCTGTGGTGATTGCAATCATGCACAAGTGGCCCATCAGTTTTTTGAACGTATTCCGGTCTTGTATGAGCTGATGTGCTGGGATGCTGATGCCTTGATGGATGGAGATCCGGCTGCGCAGAATAAACGTGAGGTTGTACGGACCTATCCCGGCTTTTTTGCGATCTGTATTTTTAGAATGGCAAATGAACTCCACCGCCTAGGTGTGCCCCTCATTCCAAGGATATTGACCGAACATGCACATTCCAAAACAGGTATCGATATTCATCCGGGAGCGACCATTGGCCATCACCTGCACATCGATCATGGTACCGGCCTAGTCATTGGGGAGACCTGTACGATAGGTAATTACGTTAAACTCTACCAAGGTGTCACTTTGGGGGCCTTGAGTGTGGACAAAGTGTTTTCAAATGTAAAACGTCATCCGACGATTGAAGACCATGTCATTATTTATTCTGGCGCAACGATTTTGGGCGGTGAGACACGTATAGGTCATCATTCCGTGATCGGAGGTAATGTTTGGCTGACAAGTTCAGTGGAACCTTACACGACTGTGTATCATCAGGCAACAGCAAAATTCATAGATTCAAAACCAATCATATAGATAGACACAATATGGGAAATATTATAGATACCATCGGAAATACGCCATTGGTGGAGATCACTCAGTTTCATACGAATCCCAATGTACGGATCTTTGCAAAGATGGAGGGAAATAACCCTGCAGGTTCTGTCAAAGATCGTGCGGCCTTAAATATGATCCGTTCGGCCATGGAGCGTGGCGACATTTCGAAAGAAAGCAAGTTGATTGAAGCGACAAGTGGTAATACAGGGATCGCCTTGGCCATGATCGCTGGAATATATGGCTTAAGTTTGGAACTGGTCATGCCGGCATCCTCTACCCGCGAGCGGACACTTACGATGGAAGCTTATGGTGCTAAGGTCACACTGTTGGAATCGATGGAAATATGCCGGGACTATGCCGAAGAAAAAGCGTTAAAGGAAGGCTATTTTATCTTAAACCAATTTGCCAATCCGGATAACTATAAAGCCCACATCAAAACGACGGGACCAGAAATATGGCGTGATACAGATGGAAAAATTACCCACTTTGTGAGCGCAATGGGGACCACGGGAACGATCATGGGGAATTCTATTTACCTCAAAGATAAAAACCCAGCCATTCAGATTGTCGGTTGTCAACCTACGCCCGAGTCATCTATTCCTGGAATCAGACGCTGGCCAGAAGCCTACTTGCCCAAAATATTTGATCCAAGCCGTGTGGACCGCGTGATCGATATCTCACAACAGGAAGCGACCGAACTGGCACGCGAGCTGGTTAAACGTGAGGGGGTATTTGCCGGTATGAGTACGGGTGGAGCATTTGCCGGAGCCCTTAAAATTGCCAATGAAATTGAGGCAGGTATTATTGTCTTTATCGCTTGCGATCGGGGCGATCGCTACCTGAGCTCAGACTTATTTGGTTAGTCCCGCTTAAAGGATTGCTAATTAAATAATATTGCCAATCTTTATTACCCGAAAACAAAGCGTAATAAAGACTGGCTTCTTTTTTCTCTTATTGTATCTATTTTTGTCAATGCGGATTGTCCACATTATCAGTGGTATTGTTTTCCGTCAGATAGCCCGACGTTTAACTCAGGATATCGATCCAATAAAAACAGTTTCCGGCCAAGGGGCAGGAACTGCGCTATACCTGGGCTGAACTACACCACCAGGTTAGATTAGACCATTTTTCGATGCTATTCCCCGGCTCCAAAGGTTAATAGGTTATTATCCGGGTCGAGTATGGAAAACTCCCGCTGTCCCCAAGGTTTGGTCATCAATTTACCATTGGGATGGATAGCAATATTATTTTCTAAAAAAGACTGATAGAGTTGATCAATATCATCGGTACGAATATAAACCATGCCGTAGTTTTCTTGAGGCAGCAGTTCTTTAAAAGAAAAGAAATGGATTTCGACCTGATCTTTTTTGATCATCAGATAATCTTCATAGTCTGCGGCCCCACAGGCCACAAAGCCAAGTTGACCGACATAAAAATCCTTGGTAATGGCCTTATTACGCATGGGTAATTTTGGATGTATTGTAGTTAGTTTCATTTTTTCAAGTATTGCTTTTTATTTGAATCTTGCTGAAATATAAGGGTTTATTTTTATTCTAGCCTAGCTGTAAATCCTATTTTTTCGCCTAAGTACTTAAAGATCTCTAAGGGAGGTATGTTGTAGGGGTAATTTTATAATTACCAAGAGGTGAGGATTATGAGGTTTTGTATAACGTGTGGTTATGACTTATTTGTTTTTGTAGTTTTAGTAATAAGTAAAAGTTATTCAAATTTGTGGCAGATCAAAACACAAAATCATGTATAAAAAAGCTGGCTTCACGGCGCGCTATAACTATTTACTTAACAGGAAGGTTTCCGTCAGGGAAATCCTTTTTATCCTCCTTTTTATCTTATGCCTGACACCGATGGTGTCAGCTCCTTTGGCCCTGTTACTGGGTATTCTTGTTGCCCAATGGATCGGGCATCCTTTTTTGGCTGTTAACCACAAAGCCACGCAAATTCTTTTGCAGTTTTCTGTTGTTGGCTTAGGCTTCGGTATGCATATTGACTCCGCTATCCAGACAGGTAGAGACGGATTTTTGCTGACTGTTATTTCCATTATCGGGACATTGCTGCTGGGCTTTGTATTGGCCAAATTCTTAAAACTCGAAAAACTGACTGCTTATCTTATTACTGTGGGAACAGCTATTTGCGGAGGCAGTGCCATTGCAGCTGTATCACCGGCAGTAAAAGCCAATGAAAAACAGATTAGTGTGGCCTTGGGAACTATCTTTGTACTGAATGCAATTGCTTTGTTTGTTTTCCCGGTTATCGGTCGTGCGTTGGATCTCTCGCAGACTCAATTTGGTCTTTGGTGCGCGGTTGCAATACAGGATACCAGTTCGGTAGTCGGTGCGGCAAGTAAGTATGGAACCGAAGCCCTACAGGTGGCAACGACTGTTAAATTAACGCGGGCATTGTGGATTATTCCTATAGCTCTATTGAGTGCTTTTGCTTTCAATACCAAGGGAGCAGGGATAAAGATTCCTTATTTTATCGGGTTATTTATACTGGCTATTATTTTGAATAGTTATATTCCATTTTTTCAGGAAATAGGTACCCATGTGGTCCACATCTCCAAGATCGGGCTTACATTGACGCTCTTTTTAATCGGAGCTAGCCTCTCAAAGGATGTAATACTGTCGGTAGGCTATAAGGCGATTCTGCAGGGACTGCTATTGTGGTTATGTCTTGCCGTTCCCGTATTACTCTATATTTACTACTTTCTTTAACAAAGACAGCATCTATCAAATAGCCATTGACGAATGATTGTCGTTAGGACTGTTGGGACTGATATTTTAGCAGAACCATATCTTTTAACAGCTGACCGTTTTCATAAATGGGCTGTTCGTAATTCTCTATAAAAAAATTCGCGCGGACGCCGTATTGAACAAAGCCATTACGTTCATAAAATCGGATCTGATCGAAACCACAATCGGCGGTTCCAACAATCAGATTCGGATATTGTGTGCAATAAGTCTCCTGGATGTATTGTAATATTTTGCTCCCAAGTCCTCTATTTTGATGTGAAGCAGCGACAGCAATATTTTTGATCTCCAGTGTATTGCTGTCAATGGGGTATAGACAAAATACCGCAATAGGCCGTTGTTTTTCTTGCACAACAAAGACCATGGAGTCAAAAACATATTTATTGATGGCAGCGACAGTCTCGTCGGCCAGAAGCAACAAATCATAAGGATAGTCCTTATGATTTGTGATCTGTTGTATTTCGATCTCAGCTAACATGAAAGTAGTTTATCTGAATCTGTTAACATGAATACTGCTCGAATTGAATTCGATTTAATTGAAGTGGTATAAAAAGATAACATCTCCAACATAGGCTGGTTTGGCACTATCCTTAATTTTTAATGTTGCTTCAATGGTCACTTTGATAACCCCCCGAAGGTTTGTAACCGATTTTACATGTGTATGCAGCTGCACTTGATTATCGACCAGGACCGGTTGTGCAAAGCGCAGGTTTTCGATACCATAATTGATTTCCATTTTGACATTCCGTACTTCTGCAATCTGTTTCCATAGATAAGGAATAAGGGATAGCGTCAGATAGCCGTGTGCAATGGTCGATTTAAATGGACTTTCTGTTTTTGCTTTTTCACTGTCAAGATGGATCCATTGGTGATCTAAGGTTGCGTCGGCAAACTGGTTAATCTGTTTTTGGTCAATCGTATGCCATTGAGATTCGCCTAATGACTTTCCTTCAAAGGCCTTGTACTCTTCATAATTGTTAATTATTGTCATATGTTATGTCTTTATCGCTTTTCGTTGGAATTTGCTCCGTCGGTTACATACGGGGATATCAAATTTTGCCTAAAGATAACCATTGTCGTTGGCAATCCAAGTATGTCTCTTATTTATATATCTACTATTAGAGGTGATTATCTTCAGCTGAATAACCCGCAACTGCATATGGAATGGTTTTTCCGTTAGGATAAGCTGCCATAGGTATTTTCTACATACGCTTTGAAGTTATCCAAAATAGCCTGCCAGCCCTGACGTTGCATTTCTATCGGGTTTTCGGATTCCGCGTCAAAAATAACGATAACATCAGTTCCCGATTTTTTCTCATTGAAAGTAATCGAGACCTGACGGCCATCAGGCATCACATAGGCTATTTTTTTGAAAGGTTCGAGTGCCGTATAGGTTCCTGTGAAATCAAAACCCATGGATCCGTCCTTGGCTTCCATACGATTTTTGAATGTTCCACCAATGCGCAAATCGTTGATCGCATCCGTACAATGCCAATCATCTGACGCTTGATTCCATTGCATAATGTCTTCGGCTGAGGTATAGGCGTTCCAGATGATCTCTACGCGCACATCGATATGCGCTTGTATTTTTATCTGCTCCATATTGCGTTAATAATTTTTTCTAAAGTAATTATAGTTCCCTTACTTATAACAGGAAAATTTATCTTTTGTTATGTCGTCCCTGATATAATCCCTGGTTTTTCCTGAAAAAAATAAGCTGAGGCTGTTGGCCTGTTGCTTGATGGCATTGCGGCAACAATTTTGTTTCGAAAGATGGGGATCTGAAGGGTTTTTGCTAACTTTATGAATGTGAATCCTTAAACTCATTTATTATGTCCCCAAAGTTCCTTGTCGCATTCTTTTTATTCATTTCATCCAACCTCACTTTTGCTCAAAAATACCGTACAATAGCGGATATTAGCTATTGTAAAATTACTGATACCGATGCATATAAAAAGGAACGTTGCAAGCTCGATCTGTACGTGCCGACCGACCGAAAGCATTTCTCGACGATTGTGTGGTTTCATGGTGGTGGACTCGAAGAGGGGAACAAATTTATTCCTTTAGAATTGAAGGATAAAGGTGTGGCCGTGGTTGCGGTCAATTATAGGCTAAGTCCCAAGGTAAAAGCTCCAGGTTACATTGAAGACGCCGCGGAAGCGGTTGCCTGGGCCTTTTCCAACATCGCTTCTTATGGCGGCGATCCAGCGAAAATCTATGTATCGGGGCATTCTGCTGGCGGATATCTGGCTTTTATGGTAGGGCTTGATAGCAGCTATCTGCAAAAAGAGGGTATCAACGCGAATAGTATAAAAGGACTCGCACCGATCAGTGGTCAGACCAATACACATTATACCATCAAAAAGGAACGCGGGCAGTCCATGATAATTCCACAGATCGATCAGTACGCACCTATTTCTTTCGCACGGAAGGATGCACCGCCTATTGTACTGATTACAGGCGATGCCCGATTGGAACTGCCTGCCCGGTATGAAGAAAATGCACACCTTGCAGCCATATTAAAACAGGTCGGCCATGCGAAAACGTCTTTATATCAATTGCAGGGCTTTGATCATGGGGCTGTTTACGCACCGGGATGCCTGTTATTGCTGAACTGGATAAAGGAATTAGAAAAGTAGCGGCGCAATAATCAGGCTGCTGACTATGTTCCGATTGCCTTACTGCTGCCCTGTTAGGTCCAATTAGTGGGAAAATGGAAATATAATTACCCCAAATGCCCAGGAAAAGCTGAACTGAAATATTATAAATAAATTAAAAAATATTACAACCATTATTTAGAAAATAGTGACGATCTTTATTCCGTAATATCAGCAATCGGAGTTCTCTTTGGTAAAGAAGGTATTATAGCTTAAAAAATATAAAATTTGAATCTTATGTGGGCAAAAGTCAACATCTTGTTGGTCATCAGTATTTTGGGGCTATTCTTAGCGCCAAGTCTGGGTTTTGCTTGCCATTCATTGCCGGAAAAGCCGAAGCAAGAGCAAAAGTCCTGTTGCTCCGAAAAAAGTCAGGATGTAAAAGAAAGCGAGCAGGTCCGAGATCTAAAACATATTGAGAAAGCTCAGGAGCCAAATCCTACTGGCAAGACGCAAGATGTAAAGGATAGAGCGTCCAAAGATTGCTGTAAAGACAAAAAGCAAGACTCGGGGAGTTCAGGAGATCAGGCGGATGACTGTGGGAAACACTGTGCCGAAAAATCATGCCGTACTTCGATGCAATGTAATCCCTTGATCTCTTTCGAAGAAGCAGATTCTATATTGATGTCAGATAACGATCAGCTCAAATTGTATACACTGTATAAGCAACCTTTTTGCCCGGATGCTTATTTTTCGATCTGGCAGCCGCCTAAGCTAGTCTAGTAATCGATCGTAGCCCATGCTACGTCTTGTTGGATCGCCGTCCGCGACCCAAATCCCTCTTAATGTATGAAATAAAAATACCCATTGGATCATATGATCCGTTGATTGTCTACAGTATCTAGCTTTCACTGGCTAGCTGTTAGCGGAGTTTTCATAGTTATTCATCAGAAATTTATGCGCCATCAGGTACTCTTATTTGAAAAGCATAAATATGAATCAAATTTTTGGGGGATATCCCATCGTTATTACAATACAATCCAAGTGTAACGAGTTCATTGAGACCAATGAAAACAAACACTATCAATAATCGAACGTTGTATGTGTATGAATACAATTAAAATAAACACGAATAAATAAATATTTACAGATGAAAACCATTTCAATAATTGGCTTAGTAACCCTAGTATTACTGACCAATAACACGATACAGGCACAGATCAAAAATGCGAAAACAGCAACGGTAAAAGTCTTTGGAAATACCCCGGCCGCAAAAACTGTCATCGAGCAGGAAGGCAGGGCCGGAAAGACCGCCCAAGTAGACTGGAACCAGGAAACTAAAATTGCAACCATCACCTATGATGCTTCAAAAACCAATGAAGATGAGGTTTTAAAACGTATTGCCTTGGCAGGATTTGACAGTGAGAAGTTTCTGGCACCAGACGATGCTTATGCCAAGTTGCCCAAAGCAGATCAATACACACGGACATTAAAACCAGTATCAAAATCGCATACTGCAACAGCTACAGAACCTAGTGGACAACATCAGTCGGGGCAAACAGATCATTCAGCTCACCAAAATACTACGGCAGCAGCTGCGGTAACCGGAAAAGTAACGCCGCTGACAAATGTGGTCGATCAATACTTTGCTTTAAAAGATGTGCTGGTCAAGACGGATGCCCAGACGGCAGCTACCAAGGCAGCTGCATTGCAGGAAGCAATCAAGGCCGTGGATATGAATAAGCTTGCATCCGCTGAACATACTGTCTGGATGAAGGTGATGAACAATCTGACTGCTGATGCTGCAACCATTGCGAAAAGCAAGGATGTGACCAAACAACGTGTTGCATTTGCCTCACTTTCGACGAAGCTCTATGAACTGGCCAAAGTGAGTTCTTTCGGGAGCCCTGTCTACTATCAACATTGTCCGATGTTTAACGAGGGGAAAGGTGCAAATTGGTTGAGCAAGGAAAAGGCCGTTAAAAATCCATTCTACGGAGCGCAAATGATCACTTGTGGAAGCACAGTTGAAACGCTTAACTAATAGCTGACCCCATGAAATATCTAGTTGCTATTATAGCAGTGTTTGTCCTCACATTGACGGCATGCACCAATCCGCAAAGCAAATCGAAAGCAGCGCATAAAAGTTCTGAAAAAGATACAACGATGCAGGTAACAACCGCTGCAAAGCAGTACAAAAAAGGGGATCTCGTACCTACTGAAGAGGTATGTATGGTCAACGATGCTTTTATGGCCAAGAAACAACTGCTGGTCAAACATGAGGGCAGGGCTTATTATGGCTGCTGTGAAATGTGTAAGGAACGAATCCCTAAAGAGGCCGCCGTTCGTGTTGCTATTGATCCCTTGTCCAAGAAAGAGGTTGATAAGGCCAATGCAGCGATTGCCATAACGGGTGATCAGGGTGAGGTTTCCTACTTTGAAAACGAAGAAAATTATCGGAAATACGTTGAAAATATAAACCAATAAATAGACTTAAAATGAAAAGAATAATACTGATTGTAGTTGCAGCAATGACACTTGCTGCCTGCAACAACTCAAAACCGAATCATACGCATGCTGCACATACGGCGAAGGAAGATGAGGAGACAAGCGCAGCTACGCATGAAACGAAAGCAGATACAGCTGGGGTAGCCGATACAGCATCAAAAGCGGAGGTTACTGAAACCGCTGCTAATACAAAAGCCGATGCTCCGGTCGCAAAGGATAGATCTCTTGATGAGGTGTACAGTGCTTACTTTGAATTAAAAGATGCGCTGGCAAGAGATAATGGGCAGGTGGCACAGCAGGCTGCCAAAAAGATGCAGGCTGTGGTTGCAAAAATTGATGCCGCCAAGCTGGAGACCGCTACCGCAGCTGCTTGGAAACAGTATCAACGGAAATTGGCCTTTGATACAGAACATATCGCCGGGATTGATGAAAATGGACATCAACGTGAGCATTTTGTGACGCTATCCAAAAATATGTACGCATTGCTAAAAGTAGTAAAGCCTGATGCTCCGGTCTATTATCAACACTGTCCAATGTATAATGAGGGTAAAGGCGCGCATTGGTTGAGCAAACAAAAGGCAATTGACAATCCTTATTTGGGCAAATCAATGCCGACCTGTGGATCTACTGTAGAAACAATTCAATAGCGTGATGGAGAAATTGTTTGAAGGGTTTCCCAGCTTGCACCCCTTGGTGGTTCATTTCCCTATAGTGCTGCTGCTATTAGCTTTGCTCAGTCAGGCGGTGGCTGTAAGCTATAGCCGCTATCGGCAGGAGTTAAATATAGTGACTTTTGTCCTATTGCTTTTGGGAACAATAGGGGCTTTTGCAGCAATCCAGACAGCATCCCATATTTCGGGAGATGCGGATGAAGAAGCCTTTGCCGTGTTTGATACCCACCAACGTTATGCCTGGATCAGCTTCTGGCTGGCGGGGATAACCACAGTTGTACGCTTCGTGGCATTGCGATGGCGTAAAGTCATCTGGACAAACTATTTGATCGTGATTTTGTTGATAAGTTTGTCTGTGACACTATTTATCGCGGGACACCATGGCGCACGGCTGGTCTATCAGTATGGTGTGGGACCTAAAAGTAATGGAGTTTTAATTAAGTAATTGCATGAAAATGAGTAATAAGAGAAATATATTAATAATTGTTTTACTATTGATGACACAGGCTGCTGTGTTTGCACAGAAGGTGGTACGTCACGAACTGTATGTTCGGGACACCATCGTGAATTATGCGGGCAAAGCAAAACGGGCCATTTCCGTAAATGGGCAGATCCCTATGCCGACCTTGACATTTACTGAGGGGGATACCGCGGAAATTGTGGTTCACAACGAGTTGAAAGAAAGTACATCGCTGCACTGGCATGGTATCTTTTTGCCAAACAAAGAAGATGGTGTACCGCATCTAACGCAGGAGCCGATTAAGCCGAATTCAACTTATATCTATCGTTTCCCGATTATTCAACACGGAACGCACTGGTATCATTCGCATTCGGGTTTGCAGGAACAGATCGGTATGTATGGTAGCCTTATTTTGAACAAGCGTGCGGATGATAAGACTTTTCGCAAAGGGATAGATGATTTACCGACTATTCCATTAATCATAAGTGAATGGACAAATTATAATCCAGATAATATCCAGCGGATGCTCCATACAGGAAATGACTGGGCAGCTATTAAGAAAGGGGCTACCCAATCTTACGCGGAGGCGATCAAAGCGGGCAAGTTTGGAACGAAAATTACCAATGAATGGAAGCGTCAGCTCGCCATGGATGTAAGCGATGTGTACTACGACAAGATCCTGCTGAATGGTGCCCATTCTACGGATCTAAAGGAAGTAGATGGAAAGAAATTAAAAGCGGGGGATAAGATACGTTTGCGGATTTCCAACGGCGGTGCTTCGTCTTATTTCTGGTTGCGCTATGCGGGTGGGAAAATTACCGTAGTTGCAAACGACGGGAATGATGTGGTACCTGTAGAGGTGGACAGATTGATGATCGCTGTATCGGAGACCTACGATGTGGTCGTGACGATCCCGAATGAAGGGACGGCCTACGAGTTTATGGCGACAACGGAGGATCGGACGCAATCGGCAAGTTATTTTGTCGGTAATGGCATCAAGCAGTTGATTTCACCACTCCCTCGTCTCAAATATTTTGAGGGAATGAAGATGATGAATGACATGATGAAGATGGATGGTAATCTGAATGATATGGGCATGAATATGAGCCTGAATCAGATGGATATGAATGTGGTCATGTATTCGGAAATTACCGGAGATGGAAAGAAAAAAGAAGATCACAGCAAACATAGTGGTATGGATCATGGTAAGATGAAGGCGGATGAGGATCCGAACCGTTACAATGCGAATGCACTGGGTGATATTGTCACATTGAATTATGCGATGCTGGAATCTCCCCATGAGACCGAATTGCCGAAGAATGCTCCTGTGCGGGATCTTAAATTTACCCTTACGGGAAACATGAGCCGCTATGTGTGGAGCATGGATAATAAAATCCTTTCAGAAACGGATAAGATTCCGGTGAAGAAAGGGGAAGTACTGCGGATTAACATCTACAACAACTCCATGATGCGCCACCCAATCCATCTGCATGGTTTTGACTTTAGACTGCTGAATGGTAAGGGAGCCAAAGCTCCATTGAAAAATGTGGTCGATATCATGCCCATGGAAACAGATACCATCGAATTTTTGGCAAACGAAGAAGGAGATTGGTTTTTCCACTGCCATATCTTATACCACATGATGGCCGGAATGAACCGTGTATTTGCCGTGGATGACTACAAAAATCCCTATTTACCGGACAAAGCCAAGGCTTATAAGGAGTTGCAACATGAAAGCAATATGACGCATTTTATGGCGCAGAATGACTTTGCGACCAACGGAAATGATGGTCAGGCAATGTTCCAGAATGCGCGCTGGCAACTGGGATCGGAATGGCGATTGGGTTACAACGACATGCATGGTTATGAGGTGGAGACACACTTGGGCCGGTTTTTCGGAAAAATGCAGTGGTTTATGCCTTTTGTAGGTTTTGATTACCGTTACCGCCGAATGGGCGATGATGAACATGAAAAGAACATCTTCGGTCAGGCGAATAAAAAAGATAGCCGTAAAGCGGTGAGTCTGGGTTTTATGTATACACTGCCGATGCTGGTGAATTTTCAGGCTGAAGTGTACCATGATGGTATTGTCCGATTGCAGATGATGCGTGAGGATATCCCAATCTCACGAAGAGTACGAGCTGATTTTATGGTCAACTCGGACCTAGAATACATGGCTGGACTGAATTATATCATCACGAAGAATATGGCATTCAGAACGCATTACGATAGCGATATGGGATTTGGTGTAGGATTGTCGTTGAATTACTAGCCAAATCCCTCCAATTCCTGAGTTGATTTGTGTTAAATGTAAGCAGGGATACTTCAAATGAAGATGCTGTCGTTGTAAACGAGATCTGTGATGATCGAGATGAGTTCATCTTTTGTTCAAACGAGTTTAACTTCAGCTCGACACTGTCTTCATTTGAGCAAACAGTAAGATCGTTTGTCTTAACCTTGATCACATTTCCTTCAAAACAGATCTGCTTTGGTGCATTTGAGATCAGCGAACATCCAAATGGATTAACTTTTTGTCCAAACGAGATCAAAATCTTGTCAGGTCTGAACTCATTTGGTCCATCGCTGATATCATTTGGTTCATCGCTGATATCATTTTACTCATCACCAATATCATTTTGCCCATCAGCTATATCATTTGATGAAAAGCTGAATGCGTTTGACAAAAAGCAGGATCCCAACAGTAAGTGTTTGCTTACCACTAAAATGCGGCTTTGATGGGCAACAGGCTATGATTTTTGGTCTATTTTCCAATGAAGGGGGCAAAATCGGCAGCAGAAAGTCGTGTTCCGCCGAAAAGTTGGCCGATTTTACCCCATTTTCGCCAGCAGGCTGTCGTAGATTTGAGCCACGAACAAATTTATGTACATTTTAAATTTACATAGATAAGAACGAGCAAAAGCCGATCATTTATGTCATTGTTGACTATTCGGCACAAAAGAGCTAAACAAAAAGCGCCAGAAATTGTCAGTTTCTGGCGCTTTCTTTATGTTGTTCCGGTTTTTTAAACAGCGTGCGTTTTGATGGTTTAAATCATCCACTTAAAGATGCTCGCGCCCCAAGAGAAGCCTGCTCCGAAAGCAGTTAGCATAACCAAATCTCCGGTATTCAGTTTTTTGATATTTTGCCAGATACACAAAGGAATAGTTGCGGCAATGGTATTGCCTAGGTATTCGATGTTACTAAGTGCTCTATCTTCGGGGATATTTAGACTACGGCCAACGGCATCGATAATACGCTGGTTGGCTTGATGCGGAATTAACCAGTTGATATCTTCAATTTGTAAGTTGTTGCGCTGTAAAACGGTATTACAGGCATCGCTCATCGATTGAACAGCATGTTTGAAGACAGTTTTGCCATCTTGTTTGAGAAAACGGTTGTCATTTACTGGAAGGTTGCTATCGATCGGGTAGAGGGAGCCACCGGCTTCGATCTTCAAAAATTCACGTCCAGCACCATTGCTACGCAAGTAGGCGTCCATAACGCCACCTTCAAGCGATGGTTCCAACCATATGACACCGGCGCCATCGCCGAAAAGAATATTGGTGGAGCGATCTTTTAGATCGACATAGGTACTGATATTATCCGCACCTACAACAAGCACATTTTTGTAACGTTGTGTCTCCACGAGCGACGAAGCCATATCCAACGCATAAAGGAAACCTGAACAAGCGGCATTGACATCAAATGCCCATACGTTGGTCAGCCCCAATTTTTCGAGAATAATATTAGCCGTTGCTGGCATAGGCATGTCTGGTGTAGATGTTGCTACAATAAGGGCATCTACATCCCGCAGATCTTTGTTATATTGTTTTGCTAGATCCTGAATGGCTTTGACGGCCATGTCCGATGTGGCAAGATTTTCATCCAATATCCTTCGCTCCTTAATTCCTGTACGTTTGATAATCCATTCATCGGAAGTCTCGCAAAACTGTTCTAAGTCGGTATTTGATCTTCTTTTTGGTGGGATATATCCTCCAACCCCAGTTATTGCTGCATACGGCCTGCTCGGTATTCTTTCAGTCATAAAATAATGTACTCTTTTCTCTCTTTTTCTACAGCCAAATCTTACAAATTAGTCATTTGTGATTTTGCGCCGTAAAACTACAGTTAATTTGTCCAACTCAAGGGTGAAAAAGTAGGTTTTTGACAAAATAATTACGTTTTCGAGTAAAATTAACTGTTTTTAACCTTTTGGCTATACTATTCTTTTAATTGGTCTTTAAGAGGCGAAATTATATGCTGTTAGTGTTATGTTTGTCGAAATTTTTGACGTTTTCATCTTTTCAAAAGGTCAAAACGGTCTAGCAATTTTTAGCGTTAACGCACTTATCCAGAAATCCGGGCAAGTTTGAATAGCTCCGCTAAGTTCCTGATTCCCTCTTCGATCAGTTCTTCCGAAAGAGATCCATAGCCTAGACGCAGGCCGCCGTACCTGTCGTCTTTATGATAGTTGTCGGGATGGGGAATATGAATGGATTTTTCTTTCAGCTTTTTGAAGAGTAATGTCCAGTCTACCTGATGTTTGAATGCCAGCCAGACGGCTAGTCCACCTTGTGGACAATGGTAACTTACATGATCTGATAAATGGAGATCCAGTTGCTTGATCATAAAGTCACGCTTGCCTCGGTAATAGTTGGTCGCTTTGCGGATATGCCTTCTCACGGTACCGTCCTGAATAAGCTCCAAAACCGCCTGTTCCATGATATTGTCGCCTTGTATATCGATGAGGTAACGTAGTTGAGCAATAGCTTTTAATAAATGTTCATTTTTGCTGACAAGATAACCTATGCGAAGGGCAGGGGCTACGACTTTGCTCAATGTGCCGATGTAGACCGAATGTTGTAATTCGGCAGCCGAGGCCAGCGGGTGGTATGGAGTATGGTCGAAATGAAATTCGTAGTCATAGTCGTCCTCGATAATCGTGAATCCATATGCATTGGATAATTGGATAAGCTCTGATCTGCGGTGGGGGCTTAACGTAGCTGTTGTCGGGTATTGTCGATGCGGTGTAAGGTACGCCGCTTTGATATTTTTTTTGTCCTTTAGGTAGGGGATCATTTCTTCGACAAGGATACCCTCCGCATCAACAGGTATCTGTATAAGTTTCGCTCCGGTATGCTCAAAGATCTTCCAGGCAGAATGATAGCCCGGAGACTCCACGAAGATGTAATCGTCCTTTTTCAATAAACATTGGGCAACGAGGTACATGGCCATTTGGCTGCCACGACTGATGCATAGGTTATCTAGCGTGATATTCATATTGCGTTCCTGATTGAGCATGTCCGCTATGGCTTGCCTAAAATCAATATGTCCCCTCGGATCAGCGTAGCCCATCATCTTCCATCGGGCACTTCGTTTGAAAATCTGTCGGTACGCACGTCCGAGCTGGTCGATCGGAGCAATCTTGCTGTCTGGATTTCCATCATCGAAGATAATGCGTAACGGTGCCTGATGAGTTGATACGGATTTGTTTCGGGTGGCACTTTCAGCGTTGGAAAGCAAAGATGGGAGTTGCTGGGCCACAAAAATTCCACGGCGCTGTTGACTCACGACCCATCCTTCACTTAGGAGCTGTTGGATAGCATCAACAACCGTATTGCGGTTTAGTTTCAACTGTGTGGCGAGAGCTCTGCTGCTCGGTAAAGCTGTGCCAGGAGCTAGTCTGCCTGATTGTATATCAGCAGCAATACTATCTGCCAGTTGTAAATAAATCGCCTTTGTGGAAGATCGGTCTATCTCCATTGTCAAATTCCAGGGTCTGAGCATGGGTCAATTTTATCGGGTAATTCACCCAAAGATACAATTGTTCTTTTGGATTGAAACGCTCTACAATGATTCGATTCGATCTGCTGTCTGGGTATTTGGTTTGAGATGAGCTGTTTACTTTCACGGATTGTATCTGGACTATTTGTTTTAAATTGATCTTGGACTACCTGTGAGGTAGAATTTAATCCGATTTTTGGGCTTAACTAAATCTCGACCATTTGATGAAACCATTTCCTGTATTTGAAAAATTGGATATCCAGATAGAATGTGCAGCTGGCTGTTTCGTATATGACCATCAGCAAAAGGCCTATTTGGATTTGTATGGCGGACATGCTGTTGTCGCTGTGGGACATACGCATCCGCATGTTGTCGAAAGCACCTTGCAGCAGTTGAACAATATTGGTTTCTATTCGAATACAGTATACAATGATTTGCAGCATCAACTGGCACAACAATTGGGCCTGATGAGTGGATATGCTGACTATTCGGTGTTTTTTTCGAATTCAGGTGCGGAGGCAAATGAAAATGCCTTGAAACTGGCTTCGTTTTTTACAGGAAGAAAAAAGGTTCTATCCTTATCTAATGCTTTTCATGGCAGAACCTCTGGTGTCGTATCAGCGACCGATAACACGAACCTGCGTGCTGCTGTAAATGATAATGATCATTACTTTTTCAGCCCCTTCAATGAGTTGTCCAGTTTGAGAAAACAGCTCGAAACGGAGGTATATTGTGCCGTGATTGTGGAACCGATTCAGGGGGTAGGCGGAATTCAGCTAGCCACAGATGAATTTCTACAGGAAGTCAGAGCGATCTGTACAAAAACAGGCACCTTGCTTATTCTCGATGAAATCCAGTCGGGGTATGGCCGTACCGGGAAATTTTTCGCACACCAGCATGCCGGAATAAAAGGGGATCTAGTTACTGTAGCGAAAGGTATCGCCAATGGTTTCCCCATGGCGGCGACCATTATTTCCCCGACTATCAATCCACTCATGGAGCAATTGGGGACGACCTTTGGGGGTAACCATCTGGCCTGCGCCACTGCAATAGCGGTATTGGAGGTTATCCGGGATGAGAAGCTGATTGATAATGCGGCGCGGGTAGGTGCTTTTTTAATGAATGAATTAAGACATCTAACGGCGGTATCTGACGTGAGGGGAAAAGGGTTGATGATCGGAGTGGAGTTTGATTACGATATACAACAACTGCGACAGGAACTGCTGTTTGACGAGAATATCTTTACTGGATATGCCGGTGCTTATACTTTAAGGCTGCTGCCGCCGTTAAGCTTTACGATGGAGCATGCACAGACTTTTTTAAAGAGCCTTAAAAAATTGATAGGGACGGATACTCACTATTTCCAAAATCATTTTTGTCACATGGGATAGTTAGCGGAAAATTGTGCACTGCTGTCTTCTATGCGAAAAAAAAATGACCTATCAGTTTTAATTCGTGAAGAGCAGTATTGTGAAGACAGTATCTAGCCGTCCTGTGCGGTGTTTTATTGATAAATCGTATCTGAGCTGGATCGCTTTTGGAATTGGAGAGTTTAGCGTTTTTCTTGTATTAATGCTATTAAAAAAGTAATTTCACAACAGGTACTTCAACACAACAGGATACTTTAATTAGATAGATACACGGAAACAGATGTCGACAATTACGAAAGGTTTACCAACAGCCGGATTGATTAGTATAGCGGATCACAAAATATTACTGGCCTACAGCAATAATAAAAAAGCCTGGTACCTGCCAGGAGGTAAAATAGATGCCGGGGAGGATTCATTACAATCACTCCGTCGCGAGATTTCGGAGGAACTGAACATCGACCTTGATCCCCAAAAGATTTCCTATTACTGTCATATTACTGCTCCGGCTTATGGGATGGTGCCCGAAGTGATTATGGAACAGGACTGTTTTCTGTATCCACTTACGGAAACGATACAACCAAGTAACGAAATAGGAGAAGTGAAGTACTTCTCCCATGAAGATTATTTACGCGAACCTATTCAGGTGATCGGTGTATTGCATGTCTTTGATAAATTGAAAACCGATGGCTTGATTTAAGTTAAGGACGATAACTATACTTAGATACCATAGCCCTCGTTTGCACAATTGATGGTTTTGGTATTTTGTATGGGGTCTATTTTTCCGGTCCTGGTGTTCAGCCGCCAAGCTTGAAGGGTCTTATTGAAATATTCTTTGTCTTCCTCGACAACACTAATAGCAACGATCTCACTGTCAAATTTGTCGCCTACCCTACAGTTGCAAAGGCTAAGTTGTTCGTTGGCTTTGAGTTTACGAATATTGATTGTATCCAGGATCTTATATTTCACTTGACCATTTCCCTTCTCCTTGTCATCAAGCAGTTCATTTAAAATACAGATCCCGTTTTTATCGCTGGTATAATAGCCAGCCGCAAAGCGATAGTCACCAGTCGCACTTTTGTTTGCGTCTATTACTGCACCTGATGCATGGGCATAGCTGGCCAGTCCAGGAATTTCATTAATCTCCCGAAATATTTTTCCATATAATGGATTTTTCTGGTCTTGGGGGGTATTAAAACTTGACCAGCTACAGATGGCCAGTAATGCAAATAGTATATTTGTTAAATAACGCATAGCTTCGATTGATCTAAATACAGTATTAAAGATAATAAATCTCGTTATATTCTTAAATTACGATATTTATATTTTGCTCATCAACCTGTTAAGAGGGACTATTCATACTTAGAAAAATCTACGGCAAATATACAGCGATTGACTTGACTGCCATTCTGTGCCCCCGCGTTGGGTTCGAATTCGGTCAAGCTCCATAGGTAACCGTAAGTTGCTTCGTAATACAGGGATTCGGCACCATAAGGCCATCTATAACGGACGGTATCATCTGCTCCATCCGTGTAGCGCGCCAAGCGAGCATTGGAGCCATAAGAGTTGCTCGGAGATCCTGTGCAGGACAGCCATGTCCGATTTCCCTTGCGGAATACACCCTGGATTCCGTGTGCATGGTTATCTGTAAATAGACTATTCTTAGGAGTGACGGTAATAATGCCTGAATTTTGGAGCTGCCCTTCCGTATTGATAGGAAATCCAAAAACCTGGGGTACGATAGCGGCATCAGCGCTGCCGGCGTAATATTGGCCTGTCCATAATTGGGTGCCTTCATCATTGACCTGAACGGTTGAAAAGGGACTGGCGTTATTGATTTTTTGATAACCTATCTGCGGTAGTATATATCGATAGTTGAATGCAAATAAATTACCATTGCTATCTTTTCCGCATTTTTCACTCGTATCGTCGCCGGTGCTGACTTCAATAATTTTGTCAAGGTCAAAAACTCTGAGTCCCAGATTCGTGCTGCTCAGGTAGATTTTGCCCTTGAAGTAAGCAATTCCACCTGCATGTACTTTGAGTGGGGCATAAGTGCCATATTGTGTATGGGTTGTCGTACTACTTGGGATATCAGGTTGCACAAGGAGGATATGGCGGTAAGTCAGGTAAGTACTTGAACTTGGACTAATGTCGATCAACGTAATTCGTGAGCCTTTATGTTCGGCACTATTGCGGGCGTACCAGCTAACTAAGAGATAACGCACGCCGTTTTTTGTAAAACCAGCAATGCCCTGAGGACGCCAGATTGCCGTGGTTTCATCATCGCTGTTCCAGCGAATCCCGCGCACCCGATTTTCTTCGGGAATATTGAATCCATATACCTCGGTGTAAGCGCTCCCGCCGATGGCCTGACGGTTTTTGTTTACCTGGGCTGGGTTTAGAAAACTGAATCCTGAATTGATGTAGTTACTGGTATTGACATAACTGTTGACGCTCACCGCTGCAGTGCTTGAACTTGCTTTGAGTTTTGACGCTGTTTCATTTTCAGTGGGCGGTGGAGCCAGTTCATTTTTCTGACAGCCGATGCTCGCTATGGCAAGCATAAAAATCAGTCCAAGTGTCCGTTTTTGAATCATCGTTGTAAGGTTTATGTAATCATATACAATCCACATTGCAAATGGTTTGCAAGCTGATTACGAAACTAAATGATTCAACGTATAGTTGAGTAATCCCAATATTAAATCTGTATTACCTTTGTGCTTTTCTGTTTTTACCGGCTGTATTCTACCGAAAACCCCATCGCATGGATGTCATTGTTTCATGAAATGGCACCGATGCGATGGGGTTGTATTTATCTTTAAGATATTTTATTTTGTAGTTTCTGTTTTTTCTTTTTGCGCTTCTTTGTACACTTTGCTGTCCTCATCGTCCATGTCCATGTCGAGATCCTCCTCTTTGTATTTTCCCATTTTGAGTTGAAAATTATCAGCCGTACCGGTGATGCGCATCGGGATTCCGAAGATTCCGAATGGAGGCAGTCCGAGTCTGAACCCAAGATTCATCCGCCCATCCAGTGTAACTTGACCTTCAAACCGTGGCCTGAATCCCATCATCTTCATTTTGGTACGTTCAATGGTCATGACATTGTTCTTGATATGCGATTTGATGACAACCTTTTTTACCTCACCGTCTTTCAATTTTTCTTTTGAGGTGGATTCGCTGATGCCATTCAGTAATTTGAAACCTCTGAACTTAATTTGGTTCAGGGTCAGGCTACCCTCACCGACAATGGAAGGCATCACAGGCTGCATATTACCGTTCAGTAAACCTCCTAATTTATAATCCAGCGATACAAGGCCATGCGCATTTTTGGCAGCAGTCACCATCTCTCTGAACATCGGAATTTCCTTATAGGCACGTTGGATATCAAAGCTGTCCGCTTTTACAGCGTAGTCGAATGCAGCTCTGCGGGGATTTATTGGTCTATAATTTCCATTCATAGCTGCTTTTAATCCCGCTAGTTCAAAAGTGGTGTTGTTGAGCGCCAGTTTGCCTTCTTTGATCTGTAGATCTCCCTTGAAATCTCTGATGTTCATGTTGTTGTAAGAAACATTGTTGACCAAACCTAGCACCTGAACATCAAGATTTTTAGGCAAAAGGACCACACCTGTCTCAGAAGAAGAGGATGCTGTTGAAGGAGTATCTGCAAAAACCATGAAGTCATCAACGGTGATTTTTTTACTATTGAGTGTGAACTGTCCCTGTAAAGCGGCATTGTTATTCGTCAGGTAGTTGATGATATTGTTCATGTAACCCTTTATGGAGATGGAATTTTGACCATAGTTGACAAGGAACCGGTCAAAGTTCATTTTCTCCTGATGGAAGCTAAAGTCACCACTTTTGATTGCAATAGGTTGCGGGAGTAGGTCGGTCTGTACTTGGATCTTGCCGATGTTGATGCGTCCACTATTGTGGAGTCTGGCATAACGGCCGCTGGTGGCATCACTTTGCAGACCTTTGAGGCTAAAATCTGTGTGGATAAAGCCATCGACATTGGTTCCGTCAAGGGCGAAAAACTTATAGATGGGACCAAGGTTGAGTTTTCCTTTGGATTGAATATTATAGTTGATGTTATTGAAATTGCGCAGATCTGCATGCAGGAAAAAAGGTTCTCCGGCAAATGTGAATGATACAGGTAGTATTTTTACACTCAAATCACGTAATGATCCCTTCTCGCTATTCACAAAAGCTTCGACATGTATGTTTTCCATTGGAATAGGGTACTCCTTGGATTTGATAAACCCATTTTTCATCACAATGGAGGTATTGGTTTCCGGAAAAATATTCCGTTTGAGATCGACATAACCTTTTGCATTGAGGTTGACATCGATCAGCCCTGCCAGTTCGATATCTTTGACCGGATAGAAGCTTTTGATATCGGCCAAATTGAATAAGGCTTTCAGATCAGACTGTACGGCAATTTTGTTGAAATCTGTTATCGAAACATAACCTTTAATATAGTTATTGAGTGCCTGAACCGAGATATCGTGAATAGAAATGGAAGCGCTTTTCATTTTGCCATCCGGATCTTTTGCTTCCAGACGATAAGCGATCTTGTCAAGACCTTTAGGGAGATCAGCTAGTTTGAAATGGCCTTCTGTTAGGGTGTTTTTGATATCAAATGTCGGTATGGAAGCGATGTATTCCTCCTCACGTTTTTGAAGTCCGACTTTGCGTGTTGCCCGGGCATAGGTTCCGTCGATCTTTGCGTCAAGATTCCATCGTCCACCCAAGGAGAAGCCCGGAAATTGCAGGGAAGAATAGAGTATACCAAGGTCGAGGTCGCTTTTCATATCAGCGTGTACTGTCACAGGATGCAGTCCTGCGATTTGTCCTTTTGCGTTGAAGTAACCTGATGCGACTTTAAAGTCAAATTGTTTCAGGTCAATCCGGAGCGAGTCGGGATTTAATGCCGGAAGATCAATCTTTAATTTTGCGTTCCAGTCTGTCAATGGATTATTGGATTGTTTATAAGCCATATATCCGTTGTTGATGGTCAGTCCCAGAGATAAATCGGGCATCTCATTATTGTCAACAATATAATCACCGATTAAATTTACAAAAACTTCGGAAGTGCCTTTGACGGATAGATCTTTTATCCATGATGCGTAACTATTGGGAACCAGTGACAGCAATTCACTCAGGGTACTCTCCTGTGATTTTAACTTGAAGTCTAGATGATAACCGTGCGATATAAAGGACAATAATCCCCGGAATCTTACTGGTAACTGGTTAATCTTGATATCATTGCGTTCAAAGATAAATGATAGGTTGTCGGTGTTGATACGCGTCAATAAATTGGCATCAATTGATTTTTTATCAACATAGAGTTCATTGTCAAAAGAAAAAGAAAACGCGGCAATCTTGGCTCTGGTATTCAAATCAAAGATATTCGACATTAGGTCACCTTTACCCTCATAGTCCAGATCTTTTGCGTCAATCCACAGTGGAATAGACTGGTCTTCGTAATGCAAGTTGGTCTTTTCAAATTTAATCAGCTGAAAGGCCAGCGCACCGCCATCAGAATTATCTTTTGCCTTTGTGGAATCCGTTGCTTTGGACTTATAGATGCTGTAGTTTGCATTACCTAAGGAATCGACCAAAATATTGATCTTCCCCTGGTTAACGATAAACTTGTCAATAATGATTTTTGATTTGAGCAGGCTCATGAGGTCAATTCCAAAGCTTACTTGTTTGGCGGCAAGCAGGGTGTCTTTTTTGAATGGCTCAGCGCCCTTTAACAACACGTCATCCATTGACGCTGTCAATAGTGGGAATTGATCAAAGAAGGTCAATCTGACCTTTGTATAATTGAGCTCCCCATTGATATGTTCGTTTGCCAACGACTTGACTTTGTCGTTTACTTCTTTTTCGAAGATATAGGGAATGGATAATATACAAAGAATGAATAGTGTTATGAAGCTTACTAACCCGATAGAGATTCGTTTGGCAAGCTTTAGAAATGTTGCTTTTGACACAGTGCTGTTTTTTTGTGGCACAAAAGTCCGAAATTTATTGTTAAAGTCCATTGATTGACCGATTTATTTTAGGGCTACTGCTGAAATATGTCAAGTTTCATTGACAAATGGTCTGGCAAAGTCCTTTCTTATCAGGTAGTTTTGCATAGCTCGGAAATTTTCCTGTATTTTTGCGGGGTGAAATTTCGATTTAAAAATGCGGAACAGAAAAATAGTACCATCCTCATTTTCTGTTTGCTTTTGTTGCTATTGATAGGTGGGGGGCTGCTCGGTATTATCCACTATAAAATAGATCGACTGAATAAAAGAATATTGGTAGATTTTGCCGATGAAAATATGTTGCTGGTGAATAAGCAACTCGAATTGTTACAACAGGAGCTATACACGTCTGAGAAAAGATTGGTTGATGCCGTACCATCAGCGGATATCCGTCGTGATTCCTTACTTATCCTCATTCCGGCCAGTCACTTGAACCGTGTCGACAATAAGATGTGGGTACTGCTCAAAACGCGTACAATACAACATCGCTTATACCATGTCTATGTCGATATTGAAAAATTAAACGCCTATTTCGCCAATCGGTATTTTGGAAGAAGAGCTTATTTTGAAATATATAGTGATAAAGGGATCTGTGTCGTTTCACCTGAAAACCGAAAATGGGGGCGTCCGAAAGACGGGGATATTATTACTCAGGGCAAGATCGTCAAATCGGATTACCTAAAGCTGGATGTGATGGTTACCTCCTATCCCTGTTCCATTATTTTTGTAGGAGGTGAAATTCGAATAAGTACCCTGCTGTTGACAATTGAGGAGGAAGTTCAGGGGGTCATGACCTATAGTATATTACTTGGCGTAGGCCTGATGCTCGTAGCCATAGCGCTTATCTATTTTAATGTACTGGAGCGCCGCAAGACTCAGCAGCTCAAATTAATGGCGCTGCAACAGGAAAATGAATATACGCAGATGCGTCTGGTTCAACTGCAGCAGCAGATCAATCCACATTTTTTGTTCAATACCTTTGGCTCACTCCAATATCTGATCGGCAAGGATAATGATCTGGCCAAGTCATTCGTCGGTAAGATGACCAAGGTCTATCGTAAAATGCTGCGTACGGACGAGTCGGACTGGTCTTCGGTACAGGAGGAACTGGAACTGGCAAAAGCTTATTTCTTTTTGCAGCAGGTGCGTTTTGGAACAGCGTTGAAAGATATGGAAATTTCCATTCCAATGGATGTGATGGGTGCGCGGCTACCACGTCTGGCCTTGCAGATGCTGGTGGAAAACGCGATTAAGCATACACGTATTTCAACGGAAAATCCACTTCAGATCCATATTGTTTATCTATCGGAGGTCAATATCATCCAAGTAAGCAACAATTGGCAGCCGCGGCAAGGGACTGAAACGGAAGGGGAGGGATATGGACTTAATTACCTAGCGTCTATGTATTCCCATTATACACTGGATGGCTTTGGTTATGGAACAGAAAAGGGCTGTTTTTTTGTCAATTTACCCCTATTGGATCGTTAGATTAGTACAGGAATAGTTCTGCTGGATACGTGTTCATAGTTTTGAAGCGCGTGTTCATACGTATGAAATACGCGCTCGTCCCTTTTGAAGTGATTCTGTACAATATTTTTAACAAATTTGGCTCCTGATCTAGGAATTTAATTGCAAGATTAACCTAATCTTATTCGGATGAAATGATCTTCAGCTCAATAGCGCTTGATAAGAGACCTATCATGCGCAGCTGGTCGCTTCAATGCCATTGAAAAACAAAGCGGGTGCAACAAATGCATGGATGCTATTGAAAAACAGCACTCAGAAATAATTATTCTAAATGAACAACACTTATACCAAGCTAGCCCTAAGCCTCTTATTTTCGGCAGGCCTCATGCAATCTTGTTCTGTATTGCAAACTGTAGGTTTACGAAAAAAAGAGACTGTTACCTCTGCGAAAGATTCTACCGCCAAGAAAGATACGACGATTGCCTATGACAAACTGTTTAAAGATGCACGCGTGGATAGCGGCATGTTTGCTGTGATCCGGAAGGAAAATAATTATTACTTTGAAATTCCATTGAAAAAAATGGGACAGGACATTCTCCTGATCCAAAAATTGTCTTCCGTTCCTTTGGCGTTGAATGAAGCAGGTGTAAATAAGGGAATGAACTATGAAAATAAGGTTATTCGGTTTACCCTGCGCAAAGAGAAGAAAGAGGTATGGGTTTCGGAAATTAAACCGCAGGTAGAAGTGCCTAAAGGGGATGCGATTGCTGCATCGGTCTATGATAATTATCGTCCTTCTTATATTGAATCGTTCAAGGTGGAGAGTTATTCAAAAGATTCCAGTGCCGTGGTGATCAAAGTCAATAAAGTGTTTGACGGATCGGAAAAGAGCTTTACGGATGTTTTCACCGCTTTGGGTTTAGGTACTTCGCCTAAAACCAGCATATCCACGATCGAAGAAATAAAATCGTATCCCAATAATATTGTTGTGAAATCGGTCCTGTCGACAAAAGTGACGGAGGGAAATGAATCGGTGCCGGTTTCACTGGAGGTTACAAGTAACCTTTATGAACTACCTGAAACGCCGATGGTGGCACGTTTTGCGGACCCCCGTATTGGCTTCTTTACTTCGCCACGCTGGTATTTTAACGATAAACAACAGGAACTGGATAAAAAAAATCTGGTTAACCGCTGGCGTCTTGAGCCGAAAGATGAGGACAAAGCCCGTTACCTGAAAGGTGAACTGGTAGAACCGAAAAAGCCTATTGTTTTTTATCTGGATCCGGCCACGCCAAAACAATGGCGACAGGCCATCATCGATGGCGTTCACGACTGGCAGGAAGCATTTGAGGCTGCCGGTTTTAAGAATGCGATTTTGGCGAAACAGCAAGCGGATAGTGTCAAGTTTGATCCGGATGATGCCAATGTATCTTCTATTGTTTACGCTGCGTCAGCGCAGGCCAATGCGATGGGACCATCGGTAGTGGATCCACGTTCAGGTGAAATTTTGGAGGCGGATGTGATCTGGTGGCATAACGTAATGACGATCCTAAATAGCTGGATGCGGATACAAACAGGTATCGTAGATACTTCTGTGCGATCAAATGTATTCTCGGATGAAAAAATGGCCCATGCCATTCGTTTTGTTTCTTCACATGAGATTGGACATACCTTAGGGCTAATGCACAATATGGGGTCGTCGGCAAGTTTTCCGGTAGATTCACTTCGTAGTAAAAGCTTTACCGCAAAAATGGGCGGTACGGCACCATCGATTATGGATTATGCGCGCTTCAACTATGTGGCGCAGCCTGAAGATGCTGTTGAACAGATTACACCCGTGATCGGAGCCTATGACAAATATGCTATTGGATGGGCTTACCGTTGGTACGGCAAAGCACAGCCTTGGGGTGAAATACCGTTGTTGCGCAAAGAAATTGATGCCCATGTGCATGACCCGATATATCATTACGGCGAACAACAGGATTCAAAAAATATTGTTGACCCAAGGGCACAGTCCGAAGATCTAGGTGACGATGCCATGAAAGCTGGTGAATATGGGATGAAAAATTTGCGTCGCATGATGCCGAATATCATCAACTGGACCACAAATACGGGGGATGACTATTATCGTGCCGGTAAATTATATATGGGCATCGTTGGTCAATGGTATGCCTACGCTGATCATGTGCTCAATAATATTGGTGGTATTTATCTTGAAAATGCTGTTTTGGGCGACCAAAAAAATGCATATAGTCCAGTACCCAAAGAGAAGCAGGTAGCTGCACTGGAATATTTAAAGAAACATGTGTTCTACATGCCGGAGTGGCTATTTGTTCCGGAGTTGATGGCGAAAACTTTCCCTTTAAGAGATTCACCTATGGGACCGTTTGAATATGCACCTTATAATCTGCAGCGTGAGTTTCAATATGCCATGCTCTATAAATTGGTCAACGATGAACGCCTATTGCGCATGGTCGAAATGGAAAACCTCTTTGGCGACAAGAAGGCATGGAGTGCACCATCATTTTTATCATCGGTACGCAAAGAGATCTTCGCAAAAACGCTCAGTGCACAGGCATTGGATCTTAAAACACGCATGTTGCAGCAGAATTACGTGGATGTACTGATGGTCTCTACGAATAAGTCCATGGAGAAATTAAATGCCAAGAAATTAGCTGGGGTCGAACAATTGATCGAAGGAACTCAGCCTAATCTGTGCTTGCATCAACATCATGCAGCTTCTGCTCAAACAGGTTTACGTAATGTACATGTCACCGGAATGATTCGTACATCGGATATGCTGACCTATAAAAGGGCCGAACTGTATGAGATCTACCAATTGTTGAAACAGAAACAACGGACAGGGGATGCCACAACAAAGGCGCATTATATGGATCTGCAATTGCGTATTGCAAATACCCTGGAATTGAACTAATATATTAACATCTATTATATCAACATCTACCAAAATGAATAAGTTTTTAATACCGCTGACCTTTATGTGTGTGCAAATGGCGCATGCACAGGAATCCAAGGAGCTGAAAGGAAAGGTACTGGATGCGGTCACATTAAAGCCAGTCGTGGGGGCGACGGTTGTTGTCGAAAGTTCGGCAGTAGCGGAAGACATTGGCGTACCCAATCAGGTACAACAATCTGCATTGGGATCATTGACTGATGCTTCGGGCGAATTTCGCCTAAAAGTTCCAGGAAACTTAAAATACGTCACCATTAGTTATGTGGGATACCAACGTATTCAGGTTCCGGTATTTCAGGACCACAGGACGATTTTGCTACAACCTAGTGGTGAATCACTGGATGAAGTAATCGTAACAGGGTACACCGACATCAAAAAACGTAAAAATACAACTGCATATAATAAAATCAATGTAGCTGATATCAAGCAGACAGGCGTTGCATCTATTGATGAAATGCTTGCTGGTCAGGTAGCTGGTCTACAATTGAGCAATTTTAATGGTGGTCCCAATAGTGCACCACAGATCCGCATCCGCGGTACGGTATCACTCAATGGTACACAGGATCCATTGTGGGTTATTGATGGATTACCTATAGAAGGAACAGAATTGCCGAATCGGATTGATAAGGATAACCTGAATAGTCTGAATAATCTTCCGATCGCAGGAATCAATCCCGATGATATTGCAGATATCACGGTATTAAAAGATGCGGCAGCAACTTCGATCTATGGTGCGCGTGCTGCTAACGGCGTTATAGTGATCACCACAAAAAGAGGTAAGTCAGGCCCAGCAAAACTACAGGTTTCGGCAAATACGTTTGTCACTGAACGTCCGGACTTTGGTAAACTCAACTTGATGAATGCCAATGAGAAGGTGGATTTTGAGCTATTGATGGCTAACCGTACTGATTTAAATTATCGCACAGGCAAGGGGGCAGTTATGCGTATCCTGGATAAAGCGAATGCACTGGAAGCCTACCGTTCAGGCGGTTTAGCTGCTCTTTCGCCAGAGGTGCAGCAGTCCATTAATCAATTGCGCCTTCAGCAGACAGACTGGGGAAAAGAACTGTATCGTCAGGCACTCAATCAACAATATTCGGCCTCGATATCAGGTGGTAACGACGCGCATCGTTACTATCTGTCCAGCGGCTTTTACGACGAAAAAGGAGCAACTAAAGGAGCAGATCTACGTCGTTATTCATTGACATTAAACAATGATTTCAATATAAATGACCGCTTTAAAGCGGGAATCAATTTACTAGGCTCTGTTTCAAACAGACGAAATCCGATTCAGGATGACGATGCATTTACCAACCCGAGTAATTACATGCGCTTGGTCAATCCGTATCTGACTGTACGCGATCAAGCTGGGAAGTATAACTACGATCCGGATATTGAAGGCTATGAAAAAGATACTTACATTCCGTTCAATGCCATCGAAGAACGGGAAAATACCAAATATGCATTAACAAATAGGGCGTTAAAAGCGATTGGTTACCTGGAGTATACCATTATCCCGAAATTGGCTTTACGTACCGAATTTGGCTTGCAGTTTGATGAAAATAGCATGGAGCGATTTGCCGATCAGGAAAGTTACAATACCCGTAAATTGCGTGCAGCAACGCGGTATTACGATTCTGCGAGTAAAACGTATAAATATTTTTTACCTACGGGTGGTAAAATTGAAAATAACCATAATAGCATTTTTCAATACAACTGGAAAACTTACTTAAAATACAACAAAACCTGGAACGAAAAGCATGAGCTGGAGCTCATGGGTGGAACAGAACTGAGACGAAGTAAGAATACAATGGTTTCAACCAAAGGTTTCGGGTATAATCCGTCAACTTTGACCACACAAAATATTGTTTTTCCGAATAGCAACTATCAAGACGATCAGCGATTTGATCCCTATAAAAAAGGGTTTATAGAGAATTCATATGCCTCTTTTTATGGAAACGCGACCTACACCTTTGACCGTAAATATAATGTCTATGGTAGCATTCGTTATGATGGTTCCAATATGTTCGGGGTAGATCCGCAATACCGTTTTTTGCCGATTTGGTCCTTGTCCGGATCATGGAATGTGCTGGAAGAAGAATTTATCAAAGGCAGGACAGCCTTATCTGATCTCCGTGTCCGTGCTTCCTATGGTATTCAGGGCAATGTGGATCGCAATACCTATCCGTTTATTGTTGGAAACTATGACAATTCAACGATACTACCTGGCTATCCAGAAGGAACAGTCGTGGTAGATATGCCTGCCAATGACAAATTACGTTGGGAACGCACACAATCTTATAACGCAGGAATTGATTTGGGGCTTTGGAAAAATAGGTTGAATATTACAGTTGATTATTACAATAGAACAAGTAAAGACCTGATTGCAAATAGTGCCTTACCTATGGAAAATGGTTTCCAGGATGTCCAGGTAAATTGGGCCTCGGCAAGAAATCAAGGGGTGGAATTGACTATATCAAGCCGTCAGATCCAGACCGAAAAATTCTCCTGGTCAACGGATTTTAACATCGCCCACAATAATAATAAATTATTGAAGGTGATGAATAATCCCAAAGCCTATGCGCCAGAAACTCAGGTAGGCCGTCCCATCAATGGTATGTATGTACTGGAAACAGCTGGATTGGATAAAGACGGTGTGATGCAGTTTAGAAATCAGGATGGCTCTGTTTCGAGTTTCGAAGAATTCTATGGACTATACGATCCTTGGGCAGATTTCTTACCGGGATATACTTCCCAAACGAGCATGACAGCGGCAGATTATCGTGCTAAATTTAAATACAAAGGCAGCAAGGATCCGAAATTTGTAGGTGGTATGACCAACCGTTTCCGTTATGCTAATTTTGATCTGGCGATTTCAGCTGTATTCAATTTAGAGCGTTGGGTAAACCGTACGCCTACTTATAATCCGGCACTGGTAGATCGCGGGCAAAACTATACGAAGGATCTCTTGATGGCTTTACAGGGGAAAACAGCTCTGCCAGCATTGGGAAGCATCGGTTCGGAACTAAATGACCGTTGGATGGCCTATGGCTGGATGGAGAGTAATGATCCGATCAGTTCATTTAAGCAATACGATATCTGGGCGAAGAAAATGAGTTATGTCCGTATCAATAGCATCCGTCTTGGATATACCTTACCTGCAAGCTTAAGTAAAAAGATCGGAACCAACAATTTACGTGTGAACGTAGAAGGACGCAATTTATTTGTTTTTGGTGCGAATTACGAAGGGTATTTTGATCCAGAGACGTACGGTAGCTATTATGCGCAGCCGATCAGCAAATCTTTTGCGTTTGGTCTTTCGGCAAGTTTTTAATTCTTTTAATTGATTATAATATGAAGAACATAATTTATTTTGGAATGATGATGACGATTGGCGCATTGACTTCCTGCAATAAATACTTAGATATACAACCGGTGGGGACTGTCATTCCTACCTCAGAAAGTGATTTTAGAGGCTTGATGACAAGTGGCTACACGAGTTTTCCGGCACATAAATCGTATCTGTCGTTACGTACCGACGAACTGCTGTTGGATGAAAGCTCTACAGATGCTGCCCGGACCAAAGATATTTATCTCTGGAACGATCAAAATCCCGATCCAGCAACCACTGCTTATCCGTATCTGGCCTTCTATAAGAGTATTTTCTACAGTAACCAGATCATTAGTACGATTGACGAAAAATTGACCAGTAACGCTAACGTCGATCAGATCAAAGGGGAGGCTTACCTGATGCGTGCCTATGCGCATTTTGAGTTATTGAATTGCTACAGTGAAGTTTATTCAGCAAGCAATGTAGCTTTGCGTGGAGTTCCACTGTCCACCAAAATCGATCTGGAGCAACGTTTTGTGCCAGCAACGATAGGTGATTCGTATGCACAGGTGTTATCAGATATGGAAAAGGGGACGGCATTGCTTACGGTGGAGGATCAGGCGAAAGGTGTGAATTACCGCTTTAGTAAGCGTGGAGCTTACGCGATGGCATCACGTATTCATTTGTATCGCGGTGAATGGAAGGTGGCAATGGAAGCTGCTGAGAAAGCGCTGGCGATAAATAATAAGTTGGTCGATCTGAACGTTGCCGGTAGTAAGCTGCCGAATGATTTTGAGTCAGAAGAGATGATTATGGCGCTGGAGAAAGTATCCATTCCGGAAGTACGTTCAAGTTCATTTATTTCACCCTCTTTATTGTCGTCTTATTCAGATGGTGACTTGAGAAAGGGACGTTACTTCCAAAAAAGAGGTGCTGATTATGTCTCACTTAAAGGAGGAGAAAACCGTTTCAACGTGAGCTTCAGAAATGCGGATCTTTACCTGACAATTGCAGAATGCAATTTGCGTTTAGGGAACACTGCAGAGGCCTTAAAATATCTGTCAGCGTTAAAGAAAAACAGATTTACGGCTGATGCGTATACACAGCAAGTCAAAGCTTACGCAAATCTGTCCAAAGAACAGTTGCTGGATGCGGTATTACTGGAACGTAAACGTGAATTGGCTCTTGAAGGTCTGCGTTGGTATGATTTAAAACGTACAACAAGGCCTGCAATAACACATGCGAGTTTTGGTAGAACGGTGACCTTGCAGCAAAATGATCCGCGCTATGTGATCCGTTATCCACAAGAAGCGATCAATAATAATCCAGATCTATTAAAATAAGGTCAATTTTTTTTAATCCTTTATATATTAATCCATTTTCTTTCTTAGGAAATGGATTTTTTATTACATTCAAACCATGGGATGGAATATATTGATTGTCGAAGACGAAGACTGGGCTTTTGTAGGCTTAAAGGAGATGTTGACAGACCTTTATGGGGATGGCGCATTGACCTTTACCAATGCAAAGGAGATTCAGGAAGCGGTGAAGATCATCAATAAGCATCATTTTGACCTGATCTTTATGGATATCCATCTGATGGATGGACTGAGTTTTGAAATATTTAAGCAGGTATCGATTGATGTGCCGCTCATTTTTACAACAGCTTATGAACAATATGCATTGGAAGCTTTTCAAAATCAAGGTTATGCCTATCTATTAAAACCTTTCGATGTGGAGGAGCTCGCACAGACAATGAAACGTCTTGAGCCACTGTTACCCAAAACAGAGCCGCGTCTAAAGCAACGCTTTCTGGTGAAATATGGTAACTTTTTAAAGTCCTTGGCGATCACCGATATTGCTTACTTTATGGCGGAAGATAAAGAACTATATGCGGTGGAAAAGGAGTCGGGGGAGGCCTATATCATTGAAGATAGCCTTGTTCACTTGGTGACTCAGGTAGACCCATTTGTTTTTTTTCAAATTAACAGAAAATTTCTTATTCGTATTGATTCCATTCAGTCTATGTTAAAAATAAGTCGGAATAGAATTAAATTAGAATTAATTCCCCCAACTCCAAAGGGGATTGATGTTATTGTTAGTGAAGAGCGTTCACCAAATTTTCAACGCTGGCTGGATCAATAGCAATCTGTTAGCTTGCTTACTATCAGTTTATTGTCCTGAGTTGTTTTTGTAATATCTTGATTTTTAGTAATTTATTTTTTTATAAAAAATGTATAGTAAATTAGTATAGATTGTATTATATTTGCGCTCTAATAAAATCTATCAATTTAGTAGATTTTTAGAGTTGTACAAAAAAGGGAGCTGTTGACTCGAATAATTACACTATGTCTATTTATTTTTTCTATATAAGTATAATGCTTAACTAATTTATTAAAACACCCTCTATATGCACTCAACATTCAAATACTTTCCTATTGTCGCGTTAGCATTGTCTAGTGCCAGTATGAATAAATTGTATGCACAGCAACGTTCCGTCCAGGGGAAAGTTACTGATGCGACTACCGGCCAGGCGCTAGCTGGCGTAAGTGTACGTATATCAGATCAAAATAAGGTGACACTTACTGATGCTAAAGGTGAGTTTACGATCAGCGCTTCGGGCAAGGATGCTCCTCTTTTGGATTTTTCATTTATAGGCTACGAATCCCAACAATTGAGAGCCTCCGGAGCTAATATTTCTTTGGCTCTGAAACCATCGAGCACAGGTTTGGAGGAAGTCGTTGTGGTGGCTTATGGTACGTCCAAAAGATCCAATATTACGGGTTCAGTTAGTACCGTGAGCAGTAAAGCGATCGAGAACAGACAGGTTTCTAATATCACAAAAGCATTGGAAGGTCAGGTTCCGGGATTACAGTCGGTCGCTTCTTCGGGTCAACCTGGTACCGAGGCGACTATCCGGATCAGAGGGATTGGATCTATCAATGCCTCCAGTGCACCTTTGATCGTATTGGATGGCAACCCCTATGCCGGTGACATCAATTCCATTAATCCGAACGATATACAGTCGATCTCGGTATTAAAAGACGCTGCCTCCAGTGCACTTTACGGTTCTAGGGGGGCTAATGGGGTAATTATTATTACGACCAAATCAGGTATCGCCTCTGATAATACAAAAATTAATCTGAATTTTACTCAAGGTTATTCAACCCGGGCAGTTCGCGATTATGATCAGGTATCGACCGATGAGTATTTTCAACTCTATTGGGAGGCTTTAAGAAATAAAAATCTGTCCAATGGATTATCTGCGGCTCAATCCGCTACAAATGCAAGTAAAACATTGCTGACTGATCTTAATGTCAATCCCTACGGCAGTAAATATCCTCAACCCGTCGGCGAAGATGGTAAGCTGGTTGCAGGGGCAAAAACACTTTGGGACGATCCCTGGACAGATGTATTGCAGCGTACAGGTGTGCGTACACAGGCAGATCTTGGGTTTAGCGGTGGGAGTGCGAAAAGCACGTATTACATCTCGGGCGGTTATCTGAACGATCAAGGGATAGCGATCGAATCGGGTTTTAAGCGCTATAACTTAAGAGCTAATATTGATAGTAAGGTTAAATCTTGGTTGAATGCAGGGGTGAATATCGGTGGTAGCAGCACGCAGCAAAAATACCCTCAATCCGAGGATAGCAATACGGCTAATATCATCAACTTTACGAGACTGGTTCCATCTTTTTATCCGTATTATGAACGAAACCCGGATGGATCTTTTGTGCTCGATGCCAACGGAAATAAAGTGTATGATTTTGGGGAGTATAGACCAAGCGGTGCAACGCCGCGTAATAATCTGGCAGCTTCTTTACCGCTGGATAAAAATGATATTCGTCGGGAGAATCTTTCTGCCCGCGCTTATTTGGAAGCATTATTTACCAGAAATTTAAAATTAAAATCGACCTACAGTGTTGATTATACCAACGGGAGTACACATGACTATACCAATCCAGTATTGGGTGATGGTGTCAATACTGGCGGTTATGTTTATCGCTCAAATGTGCGAACTGTTGCACAGACCTGGAACAATTTATTGACTTACGAGAAACAGTTTGGTTTGCATTACCTGAATGTGTTGGCCGGTCAGGAATATTATGCGTTCAACAGCAGCAATATCAGTGGGAGTAGAGAACGCTTTGTTATGCCTGATCTCTTTGAGCCCGTGGCTGCTTCGCAATTAAATGATTTTACAGGATCCAGTGTTGATTATAGATTATTGAGTTTTTTGGGTAGGGTGGAATATAACTATGATAATAAGTATTACCTGTCAGGATCGCTAAGAACAGACGGATCTTCCCGATTTGCGCCTGATACCCGTTGGGGTACTTTCTGGTCCTTGGGTGGTTCCTGGAAATTAAAGCAGGAGAACTTTTTGAGAGATAATACGACAATTAATCAGTTGACTGTGCGAGCGAGTTATGGCGGACAGGGAAATGATAACCTCGGAACGTATTATGCCTACAAAGGGCTATATACTATTGCTAACAGTTTGGGCAGAGGGGGAACCTATACGGGGAGATTGGCTACTCCCGATTTAAAGTGGGAATCGAACCTCAATCTCAATGTAGGTGTTGACCTATCTGCATTTGACAATCGGGTATCGTTAACTGTTGAGTATTTTAACCGACGGAGTAAAGACCTCCTATTCACAATGCCAATGGCATATTCAACAGGGTATACCGGTTATGACGCTAATATTGGCGCTTTGAAAAATATGGGTATCGATGTGGATATTCATACCATTCCTGTTCAGAATGACAATTTTAGATGGAATTTGGATCTTAATCTTTCACATTACAAAAATAAGATTACAGCACTGCCAAATAATAATAGGCCCATTCCTACTGGCAATAAGCTTTTGCGTGTAGGTGGAAGCATTTATGATTTCTATTTGCCCGAATGGGCTGGTGTAAATCCAGAAAATGGTTTGCCGCAATGGTATACTGCAGACAAGGATGGTAATAAAACAGGCGAAAAGACTTCGGAATATGGAAAAGCAGGCAATTTTATAGCAGGTAGCTCGCTTCCAGATCTGGTCGGCGGGATTCAGAACAGCTTTACCTATAAAAATTTTGATCTATCAGCCTTGTTGAGTTTCAGCCTTGGCGGTCAAATATTGGATAATGATTATATTCAGATTATGCACAACGGAAGTAACCCGGGACGTGCTTGGTCAAAGGAAATACTTGAACGTTGGACACCGGAGAATACGCAAACTGATGTACCAAAATTGACGACGGATAATCTGAACTGGACTTCCTCATCGACACGTTTTTTATACAGTGGTACCTATGCGCGTCTTAAAAACGTCAGTCTGGGGTATAGTCTCCCGGCAGCGCTAATTAAAAGAATTGGGATAGAAAAGGTCCGCGTTTTTGCGACTGCAGAAAACCTACTGACATTTTATGGGCATCAAGGAATGGATCCTGAACAAACGGTGAATGGCGCTACTTATTTCCGCTATCCAGCGATGCGGACAATTTCTGGTGGGGTTCAGTTTGTTTTTTAATGATGTGTTGTTAAGCTGAAAAATTAAATGAAAATCATGAAACTAAAAATTACATCTATACTTATAGCCTTATCCTTGGCGAATACATCGTGTAAGGATATTCTGGAGACCAGCCCGACTACCTCTGTATCAGAAGAAGAGGTCTTTAAAAATACGGATAATGTCGCAACCGTTATTAACGGTACTTGGAAATATTTGAATGATACCTATTTTACCTATGCGAATCCGGGCTATACTTCAATCATGCGTACAAGTGACGCTATGGGAAGTGATGTTGCCGTGACGACAAAATATGGTTATCGGGATGCTTATGCATTTACCGAGTTAACAAATAATCGTTCGAACCGTGTCAATTCCTTTTGGATTATGTTGTATAAAGTGATTGATAATATGAATAATGTCATTGCGAAGGTCGATGGTGCGGCCGGATCAATGGAAGCTAAAGGGGTTTTAAAAGGAAGAGCACATGCATTACGTGCATTTGCTTATCTGAATTTGGCGACCTATTATCAATTTAGTTATTTAAAGGATAAAGCGGCTAAATCAGTGCCTATTTATACCGAACCCAGTACCATTGCAACTCAGGGAAAACCCCGGGCAACACAAGAGGAGGTTTATAAGCTTATCGTGAGTGACCTGAATGCGAGTGAAAAGTTGTTAGCATCAGCGGGTATAGGTGAGAAATTCGATATAAACATTAATGTCGTCAATGGTTTGCTGGCGCGGACTTATCTACAAACAGGCGAGTGGAAATTAGCCGCGGCATATGCAGAAAAGGCTGCTAAAGATTATGAGTTAATGAACGCATCCGAATATCAAGCGGGATTTAATGACTTGGCAAATAGAGAGTGGATTTGGGGACATAAGCAAACGAATGAGCAGAGCGTCGCAAGTTACACCTTCCACTACCTGGATGTGTCTTCAGCAGGATCTTATTACTATAGTTTTATGGCTGATCCGTATTTTAAAAATTTGTTTGATAGCAACGATGTGAGATATTCACTATTTGAATGGGATAATCTGCCGGGTAGAGAAGGTTTTCTGCGGTATAAAAAGTTTAAATTTAAATCTAATTTGATCGGTGATATTGTATATATGCGCGCTTCGGAGATGGTATTGATTGAAGCGGAAGGTTATGCGAGGGCCGGAGAAAAAGATAGGGCAATAGCGCTATTGAATAAATTGCGTACAGCTAGAAATGCAAAATTATTTACTGGAAATGATGTTGATCAATTAATTGCAGAAATTCTTATTGAAAGACGCAAGGAACTATGGGGAGAAGGATTTGCATTATCCGATATTCTTCGTACGCAGGGTAAGGTGGCTCGGAAGTCGTATGTTGACGCCGATGGAAAACCTATCCAAGTAGAGATTGTCGGTGCTGACGGTAAACCTAAACTGGTCAATGCTCAAGGTCATCGTGTTATTAAATTTCCTGATGGATCGGCTTTTGTTCAAAACAGCTCATATTACTTATTTTCTATCCCTTACGAAGAGACTGTAAGAAATCCGAATCTCTAGTCTTATTCTTTTGGTTTTTATTGCTCAAAGAAAGCCAGTACGTTTATGTACTGGCTTTCTTTTTCTGTGTAAAAACGAATTAGAATTATGAGACTAAATTTTAGGCAGGTCATTGGTTTTTATGCAGTGGGCATGAATGTTGTACTTTTCCACATTATGTTGATAACTGTGTTGATAAACTGTTTAAAAGGAAATGTCCTGTTATTAACAGTACTTATTAACATTATGTTGATAACCCTTCTTTTTCTTTGTCTTCTTGCTTTTGTTCAACCAGATAATATACCCTGTAATTGGCAGGGAAGCACAAAAAAGACTGGCGATAAAAGCGATAATCTTTGTTCCCATGCCGCCAATACTACCTGTATGGATATCATAATTGAGCGATCCAAGTTTATCTCCGAATCGCAAGTCGTCACCGGTTTTGATCTGTTTTAAATTAGCTTGTTTTCGGTCAAAATATAGCCAGTCAAAGATACCGCTCCGTTTTTCGTACCTTCTGATCTGGATATCTATTTCTGGTTCGGTCTCTTTTTTCAGTCGGATGGAAAGCATTTCGGCCTGCGGATAATTTTTGAGGCTATAGTGCAGTGCATTGTCCTGAAATTTTTCATAAGTCAAAGGGATCGGTGTCGGGACAGGTAGCTTTGTAGATGTCGCTTCCTGTTGAAAAAGATTAAATGTAGCGACATAGGACTTTTTAAAAGTAGGGAATGCAAAGGCCAGGCCCGTCACAGCAAAGGCTAGTCCAAACAATAGACTATAGAAGCCAATGACATTGTGCAGATCGTGGTTTAGTCGCTTCCATTTCACTTTCGTATCCAGCCAAAAGCTCCTGCGCAAATGTTTGCCTTTCCATTTTTTCGGCCACCACAATACGATCCCGCTCAATAGAATGACCATAAATAGCGCTGTAGACCAACTTACCAAGGCATGTCCGTATTTTTTTCCCAGCAACAAGTTAAGATGGAGTTGTAAGACCAGTTGGAAAAACTCTGTCTTTGTATTTTCAACCTGTTGTATCTTTCCTGTATAGGGATTAATAAATACCCTTTTATAATAGCGAAAGTAATTCCAATGGCCGAAGGCTGTTTCATCTGTTTTCATGGCACGAAATACCCAGGTACGATCTTTTGCCGGATAGAGGTCTATACGGGAGATTTTCTGTCCCTCCTCCAGACTTTGCTGTGCATTGTTCAGTAAGGTACTTAAAGGAAGTGGGGGCGAGGCGCTATGAACAGGGGCTGTGAAATACTTTTCAGGATAAGCCCATAGTTTGAGCTCATCCTGGAAGGTGTATATACATCCTGTTATACTTAAAATAAATACTATAATGCCAGTGATTATCCCGAGCCATTTATGCAGCCAAAGTATGCTAGATTTGAGCATTTAAAATTTATAATTGATATTAAAGGAAGCCATCATTCCCTGGCCTTTGACGTAATCCTCATTTAGCGCGCGGTACTGACTGACGACAGGGTAATAATTTTTATTGAACAGGTTTTCGATACCCAGTCCCAATGACCATTGTCTATTGATTTGGTAATTACCGTTTAGATTGAATAAATCGACAGATTTAACCGGCCCCTCACTGTTTTTGTAAATACCTTTTTCGTTTGGCATAAAACGGTCGCGGGAGCCGGTATGCACCCAAAACAATTGAAAGGTCAATGGCTTTATTGGTGTATAATAGATGTATCCCGTTGCTTTAATCGGAGCAATGCGTGATCCATTAAGGTAGGACTTTGTGCCGTCTTCTTTCTTCGATTTTCCCTCAACATAGGCATATGTCCCACCTATTGTGAGTTGAGGGCTGATATTTGCGCTTAAGGCCACTTCATATCCATAGACATCTTCGGGAAGTCGTTGTGGCATCAGATAACCACCAATGTCTACCAGTTCCACGCCCATTTTTGAGGTACTATAGTAATAGGAAGCAGATAGTTGGAAAATACTGTAGTTGCTGGAAAACCCGATTTCATAATTATTGGTAATGATGGGATCCGTTTTCAGACTGTCCAAGTCGTTGTCGGTCGCCCTGCGCACGATACGTCCGAGTTCGTTGATTGCAAAACCCTGTGAAAAGCTTATAAAGGGATTGAAGAATGCATATTTATTGTAGCGAAGGCCGGCATTGAACGTGGCTCCTTTATACGGTATTTCACCGCCTTTGACAGCAATACTACCTTCATTATTCGGCCCTGTAGCAATGGTGTTGAAATCTTTGATTTTGACGGTTGCATTTTCATAACGGACGCCACCTTTGAAAATTAAATTTTCGAGGAAATCAATCTTTACTTGTGCGTAAGGCGCTACATTGAGCATATTCATATAAGGGATATACACCCTGCCGTCCGTCAGGTTTTGATCCGTGACATCATTCAGGAGATCAAGTCCATAAGTGACATCTGCATTGGAACCAAATACTTGAAAAGGCGTATTGAGGTTGATACGTAATCCTTTTTTCTCGGAGTTGATCTGTGTTTGACCAGGACCATACCATGCCGATGCTTTTTCGACATAACGATTCATGGATCGAAAGGTATTGTAATAGGCCGAAGCAACGAGGGAGGTGGAGGCAAATAGATTATTTTTGGTATACGTCAGCATCGCATTGTGGTTGTACGGTGTGCCGGCAGGTTTGCCGGGGTCATCCCCTTTTACCCCGATAGTGGGGGATTGTCCATAGATACCCGTTTGGTTGATATACCGGTTGTGCTGGTTGCTGCGATAAAAGTTATATACAGCGGATAGATTGGAACTGCTATCAATCGTATAACCGAGCTTGAGGAATGCATTGTATTGATAGGTATTTGAAAGACCATCGGCCTGGCCGAGTGCTACCCCATCGCCATCGCGTTGGAGCCCTACATAGTCTACTGATCCACTAAGGGTGTAGTCCCAGCTGTTTTTTCGGCCGTACAATGTTTGGGCAGCACGATAACCCAGTGTTCCGGCACTGTTGATTGGATTGAAGGTTGTCCGCAGGCTGGTAATTCCTTGCATGGGGGCTGAATCTTTTGCCGGATTGCGTGTGATGTAGTTGATAATCCCACCCGCGGAGCCATTTCCATAGATGGAGGTAGCTCCTTTGATAACTTCTACCCGTTCAATGACACTTGGATCAATGGTGCGCAGATCGCGTTGGCCGTTCATTAATGGTGTGGATTGTGGAATACCGTCTATTAAAACCAGTACTGATCGTCCCCGTAAGGTCTGACCCGAATTAGTCGCTTTATTGGTAGCTGTCCCCAGCCCGGGAATTGTATTGCCAAGTATTGTGGAAAGATTGGTACTGATCTGACTCTGTGCCTCGATCTCCTTTGTAGTTAAGATCGATACAGAAGAGGGGACTGTCGATATACTTTCGGCCTTACGACCGGCGGTGACAATAATTTCGTCTAAAGTCTGTGTTGCGTTTAACTGAAATAAGAGCGGGCCGCTGAGTGTATCTAAACGCACTGTTTTTTCAAGAGGAGAAAAACCGGTATAGGAAACACGAAATTGAAGCGGCGTGTCCGTTGGTACTTTACTGAGCTGAAATAGCCCGCGCTGATCAGAGTATCCGATGTTTTTTCCATTGAGTTTGATATTAGCCTGAGCGACGGGTTTATTTTCTGTATTTTTTACAAGGAGAGTGAATTCTTGTGCATGTAACTGCGTCCCGGGGAGGACGAGGGTTGCTGCTGCGAACATCATATAGCGTGTTCTTTCTTTCATGGTAGTTTATTTAGATCAAATATAAATTGATGCAAATATAGAATATTTATACTTTTTCGGCTTAAAAAAGAGCGCTTTTTTATCCAATTTTTTTGATCTATTTTGATTACTCTCGCAAAATCCATATTGACAAGGCGAAAAGCCTTGCGGAGTGTCTTTGTTGATGGCTAACAATTTTAAGAATATGTTGAACTGATGTTTTTTATACCAATGGCAAGAATAGAAAAATACATATTTTGTTTACGATTTATTGATATAGGATAGCTATTTTAGCAATTGATATTTCCATAATTAAATAGGTAGATGACTGCTTCAGATCACAATGGTTTACGGTTGAAAACGATTTCTGTATTTCTAATATTATTTTTTTTCGGTTTCTTAGATAGCCGTGCTTTTGCCCAAAGTAAACACTGGCTGAATTTTGAATCCGCAGAAGCGATGCGTGCATACTTTAAGTATGCTGAAGGAAAGAAAATTATAAGCGGTCACCGCGGGACGATAGAAGATGGTCTTCCTGAAAATTCGATAGCGGCATTTGAAGCCGTGTTACGTAAAACTCCAGCAATTTTTGAAATAGATCCTCGCTATACGAAAGATAGTGTTGCGGTATTGCTGCATGATGCAAACTTGGAGCGGGTGACCAACGGGATCGGTCGGGTATCGGATTATACCTGGACTGAATTGCGTAAACTTCGTCTGAAAGACCATGCAGGAAATATTACTAAATATCCTATAAATACCCTAGATGAAGTTATTGAATGGGCGAAAGGGAAAACCATTTTAAATCTTGATAAGAAAGATCTACCGCTGTCGGCAACCGCAGCTATATTGCGAAAGCATAATGCGTATAGTTGGGTTTGGGTAACTGTACATAACGTTGAGCAGGCAGCCTACTATTTGGCTCAACATCCGGATCAGTATATGTCCATGCATATCAAAGATCAGTCTGCCTTAGCTAAATTTAAAGATTCGGGATTGCCTTATGACCGAATGATTGTCTACATAGGGCCTGAGCTGAAAGAGTCGAATACGGAAATGTACCACTTTTTTAATGCAAAGGGAGTCATGTGCATGATCTCCTCGGCGTCTACTTACGATAAGCTCCCAGAAAAGGATGAGCGTCGGAAAAAATATAGGGCGATATTCGCCCAGGGTGCATCTATTCTTGAATCTGATTTACCAATGGAGGTGGCAGATGCCATTGATTAATCCAATTCGACGTTATCAGCCAGAAAATTAAAATATTTTGGTGATTCCTCTTCAAAAATTTCCTTTCCTTCCATCATATAGGCGCGAAGAAGGTATTCTTGTGCAGATTCGGTATTAGCTGTTTCCAGGTAACACTGTCCTAATCGTAGCATGATAAAAGGATTTTCATAGGCATTTTCGATGATATTGCCTTTGGCATTTTCAAAGTGTAGAAGGGCATTTTCAAAATCGTCCTGCAAGAAATATGCATCACCTATCGATGCTTCTAGCCAGAGGCTTTCGGGGTGGACGTTTTGTGGAGCAGGGACGAGATTGAGCGCTTCTGTCCATACTCTGATCGCTTCAGGAAAATTCTCTTCATCACAATAGGCATTTCCTTCTTCACTCAGTTGGTCGATTTTATCTAATGTTTGATCATCCATGGCATTCTTTCTTAATGGTCTTCTACGAAGTTAGGAAATAATTGAAAAAAAAAACACCTGAAATCTTAAACTTCAGGTGTTCAAAGGGGTAGAAAATACTTTTTTATTTATTCCACCATACTTTGGTGTTGATCACATCATCTCCTTGTTGTGCAAGGGCTGCTTGATAATTTGCTTTATTGGTACTTTGCTCTTTCAATGGATACAACAAACGACTTGGTATCGCATCACCAACTTCGGGATTAAAGGTATAGGTGACCGGTTTGCCGTCTATAGTTCCGCTCCAGGTAATATCTCCTTTTTTGATAAGAAATAATGGATAGCCGGTTCTTCTAATCTCAGACCAGGCTTCGATACTCTGATTGAAAAGTGCTAGATATTTCTGAGACAGTATATTTTCTTTGCTGGCTGGCGGAAGTTTGCTAATATAGCTATTAATATCTTCTTGCGATACCCCCCACTTTTCTAGCGAAGCGCGAGTTCCTTTCTCATAATTAGTTTGATCCCAATTGTTATTTTCTGCCAAGAGGAATGCTACTTCAGCGTATTCCAGAAGAACTTCGCCATAGTCAGCCGCGTTGATGGCGTCACTTGGTAAAGATATTTTATCCACAGGGAATAGATTTCCGGCGGCTAAAGGAAGCCCATACGGCTGGCCGAAATAGGCATTTCCTGAGGATGTAGGTTTTGCGAATTTAGACAAGCGAGGATCTGCAATTTTAAAGGGGCCACGTGTACCCTGCAGGGCTTCTATAAGTACATTTGAAACGGCGAAATCTTTTCGGTTGGCTGTCACTGTGGCCCGGAATAGTGGTGCTTCATTGGGTGGAGTTTTAGAATATTTAAATACAGCATTATCGCTGTTAGCGGTAAATACGCCTTTCTTTATCGCATCGGCAATATGCGTTGCTGCCAATGCAGCATCTTTTGCCTTAATGCGATTGGCTATCCGTAACCGTAGTGAATTGGCAAATTTTGCCCAGCTGGCATTGGATCCCTTATAGATAATATCAGCGGCGCCAAATGTGGTTGCTGTTGTATATTTCGTTAGGGTATCAGCCGCTTGTTGCAGTTCGTTTAGAATATCTTTATAGATTTTTTCCTGACTTGCATATTTAGGCGTTAAGTTGTCTGGGTCCTGTTGCAGGGCTTCAAAATCAGCATCTTTATTTCCGTAAGACTCATAGGGAATATTACCAAAAACATCGGTTAATGATTGAAAAGCATAAGATTTAAGAATTCTTGCAATCGCAATCTGATTAGCGTTGGTGCCAGCTGTTCCTGCTGCTGCGATCGCTTTGGTGCTTTCATTTGTATTGAGTTTGATAATATCATTTAAGTTGTTCAATGCTTTGTAAGTTGCCGTCCAGTAGTTGTCGGAATAACTCGTCGGTATTTGATAACGTGATTGATCAGTGTAAATATTTTGGGCAAAATATTGTGAAAATAATTGCGCTCCACGTAAACTGACCTCTTCGCTTCGTAAGGCATTAAGCAATTGCTTTTCGGCAGTTACCAAGATTGTCGGTGTTGTAACGGTGGCAGGGCGATTAGGGTCGGTATTAATATCAGCAAACTTGGACTTGGAACAAGAAGATGCAACAAGGGAAATACCGATTACTGTTGTATATAGTATATTTAATATTTTCATTTTTTTAAAATTTAAGATTCACATTAAAACCATAGGTAACAGGTAATGGAATAGCACCGCCTTCGATACCCTGTACGTTACCGCCACTGGAGGTGAATTCAGGATCAATGTATTTACTCTTGGTATAGATATTCCAAAGGTTACGGCCATAAACATTAACACCAATATTTTTAATGACCTTGGTATTGACTAATTTGAAATTATAGCCCAGTGTTACTTCTCTCAGTTTAACATAAGTGGCATCAAAAATGGAAAATGCAGTCGGACCATTGTATTCATTTCGCGCCCATTGCTGTGCAGTGATATTTGTTGTATTTTGTACAGTATTTTTCACTTCGTAAGTTCCGTCACTATGAAAGGTGACATCTCCTTTGACCCCGTCAAGGACAACTCCGGTTTCACGAATATTATTGGCCGCGGTTTTGTCCAGAATACCAGAATACATGCCGACTTTATAAGTTTGGGAGAAGAAGTTGCCACCGACACGACCTGAGACCAAAAATCCCAAGCTAAAGTTCTTGTAGCGGAAGCTATTTTGAAAACCAAAGGTGAAATCAGGAAGAATAGATCCCAGGGGTACCAATTGGGAGGTTTTCATGTAAGTTCCATCCGCCTGAACAACGCGTTGTCCATCTGCCGCATATACAAAGTCATAGCCTAAAAATTGTCCATAGGACTCGCCTTCACGTGCGACTAATTCAACTAACGAATTACTTAGACTCAATGTATTTACCTGATCGTCTAATTTGATCACTTTGTTTTTGTTTTTGGCCCAGTTTATTGTAGCGTCCCAAGTAAAGTTTTCATTTTTGATAGGCGTACCATTAAGAACAATTTCGAGACCTTTGTTATTAATTTTTCCAGCATTGAATACTTTGCTTGCGTATCCAAAAGACGAGGAAACAGGAACAGGAAGGATTTGATTTCTAGAATTATTGTTGTAGTAGGTTATATCAAATCCTAAGCGATTTTTGAACAATTGCACGTTCAGACCTGTTTCCCAAGAACTGGTGATTTCAGGTTTTAAATTAGCATTTGGTTTAATACTCGGGAGGCCATATGAAGCTTGCCCTTCATACGATTGCTCGGGTTCATAGACCTTATACAGTTGATAAGGATCTGTGTCATTCCCGACTTGGGCCCATCCTAAGCGTATTTTTCCGAAACTTAGCCAATCTAATTGTTTGAATGCTTCTAATTGACTAAAGACAAAACTACCTGTTAGGGAAGGATATATAAAAGAGTTGTTATCTGTTGGTAATGTTGAAGACCAGTCATTACGCACTGTTCCATCTAAGTAAAGCAAATCATTATATCCTAAAGAAAAGCTTCCATAAACAGATGCAATGCGTCTGTGATATTTAAAGTTGTCAATTTTGACTGCATTGGCATTTTTTAGATTGTAATAATTTGGAATAATTAGACCTCCTTGTGTAATAGCATAATCTTGCTTGCGCTGCTGGTCACGAAGATTGGCTCCGATATTTCCAATAAGTGAGAATTTATCCCAGCTTTTTTTTGCTGTAGCTAAAAATTCATAATTATATTCGTTCAGTTTATTGCTTGTCTCTTCATATTGTGAAGTGCTGCGAGAATATACAGCGATACGGTCCTGAGATTGGAACGAATAAATGTCGCCATGTACTTTAGCTCCTAAAGAAAGCCAGCTATTCAAGTCATATTGTAAGCCAATATTTCCATAAAAGCGGTCTCTATTATCTTCCATATAAGACTCGTAAGCAGACCAATAGGGGTTATCGATAAAGCGCGTTGCTTCTGCTGTAGGTGTATTTTGCCATCCAGTACGGTTCCATGCTAATGGAGTTCCATCCTCGCGTTTGTAATTTTCCAATATCTTATAATCCACTTGTACTGCTCCCCATTGAAACGCCTCGAGAATAATATTTCTATTGGATGCACCTGTCCATGGACGGCCTACGGATGCGTTACGGATATAGTTGAAATTAGAATTGATTTTCAATTTGCCCAGTTGTGTTCCTCCGGAAAAGTTAAACGTATTACGACCTAAACTAGAATTCGGAGTTGTTCCTTTTACATTTTTGTTCGTGTAGGAAAATCGGTAATTTGTATTTCCACTATTGCCGGCGATAGCAAAATTATTGGTATTGGCTACGCCAGTCCGAAAGAAATAACTGACATCATTTTTGGGATAAAGCCAAGGTGAAGGTTTGAGGTAATTTGCCGCGTCTTCGGGATTGAGATTATACCACTGGAGGACAGGTGTTCCATCCAATTTTGGCCCCCAGCTTTCATCTGCAGCATAATCTACGATTTTGTACTCTGTACCATTGATATTTTGCGTTTGGAAAGCAGTAGAGTAACCCTGACCGTATAAATGTTGTCTTTTTGGAAGTCGGACAATATTCTCAAAATCAACACCAGTGTTTAAAGAAATATCTATCTTTTCCCCCTTTGATGCACGCTTTGTGGTAATTAATATAACACCATTAGCGGCTCTCGAACCATACAAGGCAGCAGCCGACGGACCTTTTAATACGGAGATGTTATCGATATCGTCAGGATTGATATCTTGTATCATATTACCGACGTCTTTGCCTGCGCTTCCGTTTATGGTAGATGACGAGTTTAAATCGGTGTTATCAATTGGAGTACCATCAACAACATACAACGGTTGGTTATTTCCCGCAATTGAATTGATACCCCGAAGCAAAACATGGTTGGATCCGCCCATATTTCCTCCTGAAGTAGTCACTTGAAGACCTGCTACTTTTCCAGAAAGTGCACTAAGGGCATTCGTAGGACGTGTTTGAAGTTCAACAGATTTGACTTCTTGGACTGCATATCCTAAAGATTTCTTTTCGCGCGAAATACCCAGGGCGGTTACAACAACTTCATCCAATTGGGAACTCGTAGGAGAAAGTTGAATTGTGGTAAGTCCGCTGGGATTGGTTTGGACAGTTTTGGAATCAAAACCAATATATTGAACTTGGATACTGATAGAATTACCATTTGATGGCAATTCAAATAGGCCATTTACATCCGTTTGTACCTGTTTTTTACTTGTTATCTCTGTAATCGTTGCACCCTGGATGGGGGCGTTGTTGTTGTCGACTACTTTTCCTTTTATGGTGGATTGTGCGTAGAGCGTGCCCGTGCTTAAGCAAAGCGCTGCCAGTACGACAAAATCTATGTTGTTTTTTGCCATATTAATTTGGTAATAATAATGAGTGGATCTTTGTGTTTGTGGTTATAGGAGATTGTTTGGATTTATCTGAAAAACATCTCCTAGAAGCATTCGTTTTACAGGTATATGTATTGCACTGATTTTCATGTGTTAAAAAATGTTAATGCAAATATATAAAATCCACCTGATAACTATACTTTATTTTTTATTTTTTTGTAATTCTTTGGTCAGAATGCTCAGAATAAACATCTTGGCCAGTGAGATGGTTATAGTAAATGCAATGGAATAGAGACTAAATAGGTTTACAGCAAAGTAAATTCATTGGCTTGATGGAATTACTCCTATTGAATACTTACAAGGCACCGTTGTCGTATAGATACAGTATAGATTAAGTATTCATGAAGTATCACTATGGGTATATAAGTTGATGCATATGCCGTACTTTCTTGTTGCTGCACAACTGTTTATTTTATAAGGTCGAGACTAGGAATAATCAACGAACAATACAGCGGAAGAGGGAATTTCCTTGTGGATTAATAAGTATGAAGGCTTGAAATAACACAGGGTATCTCGTTTATGGATACCCTGTGTTTCTTTTATCAGTCAATGTCTACCTTATAAATTGTTTCAGCTTCTTTATCATCAAATTGCCGGATTTGTTTCATAAGTTTCTGTTTCATTCGGGTAACTATACGTTGATAGGTGGGATCTTTATAAACATTTTGAAGTTCATTCGGATCTTTTTGGAGGTCGAAGAGTTCCCAGCTTTCGACACGTTTATAATATCGGATCAGCTTGTAGCGATCATCTTTGACACCGAAATGGGGGCTCACCGCATGTTCTCCATTTTCAAAATAATGATAATATAGATCCTTGCGATGTTCTTCTTTTGTGTTTTTTAGTACATGAACGAATGATTTTCCCTGCATATCACTAGGCTTTTTGATCTTTGCCAACTCGAGGAGAGTGGGCGCTATATCAGCGTTCACCAACTTTGCCCCGATTGTTGTTGCGGGTTTAATCAACGGAGGATAACGCATTAACATGGGGGTCCGGAAAGACTCTTCATACATCCAGCGCTTATCAAACCAACCATGTTCGCCCATATAGAAGCCCTGATCCGAAAGATAGATCACGATGGTATTTTGGATGAGTGATTTCTGATCCAGATAGTCCAATACTTTGCCTATGTTGCGATCCATTGACTGTGCGGTATTGAGATAATCGATCATATAGCGTCTAAACTTCCACTCCGCAAGCTGTTTTCCAGTCAATTTACTGTTTCTGAGCTGTTCGTAGATTGGTCGATAATAGGCAATATAGCGATCTTTTTGCTCTTGGTTCATTCGTTTGAAATTTCCATCGTTCATCATATCTTCCAATGAGTTGAACATTTTGAGGTCATAGGCCATCTTCATATCTTTGTCAATGGACATTTCCTGTAAAGCGGCAGCTTGTCTGCTTTGATAATTATCGTAAAATGTTGATGGAATAGTAAAATTCATCGAATCATAGGCGCCAAAATCCTTGGGGTCGGGCATCCATGTACGATGAGTAGCTTTATGGCCGATGACCAGGCAGAAGGGTTTACTGGAATCTAGCGTATCCAGCCAATTGATCGATTTTTCCGTCACAATATCCGAAACATACCCTTCCGTGCGCTTGCGCCCTTGTTTGCTGATGAAATCTGGATTGAAGTAGGTGCCTTGCCCCACGAGAATATCATAATAATTGAACCCTTGAAGCTTTTCTCCCAAATGAATCTTGCCGACCCAGGCTGTTTGATAACCCACTTGTTGTAACTGTTTGACAAATAAATCTTGATTGAAGTCAAATTCGGAAGTTTCATTGTCCTTAAATCCATTCTTGTGGCTATACTTGCCCGTCAACAGTGTGGCTCTGGCAGGACCACAAATGGAGTTGTTCACATAGGCATGGTTGAAAATTGCCCCTTCAGTCGCAATACGGTCAATGTGCGGCGTTTTGGCATAAGTTGATCCATAGGCGCTAATGGTCTGATAGGCGTGGTCATCAGATATAATAATGATGATGTTGGGCCTTTTCTGCGCTGAAGAATATTTATATAATGACAGCGTAATTAATGCGAATAAGAGTGTCTTCAGTTTCACTAACAGATCTATTAAGGTTAGGGTTAAATTATAAAGTTAATGATTATTATGTGTTACATAAAATAGTTTAAAGGGAAAGTTATAGCACATGAAAAAGTTTGTTGACATTTTACCCTTATTTCCAAAAGATAAAAATAAGTGTAGTTATCCAACAGATTTCTTATATAAAAAAAGTCTTTGATAGTGATTATCCAGATGCTTACGCATCGCATTGCGAAAGACCTCAGCGTTGCCAACTTTTAATATATCTACTAATCCACGATGGGAGATAAAACTTTTTGATTCGCTAGGACTGGTTAATAAGCCACTAATGTGTACATATTGAAAAACAGGTAATAACATGTTTTGGAAATCTTTGAGAATAGTATTACCAGTTATTTCGTAAAGTTTTCCATGGAAGGCAACTTCTGTTTCAATATCAAAAATTGTATTGTCTGAATTAACAGGCTCTTTTGCGACAATAGCTTCCAGTTCTTCGATATCTTTTTCCTCTATATGTTCAAATAATATATCTGCCATACCGACTTCCAATACCATACGCATCTCAAAAAGATCTTGTAAGGTCTTATTTTCCATAATTGTCGGGTAGAGTGATTTCCGCAAAGGTTTTATAAGATCAGGGCTTGTAAGTACTGCGCCTCGATGTTTCTTTGATTCAACTAAGCCCACCATGCGTAATCTCAACATCGCCTCACGAACAACCGTACGGCTTACACCAAGTGTTTCTGCTAATTCTATTTCTTTGGGTAATGCATCCCCAACCTTCAGCCCTTGATTGACAAACAGATTGATGATTTCTTTTTCTGCACGGTCTACCAATGAAGAGGTATCGAGGGTATTAAGATGTTCTATTAACGAAGAGTTTGATTCCATATATATTCCCATGGCGCATTGGACGCCTTTAGACAAAGATAATTAATAAAAGTTAATAATATGTTATACATAAGTTTATAAAAATTTGTTTTTAATATTTTTTAATCTATATATTTGTATATATGTAATACTTAATACAAAACCAATATGTATTCAAACCTAAAATTACGATCTCTTTTAGCCTTGTCTATATTGACAGGTAATCTGCTTCTGGCACAAGCCCAAGACCACGCGGTAAAGGGGAGAATTACCGATGCAAAGACTGGGGAACTTTTGGGGCAAGTCACCGTAAGAGTCAAAGGATCAGGTCAATCCTTACAAACAAATGCCGATGGAACGTTCACTGTGAGTACAAGTCCGAACACGGTTCTGGTCATTACATCAACAGGATACAAGCCTTTTGAAGTGAAAGTCGGACAGACAAATTTATTGGACATAAAATTAGAACCCAGTACAGAGCAGATGGACGAAGTCGTCGTGGTGGGCTATGGTAAAATAAAAAAATCCAATTTGACCGGTTCCGTAAGTAGGCTCGATAAGAAGGTGCTAGAGACTGGCGTTCGTTCCAATCCTGCCGCTGCTTTAGCAGGTACCGTACCTGGTATCAGGGTGCAACAAACTTCCGGAAGACCCGGGGCTGTTCCTAAGATTGTCTTACGTGGTGGGACTGATTATGATGGTAGCGGTACTCCTTTGGTTATCGTCGATGGTATCATCAGGGATGGATTTAATGATATCAACCAAAATGACATAGAATCAATAGATGTGCTCAAAGATGCCTCGGCTACTGCCATCTATGGCGCAAGAGCTTCTAATGGTGTAATTCTTATCACAACAAAACGTGGAAAAGAAGGCGTGTCCAATATCGTTGTTCAGTCGAAAATCGGTATCAATAAATTGAATAATCCTTTTAATTTCCTAAACGCCAAAGATTATTTATACTGGTCAAGAAAAGGGGTGCAAACTTCTGGAATCTACCAGCCAAATCAGTTGAATCAGTTGTCAGCTGTGGGGCCTTTTGGAACAGGCAACAAATTTAAGGATGACCAGGGAAATTATCTTGATGGTAATGTCAGCAGTAACGCTGTGTGGAGCACCATGTATCTGGATGATAGTAATCGTGAATTGCTGCAGCAGGGATGGCAGACAATGAATGATCCCATAACAGGTAAAGAATTGATTTTTAAAGATTTTGATTATGAAGATTATGCATTACGGAATAATAGTCTAACGCAGGATTACAATGTTGCTTTACAGGGGGGAACACAAAAGGGAAGTTACTATGCCAGTGTAGGAAAATATAATGAGAAAGGATTGCCCATCAATACTTTTTATGACAGGACCACCTTTGTTTTAAATGGCGACTACAAAATTAAACCTTGGTTGCAATCTAATTCGAATGTGAATTTCTCCTATACCAAATGGCGAGATGCAATCAATGGCGAAGGAAATTATATGACGAGAGCCTTGGGGGCGCCACCAACGATGCGCGGTACTAATATGACTGGGGACCTGCTGGTGGGACGTGATTGGCAGGATGGTAATCCGCTCGTCAATGATGACAAATTTATTCGCAAGAATATCAATCAAAAACTAACCCTGGGACAGGCTTTCACAATAGATTTTTTGGATAATCTGAGCTTAAGGGTCAGCGGCAACTGGTTTTTTAACCAAGAAACAAATGAGTCGTTTAACCGCGATTATCTGGCAAGCCCTGGGAATTACGTTAGAACCCGTAATTCGGGCGCATCTTATTACAAAAACTTTAATCAAACCTACAATGCCGTATTGAACTACAATACAAGCATTGGTGAAGACCACCATATCAACGCGATGTTGGGTTCTGAATTTTTTGATTCCTATCGCACAAGTTTCTCCGCTTCGGGGACTGGCGCACCCACAGATGATTTTATGGATTTGGGATTGACCAGTCCGGACGCGAATAAGCGAAGCATTGATTCTTATCATGATCGTCAGCGTATCACCTCTTTTTTTGGCCGTGTCAATTACGATTATCAACAAAAATACCTGATGACATTAACCGCTCGCCGCGATGGATATTCCACCCTTTTGAAAAACCGTTGGGGAACATTTCCGGGAATTTCTGTCGGCTGGAATTTGCATAATGAAGAATTTCTTAAAGATTATATAGGTTCGGGCAACTCCGTCAATACGTTGAAATTAAAAGCGAGCTATGGTGAAAATGGGAATGTCGATGCTGTATTCAAAGGCCAGACTACAAGAGATTCGTATATTTTACAAGGCGCTTATGGAAGTTCAAAATACGATGGTGCAGTAGGTTATACAATGACATCTTTGTCCATTCCTAATCTGAAATGGGAAAGCTTGAAGACGAAAGAGATTGGTTTGGAGACCAGATTGTTTAACCGCTTGGATCTGAGCTTAGCCTATTACCATAGAACAACAAAGGATAAAATTGCGACATTGACCCTGCCGCAATCGGCAGGTTTCCGGACAATTCGGACCAATAATGGAGATATGTCCAACCAAGGTGTTGAGGTGGATTTAAATTACCAAATACTACGCAACAAAGATTGGAATTTGAGCTTTAACTGGAATACTGCGTATAATAAAAATAAAGTACTAAAACTTCCTTACAATGGTGTGGCTAATAATCGTCAGGGAGGAATCCAGGTTTACGATCCCGGTTCAAAGGAATTGATTTGGGTAGGTGGAACCCAGGAAGGTCAAGATCCGAACGTTGCTTATGCTTACGAAGCCGTTGGAATCATCCGGACCCAAGCAGATTTAGACCGGTATGCTGGTCAATTGAAAGATTTGATCGGAGCGAGAACACTGGTTCACCCGGATGCCTTTAATGGGCTACCAGAGGATCAGAAGAAATTGTATTATCCGCTCGCTTTGGGCGATGTCATGTGGAAAGATGTCAATGGCGATGGAATAATCAATTCGTATGACCGTGTATATATGGGAAATACTGTTCCACGTTGGACGGGTGGTTTTGGAACAACATTAAACTATAAGGACTTTAGCCTATATACAAGACTGGATTATGCATTGGGTTTTGTCGCTTATGATGGGCCTAGAGCCTGGTTTTTGGGCATGATGCAAGGTACCTTTAATACAACCGATGCAGTTTTCGATACCTGGACTGCGGAAAACCCAAATGCTAAATATCCAACCTACTATTGGGCAGATCAGCTATTTAAGAACAACACCAGCCGTGAGAGCAGTATGTTTTACAATAAGGGGGATTATCTGGCACTACGTGAAATTTCTTTGGGATATAAACTGCCAAATAGCATTGCCCAAAGAATCAAAATGGAGGGCATGCGCATTTCACTGACAGGTCAAAATCTTCATTATTGGACAAAGAATACTTTGTTCTCAGCTGAAAGCGGTAGAGTAGAGCAAAACAGTGGTGGATATCCTCTCCCTAAGACGTTTATTTTTAACCTTCAATTAACCTTTTAATCGTTAAATTATGAAAAAGATATTTGTTTATTGCTGTGTAATCATTGCGGTTTTTACATCTTGCAAAGAAATTGATCTGGAAATTACGCCGGAAGACTATTTTGCAAGTGGAAGTTTCTGGAAAAATAATGACCAGGTTGCTGGAGCGATGTTGGGGCTACATAGTCAATTACGTAGCCAACAGCAGAACTTATGGAGCCTGGGCGAACTGCGGGCTGGAACATTACGGGATGGTACCAGTTTTACCGGAACCGCATCCCTGAACTCTGCGGGGATAATTACACAAGATATTCGGGAAAGCGCACCAGGCATAACCGGATGGGCGGGCTTGTACGGCACCATATTCCAGGTCAACAATTTTATCTACCAGGTTGAGAAAGCGGATTATTTGACCGATGCTCAAAAAGGGTATTACTTGGGGCAGGCTTATGGGCTGCGGGCATTTTACTATTTTTATCTGTTCAGAACCTTTGGACGGGTACCATTAGTGACGGAACCTCAAGCTGCGGTAAATACGCCAACTTCCGCCGACCAGGCCTATAAAGCGAGAACTGATACCGAAAAAGAGACTTTTGATTTTATCAAATCAGAGATAGATAAATCTGAGAAATCATTTTCGGGAAATTATGAGACAAAAAATCAGAAAGCGCAATGGTCTTTGGCCGCAACAAAAATGTTAAAAACGGAGGTTTATCTGTGGTCTGCAAAAGTGAACATAGATGAACAATCTCCCAAAAATACCAACGCAGATTTGCAGTTGGCGAAAGCTGCCGTAGAAGAAGTAATTCCTAAATATAATCTGGTCAATAATTTTGCTGAGCAGTTTAAGTCCGCCAGCATGCCAACGATGAAGGGGAATGCGGAAATGATTTTTGTCATCCGCTATTTAAATGGTGAGGCTACTTCCTTTTTTAATAACTTTATTTATGCCGCCAGTGATGATATTACCGGGTACATGGACGATAATGGCCAAGTGATTCCTAAAGATCCACTGCAAACGGGATCTACGGGATTAATCCGCTACGAGTATAAAATGGATTTGTACCGATTATTTGAAAAAGGGGATACCAGAGCCAATGCTAGTTTTTTAAACTTTAATAAGGGAAACACATCCGCTGTTGTCTTTAGAAAGTTCCTGGGTACCTTAATTGATGGGGTACGTAACTATTCGGATGACTATCCTATTTATCGTGCGGCAGAAGCGTATTTATTATTGGCAGAGATCAAGAATAAATTGGGTGAGGATCCTACCGCCGAAATTATGGCTGTTCGAAACCGTGCGTATGGTGGGCAAGCTCCATTGTTTCACAATGGAAGCTTTGAAGCTAACGAGATCGCGATTCTCTACGAGCGTACAAAGGAGTTTGTGTCCGAAGGTAAGCGATGGTTTGATTTAAGGAGAATGCAGGATGGAAATGGCTTGCCACTGGTGTTTCGTAAAAATCTGAATTTGGTCGGAGTTTTGGATAACAATGATGCACAAAAACATAAAATTTTGTGGCCGATCGATTTACAGACTTTGACAGAAGATCCCCAATTAAATGATCAGCAAAACCCTGGATATAAAGGAACTTAAACCAATAATGGCCTATCTCAATTTTAAACAGGTAAATTGAAAGAAGGTATTTTTCAACTATTCACATAAATTATCATATGCTAAATCAAAAAATATCGGGATTAATTGCGGCGCCATTTACTCCTTTTGACGAAAACGGTGAACTGAATCTCGAGTTGATTCCATCCTATTATGAAATGCTAAAGAGAAATAGGGTGTCGGGTGCCTTTATTTGTGGCTCGACCGGAGAGGGCGTATCGCTGACATTTGATGAAAAAGTCGCGGTGATGACGGCTTGGGCCAAACTGACAAAGAAAGACCCGGCATTTACATTAATGATGCTCTTAGGGGGAACAAACATCAAAGAATGTCAACAATTGGCAAAACTTGCGGAGCAGGCAGGCGTAGATGTCGTGTCTTTTACTTCACCGTCATATTTTAAACCTGCAAATGTAGATCAGTTGGCAAAGTGCTGTATAGAAATCGCCCGTGCGGCACCCAATACAGCTTTCTATTATTATCATATTCCCGTATTGACAGGTGGAAATTTTCAAATGATCGACCTATTGAAAAAAGTGGATGGCGTAATACCCAATTTCAGGGGAATTAAATATACACATGAAGATTTCATGGACTTTCTGAGCTGTATGAATTACGCTAATCGAAAATACGATATGCTTTGGGGGAGAGATGAAAATATGCTGTCCGCCTTGGTATTGGGTAATACTGGCGCTGTAGGGAGTACTTATAATTATGCAGCTCCTTTATACCTGGACTTGATCGAAGCGTATAATGAAGGGGATTTTGAAAAGGCCAATTCCTTACAGCAGCAATCAATTGATATGATCAGATTGTTAGGTAAGTATGGCGGTATTTCGGTAGGAAAGGCATATATGAAATTAATCGGTTTAAATTGTGGCGAATTTCGCTTGCCCGTAAAAAATATGTCTGCCGAACAATTTGAAGTTTTTAAAACGGATGTGGACAAGGTTGGTTTTCAGGAGTTTTGTGTGCATTAATACAAATAAGAATTTCATCATGGGAATATAGGTTTCCCATGATGAAATTACAAGGAATAGCTAACGAGATATTCGAGAATGAATAATTATGACGAAACAAAATTGGATGGGAATCTTCGTGGGAATACTGTTTGCAAGTAGTGTTAATGGACAGGTAGGCCGTTTGGAATGGCATAATTCTATTGAATTGCCGATGATGCAAAATGGGAAGCCTTCCATTGGGGTTGCTGGTCCAATTGTCGGTCTCACTAACGGTTATTTACTCATTGGCGGAGGAGCTAATTTTCCGGATTTACCGCCTTGGGAAGGCGGTGTGAAAAAGATCCAAAAGGAGGTGTTTGTTTATTCAAGAGATGGCGAGGCACTTCATCTGGTGGCACGAGATACGATTGCGGAGGCTGTTGCGTATGGTGGAAATTTGAGCTTGCCTAACGGGCTGTTTGTTATTGGTGGTGAAGCGGAAGAAGGGAAGACAAGTGCTTGTCGCATGATTCAATACGATAGTTATACCAAGAAAATAACAGCTTTGAGGTATCCAGATCTTCCGTTTCAATTATCCAATATGGGGGCGACACACATCGGGAATAAACTCTTTGTTGTGGGCGGTGAATGTCAAGACGGTGTTTCAGACCAGGTATTGCAACTTGATCTGGAGAATCTTGCCCAAGGATGGATACGGGTCGGATCACTACCTTACGCAGTCTCACATTTACAATTGCTTACGGACAAATCCAATAATCTAATCGCCGTAGGAGGAAGGAAGGCTAACAAGGATGCTGTCTCTACATTGTATCAAGAGGTACTGAAATCTTCGGATGGTGGGAGGCACTGGGAAAAGCTAACAGAGATCCCTTTTAAGGCCGCAGCTGCTGTTGCCTGTATTTTGCCGGACGATGGATTATGGCTGCTAAGCGCAGACCGTGGAACTACTTTTCATCGTGTTGAGACTTTAATCTTTGAAGCCAAGCACGCATCTGATCGACAGGAAGCAAAGCGGTTGACCCAGGCTAAAAATCAACTGCAGCGAAATCACCCCGGATTTGGACGGGAGATCTGGCGTTATGATCTGAGCTATGAAAAATGGAAGAAGACCGGGGAGCTTCCTTCCAGTGCTCCGGTGACAACAACAGCTGTTGTATGGGATGATATGATTGTCTTACCGAGTGGTGAAGTTAAAGCTGGTGTTCGATCCCCAAAGATTTTACTGGCTAATTTTTTCGAGAAATAGGATAAAAAACAGAATATAGACCAATATGATATCTTCCTTACAACATAAATCTTTTTATCCCTGGCTGGTAGTAGCCCTACTTTGGGGGGTAGCCTTATTGAATTACATGGACCGTCAAATGCTGTCGACCATGCGCGACGCCATGCAAATTGATATCCCTGTATTGCAAAGTGCCGAAACTTTTGGTGTGCTAATGGCAGTTTTTCTTTATATCTACGGCATAATGAGCCCTGTAGCGGGTATCGTCGCTGATCGTAGCAATAGAAAATGGCTGATCGTAGGAAGTCTGTTTGTCTGGTCTGCAGTAACTTATGGAATGGGGATGGCAAATGACTATTCTACGTTATTGGTATTAAGGGCTATTATGGGATTTAGTGAAGCCTTATATATTCCTACTGCGCTTTCGTTGATCGCAGATTATCATACGGGGAAAAATCGCTCACTTGCTATTGGTCTGCACATGACAGGATTATATACTGGTCAGGCATTGGGGGGCTTTGGGGCAACATTGGCTGCGACGAAGGGATGGCATACCGCCTTTCATTGGTTTGGAATTGTAGGAATTTGCTATGCCTTGGTTCTCGCGCTGTTACTCTTGGAGAAAAGGAATGAACCCGCTGCGGAAGAGGTAAATTTGAAAGGCCAATTGTCTCTGCGTAAAAGCCTATTACTGATTTTCTCCAATGTGGCATTTTGGATTCTCTTGTTTTATTTCGCCGCGCCAAGTTTGCCGGGATGGGCCATAAAAAATTGGCTACCGACTTTATTTGCGGACAGCCTGGACATACCAATGGCCAGTGCAGGCCCTTTATCGACGATTACGATTGCGATATCATCCTTTATCGGCGTAATTGTAGGCGGAATAGTGAGTGACCGATGGGTGCAAAAGCATATTCGGGGCCGCATCTATACCAGCGCTATTGGTCTTGGGTTAACCATTCCCGCTTTGGTGCTTTTGGGTGTCGGGCAGACACTGCCCGCCGTATTGGGGGCCGCAATTTGTTTTGGAATTGGTTTCGGGATATTCGATGCAAACAATATGCCTATTCTTTGTCAGATCGTGCCGAACAACTTGCGTGCAACAGCTTATGGGTTCATGAATATGGTAGGTGTATTTGCCGGTGCGGCGATAACCCAATGGTTGGGCAAGTTTAAAGATGAAGGGCACTTTGGACTGGGCTTCGCGGTGCTAGGCGGAGCAGTATTAATCGCTCTTTTATTGCAGCTGCTATTGCTGAAACCGAAAGAGACGGAGGAATAATGATTTCCTTAATATATCAGGCAATGAAGATGAAATCTATAATTGGGTCGATCGCCAATCGCATGCTGAAAAAGCTGATGTTTTTTTTAAGTTTGATTGTTCCTTTTTCAAGCGCTCTGGGACAAGTACCTATTAAGGTCGCTTGTATCGGTAACTCCATAACCTTTGGCTATGGTCTCGTTCATCCGGCACAGGATTCTTATCCCGTTCAACTCCAAGCCCTGCTGGGACAGGAGTTTGAGGTGCGTAATTTTGGTCATTCGGGGGCTACACTATTGCGTAAAGGGCATAGACCGTATGATAAAACGCCTGAATACCGAAAGGCATTGGCTTTTAAACCCGATGTTACCATTATCCATCTGGGACTCAATGATACAGATCCAAGAAATTGGCCGAATTATAGAAATTCATTTTCATCGGATTATGCAGCATTGATTGACTCCATACGGGCTGTAAACCCAGAGATGCAGATTTATATATGTCGGTTGACACCGATTTTTAGTGGCCATCCGCGTTTCCTATCCGGGACACGTGAGTGGTATGATCAAATTCAGGCACTTTTACCACAGATAGCGGCGAGTAATCAGGTGGGATTGATTGATCTCCATACGCCGCTTCATACTCGAATTGATTTGTTTGATGATTATTTGCATCCAAATCGACAAGGGGCAGCAATAATCGCAAGACAGGTAGCTAATGTATTAAGCCCCCTTAAACAGGACTTGCAAGTGGCTGAAACGCTCGGGTCGGATATGGTACTCCAACGTGACTGGGAAAATAGTATCCATGGTAAGGGGACTGCTGCTGCTGAGGTAAAAATTGTATTTAATAAAATGACTTTTAAGACCATCGTGCGTCTTGATGGCTCGTGGGCAGTCAAACTTCCCAAGATGATGGCCGGGGGGCCTTACGATATCCTGATACACTCGGGTAATAAAAAAATAGAATTAAAAAATATCCTCTTTGGCGATGTATATCTTGCTTCTGGACAATCGAACATGGCTTTTGAACTTCGTAGAGCCACAAAAGGTGAACAGTTAATCAAAGATGCAGCTGGCTTAAAGAATCTACGCCTTTTTAAATGCCGCAATTTAGCTGAAACCAACGCGGTTGCGTGGGATACCGCTACCTTAAAAAAAGTCAACGACTTACTGTATTTTGACGGTGCTTGGAATGTGGCTACATCAGATGAAGCGGCAGGGTTTTCCGCTGTAGCCTATTCTTTCGCTGAACAAATCGCTAGAGAACAACATATTCCTATTGGTATTATTGATTTATCCGTGGGTGGATCTAATACGGAATCATGGATTGACCGCAAGTCTTTAGAAAACGACGATCTGCTGGCCTCTTATATCCACAATTGGCGGAAATCAGATTTTCTGCAGGACTTTTGTCGGGAGCGCGCCAGTCAAAATTTGCTTCATTCAACAATAAGGAACCAACGCCACCCTTATCAGCCGGCCTACAATTTTGAAGCAGGAGTCAATAAATGGCTGGATACAGGTTTGAAAGCGATACTTTGGTACCAAGGTGAAAGCAATACCCATAACATAGAACTTCATGAGCGCCTTTTCAAAACATTGGTGTCTTCCTGGCGAAAAAATTTCAATCAGCATCTGCCGTTCTATTTTGTTCAGCTGACGAGTTTGGATAGACCTTCATGGGGTGACTTTAGAAACTCGCAACGCTTATTGGAGAAACAGATTGAAGATACCCATATGGCAGTAACATTTGATCTCGGTGATTCTTTGGATGTACATCCGCACGAAAAGTTATTGGTAGGCCAGCGTCTGGCCAACTTGGTGAGTAAATATGTATATGGAGCATCGTTGAATGCGAATCATCCGGAGCCCGTAAGATGCAAGGTCCAAGCGGATAAGCTGTTATTGACATTCGATCATTCTGCCCGATTAAAAGTAAAGGGCAACGGCCCTCTAAAAGGTTTTCAATTGATGGACAATAGGGGCAGAATATTCGAAGCTAACGCTAGTATCGTATCGGGCAATGTCGTCGAGATCCGAAAACCAACGGTAGATCTGATCAGACTGCTGTATGGATACGAACCTTTCAGCCGGGCAAATCTTCAGAATGAAATTGGTACACCAGTGTCCACCTTTGATTTGAGCATAAAGTAAACCTAAACGAATTGATGTAAAAACTGGAAAAGATGAAACAGATAAATATAAAAGATACAACAAAAATACTAGACGCTGCTTATTTGAAAGAATTGGAAGTCTTTTATAACAATAAGCTTTTAAAGGATACCCTGCCATTTTGGTTTCCTCGATCAATTGACCATGAGTGTGGTGGCTATCTATTTATGCGGGATCAGGACGGTACTTTGATTGATACAGATAAAGCTGTATGGATACAGGGCCGGGCATGTTGGTTGCTCGCGACCCTTTACAATACGGTTGAAGAAAAAGAAGAATGGTTGGAAGCCGCTCGCATTGGCTATGAATTTCTGAAGAAATATTGTTTTGATGCAAATGGCAAAATGTATTTTCATGTAGACCGTCAGGGAAATCCAATTCGTATGCGTCGCTATTTTTTCTCCGAGACATTTGCTGCCATAGCATTTGCTGCCTATGCAAAAGCAGCCGGGGATCCGGATATTGCCGCAGAAGCTCGACGTCTATTCGGCATATGCATAGACTATGCAAATGGTGTAAAATTGATCGAGCCCAAATATGAACGAACAAGACCAATGAAGGGAATAGGCGTACCGATGATTATGATCAACACGGCACAGCAGATCCGCGAAACTATTGGTGACCCACGTTGTGACCAAGTCATCAGTTCCTGTATAGCGGAAATCGAAAGATATTTTGTAAAAGATGATATTCGATGTGTCATGGAACAGGTGGGGCTGCAGGGCGAAATTATCGACCATATCGATGGACGTACACTCAATCCGGGGCATGCTATTGAGGGCGCTTGGTTTATTTTGCATGAAGCAAGATATCGGAATGGGGATCCGGATTTGGTTGGCCTTGGCTGTCGTATGTTGGATTATATGTGGGAACGCGGTTGGGACAAAGAATATGGCGGGATACTCTATTTCAAGGATGTTTATAATAAGCCTGTTCAAGAATACTGGCAGGATATGAAATTTTGGTGGCCGCAGAATGAAACGATTATAGCCACATTACTTGCTTATGTTATGACGGGTGACCCGAAATATAAGCATTGGCATCAACAAATCAATCAGTACGCTTATGATCATTTTCATGATAAAACGAATGGTGAATGGTTTGGGTATCTTCACCGGGATGGAACCATAGCCCAAACCGCAAAGGGAAATTTATTTAAAGGGCCTTTTCATCTCCCGCGTCAGGAGTGGTATTGTATGCAAGTTTTGAAGGAATTTAGTTCGATTAAGTTATAAATTGTTATGCGAAGGTATTGCGATACAAATAGCTGTTTTGTTAAGCTGATTGTTTTTTTGTGCTTAATTATCAACCCCTTCTTTTGTTTTGCTGGCACAGGAAGCCCCTTGCTGCCCATGCCCCAGTCTGTAGACTGGAAAACAGGTCACTACCATCTTGAGCAGGGAGTCAATATACAGGTAAAAGGGGAAATATCCAACGCTAATAAACAGGCGCTGATCGTATTATTAGCAAATAGTAACATACAAAAGGTTGATTTTGACAATACAAGGCAAGCTACTTTATCCATTCGTTGTGGGATGGAATTGCGTTTGCCTTCGGAATCTCTGGAAGCTTACCGAATTGTTGTTGATCCGAAAGGAATACAGGTTGAGGCCAAAAGCAATGCCGGTATTTTTTATGCTTTACAAACCTTGCGTCAACTGGGCGGTAGCAATGGCAAGTTTCCCTATTGTTCGATTACCGATTATCCTTCTTTCCGTTGGCGGGGATACTTGGTGGACGTGGGGCGCAACTATCAAAGTCTAGCCATACTGAAGGAACAGATTGATATCATGGCTAAGTATAAATTGAATGTTTTTCATTTCCATTTTACCGAAGATATTGCTTGGCGACTGATCAGTAAAAAATATCCAGGTTTAACGGATTCATCGAATATGGAGCGCTGGAAGGGGAAATATTATACTGTCGAAGAGATGAAGGAGCTGATTCAGTATTGTCATGATCGGCATATCCAACTCGTACCTGAGATAGATATGCCGGGACACTCGGCGGCTTTTCGTCGTTATTTCAAAACAGATATGCAAAGCGATAGTGGTACTGCAATAATCAAAGAGCTCGTCGGGGAATTTGAGACGACCTATCCAGGATTACCTTATCTGCATATCGGTGGCGATGAAGTGAAGATTCATAATCAGCGATTTTTGCCGGAAATGACCAGATGGATAGAACAGCTTGGAATGAAGACTATCGGTTGGGATCCAGGTGGTAATCTACAGCCACAGACAATACGTCAGCTTTGGATGGGTGGACCTCAGTCGATTACAAACGATTATCCTTTTGAGGTTATTGATTCGAAGCATTTGTATCTCAATCACATGGATCCATTGGAGACGGTAACAGCACTGTTTTATAGACAATTGGGCGGACAGCCGAGCGAAAACAAGAAGTTGCTTGGAGCGACGTTATGTTCATGGCCAGATCGGGCTGTAAGTAATGAACGTGATGTGTTTCACCAAAATGCTATTTATCCCGCCTTGCTTGTTTTTGCGGAACGCAGTTGGAGAGGTGGCGGAGAATTTGAATGGCGTAGTAATATCAGAACCGATGCCCGGGGACTTGCCGAATTTGCTGAATTTGAGGAGCGTTTGCTTCAACATAAGCGTTTGTACTTTAAAAATTTTATTTTCCCCTATTATCGGCAGAGTAAGCAAACATGGATATTGTATGGGCCTTTTGAGAATAAGGGAAATCTGGATATGTCTATAAATAAGGAGCGGGAGGGGCAGTTTCAAGCCTCTAAGCAGATTGGTGTGTTTTATGGGGGAACGATTGTATTGCGACATTGGTGGGCGGACGTGGTTCGTGGAGCAATTGATCGTCCGCTTAAAAATACCACCATATATGCAGTAAGCAAGATCTGGAGTGATCAGCCAGAATACAAAAACTTCTGGATTGGCTTCAATGATCTCTCACGTTCCTATGCAAGCGATTCTCCTCATTTGGAGACCTGGGATGAAAGGAAAAGCAAACTTTGGATAAATGAAACGGAGGTGGTTCCGCCTAAATGGCAACATGCAGGTCAAAAGGGGAATCTCGAAATCCCGTTGGTGGATGAAGGATATAGTTATCGTGTTCCTAGAAAAGTCAAGTTACGGCAGGGGTGGAATACCATTGTCGTAAAACTTCCTGTTGGAGAATTAAAGGGGACAGATTGGCAAAATCCACTGAAATGGATGTTTACCTGTCTTCCTATTGATAATGAGTGATAGGTAGATATCCCTTTCGGAAATTTTAGATTGAATAATAATTAACATAAAATAGATATGAGGAAATTAGGTATTACAGCCGCATTAGTCCTATTGTTTGGAATCAGCCGCGCGCAGGAAGTCAATGTATTTGTTGCTGGTGAAGATGGTTATAAAAGCTATCGGATACCGGCTATTGTCAAAGATAAACAAGGCCGATTATTCGCCTTTGCCGAGGGAAGGGTGGATCATGCGGGAGACTTTGGGAATGTAGATATCGTTTATAAAATCAGTCCGGACAATGGTAAAACCTGGGGCCCATTGCATGTCGCTGTTGACAATGATAATTTGCAGGTCGGAAATCCTGCACCCCTGGTCGACTTGTTAGATCCGGCATATCCAAAAGGACGACTGTTACTTTTTTACAATACCGGTAATAATCACGAAGCAGAGGTGCGTAAAGGGAATGGTTTACGCGAGTGCTGGTCAATCAGTTCGACGGATGGTGGTAAAACCTGGTCCGATCCACAAAACATTACACTGCAAACCCATCGGCCCAATCAGCCTTCCGTGAATGCACAATATGTTTTTCATGAGGACTGGCGCGCCTATGCAAATACACCAGGGCATGCATTGCAGTTTGATTCCGGTAAATATAAAGGACGGATCTATATTCCGGCGAATCATTCCGAAGGGAATCCAAAAGAGCATGGTAAAGATTATTTTGCCCATTCTTACTACTCGGACGACCACGGCAAAACATTCAAGATAGGGAAGAGTGTGAAATTTGAGGGATCAAACGAAACGATGGCAGCTCAGATCTCTGAAACTGGGTTGTATATGAATTCTCGCAATCAACAAGGCAATGTGAAAGAACGGATCATATCGTATTCGAACGACGGCGGAGTAACTTGGGATACGACCTATTACGATAAAAACCTGCCCGACCCTGTCAATCAGGGATCTGTGCTTTCTTGGCAGGGGAAAGGCGGATACCAATTAGCTGTTTGCAATGCTGCCACATCGGACAGAAGAGATAATCTGACGCTCAGGTTGAGTAAGGATCAGGGGAAAACCTGGTATTTCAATCGAGTTGTTGCCAAAGCTCCCGAAGGTGTAAAAGGTGACTATGCAGCCTACTCTGATTTAGTGCTTTTGACTAAAAATAAAATCGGTGTCTTATTCGAAAAGGAGAATTATCGAAAAATTGTGTTTGTGCCGGTAAAGCTCCAATAGCTATTGTTGCCCGAAAACGATTTTTGCAGCGTATTGATTCTACACCGATGTTGATGCTTAAATATATAATAAACAGGTGTATACAATGAATTTTATCTTCAACTGACCAACTTGGATATAAGTTTATGATGGAATAAATTTTCTGTCTAGAATGGACGCAGAAATGAGGGGGATGCAATAGAGGCTATATATCAAAAAAACACCTGAAGCGGGGAACTTCAGGTGTTTAACCTAACCAATTATTAACCTAAATTTATGAAAAGTATACTTTTTAAAGTATAGGAAATTATGTTCAATATCCATGCCATTTTGCTTGTAGATCTTGGGTTATTTTTCTTTTGTGTTATTTTTGTTACAGAAATGACCTATCGTTTTTGTTTTGGCTATATGTTTTGACTAAAATTTATTGTTTGGGATAATTAATAAATTATCCGGATTTAGCGCTGTGATCGAGATACAAACGAAATTCATGTCAAAACAGAATAGAGACATTTTAGAGAAGTTGGTTATAAGGGGCGGCAAGTGCAATAATAAGAAATACATCCTTGTTCAATAAAAACAAGGATGTGTAGATTGGCTAGAAATATAGTCGAAACAATTCTTCCCATTCAGCATCCAGATCACCTGCATAAACAGGCTGATGCGCCCGATTGTACCAATAGCGGGCATTCCAGAGATCTCCCTCTTTGCGGTGAAGGTACGCATGTACATGGGCGGCTTTCCTATCGTCCAGCTGATCAATGAGATCGTGTGCTGTTTGCCAATCTCCTTTTTTGTCATACCATAATGATTTTTGGAGGGCAGACCAGTCATGAACAGGACTGTCCAATAATTGAAACTCTTCTATTGTCATCTTGTTAATTTGCTAATTCTTTACTCCAGATTTCATAGATATCATCTCCTTTTGAGCTCTTTCCGCTATGATGCCATTTATTACCTTCGAGCTTCCCGTTAAAATTAAGTTCTTGACCGACCTTATTATTGTCTCTTGAAAAGAATAGTATTTTCTCGGTGTAACGATTGTTTTTGTAAACATAGTGTCCACCCCCCGTTCCGTAAAATCCTTTTTGAGCTGGATTAATAGCGATCCATTGGAAGTAGCCATCAACCAGGATCTTTATTGTTTTGCGGTCCGCTTTTGGAATCTCATGCATCTTGGCTTCTTGCTGCCTGCCGGTAATTCTCCATAAAGCATCTAAATCTTGGGCGATGGCTTTCTGCCTTTTGAAAATTCGCTCGGAGTCCGGTGTCTTTATTTGGATCACGTCATTTTGTATTTTAAAGTAAAGATTGGCTTTCTTCCCAATATGGGTCGAATCTTTTGTGTCATATTCGATCGTAATGCTGGTATTATTGCCTTGTTGTTGTATGGGACCACCCCAGGTATAACCGAATTGCTTTTTGCTGTCATCATAGTCGATGAAGGAGAGGTAATGATCTTTGATCAAAATTAAGTTTTTGTTGGTACCTGCCGTGGAAATATACGCACCATCAGCAAGTTGTGCCTTAGCTTGGAAATGTACCGCTACAAGTGATAAGCACAATAGTAAAATGCAGTTTCTCATAACAAATCAAAACATGTGTCTTTTAAAGATACGAAATAAAACTGTTGGACATTCTATATTAAGTATTATAATAACCAATGCATACGGATTGACTTAAATGGAATGAGCCCGGTGGAATACCGAGCTCATTATATCAAAAACACTGCGTAAATTAGCCCAACTTATTGGGGTCAGACCGAAAATCAGCCTTTATTTAATCGTAGGATTTATTTGAATTTACTTGCCAACGCGGCCAGTTTACTCGCCATGTCTGTTTCTGGTTCCGCTTGCCGTTTGCTCTCATTTCGTTTATTCTTGGGGAGAACAGGTTTTTCGTCTGTTTTCATCGATAGGGCAATGCGGTTGCGTTTCTCATCCACTTCGGTCACCGTTACTGTCACATGCTGCTGCACTTTGACTACCTCATGTGGGTCGGAGATATAACGGTTGGATAGTTGGCTCAGGTGTACTAAGCCATCTTGATGTACACCAATATCCACAAAAGCGCCGAAGTTGGTAATATTGGTTACGATACCAGGAAGTTTCATGCCTATACGTAAATCGCTAATGCTATTGACACCTTCAGTGAAGGAAAAAGCTTCAAACTTTTCCCTTGGATCAAGACCGGGTTTGGCCAGTTCATTAAGAATATCATTTAATGTGGGAAGTCCCACTTCCGCAGTGATATAGTTTTTCAACGGAATGGATTTTCTTAATTCAGCATCTTTGAGCAAGTCCTCTACTTTTTTACCCAAATCTTTTGCCATTTGCTCGACCAATGCATACCGTTCAGGGTGCACAGCGGAAGAATCCAATGGGTTGGCGGCATTTCGTATCCGAAGGAAACCTGCAGCCTGCTCAAAGGCTTTATCTCCAAGGCGAGGTACTTTTTTCAATTCACGGCGCGAAGAAAATGGTCCGTTTTCGTTTCTATATTTAATAATCTGCTGGGCCAGAGCTGGGCCTAAGCCAGAGACGTATGATAAAATCTGTTTTGAAGCAGTATTTAGTTCCACACCTACCGCATTGACACAACTGATGACGGTATCGTCCAAGGATGTCTGTAGCTTATTTTGGTCTACATCATGTTGGTACTGACCGACACCAATTGATTTGGGATCAATTTTAACCAGCTCGGCTAATGGATCCATTAATCTTCTTCCGATCGATACTGCACCTCGTACAGTGATATCGTGATCTGGAAACTCTTCGCGCGCAGTTTCAGATGCAGAATAGATAGAAGCGCCGCTTTCGTTTACCATGACAATGGTAACATTGCTTAGGCCCAGTTTTCTCACAAAATCTTCGGTTTCACGTCCTGCAGTTCCATTACCGATCGCAATGGCCTGAATATCATGTTTTGAGACTAAATATGTAATCGTTTTTTGTGCTTCGGCAAGTCCATTTGCACCATTATGTGGGAAAATAGCCGTATTTTCTTTCAGCTGGCCCTGCTCATCCAATACCACGGTTTTACATCCGGTTCGGAATCCCGGGTCTATCGCAAGTAATCTCTTTTGTCCCAATGGAGCGGCTAAAAGTAACTGACGAACATTGTCCGCAAAAACTTTGATAGCCTCCTCATCCGCTTTTTGACGGGTCAACACGCGGATTTCTGTTTCCATAGAAGGTTTCAATAATCGCTTGTAGCTATCTGTCAACGCCAATTTCACCTGTGCTGCGGCATCGTTGGAAGCTTTGATGTAGAGTGATTCAATGGTTGGAAGGATATTGTCTTCGTTGATATCGATATCCAAGTAGAGTAATTCTTCTTTTTCACCGCGGCGCATAGCTAAAACGCGGTGTGAAGGAGCGTCTTTTAACGGCTCTGACCATTCGTAATAATCTTTGTATTTAATCGCCGCTTCTTCTTTTCCTGGTACCACTCTCGATACAAATTCTGCCTTTTCCAGAAATATGGCTCTTGATTTGGATCGTACTGTCGCATCTTCGGCAATAATTTCAGCAATGATGTCCCTTGCCCCAGCTAAGGCTTCTTCACTATTGTTGACACCTTTTTCGGCGTCTATTAATGAACTTGCAAGGTCGAGAAAATCTGTTTTATCCTGTGCCAAAAGAAGGTCGGCCAAGGGTTGAAGGCCTTTTTCACGGGCAACACTAGCTCTTGTTTTACGTTTTGGTTTGTACGGAAGGTAGATATCTTCCAGATTTGCCATCGTCTCGGCTGACATTATCTGTTGTTCAAGTTCAGGTGTTAGTTTCCCCTGATCATTGATGGATTTTAAAACAGCTTCTTTACGTTTATCCAGATCCTTGAGTTGTTGGGAACGGTCTCTGATGTTTGTAATCTGTACTTCGTCAAGGCTACCGGTCATTTCTTTCCGGTAACGGGAGATAAATGGAACCGTAGCACCTTCTTCCAACAGTTGGATTGTGGTGCGAACTTGTTTTTCGCTTATGGATAGCTCGTTAGCAATGGTAATTTCGTGTGATAATAAGCTCATTGTGGGTTTTACTTAAAAAGGAAAGCTGTTGAATGGTTATTCAACAGCTCTATGAAATATCTGATTATAAATTAATACAATGGAATTACGCAGGTTTGTTTGTATTTTCCTCCTGTTCTGTAGGTTTCTTTTCTTCACCTTCGTTGTTTTTGTTCTCAGCAAAGTGGTCATTGTATCCGTAGGTGATATGAGAAGGTTCCTCTCCGTAATCTAATTGCTTATGTGGATTGTGTTCTACAACTCCGGCGGGAGTGGTAAATTCATATTTTTTCTTCGTCGATTCAGCTTCTGAGCTTTCAGCCGTTTCTGCGGACTGGGATTCTTGCTCAGCTTTGGCCTGTTCTTCTGCGACTTTTACTTCATTTGGAATGGTTTCCGCTTTGGCTTCTGCCTTAATATCTATGTCTTTTTCAAAATTATTGATCTGATCCGAAATCTCACGCTTGATGCCTTCGGATGCATCTTTAAATTCTCGTATCCCTCTACCTAAACCTCTGGCCAATTCAGGAAGCTTCTTGCCACCAAAAAGTAACAAGATCGCAAACACGATTAAAATCATCTCCTGTGTTCCGATGTTTAGAAATGTTATTACTGGACTGTACATACTCTTTTCCTCTTCTTTTGATTACTAACTAGATGCTAAGTTACATTTATATTTCTATAGTTCTTAGACCAACAAGTAAATTTAAGATAATTTTAAGGTATTTGAAACATAAAAATTACTTAACAAAGGGCCTGTAATTGACAGGTAAATTTTGTTATATTTTTGCTAAATATTTTTTAATATCACGATAGGTCGGAAATATCTTTGTATTTTTGTGCCTATTTTTTGAGGAATTGATTATGTTGGGAAAATTTAAAACATTCAAGCCGTATTATAGAAGTACGATGGTATTGGCTGGTCCGGTTGTCATTTCACAATTGGGGCATACATTGGTACATACAGCAGATAGCGTTATTGTAGGACATTTTGCCGGGACAATTCCATTGGCAGCAGTATCCCTGGTGAATGCTGTATTTATGATCGTTATGGTCGTCGGACTGGGGATTGCCTATGGCATCACCCCCTTGATCGCACAGGAAAATGGCCGTGATAATAAAGAGGAGTGTGCGGTATTATTATCCAATAGTTTTTGGTTGAATATCATTACGGGCATATTGTTGTTCTGTCTGGTTTATTTCGGATCCATGCTGGCAATTGATCATTTGAATCAGGATCCGGCGGTTGTAAAGGAGGCGAAACCTTATTTGCTGATTTTAAGCCTTTCAATGTTGCCGTTGATGGTCTTCAGTACATTTAAGCAGTTTGCCGAAGGTTTGGGCTTTACCAAACAGGCGATGAACGTAACGATATGGGGAAACGTACTCAATATTATACTTGCTATTATCTTTGTTAAAGGTATGTTCGGTATTACACCGATGGGTGTAAGAGGGGTCGGATATAGTACCCTGATTGATCGTATTTTGATGATGTCTGTCATGATGACTTATGTGCTACGCTCGCAAAAGTTTAAGAGCTACATTCAGCATTTTAAAATTACGGTAATAGATCGGGTAAGGTTAGGAAAGATCTTGAAGATCGGTGCACCCGTTGCGATGCAATACGTTTTTGAAATTGGTGCCTTTGCCGGTGCATCTTTACTGGCAGGAACAATTAGTGCTACTGCGCAGGCTTCGCATCAGGTAGCGATTCAGCTCGCAGCAATGACCTATATGATGGCCAGTGGTATTGCAGCAGCAGCAACGATCAAAGTAGGCAATAGCTACGGGAACAGAAATCTGTTCCGCCTAGAGCGCTTCGCCATCACCTCTTATCAGTTGGTTTTGGTTTTTATGCTGATTACTGCTTCTTTGTTTGCGATCTTCAATAATTATCTACCTTATATTTTTACTTCTGATAAGGCTGTGGTTGTCATTGCAGCTCAGCTACTGATTATTGCAGGACTTTTTCAATTATTTGATGGTACACAGGTTGTGGGACTGGGAGTTTTGAGAGGTATGGGCGATGTCAATATTCCGACGATCATCACTTTTATTGCCTATTGGGTTATCGGACTACCGAGTGGTTATGTGATGGGGATACTTTTTGATTGGGGAATTGAGGGCATCTGGTATGGTTTGACCTTGGGCCTATTGACTTCATCGCTGTTGCTCTATTTACGGTTCAAATTAGTGATCAGGAAAAAGAAGCTCCAGTTTGAAAATAGTATATTGTAGCGTAGAGCATTGTGAAGATAGTATTGACACAAGGATTTTGTATCGCTGAAAATACATTACCCTGCGGATATAGCGTATGTTAAATAAAAAAATGGCTGTCCTTTTGGACAGCCATTTTTTTATCGCTAAACTGTTGCAGTTAAATTTCTCTGTTGCTATCCCAGTTTTCCAGATAGTCCGCCACCCGTTTCAGGAATGTGCCACCCAGGGCGCCATCTATGGCACGGTGATCGTAGGATAGGGACAGATACATCATATGGCGGATTCCGATCATATCACCGTATTCCGTTTCAATTACCGCTGGTTTCTTGGTTATGGTACCGACTGCTAATATCGCGGCCTGTGGCTGATTGATAATCGGTGTTCCCATAATATTACCAAAAGCGCCGATGTTGGTAAATGTGAATGTCCCGTCTTGCGTGTCGTCGGGTTTTAATTTATTGGCACGGGAACGCTGCGCAAGGTCGTTCACCGATTTACTAAGTCCTACCAGACTCAACTGGTCCGCATTCTTTATCACAGGTACAATGAGATTGCCATTTGGCAGTGCTGCGGCCATACCGATATTGATATTTTTCTTTTTGATGATATTATAACCGTCTATCGATATATTCACCAGAGGGAAATCTTTTAATGCCTTGGTAATTGCTTCTATAAATAACGGTGTGAACGTTATGTTTTCTCCCTCACGTTTTTTATAAGCGTCTTTTACCTTATTACGCCACAGAACGAGGTTCGTAACATCGGCTTCCACAAATGAGCAAACGTGTGGCGATACTTGAACGCTCTTGACCATGTGGTCGGAGATCAAGCGTCGCATCCGATCCATTTCAATAATTTCGTCATTTCCGTTTACAACAGTATGGACAGTTGGCGCTGGCACGGCTGGAGTCGGTTCGTTTTTGATGATAGGAGCACTGGCTGGTTGCACATGATCTGTGTTTTGTTGAGACCCCCTGTTGGCTACGTACAGCAGAATATCCTCTTTTGTAACTCGCCCTTCAGCTCCGGTACCTTGAATACGGTCAAGCTCTTCCTGAGATAATCCTTCATGACGGGCGATATTTTTTACCAAGGGCGAATAAAAACGACTGCTGTGTTCGTAATGAGCATTGGTCGTTTCTTCGGTCGGACTATTCAATTGTGCTATACCCGGTATATCCAATTCGATAGTTTCGCTTGGAATTGTAGATTGATCAGCGGGGCTTTCTTCCGGTTGAGCAGCAGGTTCGCTTGTCTCGGCACCTCCTTCTATTTCTATAATGGCAACAACATCACCGACCTGAACGATTTGATCTGCGGCATAAAGTTGCTCCTTCAATATTCCTTTCACAGGAGAAGGTACTTCTGAATCAACTTTATCCGTTGCGATTTCCAATAAAGTGTCATCTTCGTCAATCTGGTCGCCAGGTTGTTTCAACCATTTGGTAATCGTTGCCTCCGATACACTTTCTCCCATTTTTGGAAGTAAGAGTTTATATAAAGCCATATTTTTTAGCAATCTCGTTATAGAAAAACGAAGTTAATTAAATTGTGGTTTACTTTCAACAATTTGAAATATTATTCCTTAAAAAAGGACTTTGTTAGAATATTATTTTATATTATTCAAGTTCTCGACCTTCTTCTTTTACCAGTAGTTTCCAGAGTAGGAAAAGTGCATTCATGCGTGTACGTTCGATGTTTATGAGTCTATCGTTGCTGAATTGAAATTTCTTTGTAATCACTTCTTTTTTTCCAGCTACCGCAACCCAGACCGTTCCGACAGGTTTTTCAGCAGAACCGCCTCCAGGACCAGCTATTCCGGTCGTTGAAATGGCATAATCTGTGTTAAATTTGGTTTTTGCACCTGTTGCCATTTCTATAGCTGTCTGCTCACTGACCGCACCAAATTGCTCCAAGGTTGTTTCATTTACTCCCAGTAACTGTTGTTTTAGTCTATTGGAGTAGGGGATAGTTCCGCCGACGAAGATTTCGCTGCTTCCGGGGTTTGCAGTTAGTGAGGCTGCCAAGCTACCGCCCGTACAACTTTCTGCTGTCGTCAGTGTCAGTTGCTGTTGCGTAAACTGCTTGATCAAATAGGCTTCAATAGTTGTATCGTAATCCGCAACGGCATGATTTTTTAGTCGATTCAGAAGTTTGCTCTTAAAGAGTTTTACTTCTTGTAGGATATCCGATTTGTTTTTACTTTTTCCGGAGAGCCGTAGGCGAATAAAAGCCAAAGTAGGCAAGTAGGCCAATTTAATGTTTGGCGGGAGTTCTTCTTCAATATCTTTTATTTCCTCGGCGAGATAAGATTCTCCAATGCCTCCGATAAGTATCGTTTCGTGGTGAATGTATATATCTTTGTTTTGTTGGCTGATCAAAGGGAATACACGCTGTTCCATCAGATGTTTCATCTCAAAGGGGACACCGGGCATAAAAATATATTGTTTCTGTGCATGCGAAACCAACATGCCGGGGGCTGTCCCATAGTCGTTGAACAATACTTCGCAATTTGCCAAAACATCAGCTTGCTGCCTATTAATTTCCAACATTTCCATATTACGGGATTCAAAGAAACTCGTTACGTGCTGAAGTACTTTTTGATCGCGGATTAATGTTGTCCCGAAATATTTTGCGGCGGTTTTTTTTGTAATATCATCTTTGGTCGGGCCAAGTCCACCCGTAACTAAAATTAAGTCGGCTCTTGTAGATGCATCTTTTAAGGTGCTGAAAATAGCTTCTTCGGTGTCTGGTATGGATGTCATCTGGACAATCTCCACCTCGAACTTCCTCAATTGTTGTGCAATCCAGCTGGAATTGGTGTCTATAATCTGGCCTATTAGAATCTCATCTCCGATCGTAATAATTTCTGCTTTCATAGTATAAACTTACGTAAAATTACGGATCTACTGTACGCTAAAATTGTTTTGATAAAAAGAATTTCAGGATGGTCTTTTCGAATTGCAACAGCAAGGATTTTGGGATGTTCGATAGGAATAAGAACAAAAAAAGCAGTTATTTTAAAAATAACTGCCTCCAGAACTTGCTCTTTTTGTCAATTTGAGGTCTTGCAGGATCGATGCTTTCGCTCGTATGGTGACATTATAGCTTCGATATCGTCCAAATGGCATCCATCCAAAGGACATATCCCAACAGTGTAAATCTCTATAGATATTGAAGGAAGTCATGACAACTTCTTTTTGCTTGAAATCGTAACCGGATTGAAAGGTGACTTTCCATTTAGGGGTAACGCTAAAGTCCCCATGCAAATTCAGTGTACTGGTGATCTGATTGTCCATACGTCGCGTGCTGGAATTAAAGAACTTGGACATATTAAAACTGAATGAAGCGGCCAGATTCCAGGGAATGTTAAAGTCCACAAAAGCATTGGGGTCGGAACTGATCCGGGCCAAAGCCTGCGCCTGGGCTGGAGTCATCCCAGTACCGGACATTTCTTTTCTTAAGGAATCTATATTGTTATTACGGGATTTGGCCGCTTTTGGATTTAAACTATAGTCAAAGGAAAGACCAAAATTCGTCAGGCGGGCCAAACTTCCATCTTTGATCGCATAGCGGTTGATACGGGTACCATTGTTATCGACAGCATAGGGATCAAAGGTACCGTTGAAGTTTACGTTCATCTTCTGATCGAAAAATGCTGTACGCCCCGAAAAAGTTATCGGCGATAGTTTTAATGAATCTGCAACAAAATTGTAATTTCCGCTAAAAGTTAAGCCTTGGAGAATCGGGATCTTTTTGACACCACCATCGGTCGTGTCGGATTTGCTCTTTACTTTTGCTTCAATATTATTATCAATTGAGAAACCAATACCTGCAGATTTTCCGGCAGAAGGCGAACCATATAAGCCTTGTGCAAAGATGGAATATACATTCCGGTTGCCATATTGGTCGTTGTAATGCTGATAGAATCCGTAACGTGGATCGGAGAAATCTGGTCTATAGTTAAAATTGATAGACGGTGTGACCACATGTCTGATTGCTTCAATTTTCCCGATCTTTGGATAGCTACCATATATTTTGGTTGAAAGACCGGTAGATATCGAGTAATCGTAAGCGCGGTTAAATCCTTGTAGGGTATCAAGCCGTTGTTTATAACCCGCAGGCGTGTTATCAATACGTTGTCTGGTGCTTTGTAGGTACCAACGTTCGGTATAGTTCACGCTGGTGTTGAACTGGAAGTATTTAAAAGCGTTAAGCGATAAACTGATCGGAATGTTATGCTGGAAACCATTCTGAAATCTTTTGAAACCGCCCGAACTAAACAATAGGCTGTCTTTGGTATTGACCGTGTTTTGCGCCTGAAAGCTGTAGCCAACATTAATACGTTGGTACCATTTCTGTTCGCCGACACGATCTTTGCTGTCAAAGGGGTTGAACGAAGAAACGTTTAAGCTGATATTGGGTAAGCTTAATTGAATACTTCTGTCCGCCATATTTTGACTGTGGGTCAAACTTGCTGTTAGGTTAACTTTTCCATCGGCAAACACTTTTCCGTAACTGATGGATGATCCCATCCTATTCTGGGCCAGATTTTCGTAGGTGGTTTGATTACTTCCGGTACCTGTGTTGCGGAAATAGGAGGCCGTACCGAAGTTTACACTGGCGGAGAAAGATGTTCCCGGATTCGCTTCCTGACGTTGAGTATGGTTCCAGGTGACGTTAAAGTCTTTATTGGAACCGTAATTTTTTGTTCCTTCCACCCCTGTTTTGGTGTTAGCGTAGCGGATATTAAATCCCCCGTTAAATTTATAATTAACAGTATAACGGGTATTCATGGATACTTCCCATGAACCTTTTGAAAACAGTGATCCCCTAATTTCGCTGTCCCAATAATCGTTGAATGCGAGATACCAACCAATATCACGCATGGAGAAGCCCCGTGTATAATCCTCCCCAAATGAAGGGAAGAGGAAGCCTGAGGCTCTTTTATCAGGTTTTGGGAAGAAGGCAAATGGGAAGGCTACGGGCATGGGCACACCCATTACAACTAGATATGCGGGACCGGAGATAATTTGATTTTTGGTCACAATTCCTTTCGATATATGTATACCGAAATGGGTATGTGGTTCAGGTAAATTACAGGTACTGTAGAGTCCTTTGTAGATGGACATCTCATCATAAATATTCTTTCGGACGATATTGGCCTGGATAAATCCACCATCGACCTCCGTCATAATGCCATAGGTATTCCCTTCCTGTTTTTCGTAATCATAATAGAGGGAATCTACCGTTTTGGGAGATTCGCCATCTCCCATAATGACGATAGGACGACCTACATATTTGCCGTTTTTATCATAGATCCCCGATGCGAAAATCTTTTTTTGATTGCGATCGAGGCGAATATAATCTGCTGAAAGTTCAAAATTCTGATACTTCACTTTGGCGCCACGGTACAAGTGGCTAATATTCTTTGCCACTTCTGATTTTTGCGAATCTACTGCAATAATGCTGACCTCAGCCTGCAATCCGCCGCCCTTTTTCTTGGTGGTATCCTGCCCGGATTTCGTGGAATCGACAGGTTTAATTTTAGTTGTGTCCTGCAGTTTACTGGTCGTCGAGACCGGGTCCTTACTTTGAAGTCCGTTCTGTTTTAATGGAATATTGCTCTGAGCGAATGCTGAATTGCCCATTGCAAGAATGATAAATAGTGTTAAAATGTTGATTAACGACTTCAAAATTAAAGACAAATGTTATTTTTGTGAAATAATGTTAAACTTCGAAGGACAAAATTAGTCAAAAAACAAATAGAAAATATGTTAAATATCGTTATCTATTAAAGAAATAATATTGACTCATTTTGTTTCGTTTATAGTAGAGCAAATAATTATTCAATGAAATCAGATTTAAGAATTAGAAAATGGTGTAGCATCGTGTTTGCTACTTTGGGATTTTTTTTATTGAATTCTTTCAAATTAAACAACGGTCAACCCCAACCACCCGACTATCAGATTAAAACTATTGTTATAGACGCAGGGCATGGTGGGAGAGATACCGGTGCGCAGGGACGTCGATCCCTAGAGAAGAATGTCGCTTTGGATGTTGCGCTAAAGCTCGGGCGACAAATTCAAAAAGATATTCCGGGAATCAAGATCATTTATACACGAACTACCGACGAATTCGTGGAATTGTATAAACGTATTCGTTTAGCGAATGCGAATAAAGCGGATTTATTTATTTCCATTCACTGTAATTCAGGTGGTTCTAGTGCGCATGGTACAGAAAGCTTGGTGTCTGGTTCACATCGTTTAGGGCAACAGGATGCTGCTGTGCGCGAGAATGCATCGTTATTACTCGAATCAAATTACAAAGAAAATTACCAGGGTTTTGATCCTAAAGACCCTGAAAGTGCAATAATTTTTTCGTTGATGAAAAACAGATTCCGTGAAAAAAGCATCCGTTTGGCACAGATGATCGAAGGGGAGTATGTGAAAGCTGGAAGACATAGCCGCGGGTTTTGGGAAAAAGGTTTAGCAGTATTAGCAGAGGCAGGGATGCCCGCTGTTCTGACAGAAATCGGATTTATCAGTAATCGGGAAGAGGAAAGCTACCTACTATCAGATGAGGGGCAACAAGAAATTGTCAATAATCTGGTTTCAGCTTTAAAAATCTATAAAAATTCTGTTGAACGCTAAACAGATTTGCTTTTATGCTGTTTTAAAGTTATATTAATGATGCACATTACAAAAAGAAAGATTTGTGAAAATATCAAATGAAACCAAAGTCGGCATATTAGCAACAGTTGCGATCGCGCTATTATTTATAGGGTATAGTTTTCTAAAGGGAAACGACGTTTTCAGTAGCGATAATACATTTTATACCACTTATCCCACAGTGGACGGATTGACTCCTTCGAAGCCTGTTTTAGTTAATGGTTATCAGATTGGACGAGTGTCAAAGATGATCTTACAGCCAGATGGTAAAATAAAAACAGAATTTAAGATCCATTCCCATTATAATATTCCTAAAAACACTATTGCCCGTATTTCCAGTACAGATTTGCTGGGGGGCAAGGCAATTGTTTTTGATATGGGAAATAGTACAGAAATGGCCAAAGATGGTGATTTTCTAAATTCAGGCATTCAACCGAATATCATGGATAAAGTTGAGCCCATTCAGAAACGCATTGAAACAATTACAATCAAATTGGATTCTACATTGTCAGTAGTTAACGCCGTGTTAGATAAGCAATTCCAAGACGATTTTAAGAATAGTATTCATAGTATTTCTACGTCTCTGAAAAATGTGGAGGGAATTACAAAAGATGTAGAGGGACTTGTTGGAACCGAAAAGGGAAGACTAAATAGAATTATGGCCAATCTGGAATCGATCACGTCCAATTTTTCACAAAATGGTGAGAAAATCAATGCAATAATGGCTAACCTGAACAATATAACGGATAAAGCGGCGAGACTGGATTTTGAACAAACCATGAACAAGGTAAATACCGCGATGTCCGATTTCCAGCATATTACAAACAAGATCAATAGTGGCAAAGGTTCAATTGGTTTATTGCTTAATGATGAAGAATTATACCATAATCTGAACAGTGCGTCTAAAGAAATGGATAATCTGATGAAGGATGTTAAGGAGAAACCGGGGAAATATATCAAGCTTTCTATTTTCGGAAAAAAAAGTGAAAACTAGATTTTTTGACAGATATCCAGCTTTATAAAAAAAACACCGGCTATGTTTATAGCCGGTGTTTTTTTATAAGGTTTCCTTAAGCCATGTAAAGAATTCTCTTTGCCAGACCTGAGCATTGTGTCCTGATAGTACCCAATGGTTTTCATCAGGGAGATAAACAAGTCTGCTCTTTATTTTTTTCAACTGAGCAAGTTGAAAGGCTGCTAAACCCTGTCCTATTGGAACACGGTAATCTTTTCCGCCTTGAAAAATCAGAATAGGCGTATGCCAGTTGTTTGCTTTTTCAATCGGATTAAACTGCGTATAGGATTTTTCGTTTTTGCTATCCCAATAGGCACCGCCCAATTCATGATTGGCAAAGAACAGTTCTTCCGTCGTGCCATACCAACTTCTCATATCGAATAAGCCGTTATGTGCAATGAATGTTTTGAAGCGATTTTGATGTACTCCGGCTAACTGGTAAACGGAATAACCACCATAACTTGCGCCAATTGCTGCTCTACGCGCTGTATCTACATATGTTTCTTTTGATATGTCATCTATAGCAGATAAATAGTCTCTGATCGGCTGTCCGCCCCAATCCTGGGAAATCGCTTCATTCCATTTTACTCCCCAACCTGGCATACCTCTACGATTTGGCGCGATAACAATGTATCCTTGTGAGGCAATTAATTGCAGGTTCCAACGGAAAGAATAAAATTGCGTGAGCGCAGATTGAGGACCGCCTTCACAGTAGAGTATAGTGGGGTATTTTTTTGCGGGATCAAAATTTGGGGGGTAAATTACCCATGAAAATAAATCAGCTCCGTCGGAGGCTTTTGTAATACGTCTTTCAATTTTGTTTTCCGCAATTGCAGCATACTTGTCGTCATTGACCTTGGTGACTGCGGTCAAAGATTTGTTTTTGAGATCAAAGCTAAAGACTTCGGTCGCACGTGTGAATTTGGTCAAAGTAACAATCAGCTTATCTCCGGTTTGACCAACAATCCCCGTAATATCAAAGTCTCCTGTTGAAATTTGTTGGATCTTTGGAAGGCTTTTCGACTTTATATTCGAAGGGACTTCTAATTCAAATAACTGCACAGTACCTTTAGTGGCAGCGGTAAAGTATATTTTGCGATTATCATTGCTCCAGATAAAACTGTTGACGGTACCATCCCAGTGTGCTGTTAAATTTAATCGGATTGAACTGGTTTTATCAAATAGGATGATGTCGTTTTTGTCAGACTCATAACCATCGGTTTTCATACTGAGCCAAGTTAAACTTTTACCATCTGGAGAATAAGCTGGTGCAATGTCATAGCCGTTCATGCCTTCCGTTAGATTAGTGGTTGTACCAGAAGACAATTCATAACGATAAATATCTGTGTTGGTACTCACGGCATAATCTGTCCCGAATTTTTTCTTGCAAACATATAACACGGCTTTGCTGTCGGGTGACCAAATGAAATCTTCTGCGCCACCGAAAGGAGCCTGTGGACTATAATAGGGTTGATCCTTCAGTAAATCAATAGGCTCTCCTATTTTTCCATTGCTATAGCTGGCAACAAAGGGATGATTAAATTTTCCATCGTTGAATGTGTCCCAATGTCTGTAATCCAAGTTGTCATAAATATAAGCATCTGATTTCGACAGTTCCGGATATTTATCAGTACTGTGGTATTTTTTGATTAATACAGCTTGGCTAAAAAGAATATACTTTCCATCTGGCGAAAATATAACATTTTCAAGGGACATTTCACCAGATGTCAGCTGAGTTGCCTCCCCCTTTGTCAGATTTTTTTTCCACAAATGGCCTTTCGATAGATATATAACATCGCCATTTTGTTCGATCTGGATTACAGCTTCGCCTCCTTTTTGATCCGTAAATTGACCACCGGCACCATTGGCCAATGAAATGGTATAAAGATTCTTCTCACTCGTATTGCTTTCTAAGTTGTAATTGGAAACACCGTACAGCAATGTCTTACCATCTGAAGAAAGTCCTTCAGCTGATACACGTCCGAGATCCCAAAGTGCGCTGGGGCTAATAGGTTGTGGTGTTTCAGTAACCGTCTTTAAACCGGATTTTCCACCTTTGCTTTCTTGCGCATTGCTGAGGTTGCATGCCATAATCGCTAATGTAATTATTGTAAGTTTTTTCATATATATTGCTGAAAAATGTCCTCGCAAGTTACATATTTTGCCACTAAAAGCTAAGCAAAGGATAAAAATAGCCGTCTTATTTGGTAAAAAGACGGCTATTTATTTGAATAAGTTTATTTCTTGAGCAATATGTTGATAATTACCCAATAGATTTTGAGATGTTGTTTATTGATCAGCATGATTATTATCAAATTGATACCAATTTATTTTTGTGGAAACGCGCATCAGGATTGCCAAAATAATAAAGATACCGATCGTTCCGGCGATAAGTGAATAATCTCTAAGTTGCATGAGCACGTAGATAAATACATAGAATGTGCCTAAAATAGATCCAAGCAAAAGCGCAGATTTAAAATCTTTTGTAATCGCCTTAATAAAACTTCCAATGAGAACAACTGTGGCAACTGAAGCAATTAGATAAGCGGGGTTAAAACCGATATGTTCTGATAGTGCTAATAGAAGGGTATAAAAGAGTACCATGGCCGCTCCGATCAATACATACTGGATGATATGGATTCTTTTTTTCTTGATGATTTCGGTGAATAGGAGTGATGTGAAGGTCAAGAGGATGATCAAAATGCCATATTTGGCTACCCGAGTCGTTTTTTGGTAGTTATTGACGTCTGGCAGAAAATTTATAGTAATCATATCTGAATTGAGCAACATGTCACTGGGTACTTTTGTGTCGGCGGCGGTAGCTGCTGTGGGCTGAGGGACCTCAACTTCATCGGTCACAATGCTCTTATTTTTTTCAAAAATATAGATCGGGTAGATATCTCCTGACCATTGCTGGGGCAATTTGCGACTAAACGACGGGATCTCCCAGGATGCCGAAAAATTGCTGTTACTGACGGAGCGTTTGCTTGGTAAGAACGCTCCAGTGAAACTCGGGTTAGCCCAATTTCCTTTTGCAGCAATATTTGTTTGGTCACCCAATGGGACAAAATTGAGGGATTTTGAGCCTTTTAAATCAAGTGTGATTTTGAAATGGCTCTCACTTTGGGGATTGATGGCGATAGGGCAGACCAAATTCTGATTAAATAGTTTGAGATTGTTAAAATCTGGATCGAATGTTGACTCCAGGTCATTCCATTTGAGCGAAGGGCGTTTGCCTAATCCCTTAAAATCTTGTATACCAAACACCAATCTACTTCCTTTCCAGTCAATCTTTTCGATTGGAATTTCCAACTTTGTTAGATCGATTTTATTAAAGCTGCCCTCTATCAAAATGTGGCTATTATATACGACTGTGTTGTATATTCCTCTGGAAAGATGCTGCGGACTGATATCCGTCCTGATATTGGAACTTTGGGGCAGGATAAATATCCATTTTGTCTGTTTATATTCCAATGTTGCTGGACTTTTACTTTTTTCAGCTTGCTTCTGAACAATTTCGTTGTATGGAATTGCGATGACTGGGCCGGAAATAACTTGTTCCTGCCCCCAATTGAGTGCGATACCATCAGATACACTTTGTTCACGAGTTTTACGCTCTTGGATCAAATCACTAATCATTGCAAGTGGTATGAGCAGGAGCAGTGAAAGAAATAGGATGACAAATAATTTTAGGACAGTTGAGTTGCTAATTTTGTCAAAAAGCGAATGCTGCTCTGTGGCAAATGCGCTTTTAGTTAGATTATGGTTTTCCATGATTTTATTTGTTTAAGTCTAGTTGAATATTTTTACTATATAATGCAATTTGGAGTTCGGTTAGCTGATAATGAAGTATCTCTTTGAATTCTATATGATAAAACTTTTGCAGGGATCGACCTTTTTGGAACGTTTTCTTATAATATTTAAAATGTTCTGGAAAAAGGATACCGCCAATAGCAATCATGCCCAATAAATAGAGGCTGATTTTACCGTTGCCCAACAAAAGGTACTGCATGGCTATTTCATCCTGGATTTCAGTTCCTGTTTCCGTTATAATATGGAACACATCGTGATTTTCCAATTTTGGCATGACATCAAACCCCTTATTCGCATAAAACAGGCCTAAACTATGGCCAACACTCCCGATGGGGTAGGTCAAAAATTCCTCCTTAGTGATTCCCCATGCTTTCTTGTTCCATTTGAAAATATCTGCATACAATTTGGAAGACCAGTTGTAGAGATGGAGCATGAGTTTTAATCGAATTCCTTTCATTTTTTTCTTGTTTTAAAAGTACTTTGGTTTTCAAAGTAAATGGATAAAAAAATTATTTATATTGTTGTTTTATTAAATTTTCTAGTGCAACTAGGTGGTTTTCAAATGCTTTTAGTCCTTTAGATGTTCTTTTGTATTTGGTGTTGGGTTTTCGGTCGACGAAACTTTTTTCTACGACGATATACTCTTCCTTTTCCAAAGTTTTGAGATTGGACGCTAGATTTCCATCTGTTACTTCCAATACTTCTTTGAGGGAATTGAAATCATATTCTTCATTCACTGCAAGCACGCTCATAATTTGTAAGCGGACTCTATTCTCGAATACTTTGTCATATAAGGAAAGATCTAATTTCACGATTCGTACTTTTTGTAAACGATAAAACCATAGATGATATGTAACACACCAAATCCTAATCCCCATAACATCAGTCCGTGGTCTGGAAGACACAATGCCATTAAGCCTAAGCATATTTCCAGTATGCCTAACCATTTTACCTCCGAGAAGGTATAGATACTACCGGCAGCTAGAGCCAGCCCATAGAAAATCAGCAGCATCCCAGCGATCAAAGGATAGTAACCCTGAAAAAATAGGACTAATGCCAAAAAACCTCCAGCTATTAAAGGAATTGAAACTGCAAATAAAAGAGATTTGCTGGTAATGTTCCAAATAGACTGCTTATTTTTCTTTGCTTTCTTGCGAGCCATGATCCATCCTGTCAGCAGTGAGAGCGTGAGTATCAGTATAGCAACGATTAGAAATAGGGAGGGAACAGCCAGATGGAGTGACTCGATAGCGGTGTCGGGGCTAGTCGTCATATAGTAGCCCAGCGAAGTTCCTAATAATGCATAGCATCCGATAAGTACACCTGATAAGCCGCTTATTGAAACAAATTTGGAGGATTTTTCCATCAATAATCTGATCTCTCCAAGCTCTTTAAATAAATCTTTCTGTTCCATAAAAGTACTTTGATATTCAAAGTAAATGAATAATAATGAATTATGCAAGAGGTAGAATGAATATTGAAAAAAAATAAAAAAAAGAGTGAAAAATACTTGCAAGATATAGGTTTGGTTTCTATCTTTGTGGCATCAAAAGAAATCCTAATGCGGAAGTGGCGTAATTGGTAGCCGCACCAGACTTAGGATCTGGCGCCGCAAGGCGTGGGGGTTCGAGTCCCTTCTTCCGCACTTGATGTCCTCCCGAACTTAAAACCTCGGGAGGATTTTTTTATGAATGCGATATAGCTAAAAAGAGTATGAATATTTCACACGAGAATGTAGATGCAATCAATGCGGTAATCAACGTCGCATTAGCACCTGAAGATTATAATCCTCAAGTCGACAAAGAGATTAAAGCGCAAGCTAAAAAGGCAAAATTACCAGGTTTCCGTCCAGGTCAAGTTCCGGTGGGACATATCAGACGTACCTATGGTAAATCCATTTTATTTGATGAGATCAATAAATTGGTGAACGATAAAATCACAAATTATATTTCAGAAAATAAATTAGAGGTTTTAGGTCAACCACTTCCTTTGGAAGATGATGCGCAATATAGCTGGGACTTTAAAGACAATTTCAATTTTAAATATGAGATCGGTCTAGCTCCTGCTTTTGATTTGCCTTTTACAGCTGAGACTGAATTTACTGCTTACGAAATCAAAGCTGATGAAGAGACTTTAGCGGATCGTATCAAAAACTTACGTCGTAGCTATGGAAAGATGACCAACCCGGAGGTATCTGAAGAAGGTGATGTATTATATGCTACCTTAAAACAAGATAAAGAGGAAGGTCTGGAGAAAACAACGTCAATCCGTACGGATATCGTTGAAGACGCTAAAATCAAAAAGTCTTTAGTAGGTCTTAAAAAAGATGATACAGTAAAAATTGATGTTAAGAAAGCTTTCAAAACAGAAGATTTAGCACGTATCTTGGGTATTACGGAAGAAGAAGCAACAGCTTTGGATGTAACTAAATTTGAGCTGACTGTTAAAAACATCAACCGTTTAGAGGAAGCTGATCTTAACCAAGAGTTTTTCGATAAATTGTTCGCTGAAGGTGAAGTAACTGAAGAAGCTCAATTTACTGAGAAAGTAAAAGAAGAAGTGGAAAACTTATTCAAACAAAACTCGGATCAAAAATTACGTAACGATATGTATACTTTTGGTATGGAGAAGGTTGACGTAACTTTCCCTGAGGAGTTTTTGAAAAGATGGTTGAAAGCAACTAATCCTAGCATTTCTGACGAAGAACTTAATGAAGGTTTTGCTGATTTCTTAAACAACCTGAAATGGACAATCATTGAAAACCGTGTTGTTACTGAAAACGGCCTTGAAGTTAAATATGATGAAGTAATCAATTTAGCGAAAGAACGTATCTACGCACAGATCAAAATGTACAATATCAACGAGGAGCCTTCTGACGAGCAATTGAACCAATTTGCAATTCAGTTGTTACAAGACAGAGAGCAAGGTAACCGTTTGTTCGAAGAAGCTAAAGCTTTGAAAGTATTTGATCATTTAAAAGGTTTGGTTAAATTGAACAGTAACGATATCGAATACAAAGAATTCGAAAAATTGGCGTAAGCAATTTTGACTATAAAAAAAGCCTTCCAAGTTCTTGGAAGGCTTTTTTTATGTCTTCGACGAAAGGATAGCAATATAATTATTGTATTTGTTTTATAAAGATTCCATCATAATAGCAAGTACGCTGCTATAGCTTTACCATTTTATAACCAGTGGTTTATTCTACTGTTTGTTAATGGCCGGGTATCTTTGAAGTTTATTCCTATTTCAATAGGCTATGGTTAATTGGGTTGTGCTTTTTTTGTCTCTGTTTGTGTTGGAATAAAAAAGTTGTTCTTCTTTCCCAATGGAAATAGTCTTTTCAGGAACTCAGAAAAGGTGTTAAATTCCTGCCGATATAGTAGACCAAAGGCACTGATATATTCCCCGTCATTTGGGCTAAGAAGGAAATTTCTTGTGTTTAAACGGTTAGACGCCCTGAGGACAAGACGCCCGTCTTTACGCAAGTAGAATAAGGCTTCTGCATCAGTTGAAACACGATCTGAGAATACATTCAGATCTGTTAAGGCCTGATTCCGACGATCTGAAATTCCACCAGTGAGGACCAGTCTGTCATTAAATAAACGAAGGGAAGCAGAGGCATCATTCAATGACTTGATATTGATATCAAAGAAATTGATGTTGAGAGATTGCGCGATTATATTATTGATCTGATTGAATGCAATTTCAGTACCCGCAGATAGTAATGTGTTATTTACTTCTTTACCAAAATCACTTTGTGTGCCAGGTGTAAAGCTACGTCTGACAATTAAACTGAGTGCCTGTTGGTTAACATTATTGGCATCGGAAAAATAGCCTTGCAATTCATCCTTAACGCCAGGGTTTTGTGGGAAATTGATGTCAAAAGTAATATCGGGCTGGCTCAATTGGCCTTTTAAAATCATGTCTGCTTGCGCTAATACACGCTCAGGGTTTTCTTCTCTTCCCGCGGCATTATATAGCGGAGCTAAACTTGTTCTTTGTTGATAAATCGCATTAATATTGATATTGGCTTCCGCTGGATTTCCTGCCCATCGGATAGTTCCGCCCTCCTTTAAGTCAAATATTTTGTTGATGTAGTCCTGTGCGGTGAAATTAAACTTACCACTGTTGACAATGAAATCTCCGAACATTTCAAAGTCTCCAAGTGAGGATATCCGCATATTCAGGTTGCTATTTCCTTTGCCCGAGAGTTCGCCCATGCTGGAAAAAAGGTTAATTTCGGCATTAGGTGTGATCAGCAGATCCATATTCATTGTCAGACCATCGAAATCCCGTTTCTTTTGGTTTTTCTTGATTTTGGTGGAATCTTTTTCAATAAAGTAGATAAAATCACTATCTGAAATCGTGCTGGCACTATTAAAAGGTATATTGATGACCGTGTTTTCCTCGGATTTAGCACGTATGTTTATATTCATTGCTGATGTCAGCCCCTTGAACTGGAAAGTCCCGGAAGCGTAAGCAGTGCCATAATAGGTACTATTGTCTTTTGTTGTTGTATTCAATACCATAAAATTCTTTGCCTCGGCTGTCACATCAATATCTGGATCACTTAACTTATTGAGATCGACAATACCATCGATGGTTGCGACATTATTTTTTTGATCGTATATTTTGACACCAGTAAGGAAAATTCTGTTGTTGGTCACATTGATCTCTTCGGAAAGACGATAGGGTGTTTTTAGGTAATTGATTACCATTGAGGCGTTGTCAAGTTTTCCCGATCCACTAATTTTAGGATGTAGGATATCACCTTCAATATCTAGCTCAGCATTGACCTTACCTTTTATATTTGAAACTAAACTTCGCAAAAACGGTTGGAAAACAAATACATCTGTATTCACCAAAGTCGCCCTTAGGTTGAGTTTATTACTTTCACTTAGGTGGTTGTAAGAGCCGGTTAGTTGCATCAATTTGTCGCCCTCTTCTATTCTGCTGTCGAGTTTTACCAATTGGTTTTCAGGATCATAATTGGCGCTGAGCGCTAATGCTCCTATTGGGATATTGTTGTAAAGAATGGGCGATGTCTTGATGTTGGCAACAATGAATGGAGATTTGAAGACAGAGTTAACCTCGATTTTTCCATTTAAATTTCCAGACAAATTGATGCCATGTGGTTTTGTAATACCATTTAGTGAGCTAAGATTAAAATCCTGGAATCTTAAGTTGATTTGATCTGAAACGTCATTTGACAATATGCCATCAATATGGACCTTCTGTTCTGCATGACTTAATGTGAGTCTCTCGAAGTACCATTTACCCTTTGAAATTTTTAGTTGTGCATCATTGTTGACAAGCCATTGCTCTTTGTTGATCAGTATATTGGATGGATAAAAGTTGATGAAAGCAGGCTTTGCATGGGCGAATCGGATAACACCATTGAGATCTAAACTATTGCTAGCTTCCAATTCTGACATTTTAATGTTGAACTGTAAGCTGTCGTTGACCAAGGTATTTGAAATGTTGACATTTTTGATATAGGTGCTATCTGTAAAATTGATCTGATCGATCGAAGTCTGCAGCTCCATATTTTTTAGATTGGCATTTTGGTCAATAATCAAATGGGTAAGACGTATGCCGTTGTACTTAAATTCAGGTGCATAAAAATTAAAATTTGCTGTCTGCTTTTCGCTCGCAAATTTCGCGTTCAATGTTGCTCCACTATCTAGGGAGATGTCCTTTCTAAAGAATGTCGCAATAGGGCGGAACGATTTTATGTTGATATTTAGGTCAAAATCCTGCCGGTTAAAATCGTTCTTTTCAAATCCGATAGCAGGAGCATAGCGCATAGCAAGTGCTTTAAAATAGGGGACAATCGTGTTTAGATCTATTCTCCCTTTCAGGTCTATATGACCAATAGCAGACTGCAGTGTTAAGGATCGCGCTTCCTGATCTCCTTCTGCTAGGAAATTGATGTTTTTGATTGCAAATTTCCCTTTGGAGGAGGTAAAACTAACACTATCGGATTTAAATTCTCCTGTAATGTTATTGATATTATCGCCAATTAAGCTCGTATGAAATTTGGTGTCAATAATATTGATCGAGTCACCCTGAAAGAAATTGAGCTTTTTTAAGTTAGCCTGTTGTATATCAGCGTCCAGGTGATAGTTGGGCCGAGCAGACCAATCTACATCTGTTGTGAACTCTAATCTGAGATTTGGATCATGTATTGCTCCCGAACCAAGAAATAATTGTTTGTCTATATTTCCATTAACTTGGATCTGCTGATAGGTGTATTGTTTAAAATTAAAATTTGTGAGGTTGCCTGCAATATTGAGCTTTAGGCGCTTGGGATCAGTGCCTGTTCCATCGACCTGTAGATCGAAGCCAGAACTGCCTAGATCCTTTAATTTAGTAGCCTTACCAAGATCAAATTTTGGAGATTGAAATTTACCGGCATATTTTATTTCTTTGCGTATATCCAACGATCCATCAGCAGCGACATCGCCAATGGCTGTGGTGAAGGTGCCATTTGTTTTAAACTTATTGTATTGCCCAACTAGATTTCCTTTGAACGTAAATTTATTGAAGAGCGTCACAATCTCAGGAAGTTTAAATTTTTTTAAATTGCTGAGTTCAGCAATAATATTTTTGAGGTCGTTATGTTCAGAGGAAATAAAAACGTTCGGAACGATAAAATTAGTTTTGTTAATATCGGGTAGACCGATAATTTTCAGATCCCCGGTTAATTTGGTGTTTTTTCCGATGATTAAATCTACTTGTGAGGCATTGATGTCAGCGACCGTACCTTTAAGCTTTGATTTCTTAATCTTTACATCAAACTTGACCTGATGCATCGGTGATGAAAAGAGGGCAATATCTTCGGAGTGTATGCGCGAGTCACGTGCATGTATTTCGACATTGACTTTATGGATAAAGTCTGAAAAATCTGAGAAGTTGTTATAGCTTAACTTTATATAATCTTTGACTGTGGACCGGTTGGTTGTAAGCATGAGATCTTTCAGTTCAATGCTTTTGTTACTTACTGAAGCATGTGCAAGGAGCCCCTTAATAACCAATCCTTTTTTCTCATTTAGATTGAAACTTTTGATGTCTGCTGAAATACGGTTGGAGTCGATTTTTATATTTTTAAAATGTGCATTTAGCTTCGATATACCTAAATCGCCAAAATCAACAACTTTGCTATAGTGTTTTTGTCTGTGATTAATATAGTTGAAGGAGTTATTCCTGACAACAAGTTCTTTAATGTCAAAGATTATATTTTTTGAACTTTTCTTCTTCTCTTTCTTTGGAGGATTGAAATATCGGATTAAAAACGTGATATTGCTGCTATCTTTAAATTGTTCGAAATTACTTTCTGTATTTTCAATTGTCAATTTGTTAATGACTACCTTATTCAATTCTATTAATTGGGACAGATTGACACTTGCTTCTAATTTTTCGGACTTTAGGATTTCTTTACCCTGAGGTGTATAAACCTCAAATCCCTCCATAACAATGGATTTAAAGGGTTTAAAATAAATACTTTTTAAGTTGATTTTAGTGCCCAGCTCATTGGATAGATACGTGATGGCTTTCTGTGCAACAAAATTTTGCACAGGCTTTAGCTGTAAAGATAACGCCAATGCAAGCAGTATAATGAATATACTACCTAGGACAATTGACACTATTTTTATTATTTTTTTGATACTTTTGTATTCTAATTTATTACCTCTAGCTATGGCTATTATTTTAGGGATTGAATCCTCTTGCGATGAAACTTCCGCTTCTATTTGTATTAACGGTGAAATTCATTCAAATGTTATTGCTACTCAGGCAATCCACGCAAAATATGGTGGAGTTGTCCCTGAGTTAGCTTCACGTGCCCACCAACAAAATATTATTCCTACGGTGGACGAAGCCATTCGTCAAGCAAAAATAAGCAAAAATCAAATAGATGCAGTGAGTTTTACGCGCGGACCAGGATTATTAGGAGCACTTTTGGTAGGTACCTCTTTTGCAAAATCATTCGCACTTGCTCAGAATATTCCGTTAATCGATGTAAATCATATGCAGGCGCATATTTTAGCACATTTCATAGAAGATCCGAAGCCCAGTTTCCCTTTTTTATGTTTAACCGTTTCGGGTGGGCATACGCAGATTGTGCTGGTAAAAGATTATTTCGAAATGGAATTATTGGGTGAGACCTTGGACGATGCTGCTGGGGAGGCCTTTGATAAAACCGCTAAGATTTTGAATCTTCCTTATCCCGGTGGACCGCTTATCGATAAATTTGCAAGTCAGGGGAATTCCAATGCTTACAAATTACCTGAACCTCAAATTCCTGGACTTAATTTTAGCTTTTCGGGGTTAAAGACAGCAATACTTTATTTAGTACAGGATCAGCTAAAACTAAATCCTGAGTTCTTAACTGAAAATATGGCGGATTTATGTGCGAGTGTGCAATCTCGTATTGTCTCTATCTTATTGAATAAATTGAAGAAAGCTGCAAAGCAAACCGGTGTGAAAGATATTGCAATTGCGGGTGGTGTTTCAGCTAATTCAGGTCTAAGGAAAGAATTGATTGAAATGGGAGAGAAATACAGTTGGAATGTATTTATTCCTAAATTCGAATATTGTACAGATAATGCAGCCATGATTGCCATTGCTGGCTACCATAAATATCTAAAAGGAGATTTTGTTGGTCAGGATGTGGCTCCGATGGCAAGAATGCATCTGTAAAATATAAGAGATCGTTTCCCTAATAATCAGGATTAGGGAAACGCTAAATCCTTATAAAGGAGAACTGTAACCGTAGGCTTGTGCTGTTGAACTAAATTTATCTTTTTTGGGTTGATAAAAGTTCAATTCATAACCTTCAGCTCCCAAAAAGATACTAACAAAACTAATTCCGACTTCCGAACGTAGTACGGTCAGAATCTGAAAGGCCTCATTATCAAATTGACCACCATCGTCAACCCGCCAGGTGCTAATGTCATCATAAGTGGCCGGGAAATCAAGGTTAATCAATTGATCTTCTTTTGTATAGGAAAAAACGGCAAGTGCCGAATCTTGCTGGTTTTCAAAAACTGTTAGATTGAATTCAGCTTTATCTTTCAGAACAGCAACTGTTGTACTTTTACTTATTTTCCGATTATATTTTTTTTCAAGCTTTTCCCTTACCTCTGTACTCGTTTCCCGGTGTACCTTTGTAAAGGGTTCAACTTTATATTGATTTATGAACGCCTGATTGACAAGCATCCCGAAATCACCCGATTTAATTTCATTCTTTATCGTAAATAATGAGCCTTCGCTATTGGCAAAATTCTGGGCTGTTTGCCTGCCGTTGCTTTCTTTATTATCCGTCTTGTTCTGTATAAATTCCAATGGGCTAACTTGATTTTCAATAATGACATAGTTGTATTTTTCGGGATTCTCCATCGCCTGGTCCATTGGAAGGGCAATTAACGAATCTTTTTGATGATTCAAAAAGCCAAAATAAGGTGAAATTAATTGCTCTTTATTTTCACTCTTATCGGATGGTTTGGATTGGTTTTGACTGTTGCCACAACCATATAATGTAAATAGAAGAATAGCTAAAAAAAGTGATTTCATAAGAGTGTGCAAAATTTTTATGAAATATAAGGCTTTCCCGCATCATAATGAAAAGATTTAAACTTTAATGTTATGATGAACTCAAAATTGAATATCTATCGCAAGGAATGGCTGGATGTTATCTTTGCAGACCGCAACAAAATGTATGGTGCTTATGAATTACGAAATTTGTCAAACAGAGCAACCAATATGGGATTGGCCATTGTTACATCCTTTGCGTTCCTTTTGATTGGGGGATCCTATACCTATAACAAATATTTCAAAAAAACTATAACGGAAACAACGACTACAGTGGTAGTTTTAACTCCTGAGCATCTAGACGAAATTCAGAAAGAAGCCGACAAAAAAGACGAGGTAAAAAAGGAACCTGTTTTAATGCAGGAGAAAGCACCACAACAGATTGCGCAGGATGTGTCAAAGTTTAATCTTGTACGGATGCCAGAACCTAAGATTACGAAAGCAAGTAACGTTACCGAAGATGTTGCTACGCAGGATGAATTGAAGAAACCGAATACAATGACAGCGCGTATCACATTGAAAGCGAACGCGGCGGGTACACATATCGCTAGGGGTGAATTTGGGCCATCTACCAAGAATGGCGAAATTACGGGGCATCGCGTGGGGTCTGAGTCGGGTGGTGGAACAGATGGAAATTTAGACCAGCCTTTTGTTACGGTGGAAATCATGCCTACCCCTGTGGGAGGACTTCCCGCTTTTATGAAGTGGGTTTCAGAAAACTATAGTTTTCCGCAATCGGCTTTGGATCAGGGGGTATCGGGTGTTATTGAAGTATCTTTTGTGGTAGAACGGGACGGATCTTTGACTGATATTGCTGTAAAACGCGATATGAACTTTGGAACAGGGGAGGCTGCCGTTAGTTTATTGAAAAAGGCGAGGAAGTGGAAACCCGGTGTTCAGAATGGACGTGCCGTTCGAGTGGCCTATACTTTGCCTATCCGTTTAAGTGCAGTATCTCAATAGTACCTTTCTTAACTTTATTTAACAGATGGCGTTTTAAACTTTTGATGGTCAATAATACTCTTATAGATAAATAGGTTGGAAAGTCAATCTAGTAGAATTGAAAGATTGTTGATTTAAAAAATAGAGAGATGAAAAAATTGATGTTAAGTTTGGCGTTATCCGGATTAATGTTGACAGGTTTCGCGCAGGAGAAAAAGGATCTTAAATCAGATACTAAAGAAATGACCACTCCATTGCACAAGCATTCAAAGGATAGAAAGCACGATGGCTTAAAAAATAAAAACCCTGAAGAATTGGCTAAGATCAAAACAGATTGCCTGGACCAAAAGTTGAAGTTTACAGATCAACAGCGCAAAGATGTGTATGCATTTCATTTGAAGCAAGCAGAGGATCATAAAAAAATCGCGGCTGAGCGCAAATTGTATCGCGAAAAAATGAGAAAACAACGTGCTGCGGATCATAAAAAAATGATGAGCTTATTGACTCCAGAACAGCAAAAAACATTAAAAGATTCTTACGCTGAGAATCATAAAAAGCATAGAGAAAATTGGAGAAAAGATCGACAAATGCGAAAAGGTGATTTTAAGAAAGGCGAGGGTGAAAAAGTAGTTGATGCTGAAGCAAAAACAACTTAAGGTTAAAAGAAAGAATAGTTTTCATATTAATAATTGGTGAGTGTTAGTTGAAAAGGGGATCATTGGTCCCCTTTTTTATTTTTCTGAATTGTCTGTTTTCTATTGATCAGAAAGAACCTTCAGTTGATTTTCATGACTGTTGCTGCTTATAAGAGCATATAGGTTTTTTCTGAAAGGTATGTTCTATTAATCCATATTTGTGTCATATGGTCTCCATATAAACTCCTTAAGCCGATTCTAGCGGGGGAGTAAGCGCTATCAGTCATTCAATTTATCTTTTTTAGGTTATCAGCAGTAGACGGAGCGAAGCCAATAAAAAGTGGCATTAGTCTGATAAGCTAATGCCACTTTTTGTTATTCTTTGTTTTTTTGTTGCTCTTTCCATTGTTTTGAAAAAGATTTTTCAGCTAGCTTGGGTAGTTCCCGTTGATCGCCCCAGGTTTTTTTAAAAAACTTTCGGAGGAAGAAGTTTTTGAATTTTCCGCCAAAGAAATCAATCAATTTTCGACGTTGTATTCCGTATGTAAACCAGCTCCAGACTTTTTGTTCTGTTTTAGTTGATAAACCCTGCTCTACGGAGTCTTTTCTGTTGACAAGAAGCATACGTTGAATATCGATGCCCACTGGGCAAACTTCTGTACATTTGCCACAAAGAGTAGACGCATAGCTCAAGTGCTTAAACTCCTTCATCCCATTTAAATGGGGAGAAATGAGCGATCCGATTGGGCCTTGATAGGTTGTCTCATAGGTATGCCCGCCTATATTTTGATAAATGGGACACACATTTAAGCAAGCGCCACAGCGGATACAATACAGGCCCTGGCGTTGTTCTTTTTGTGCAAGCAGATTACTGCGGCCATTGTCAAGCAGGATAACATACATTTCTTCAGGTCCATCGGATTCATAGGATTGTTTTGGTCCGGTCAGTAAGGTATTGTATACCGTTAGATTTTGACCAGTACCATGGGTGGATAATAGTGGCCAAAATACCTCAAGATCCTGTATCGTCGGAATAATCTTCTCGATACCGACCACGGCAATATGTGTTTTTGGAAAAGTAGAAGTCAGACGTGCATTTCCTTCATTTTCTGTAATCGCTATACTGCCTGTTTCAGCGATTAAGAAATTAGCTCCAGTAATTCCTACTTCTGCTGCTAAATATTTGTCTCTTAGGAGTTCACGGGCTTTCAGTGTTAACTGTTCTGCGGAGGCATCCAATGGGGTTTCAAATTTTTCGTGAAAAAGCTTAGCGATATCTTCCAGGCTTAGATGCATAGCAGGAGTGACAAAATGGTAGGGTTTCTGATCTAATAGCTGAATAATATATTCTCCCAGATCAGTCTCAATGGCTTCTATGTTTTTCGATTCCAAAAAATGATTTAACTCAATTTCTTCCGTAGCCATAGATTTAGATTTTACAATCGACCGTGTTCTTTTTCGTTCGATGATTTTATAAATCTCCTCCCGTGCCTCGTCGGCATCATTAGCCCAGATTACTTTCCCACCACGTGCGGTAAAATTTGCTTCAAACTGTAATAGATATCGGTCTAGATTTTCCATTACTTTCCATTTGATCAAATTTGCTTTTATTTTGGTGTTTTCGAGATCTGCAAATTTGCTTTTCCCTTTTTCAAAAGCAATACTGTATTTGTCGATATTGTAATTGATAATATCGCGATGTTTGGTGTCAAATGCTTTCTGCGCACTTTCCTTTAAAAACGTATTTGCCGTACTCTCTGACATCTAATCTGCTGATTTTTCACAAAAAAAGTTGGTCGTTTCCTACCAACTTTTAAATATAGTGTTAATAAATTGTTTCTCGAAAATCGAGCTTGAAATTTATTCTTTTATATCGATATTCAGGCTTAATTCATTCAATTGTTCCTGGTGAATAGTTGATGGAGCATCAATCATGACATCTCTTCCGGAATTGTTTTTCGGGAAGGCAATCACATCTCGGATCGTATCTAGTCCAGCTAATAGTGAGACAAGTCTGTCGAAGCCAAATGCTAAGCCACCATGCGGAGGAGCGCCATAGGTAAATGCTTCCATCAAGAAACCAAATTGTTTCTGTGCCTCTTCCGGACTAAATCCAAGATGTTTAAACATAAGGGATTGCAGCTCTCTGTCGTGAATACGGATAGATCCGCCACCTACTTCGACACCATTTAAGACAAAGTCGTAAGCATTAGCCCTTACTTCACCGGGGTTTGTGTCCAGTAAAGGGATATCCTCTGGTTTTGGAGAGGTAAAAGGGTGGTGCATAGCATGGTAACGTGCGCTGTCCTCATCCCATTCCAATAAAGGGAAGTCAACAACCCATAGGGGAGCAAAAGTGTCTTTGTTGCGAAGACCGAGTTGCGAAGCAACTTCTAGACGTAGTTCGTTTAATTGCTTACGAACTTTATCCTTGCCGCCCGCCATAATTAATAATAGATCGCCTGGTTTCGCGTGGAACTTAGCGGCGATAGCTGTTAATTGTTCTGGTGTAAAAAATTTATCAACAGAAGATTTAACTGAACCATCTTCATTCACACGTGCATAGACTAAACCTGTAGCGCCGATTTGAGGTCGTTTTATAAAATCGGTTAAGGCATCCAATTGTTTCCTTGTGTAATGCGCGCAATTTTCGGCGTTGATACCAACAACCAACTCCGCTGCATCAAATACAGGGAATCCCTTTTCTTTTGCGACATCATTCAATTCTACAAACTGCATTCCGAAACGGATATCTGGTTTATCTGAGCCATAAAGACGCATAGCGTCTGCATAGGTCATCCGAGGTACGGACCCAAGGTCTATGCCTTTGATCGTTTTGAAGATGTGTTTTGCCAATCCTTCAAAAATATTGAGCACGTCTTCTTGTTCAACAAATGACATTTCACAGTCGATTTGTGTAAACTCCGGTTGACGGTCGGCACGTAGGTCTTCATCACGGAAACATTTGACAATCTGGAAATAGCGATCAAAACCTGATACCATTAAAAGTTGTTTGAATGTCTGCGGTGACTGAGGTAATGCATAAAATTCACCTGGGTTCATACGGGAAGGAACGACAAAATCCCGTGCTCCTTCCGGAGTCGATTTGATGAGATAAGGTGTTTCTACTTCTAAAAAATTCTGAGAGTCAAGATAACGACGTACTTCCTGAGAAGTTTTATGTCGTAAAATAAGGTTCTCACGTACCGGATTACGACGTAAATCCAGGTATCTGAATTTCATCCGGATATCGTCACCACCGTCTGTTTCGTCTTCGATTGTGAAGGGAGGTAGTTTCGCTGCATTTAATATCTCAAGGTTTGAAACCTTGATTTCAATATCTCCGGTGGAGATTTTGGAATTTTTATTGGAACGTTCAATAACCTCTCCGGTTACCTTTATGACATATTCTCTTCCCAGTTCACGGGCACTAGCACGTAAAGACGCGTCATCATCTGCATTGAACGTTAATTGTGTGATACCATAGCGGTCTCTAACATCGATGAAAGTCATACCGCCCAAATCGCGGGATTTTTGAACCCATCCACTTAGGGTAACCGTTTTCCCTAAGTCAGCTAATGTTAATTCTCCACAAGTGTGTGTTCTGTGCATATCTTAATAAAAATAAAATTTATACAAAATTATTGGTTTTACTCGACAATAACGAATTCTACTGTTCTTATTTGAATGCCGTTCTCCCACTTTCAACCACACCCGTAGATATCTGTTTTTCCATCCACCACTTTCTCCCATTTTTTTTGCAAAAATGGATCAAAATTAAATTTCTAGAGGGGAAATTTTTACAATTCCTTTCCCGTTTTCGGAAAAAAATAGAAAAATATCTGTCCTTGTTTTCAGTATATATATGAATGGAAAATGCAGTTTAACTGCTTGTAAATAAGGTTTTATGTGTTGTAAGGTGGGTGCGTTGTATTTTTTCTTGTAGCGATTTTTCGATGTGGAAAACTTTTTTATGTTGTAAAGTGGGGGAAAGTGGGAGAAAGTGTATACTTTTACATTTAAATTAGAATAGGATAATTGACTACATGACTCAGTTAATCGGAGAATTCGAATGCAAGCTAGACGCCAAAGGAAGGATGGTGTTGCCGGCTGCGCTCAAGAGGCAGATGCCTCATGTTGAGCGTGATGGGCTTGTTGTGAATCGTGGTTTTGAGAAGCATCTGGTTTTTTATCCGCGTGAGGAGTGGGATTTGATGACAGCTAAGCTGGCTAAGTTAAATCAATTTGATCCAAAGGTGCGGGCTTTTGTGCGTGCTTTTACGCGTGGGGCTACAGAGTTGACATTGGATGCGGCAGGACGTGTTCTGTTGCCAAAAAGCTTGCTTGAATTTGCAGGAATAACAACAGACTTGGTTTTGGCCTGCCAGTTTAATAAGATCGAAGTTTGGTCGAAAGAAGGGTATGAAGATTTGATGGGTGATGGCGGAGTAGAGGATATATCATCTTTGGCGGCAGAGGTAATGGGGGATATTAATTTTGGAATATAGTAATATGGAGAATGTCTATCATGTTCCGGTAATGTTGCAAGAATGCATGGATGCTTTGGCGATTAAGCCTAATGGTGTTTATGTGGATGTAACTTTTGGTGGTGGTGGTCATTCCCGAGAGATACTGAAAAGACTGGGGCCGGAGGGTAAGTTGTTTGCTTTCGATCAGGATCCCGATGCGTTGGGGAATGTGATTGATGATCCTCGTTTTACATTGATCCATCAAAATTTCAGGTTCTTAAAGAATAGCCTCCGTCTGCATGGTGTGCGTACAGTGGATGGTATTTTGGCTGATCTGGGTGTTTCATCGCATCAGTTTGATGCGGCTGATCGCGGTTTTTCAATTCGATTTGATGCGGATCTGGATATGCGTATGGATCAGGTGGGGGATTTGGATGCAAAGGCAGTGTTGGCTAATTATGCTGAAGAAGATCTTCATCGGATTTTTGGTATGTATGGTGAGATTATGAACGCAAAGTCACTGGCAAAAACAATCGTGACAGCTCGTTTGGCGCAGCCGATACATACTGTCGCTGAATTGAAAGAAGCTATCCAGCGCATGGTTCCAAAAGGAAAAGAGCATAAATATCATGCGCAGGTTTTTCAGGCTTTGCGCATTGAGGTTAACCGTGAATTGGAGGCTTTGCAAGAGTTTTTGTTGCAGACTGTTGAGGTGTTGAAAAGTGAAGGGAGATTGGTGGTGATGTCCTATCATTCCTTAGAGGACCGTTTGGTGAAAAATTTTATGGCCAAAGGGAAATTTAAAGGCGATGTTGAGAAAGATTTTTTTGGAAATGAAATCAAGCCGTTCCATGTGTTGAGCCGTAAGGCGATTACAGCATCGCCGCAGGAACTGGCTGTAAATAATAGATCGCGCAGTGCGAAACTGCGTATTGCTGAAAGGTTGGATTTGTCTTAAAAATGGCGTGAAAAGATGAGTAGGAATACAATAAGACAGAAAGAATTGAGTGAGGAAGTTCAAGAGGAACTGCAAGAAACTGTCGAGGAAAAGGCGGAAGAAACAGAAGCGTTTATTAAAACGCTTTTTACCGTTGGAGACCTTTCCTTAAACAAAATATTGGAGTACCTACCTTTTGGGGCTTTCGTTGCTTTTCTGATGCTGTTGTATATTTCTAATCGTCACTTCGCTGAGCGAACTATTCGGAGTATCGATAAGGTGAGCAAGGAAGTCAAAGAGTTGGGCTGGGATCACAAGTCGCTATCTGCGGAGCTTATGAAAATGTCCACGCAAACGGAAATCGCAAAACGCGTGGACTCTTTGGGTTTGAAAGAGCGGGTAGAGCCGCCGATCAAGATTGAAGTTGTAGAGAAAAAAGAAGATAAATAGAGAGAGTTATGAGTATCAGAAACACGATTCTTATTCGCGTCTATTTTGCCTTTGGACTTATTGTGCTACTTGCATTTATGGTATTTGGGAAAATGCTGAAGTTGCAATATGTGGACGGGCAACATTGGAAAGCTTTAGCGGATAGTCTTTCTATTCAGGAACGTGAAGTTGAGGCTGCAAGAGGAAACATCTATTCCAATGATGGTAGTCTGTTGGCGACTTCTGTCCCTGAGTATGAACTTCGTTTTGATGCTATGGCTATTCCTGAAGAAGAAAATGAATATTTCAATCTCAAGGTTGATTCTCTGGCGATTAAATTGGCTGATTTTTTTAAGGATAAATCGTCCCGGCAATATTTGACATTATTAAAACAGGCGCGGAATAAAAAACAGCGTTATCTACTGATCAAACGGAATGTATCGCATCAGGATCTAAAAAAAGTAAAGCAATTTCCGTTATTTAAAGCGGCTCGGGTTGGTAAAGATCGCTATCCAAGTAGTTTAATTACGGATAGACAGAATAAGCGGATCTTGCCTTTCGTGAATCTAGCGGCCCGGACCATTGGTTACAAAAATGTAAAAGAGAATATCCATGTTGGATTGGAGGGGGCATATGGTGAATATATCGATGGAAAAAGTGGGAAGAGATTGATGCAGCGTATTGCTGGAGGGGTTTGGATTCCTGTCAATAGAGATATTGAAGTTGCACCGGTTGATGGTTCGGATATCATATCTACGATTGATGTTAATATGCAGGATATGGCGCAAAGAGCACTGGAGAAGCAGATGATTGTGAGTAATGCGGATGAAGGGTGTGTTGTGATGATGGAAGTGAAGACCGGTGAGGTACGGGCGGTAGCAAATTTTATGCGGGATAAAGATGGAGTCTATCGTGAAAAGTTCAATCTTGCAATTGCGCAAAGCGCGGATCCAGGATCAACTTTTAAACTGGCCTCTTATCTGGCACTGATTGATGACAAGAAAATCGATTCCAGTACAACGATCAATATCGGGAATGGTAACTGGCCGATTTACAAGCATACAATTCGCGATTCGCATGCACCTAAAAAATCTATAGTCTCAGCGAAGCGGGCTTTTGAAGAGTCTTCAAATGTTGGGGTTACAAAATTTGTCTATCAAGCTTATAAAGATAATCCAGATCAGTTTACATCGAAACTACATTCTTTTGGTTTTGGAAAAACGTTAGATCTACAGATTCCGGGGGAAGGTGTTCCACTGGTGAAAACGTCGAAAAGTAAATCATGGAGCGGATTGTCATTGGTGCAGATGGCTTATGGTTATGAGATGAAGATTACTCCATTACAGACCTTGACATTTTATAATGCGGTTGCAAATAATGGTAAATTGATTGCACCGCTATTCGTCAAAGAAATTAGGCATCTGGGTAATACGATACAAACCTTTCAGGCGAAGGTTATTAATGAAAAGATTGCTTCAGATCATGCCTTGGCAGAGGTAAGAGGGATGATGGAAGGTGTTATGACTGAGGGTACCGGCAGAAGTGTTGCCAGCCCATTGTATACATCGGGCGGGAAAACCGGGACGGCACAGATGGCCGATGGTTCGAGAGGATATGGTGCGCGTAGATATCAGTCATCTTTTGCGGGCTATTTCCCAGCAGAAGATCCAAAATATTCCATTATTGTGGTGATTCGAAACCCGAGGAATGGATACTACGGTGCGTCAATCGCTGGGCCTGTTTTTAAAGAGTTAGCGGATATGGTCTATGCCAATGATATGGAAATGCAAGGGAAGAAATCATTCAAAGCGGTTAATGTAGGTGGAAGGATGCCTTTGACCTTGCAAGGATCAAGAGAAGCGAGTAAGAAAGTGTATGATAAGTTGGGAATTAATACGATAAATTGGGATATGGTGGCGAGAGGTGAAGTGGACACATCGAATAGAGGTGTGCCATTTGTGGATTTGAAATATAAGGAAGGAATTGTTCCAAATGTGGTGGGAATGGGATTAATGGATGCATTGTATGTGATGGAGAATGCGGGATTTAAAACGCATGTATCCGGAAAGGGAAGAGTGGGGGCACAGTCTTTGGCCGCAGGTCAAAAACTCCCATTTGGAACAGCGATAAATTTAGAACTTAAGTAATGATGGATTTAAAAAAAGTATTGCATGCTATCCCTGTTCAGCAGGTGGTGGGAAACCTCGAAGAGGTCGAAGTGCACTCTTTGTGCTTTGATTCCAGAAAAGTGGAGTTGGGAAGTTTGTTTATCGCTGTGCGTGGTGTTCAGACTGATGGGCATTTATTTGTGGATAAGGCCATCACTTCGGGAGCAAGGGCAGTCATCGTGGAAGAACTTCCTGCTGAAACATTGGACTCTGTGGCTTATATTTTAGTGGCAGACTCTGCGTATGCGCTGGGAGTAGCCTCGGCTAACTTCTATGGAAATCCATCTGAGCAACTTAAATTGGTTGGTGTGACAGGAACCAATGGAAAAACTACGGTGGCGACGTTGTTATTCCAATTGTTTACCGAACTTGGATATCATGTCGGTCTGCTGTCTACAGTACAGAATCAAATCGGTTCAAAGATAATTCCTGCTACACACACGACACCAGATCCTATCCAGTTGAACCAGTTGTTGCGGAATATGGTGGATGATGGTTGTGACTACGCTTTTATGGAAGTCAGTTCACATGCGGTGGTGCAGGAGCGTATTGCAGGCTTAGTGTTTGCCGGTGCAATATTTACGAATATTACACATGATCATTTGGATTTTCACAAGACTTTTGACAACTATATCAAAGCCAAGAAGAAATTTTTTGATGACCTGGACGTACACGCGTTTGCATTAACCAATGCTGACGATAGAAATGGTCAGGTCATGTTGCAAAATACGGTTGCCCATAAAAAAAGCTATGGCTTACGTTCTGGGGCTGATTTTAAAGCTAAGGTCATTGAAAGCCATTTTGATGGCATGTTGATGAGTATTGACGGACAGGAAGTGTGGGTCAAATTAATCGGCGATTTCAATGCCTATAATCTTTTAGCGGTATATGCTGCAGCCATCTTATTGGAGCAAGAGACGGTCAAGGTATTGACTGCCTTAAGTACATTGAAAGGGGCTGAAGGACGCTTTGAGACGATGAAATCCACCTCCGGTGTTTTTGGTATTGTGGACTATGCACATACTCCTGATGCTGTTGAAAATGTCTTAAAAACTATTAGTTCTTTGAGACGTCCGGAGCAAAAGATTATTACTGTTTTGGGCTGTGGTGGTGATCGCGACAAAACCAAAAGACCTGAGATGGCAGAAGCGGCTTTACGCTATAGCGATCGTTTCTTGATTACATCTGATAATCCGCGCACAGAGGATCCATATCAGATTATTAAAGATATCGAGGCTGGTGTAGGAGCTGATCAGCGAGCAAAAACGCTTTCTATAGCAGACCGGAAGGAGGCGATACGCACTGCGTATCAGTTGGCAAGCCCGGGAGATATTATCTTGGTTGCAGGAAAAGGACATGAAAAATATCAAGATGTGAATGGTGTAAAACATCATTTTGATGATAAAGAAATTTTAGAGAATACATTTAACGAAAAATAGAAATATGTTGTACCATCTATTTACGTGGCTTAGCGAATATATCCATATACCTGGAGGAGGTCTTTTTCAATATATCTCCTTTAGAACATCTATGGCTGTAATCGCTTCATTAATTATTACCACGGTTTTTGGGGGGAAATTGATCCAGTTCTTGCATAATAAGCAAGTTGGCGAGACAATTCGTGATTTGGGGCTGGAAGGTGAGAAAAAGAAAGCTGGTACGCCTACAATGGGGGGGATAATTATCATTGCTGGGATCTTGATTCCTACCTTATTATTTGCCAAGTTGACAAATATCTATGTGATCATCATGATTGTAACAACACTCTGGATGGGCGCTATAGGTTTTTTGGATGATTATATTAAAGTTTTTAGACATAATAAAGAAGGGTTAGCTGGTAAATTTAAGGTTGTTGGCCAGGTTGGTCTAGGCGCTATTATTGCCTGTACGATGTATTTTCACCCAGATATTGTGGTACGCAAAGGTGTGGATAAGCCAACTTCAACCAAACCGGTGGAAGTGGTGATCAATGAGGGGACAGGGGAAAAAACTTATGCTGAAAATGTAAAATCTTCTAAGACAAATATCCCTTTTTATAAGAATAATGAATTTGATTACGCCAAGGTGTTTAAAGTGTTTGGCTTGCAAAGTGACTATCTGACTTTTGTTGTGTTTTTAGTTGTTGTCATTTTTATCGTTACGGCGGTTTCCAATGGCGCTAACATTACAGATGGTATAGATGGTCTCGCCACGAGTACTTCCGCGATCATTGGGGTTACTTTGGCTATTTTAGCTTATGTATCCGGTAACGTAATTTTTTCGGATTACCTTAATATCATGTATATACCCAATTCCGGTGAGCTTGTAATTTTTGCGGGAGCATTTGTAGGAGCTTGTGTAGGTTTTCTATGGTATAATACCTATCCCGCGCAGGTTTTTATGGGGGATACGGGAAGCTTGGCCATTGGAGGTATCATTGCAGCATTTGCTATTCTAATCCGTAAGGAATTGTTGATCCCAATTTTGTGTGGTGTATTCTTATTGGAAAATCTGTCTGTTATCTTGCAGGTCTCTTATTTCAAATACACAAAAAAGAAATACGGAGAAGGAAGACGGATTTTCTTAATGTCGCCGCTACATCACCATTTTCAAAAGAAGGGCTATCATGAGGCCAAAATTGTAACTCGTTTTGTTATTGTGGGTATTATTCTAGCCATTCTAACAATTGTAACATTAAAAATTAGATAACGATGTCAAATATTGCAACAACATATTATCCTCAATCCGGCAGCTTGGTCGTTCTAGGCGCAGGTGAAAGTGGTGTGGGAACTGCAATCCTGGGGAAGGAGAAGGGGTATGATGTATTTGTATCGGATAAAGGCCTGATAGCTGATCACTATAAGGAACAGTTGAAAGCGGAAGGCATCGCTTTCGAGGAGGGCAACCATGACGAATCACGCATATTGAACGCTGCACTGGTTGTAAAGAGTCCCGGAATTCCGGAGACGGTACCCTTGGTGGTCGCTTTAAAGAAAAAAAATATTCCTGTAATTGCCGAAATAGAATTTGCTGCCCAATATACTGCTGCTAAATTAATCTGCATCACAGGATCAAATGGCAAGTCTACGACAACCATGTTGACATACGAAATGCTAAAGCATGGTGGCCTTAATGTTGGTTTGGCGGGGAATATTGGAAAAAGCTTTGCACTTCAGGTGGCGCGTGAAAATTTTGACTGTTACGTATTGGAAATTTCCAGCTTTATGTTGGACGATATGTATCATTTTAGAGCAGATATTGCTGTCATTCTGAATATCACGCCAGATCATTTGGATCGTTACGACCATAAAATGGAGAATTATGTGGATTCCAAATTCAGAATGATCCAAAATCAGACAGAGAAAGATTATTTTATATACTGTTTAGACGATCCCGAGACAATTAAAGGATTGGAGAGACACCATAGTAAAGGGACATATTTACCCTTTACACAAGAGCAGCTTGTTGAATTGGGAGCTTACTTAACTGCCAATAAAACAATGATTATTAATACACCAAATAACGATACATTCACTATGAGAACTGAGGAATTGTCATTGCAGGGGAAGCATAATATTTATAATAGTATGGCTTCCGGATTGATTGCAAAAGTGCAGGAGTTGAGAAATCAAGCGATGAAAGAGAGTATGGGATCGTATGTGAATATTCCACATCGTCTTGAACATGTTGCCTGTATTGGAGGAATCAATTATATCAATGATTCAAAGGCTACCAATGTTAATTCGGTATGGTATGCGCTGGAGAGTTTTTCAACACCGATCGTATTGTTATTGGGAGGTGTAGACAAGGGTAATGATTATTCGATGCTTGCTGATTTGGTGAAAGACAAAGTACGTGCTATCGTTTGTTTAGGAAAGGATACTGCCCCAATTCATAAGGCCTTTGAGCAGGATGTTGAAATTATTGTTAACAGCACATCTATGCAGGATGCCGTTGTCTTGTCTTCACATTTAGCTAAGAAAGGTGATACGGTGTTATTGTCCCCGGCTTGTGCGAGCTTTGATTGGTTTAAAAATTATGAAGATCGTGGCGATAAATTTAAAGCTGCTGTAATGGAATTATAAATAAATGGTACAACCATAAAGGGAGAAGGATATGTTACAGAACATAATGTCTAAATTGAAAGGTGATCGATGGATATGGATCATTGTGATTATCTTATCGGGATGGTCACTTTTGGCTGTATACAGTTCGGTCGGAACCCTGGCCTATAAGGAGGGAAAGGGGACAGAAATGTATCTGTTGAAGCATTTTTCTATCATTGCTGTGGGATTTATCCTGATGTATCTTTCTCATAAATTGGATTATCGTTATTATGCCGGTATATCTAAAATAATGATGGGAATTACTATTCCTTTATTGTTGTTTACGCTGTTGTTTGGAAGTAAAGTTAATGAGGCAAGTCGTTGGTTGACTATTCCTGGGATTGGATTGACATTTCAAACGTCGGATTTAGCAAAACTTTCGTTGATTGTTTTTCTTGCACGGATGCTGTCTAGAAAGCAGGAAGAAATTAAGGATGTTAAAAAGTCTTTTTTACCAATCATGGGGTCGGTTTGTGGGGTATTTATACTTATAGCATTAGCCAATTTATCTACAGCACTCATGTTATTTGGTGTTAGTGTGCTGTTGTTGTTGATTGGTCGGATTAGTTTTAAGCAGATTGCGATAGTCTGCTGTGGAGGTGCTGTCCTATTGATGATGGTTATCTTCTTTGGTCCGCGACGGGCAACTTATATTAGCCGGGTGAAATCCTTCTTTAATACTGAAAAAGTAGACAAGACTGTCTCGTTTCAGGATGATAAGAATTATCAGGCAAATAATGCGAAGATTGCAATCGCCACAGGTGGACTGTTTGGTAAAGGGCCTGGAAATAGTGTACAGCGCAATGTGTTGCCCCACCCATATTCTGATTTTATTTATGCAATTATTATTGAGGAATACGGGACTGTTGGTGGAGTGATTTTGCTATTTCTATACCTGGCTTTTATGTATCGATGTATACGTATCGTCACGATGAGTCCCAAAGCGTTTGGGACATTTCTTGCAGCCGGTTTAGGATTCAGCTTGACCATACAGGCTCTGGCGAATATGGCAGTTGCGGTAGGATTGGGGCCGGTTACTGGGGTGCCCTTACCTTTAGTGAGTATGGGGGGAACTTCGATTTTGTTTACAAGTGTGGCTCTGGGAATTATCCTGAGTGTGAGTAGAAATATTGAGGAATTAAAAGGAAAAGAACAGTTGGAAGAAAAACAGAAGCCGAAGAAAGTGGTCGTCGGCTCAATTCCAGCTTAAATAAATATTGAGCATGGCAATTCGCGTAATAATAAGTGGGGGTGGTACCGGAGGACATATTTTTCCGGCGATTTCAATTGCAAATGCATTGAAGACGATTGATCCTGCAAATGAAATATTATTTGTAGGGGCCAATGGTCGGATGGAAATGGATAAGGTGCCTGCTGCAGGGTATTCTATTGTTGGACTTGATATCCAAGGAATCAATAGGAAGCAGTTGTGGAAAAATATCCTATTACCATTTAAATTAATGAAGAGCCTGAGTAAGGCAAAAAAGGTAATCCGGGATTTTAAACCCGACGTGGCTGTAGGTGTTGGTGGTTTTGCTTCAGGTCCTTTGTTGATGATGGCAAATAAATTGGGAGTCCCTACCGTGGTTCAGGAGCAAAACTCTTACGCAGGTGTCACAAACAAGAAAGTTGGTGCTAAAGCAGCCAAGATTTGCGTAGCCTATGAGGGGATGGAACAATTCTTCCCAGCTGATAAAGTATTGTTGACCGGAAATCCTATACGCAGGGAATCTGTGGCGATCGAAGGCAAAAGAACGGAGGCCTTAGCGTTCTTTGGGTTGGAACAACATAAAAAGACTATCCTGATATTGGGCGGAAGCTTGGGGGCGAGAACATTGAATGAAAGTGTCGTTGCCTATTTGGAGACTTTAGCTAAGGATGAGGTACAGGTGATCTGGCAATGCGGTAGCTTTTACATAGACTCACTTCGGAGAGATCTGGAGGGAAAACTGCCTGAAAACGTGAAGATGATGGCTTTTCTTCAAAAAATGGATTATGCTTATGCAGCGGCCGACCTGATTATCAGTCGTGCAGGGGCGGGAACCATTTCCGAACTGTGTGTGGTAGGTAAGCCGGTTATTCTTGTTCCTTCACCAAATGTTGCGGAAGACCATCAGACCAAAAATGCAATGGCATTGGTCAATAAGCATGCGGCGCTTCTAGTGAAAGATGTAGACGCTATAAAGACATTAATTCCAACAGCGCTGGATTTATTTAAAAATCCGGATCAGGTAGCGCAGTTGAGTGAAAATATAAAATCACTTGGTAAGCTGAATGCTGATATTCAGATTGCTGAGCTCGTATATAAATTGGCAAATAAGAAATAGATAAAGCGTATGAATCTAGATGCAATAAAACAAGTTTACTTGATCGGAATAGGCGGGATAGGCATGAGTGGCCTTGCGCGCTATTTTAAGCATTTGGGCTGTGAGGTGAATGGATATGATCGTACGGAAACCGAATTGACCAAAACATTGGTCAATGAAGGTCTTTCAATTACATATCAGGATGATGTGAATTCTATTGATCCTATTTTCCATCAGCCTTCCGCTGCCACATTGGTGATATTTACACCTGCGATCCCTAAAGATTCTAAGATTAAAGCTTTTTTTGAATCTCAAGGTCATGTATTGTATAAAAGATCACAGGTACTCGGTATCATCAGTGAAAGCAGATTTACAATTGCAGTGGCTGGAACACATGGCAAAACAACTACGTCAACGATGGTAGCCCATTTGTTGAAAGATTCAGGATATGATTGTTCAGCTTTTTTGGGTGGTATTAGCTCCAATTATGATACCAACGTACTTTATGGAGCAAATAATACGGTAGTAGTTGAAGCGGATGAATTTGACCGTTCATTTTTGACACTTCATCCGAATATCGCGATCGTGACATCCTCGGATGCGGATCATTTGGATATCTATGGTGACAAGAGTCATCTGCTCGAATCTTTCCAGTTGTTTTTGGATAAAGTCGTTGATGGTGGTACCCGAATTATTAGGAAAGGATTGGAATTTAAAGGTCAGATTAGTTATTCTGGCCAAGAGGTAGCCGATGCCTATGCGTCGAACGTTCACGTAAGGGAAGGGGAGTTCTTTTTCGACTACCAGGACGCGAACGGAAAAATTGAAGATATTCATTTGGGTATCCCCGGGATTCACAACGTTGAAAATGCAGTTGCAGCAATTACGGTAGCACGTTTGTTGGGAATTTCAGCTGAGGCAATTAAGACGGCATTGACAACATTCAAGGGGGTAAAAAGACGATTTGAATATATTGTTCGTACACCGGAGGTGGTCTATATCGACGATTATGCGCACCATCCGGAAGAGTTGCGTGCCTTTTTGACTTCCATGCGAAAGTTATATCCGTCAAAGAAGCTAAATGTTGTATTTCAGCCGCATTTGTTTACGCGCACCAGAGATTTTGTGGATGGATTTGCCGAGGTGTTATCTATGGCAGATAATCTATTATTGATGGAAATATATCCTGCACGGGAACTTCCTATTGAAGGTGTTAACTCAAGTTGGTTATTGGATAAAATTACAGCAGAGCATAAACAGGTTGTTACTGCCGAAGAAGTATTGGATTTTGCACGGAACGAAAAACCGGATCTGATTGTGACAGTCGGCGCAGGAGATATAGATAAATTGGTAAAACCATTGAAAGCGATTTTTGAGCATGCTTAAAAAATTACGTGACATACAATGGAATCGTGTACTCTATTTTACCCTATTTTTTATTGGGGTTATTGTAGTTGTTGTGATCATGACCATTGTGGGTAAACGTGATGAACAACAGCTTTGCAAGGATGTGAAGATAGTGATAGAAGGTACAGAGGCTTTTATTGATCAGGCGGATATTTCAAAACTGATTGAGCAGAACTACGGAAGTTTTGTAGGGAAGAAGCTGAATGGTATTCCCTTTCAGCGCGTGGAAAAGACGCTGAAAAAATTGCCTTATGTATCGAATGCGAGCATCCATGCCGATATGGATGGAACAATACAGATTAATATCGATCAGCGCGAGGCTGTTATGCGAATTATCAATAAAAATGGGCGCGAATTCTATGTTGATCCCAAAGGTTTAAAGATACCGACTACATTAAAGTATATTCCGCACATCATGGTGGCGACCGGTAATATAGCCGAGGGATATAACGAGGCATTGGATACAATCTCGACCCCCTTGGTAAAAGATTTGGTGAAGGTGGCGGAATTTATTGGAAAAGACGAATTGTGGAGTAACCAGGTGGTACAGATTTATGTCAATTCGGACCATGATATCGAACTTGTTCCCCGTGTCGGAACACAGCAATTGATTGTTGGATCTGCAGATTCGTTGGAACAGAAATTTGAATTATTAAAGACATTTTATACGCAGATCATGCCAAAAGTGGGAATTAATGCCTACGGAGTGGTGAACGTAAAATACGGAGGACAGATCATTTGTGAAAAGCGCGGAAACTGGAGCTTTTCAGATGATCAAACAAAAAAAACAGCAAATAATACATTATAGTAATACAGCAACAATACAGGAAATTATGAACTCAAAGGCAGCAGAAATTGAAAGAGAAAACCCAATTATCGTGGGACTCGATATTGGTACTACCAAAATTTGTGTTACGGTTGGGAGACGTAGCTCAGGAAACAAAATCGAATTATTAGGTGTCGGTAAAGCCGAATCTGCTGGTGTGAGCAGAGGCGTGGTTGCCAATATCCAGAAGACTGTGGGAAGTATTTTGGAAGCGGTAGAAATTGCCGAGGCACAATCTAATGTCGATATCAAGGTTGTCAATGTGGGGATTGCCGGTCAACACATTAAGAGCATCCAACACCGTGGAATATTTACTAAAACAGATGGCGATGATGAAATCATTCGAAGAGATATCGAACGTTTGATTTCGGACATGTATAAACTGGTACTGCCTCCAGGAGAAGAAATTATACATGTGTTACCGCAGGAGTTTACCGTAGATAATGAACCGGGTATCCGTGAACCTATCGGCATGGCTGGACGTCGTATAGAAGCAAATTTCCATATTATTTCGGGAAGAGTTACCGATATCAAGAATATTAAAAAATGTATTGATAATTCCAACTTGGAAGTTGCTGAACTGATCCTTGAGCCTTTGGCATCTTCAGAAGCTGTATTGGATGAAGATGAGAAAAATGCTGGTGTTGTATTAGTTGATATTGGTGGTGGAACGACGGATGTTGCCATCTTCCATGAAGGAATTATTCGTCATACCGCGGTAATCCCATTGGGCGGTAATATTGTGACTGAGGATATTCGCCAAGGCTGTTCTGTATTGCGTTCTCAGGCAGAATTGCTGAAAACCCGATTCGGATCTGCCCTGGCCGATGAGAATAAAGAAAACGAGGTGATTTGTGTGCCGGGATTGAAAGGTCGTGAGCCGAAAGAAATTTCTGTGAAAAACTTGGCTTATATCATTCAGGCTAGAATGGAAGAGATTATCGAACATGTGTATTATGAGATCAAATCCTCTGGTTATGAGAATAAACTGATCGGTGGTATCGTTATCACAGGTGGTGGCGCTCAATTGAAACACTTAGTACAACTCGTTGAGTATATTACTGGGATTGATTGTCGTGTAGGTTTTCCGAACGAATATCTGTCGAAGAATGAGGTGTTGCCTAAACCACTTTTTGAGGAATTGAAAAGCCCTCTATATGCAACCAGTATTGGCTTGTTGATTAAAGGAATTCAATCGCACGAAGAGGAGGAAGATAGTCGTAGAGAAGCACATGCTCCAGCCAAAAAAGTGCAGGTAACCATGACCACGAAAGAGGTATCGGAACAGCAGCAAAAGGAGCAGGGACTGTTGTCGTGGTTCAAACGATTTATTAAGGATGGTAACGAAATTGATGACGCAAGTTTTTTAGATAAAAAGTAAGTTTTCCACAATGCTTGAAGTTTTCCACAATTTCACAAATGTGGAAAACTTTTGTTGAAATTATATTATTATTACATTACATATAGTGGGTTTGGTTCATTTTGATATCGTGTTCATTATAAGTTAAATAGGGATAAGTTATGTCAATACAGTTTGAAATGTTAAAAGAGCAATCTTCAATAATCAAGGTTATTGGGGTTGGTGGTGGTGGCGGCAATGCCGTAAACCACATGTATAAACAAGGAATCAGTGGGGTGGATTTTATCGTGTGTAATACCGATGCGCAAGCGTTGGAGTTAAGCCCGATCCCAAATAAAGTTCAATTGGGAATAAGTCTGACTGAAGGTATGGGTGCTGGAGCAGATCCTGATGTAGGTGAAAATTCTGCTATCGAAAGTATTGAGGATATCAAACGCATGCTGGGAACCAATACCAAGATGTTGTTTATCACTGCAGGTATGGGTGGTGGTACAGGTACCGGCGCTAGTCCAGTCTTGGCAAAAGCAGCCAAAGAGCTTGGTATTCTTACTGTCGCTATTGTCACAACACCATTTACATTTGAAGGCAAGCGTCGTCGCTCACAGGCAGAAGAAGGACTTTCAGAATTGCGTAAGTATGTAGATTCTTATCTTGTTATTTCCAATGATCGCCTACGTGAAATCTTCGGAAATTTAACAATGACTGCAGCATTCGCAAAAGCGGATGATATATTGACTACAGCGGCAAAAGGTATCGCTGAAATTATAACGATTCCAGGTTATGTGAACGTCGATTTTAAAGATGTTCGAACTGTAATGAACGATAGTGGTGTTGCCATCATGGGTAATGCTGTTGCGGAAGGTGAAGACCGCGCATTGAGAGCAGTGGAAGGTGCTTTAGCTTCGCCATTGTTGAAAGACAATGAGATCGAAGGTGCCCGTTATATTCTGTTGAATATTACTTCTGGTACAAAAGAAGTAACCATGGATGAAGTTGCAATTATTACCGATTATATTCAGGAAAAAGCGGGTTTGTCAGCTGACTTGATTTGGGGTAACTGTATCGATGAAAATTTTGAAGATGAATTGTCCGTAACTATTATCGCGACAGGTTTTCAGACTTCAGAGGAGCGTGATAAAGAACGTGAAAATACGAAGGTATCTATGCCCTTGACACCTGAACCGGTAAATTCTTTTGTAAAACCTGTTTCTCAGGTTGCCCCAAAAGAGGCGCCAGTTGCCAATAGTTTTGTCACTCCGGTTCAACGTGTGGATACACAAGCTCCTTCAACAAATACTTCGACCCCAAATAATTTACAGTCTGACTTGTTTACTTCACCTAGAAATGTTGTGCAACAACAACAGGTAGCGATTGAAGAACCGCAAGTAATACGTCATGATTTGGGTTTTGACGGCGCTTATGAGGAAGAAACTTCATTTGCTGAAAGTGATTTTCAACTGAAAACTTCGCCTTCGGTTTTCCAGTTTCAAATGCCGACCGTATTTGATTCATATACTGCTCCATCGTCATCAGACTATGATGAAAGACCTACGTTTTCTTCGAGTACAACCAATGAGCAGATCGAAGTTCCTCAGGTAGAGGAAGAACAGGTTTCCTTTGAAGATCAATTGGTACGTACAAAAGAGCGTATCTTGAGATTGAAAGAATTGAGTATGAAATTGAAATCTTCAAATGGCCTGCATGAGTTGGAAAATGAACCGGCTTATAAGAGAAAGCAAATGTCATTGGAAGATACACCACATTCTTCACAATCACAAGTATCTCGCTTTACATTGTCATTTGAGGATGGAAATACGGAGATTCGTCCAAATAATTCATTTTTACATGATAATGTAGATTAATCGAATTGACATAAAATACTAAAAAAGCCATCCAATCGGATGGCTTTTTTAGTATCTTTAGATACCGATATAATACAATTATACAAGCTATGACTACAAAATTAAATAACCCTGTATGGGTGATGAGTTCTGCCTTTGATAAATTGTCATTACCAGAATTGATTCAGACAACAAAAAGAATTGGCGCTGGTGGAATTGACTTATGTGTTTTTAGAAAAGATGGTACGCGCGAAGATCATACAGCGACGCATTTGGATTATGATGAGTTTACACCCGTAAAAGCAAGAGAAACGCTTGAGTTATTTAATCAGGCTGATTTAAAGCTTTCACTTGGAGCCTTTGAGAATATGATTGGCGGAGATCCTGAACAACGTGTAAAAAATCAGAATCACTTATTGAAACTGATCCGGATAGCCCATTTGTTGGGTGGTGACGAGAATAATGTTAAGGTGGGTACTTTTGTCGGTTATAATCATGAATTGGGAAATCAGCTTGATGGATTTCAGAAAAACCTGGATGAATATAAACGCGTATTTGCACCGATTGTTAATTATGCCGAAAGCCTTGGGGTAACTATACTCTATGAAAACTGTCCAATGGAGGGCTGGCGCTCTTCACGTTATAGTTCTACCTATAATAATTTGCCTGCTGTCTTAGCCGCGCGTAAATTAATGTATGCAATGATACCTAGCAAGGCACATGGTGAAATTTACGATCCTTCCCATGATGTCTGGCAAAATACAAATCCAATTGATGTCATTCACAATACCGACATCAGTCGATTGCAACGTATACATGTGAAAACCACACGCAACCTACAGACAGCTGCCCGTGTGGATTGGGGTGGGATGTATCCGATGCAGCATGTGGATGCCGAACTGGCAAAAAAGGCCAATGTGAGCATTCCGGGCCATGACTGGGACAGACATCACTATGAAGCAATGCTTCCCGGATTTGGTGGATCAGATAGTATGGACTGGCGCGGTTTTGTCGATCTACTTCAGGAACGTGGATTCAAAGGGCCATTCGAAATAGAAAACGAGGCAAAAAATTCAAAAGATACGGGTGATTTCTCAGCAACAGTACAGGGATTTACAACTTGCCTTAATTTTCTAGCCCCTATGTTATGGGATTTAGAAGCTGAGGTAGGGTATGCTTATAAAAAATCCGAGCCGTTAAAAGATATCAATGTAAAAGATGTTCCGGTTATTACGATGGATGATCTCATCTAAAAAAATACACTCCAACAATATTTTAATTGTTGGAGTGTATTCTGCTAATTGTTGGAGTGTATTCTGAAAAGTTCAATCAGTTCAGGAATATTGGAAACATTTAATTTCTCAAATATCCTGCTTTTATAAGTGCTTACAGTTGATGGACTTAGCTCAAGTAGATTTGATACCTCGATAATTCCCAGGCCTTTTATCAATTGTTTGGCCACATCCACTTCCCTGTTTGACAGGCGCGCCAATGGATTTAATTTTGTTAATTCGGATTTGCTCTGAGTCAGTTTTTGGACGTATAGATCTTGCACATTGCTCGACATATATTTACCTCTATCTTGAATAGCCAAGATAGCATGACTTAATTCCGCCATTGCTGTTGTTTTATTGAGATAACCTACTGCTCCAGCTTCAATATAGCGTAAAGCATATAAGGATTCATCATACGATGAGAAGATTAAAATTTTGATAGCAGGCTGGATCTGTAAGATTTCCTCAACTACTCTAATATTATTTCCCCCGGGCATATTGATGTCCAGTAATAGTAGATCGAAATCTTCCAGTTTTAGCTTTTCAAGCACCTCATCGAAATTTTCCGCTTGAAAAATTTCCGCTTTTTTAAGTGTTTCCTTAATAATAACGGAGGCTCCAAGTCGTACAATACCGTGGTCGTCTGCAATAAGAATCTTTTTCATAGATACTTTATCTTATTCTGGGCTTTAATTACCGTATGAAATTTAAAGTACTATCAATATACAATATATCTTGATATTTTGCCCTAGTTAACGAGCAAATATAGCAAATTAAGTTAATAAAAAACTTGCGCATATCGTTTTAGGCCATAAATTTAAAAATAGGATTAAAGCGAGAAAATATAGGATAATAGATGACTCGCGTTAAAAAAGTGGTTTATTTTAATTAGATTTATGTGACAATTATTAATTTTGGTAAAATTTTAAACGATTAAATGGCTTAATATGGGATTTCTAAAAGAATTTAAAGAGTTCGCAATGCGCGGTAGCGTTGTTGATTTGGCTGTCGGTGTTGTGATCGGTGGGGCATTTGGTAAAATTGTGACATCATTGGTTGACGATATTATCATGCCTCCCATAGGATATTTGACAGGCGGAGTTGACTTCTCCTCGAAAAAAATTATACTGAAAGCTGCTGATGAGGCTGCGAAACAAGCCGAAGTTTCTATTAACTACGGTAATTTTATCAATGTAATTATCCAGTTTCTGATTGTTGCATTTTGTATTTTCTGTGTTATTAAAGGTTTAAATTCTTTGAAACGTAAAGAGGAAGCTGCTCCTGCTGCACCACCTGCACCGACAAAAGAAGAAACATTGTTGACAGAGATCAGAGATATTCTGAAAACCAAATAATTCTAACTCATGTTTGATTTCGTATAAAACAGAGGGGCAGCGCTTCTCTGTTTTATATTTTCTGTAATCTGTAAATTGGTTTTTTTAGGCTGTCAATGAATAATTTAGAGACCGCTTTTTACTTAAAGTCTAAATGTTCTCAATATTGTTTGTTTTTGTCTAAAATAAACTTTACTTTTGCATTCCTCTTGGGGAGTTTTGTATTAATTGAAGTAAGAACAAATTAGCATAATAGCGTCATGAAAAGAACATTTCAGCCATCGCAAAGAAAAAGAAGAAACAAACACGGTTTTAGAGAGCGCATGAGCTCTGCAAACGGTAGAAGAGTATTAGCTTCACGTAGAGCTAAAGGTAGAAAACGTCTTACAGTGTCTGACGAATACCGTCACAAAGGTTAATCTTTGATAAGGATCGGTGGCCGCTTATAAGAGCTTTTTCTGATAAGATTAAGTCATCGGATGAGAAATACATTTACAAAAGAAGAACGGTTATGTGCGAAAAGGCGTATTGATACGCTTTTTAAAAGCGGTTCTTCTTTTGTTTTGTACCCTTTTAGAATTGTTTTTGTTTTCGAGAAAAACAAAGAGACTGAAAATCCCCCCCCTTGTCAGTCTATTATATCCGTTTCCAAACGTAGGTTTAAAAGAGCAGTAGACCGCAATGCGATAAAACGTATGATGCGTGAAAGCTATCGTCTGCAGAAATCGGATAATTTGATTCCTTTTTTGTTGAAACATAATGTAACTTTGTATTTAGCTATTCAGTACGTGGGAAAACAGATCTTAGCATATGATGTGTTCCATACCGCGATGAATAAAATGCTGAAAAAATTACAGGATGAATGTGCTGCTGCTTATTTGGAAAAAGGGAATTAAACCTTTCTTTAGTTTTATTTTCTTAGCCATAATTCGTTTCTATCAACTGTTTATTTCGCCGTTTTTGGGAGCTAATTGTCGGTATACACCTACTTGTTCTCAATACGGCAAAGAGGCTATTCTAAAATATGGTCCTTTTAAGGGGGGCTGGATGGCTTTGAAGCGGATAGGACGTTGTAATCCTTGGGGCGGCCATGGTCATGACCCTGTACCTTGATTTCAATATAACGATGAATAATTTAATTTTACAAATTGATACTTCAACCACGGTTTGTTCGGTAGCCCTAAGTCAAAATGGACAGACATTGGCTGTACTTAATCTTGATGAACCGAATGCACATGCCGCTAAATTGACTGTTTTGATTGAACAGATCTTACGTCAGTCAGGACGTTCTATAAAGGAGCTTGCTGGAATAGCGGTGAGCATGGGCCCAGGATCTTATACGGGGTTACGTATAGGGGTGTCCACGGCAAAAGGTCTTTGCTATGGTTTAGATATACCCTTGGTTGCAGTCAACACACTTGATGCATTGTTCGCCGGGTACCGGGAACAATTTGACCTACAAGAGAAGGAAGCCTATATTCCTATGCTGGACGCGCGTCGTATGGAAGTATACGCAGCAGTATATGACCATAACGGTGAACTTATAAAACCTACTTCTGCAGAAATCATCGATGCAGATTATTACAATGAACTGTTGGTTACATACAAGCGTGTTCATCTATTTGGCTCTGGTGCTGATAAATTTGAGACATTGTTTGAAAGCGATGATCGCGTGAATGTACAACCAGGATTTAAAAATTCAGCTGCTTTTTTATCACAATTGGCGTTTGATAAATTCCAACATAAAAAATTCGAAGATGTTGCCTATTTTGAGCCTTTTTATCTAAAAGACTTTGTAGTAATGACAAAGAAAAAGGTTGGCTTATAGCCAACCTTTTCTTTTGAACCAGAAGTAAATAGCCATCGATATAACCACCATGATTCCCATAGCAATGGGGTAACCGTAATACCATTCCAGTTCTGGCATATTTTTAAAATTCATCCCATAAACGCCGGCGACAAATGTAATCGGCATAAAAAATACCGAGAAAATTGTCAAAATACGCATGATTTCATTGGTATGATTTGATGATATATTAAAGAATACGTTGAGTAATTGCGCTACATTTTCAGATAAGTTTTCATACAATGTCGAGGTACGTATTTGAAGATCTTTTAAATCACGCGTGTATACGTCTTTTTTGGATGACGAATGAAAATGCTCAACAACCTCCTTATAGAGGAAAATAACTTTTCTGGCAACATCTATTTGCCGTTTGATAAAATAAAGATTTTTGAGCACGGGTTGTTGTTTCATGCGTTTCAGAAAAATCAGTTCCTCGTAGGAGTCGATACGTGTGGAAAGTTGTTCCAGCGTTTTACTGAATGTGAAGACAGCAGCGGTAGTAATAAATACAGCCAATTTTCGGCTATTTTTTGTCTTTATGTTCGTAAACTCGATGTTTTTGAGTTTCTCTAAAAACTCAATACGACGTTTGTGTACGGTGATCACAAAGTCACTGCCATAAAAGATTGTGAGACGATCCGTTACTTCCCCTATGCTATCCGAATTTTCCTTGAAATTGTCGGACATGACCCGAAGAATAATAAACGTATAGTTTTCGAATTCTTCTATTTTAGGAAGATGCTCTGGTTCTTTAGAATCTTTTATGGAAGCATCATTTAGATTATATCTTTCCTTGATGAATGCAAAATCTTCTGCGGTAGGTTCAGAGATATCAATCCATTCGTAGTTTGCGATTTCCTTTTCAACAATCGTTTTGATCATAAATCTAATTTATACAAAGACAAGATACTAAACAATTTTGTTTGTTGCCAATACTTGTAGAAGGCAAACGAGGGATGTTTTTTTATCAGCAGGCTAGGAAGCGTCATAAATCAAAAAAGCCATCAAATACTATGATGGCTTCCTTGTTATAATTTTGGTATTCTTATTTATTAGAAGATTTGTATTCGTCATTTAACTGTTTGATGACTTCATTGGTAATTTCCAGAGAAGGATCAGCATACAATACCGTAGGGTTGGATTTAGAATAAGTCAGTACAAGCTTATAACCGTTATCTGCGGCGTGCTTTTTCAAAAACTCAGTGATTTTATTATACACGTTGTTGAATTCTTCCGACTCATCTTTTGCGAGTGATGAAGATGCCGTCTGATCTAATCTTGCCAGTTCATCTTGTTTACGAGCTAATTTTTGTTCGGTAGCCTGTCTATCTGCTGCAGACATCGTTGCAGCATTTTTTTGGTAATCTGCAACCTCGCGTTGAAATGCTGCACTTTTGGCTTGAAGATCAGTTTGTGCTTTTTTTACTTTGTTTTCAAGCTTTGACTTGATGTCTTTAAAATATTGATATTTTTCCGAAAGAGAATCAGAATTTAAATAGACAATTTTATCCTTGTTACTGCCTTGACTCTCTTTGCTTACAGTATTTGAATCATTTTTTGAAGGCTCATTTTGTGTTTTGGCACCTTGGTTACACGATACGATGGTTCCGGCCAGTAAAAGACCAAAGGAAACTTTCGATACAATTGAAAATATAGTGTTCATTTTTTTATTATTTGCAAATTAATACTGAAACAAACCTAACATAAAAAAATCGAAATTCTAATTTTTAATCCTAAAAAAATAAAATTATTGAGCATTTGGTTGTTTCGGATTATCCGTTTAATACTTTGCCCTAGACTTGATAAATCGGCCAAAATTTCGTATTTTTGAATATTACATTTAACAGTTTTTCAATGAGCGAAGAAAAGAAAAATGCATCCACCTACTCGGCCGATAATATTCAGGTATTAGAGGGTTTAGAGGCGGTTCGTAAGCGTCCATCCATGTATATTGGTGATACCGGTGTGAAAGGATTACACCACTTGGTATACGAGGTTGTAGACAATTCAATCGACGAAGCTGTAGCAGGATACTGTACAGATATCTTTGTTACTATCCATAAAGACAATTCAATTTCTGTTCGGGATAATGGTCGTGGTATCCCTACCGGAATCAACAAAAAGGAGAATAAATCAGCGTTGGAACTCGTAATGACGGTTTTACATGCTGGTGGTAAGTTTGACAAAGATACCTACAAGGTGTCTGGTGGTCTACATGGTGTGGGGGTATCTTGTGTGAACGCATTGTCTACACTTTTGAAAGCTGAGGTACACCGTGATGGAAAAATATATCAACAGGAATATCAAATCGGTAAGCCTTTATACGATGTTAAAGAAGTCGGTGTCTCTGATAAAACAGGTACAATTGTAACGTTTCATCCGGATGCAACGATATTTACACAGACTACCGTCTATAATTACGATACATTGGCCAATAGGCTTCGTGAGCTTGCATTCCTGAATAAAGGGGTAAGCCTGACATTGTCGGACGAACGTGAAACCAATGAAGACGGTTCTGAAAAGAAAGAAACTTTTTATTCTGAAGGCGGTCTGAAAGAATTTGTTAAGTTCTTGGATGGCACGCGCCAGGCGTTGATTCCTGAACCGATCTATGTAGAGGGAATCAAACAGGGGATTCCTGTGGAGCTAGCCTTACAATATAATGATACTTATTCGGAGAATGTCCATTCCTATGTAAATAATATCAATACGATCGAAGGTGGTTCACACGTTGCAGGGTTCCGTAGAGGGTTGACACGTACCCTGAAAGCATACGCTGATAAATCAGGTTTACTTAAAAACCTAAAAGTCGAAATTACAGGTGATGATTTCCGTGAGGGATTGACTGCTGTTATTTCTGTGAAGGTTGCAGAGCCTCAATTTGAAGGACAGACAAAAACCAAATTGGGTAACTCTGAGGTAATGGGAGCTGTGGATGTTGCTGTTGGTGAGATTTTAGGTGTTTACCTTGAAGAAAACCCTCGTGAAGCGAAAGCCATTGTTCAAAAGGTTGTCATCGCAGCTCAAGCACGCGCAGCGGCACGTAAAGCACGTGACCTGGTACAACGCAAAACGGTCATGGGCGGCTCCGGGCTTCCAGGTAAACTGGCCGATTGTCAGGATAATGACCCTACCAAATGTGAGATTTATTTTGTTGAGGGAGATTCTGCGGGCGGTACAGCCAAGTCTGGCCGTGATCGGAAACACCAGGCTATTATGCCATTAAGGGGTAAAATTCTGAACGTTGAAAAAGCAATGGAGCATAAGATCTATGAAAATGAAGAGATCAAAAATATGTTTACTGCTTTAGGAGTAAGCGTTGGTACTGCCGAAGATGCCAAAGCACTGAATCTTGAGAAATTGCGTTACCACCGTATCATTATCATGACCGATGCCGATGTGGATGGTTCCCACATTACAACATTGATTCTGACATTCTATTTCAGATATATGAAAGAATTGATCGAAAGAGGATATGTATACATCGCTACGCCTCCTTTGTACCTTGTGAAAAAAGGGAAAGAGCATGAGTACGCATGGAATGAAGACCAACGTATTAATGCGATCCAACGCTTAAAAGGAACAGGTAAAGAGGATAGTGTACATGTACAGCGCTACAAAGGTCTAGGTGAGATGAATGCGGAGCAGTTGTGGGATACAACAATGAACCCTGAAACACGTACTTTACGTCAGGTAACTATCGAAAATGCCGCTGAATGTGACCGTATTTTCTCTATGTTAATGGGTGATGAAGTAGCACCGCGCCGTGAATTTATTGAGAAAAATGCACGTTACGCAAAAATTGATATCTAATACCAATTTTATAACGAAAATAGAAAGGCCTGATGAATTTTTCATCAGGCCTTTTTTTATTTCATTTTATTTTCTAACTTAATCTAGAGGAATCTAACTTTCTGCCGGGATAGCTGTTTCTTCAACCAACGGATAACCAATATTTAATAAAACCTATTATGAAATATTGTAGCAAAATTTTGCTCTTTATAGGTTGTTTTATTGGGATAACCTGTATGGCGCAAACAAATGAAAAAATCAACCTCGAAGAATTATTTGAAAGTTTATCGGAGGAATTGCCCGAAGACACTGATTTAAGTGAATTAAGTGAAAAATGGCAGTATTATCTCAAACACCCCATCGATCTGAACAAGACAGATGGGATGGAATTAATCGAATTACAATTTATAGATCCGCTGTTGATACAGCGGTTGATCGAACACCGTCAGGTTTCTGGTAACTTTATAAATGCCTTAGAGATTCAGTCCATAGCCGGTTTTAATACACGGCTCGTATCCTTATTGCTACCTTTCGTTAAGGTCGGAGAAGCTAGTCCACTTACAGGAAACAAATTCAAAGATGTATCCCACGAATTTATATTGCGTTATGGCCGGCCCCTGGAGCTAACAAAAGGGTACCAGATTACAGATACGACAAGATCTCGGTACTTGGGAGATCCCAATCGATTTGCTATTCGATACCGGGCTAATCTAAAAGATGAAATCCGCCTAGCAATTAATATGGAAAAGGATGCCGGTGAGCCATTTTTTAGGGATAAGCAAAAATTAGGATTTGATTTTTATGGAATAAGCCTATTCGTTAAATCGATTGGTCCTATTCGCAATCTCGTCGTTGGGGATTATGCATTGCAGTTCGGCCAGGGGCTCAGTATGTGGAATGGTTTAAGCTTCGGCAAGGGCGGGCTGGTACAGAATACTGCCCGACAGGGCATTGGTGTAAAACAATACACTTCTTTAAACGAGGTTAATTTTATGCGTGGTATCACAGGAACCTTGCAGCTGCAGCGATTTGAGGTCACTCCCTATTTTTCTTACCGACCCATTGATGCCAATGTAGTCGATGATTCAGCAGGAACGAGGGTAATTAAGACGATTGCGCAGTCAGGCCTGCATCGAACAGCAACAGAACAGCGCTACAGAAATGCTGCGCATCAAATGACCTATGGACTGAATGTTCTGTGGCGATATAATCGTTTCAAGATTGGGATTCATGTCAATCAATCCCAATTGGATGCGATTAGGCTCCGGGGAGCGGCCAAAAGGCAGCAGTATGATTTTGAAGGTGATGTGTTGCAGAATATAAGCCTGTATACAAATTATACGTTCCGAAACGCCCATCTCTTTGGAGAGTATGCCAATAGTTTAGACGGGGGATCGGCTATATTATTGGGATCAATCGTTAGTTTACATCCAAGACTCTCTACTGTTGTTCTCGTCCGGAACTATAGAAAAAACTATCATACTTTTTACGGGCAGGGTTTTGGGGAATCAGGCAATACCGCAAATGAAGAGGGGATGTATGCAGGACTTACCTATCAATTGGCAAGAAAATTAGTTTGGTCCAGTTACATGGATATCTTTCGGTTTCCGGAAGCTAAATACCAAGCGGATACCGGATCTGTGGGAGCAGATTTTTTTAGCCAGCTCAGTTATATCTGGTATAAGAAAGGACAACTCATTTTAAGGTATAGAAATCGATTAAAGCAGACGAATTATATTGGGCAGGGACAAACTGAATCAGGACTGGTAAATAGTTCAAAGCAGCAGTTACGCATAGAATTTCAATATAAGTTGAATGCTATCTGGACGATTCGGTCCCGCGCTGAAGCGAACCTGTTCAAGAGGGAATATGAGGACAATAGCTTGGGCTATCTATTTTATCAGGATGTTTTTTGGAAGCCCGACATCAATAAGATTCAGCTAAATACCCGGATAGCCTACTTTCAGACCGATTCATATGACAATAGGTTTTATGCCTATGAGAATGATGTGTTATATGCTTCAGGATTTGGAATGTATCATACGAAAGGATGGCGTGCATATGTGAATTTGAGATATAAAATAAATCCTAATCTCGATATATGGGCAAAGTATGGGGTTTATTATTATCCGGATAAAGACACAATAGGTTCTGGTTTGGAGGAGATCAGCGGTAACAGAAAGTCCGAAATTAAGCTACAGTTGAGATGGCAACTATGAAAGAATTAACCTTTTATCAAAAGCTGGAGCGAATTCCGATATTAAAGATTACCTCTGTTTACGTTATCGGGCTCTTTTTAGCACCGCTGCTAAAATTCTCCCCCAAATGGTTTCAATACCTGGAATATAGCTTATTCCTATTCGTGGGGCTAACTCTTTGTTGCTATTTGCTCAGAAAAACAGGATTTAGATATGGCTATCTTTTCGGATATTATGTGCTGGTCCTGCTATTTGGCATATGGCAATTTTGGCGTAGCGACCCATTGTTTGTCAAAGATCATTTTTCGCATTTTCAGCTGGATAGCTATGTTGTCGATATTATCGATGAACCTAAAACAAAGGCCGATATCGTCCGATTCGAAGCTGAGGTAATTGGCGGTTATAAGCACGGAACTTTTGTTCAGACTACGGGCAAGATCATGGTTTCAATAAAATCGAAATTGAAAATCCAGTTTCAATATGGCGATCGGCTCTGGGTAAAGGGCAGTATGGCCCGTGTCGCCCCGCCATTGAATCCATTGGAGTTTGACTATAGAGGGTACCTGGAACGAGCTGATATCTACCATCAAATTTTCTTGCATACGGATAACTATACGGTAATTGCAAAAGGAGTTTCACAATCCAATGATATGAGAGGTAAGGCGCTGGAAACACGTGGATATTTTTTACGAAAACTACAGCCTTACTTCCAGAATGAGGAATACTTTTCCATTGCAGCTGCTTTGTTATATGGTTTTCGTAGCGATATTGATGAGGAAATCCTAAGAGCATTTACAAACACGGGTACCATACATGTATTGAGCGTTTCTGGAATGCACGTAGCTGTACTCTTTGGTTTTTTGTCATTGGTTTTCAGGTTTGTGCCGCTGCCTTCAATGTTGCCCTGGTTACCTTTTGTAATAACATTTTCCGTTATTTGGCTATATGCTTTTATTGCTGGGCTGGGGCCGCCTATTGTGCGTTCGGCTATTATGATCAGTTTTGTTTTATCTGCGCAGTACTTTAAACGAAATAGCTCATCACTCAATGCTTTGGTAACAGCTGCAACTATTATTTTGCTCTGCTCTCCCAGAGCGCTTAGGGATGTTGGGTTTCAGCTCTCCTTTTTGGCGGTTTTAGGCATGATATTGTTTTTGCCCATTTTTGAAAAAATTATTGTGGTAAAAAAGCCGTTGATGCGTTTTTTTAGGGACGCAGTGAGTATCTCCATCGCTGCGCAGATCTTAACGACACCACTGACCCTCTATTATTTTGGCCAGTTTCCCACCTATTTTTTACTGGCAAATTTACTCGTCGATTTCCCTTCAACATTAGCTATGTATCTAGGCTTTGTAATGACGGTCAATCCTTTGGATTGGCTCAATGAGATCCTGGGAATACTTTTGGGAAATTTAATCGGATTTATGCTTTATTGTCTGCAATTTGTTGATAGTCTTGCCTTTTCAACGATCAAAATCAATATCATTGATAAGGGCCTACTTTTTCTTTCCTATGCTGCTATTTTTTCCTTTTTATATGCCTATCAATGGAAGGACAATAAGTATCACTATTTAGGATTCTTTTGTGTCGCTGGGATGCTGATAATAGCTATCCACGGTCGGGTTATCGAAAGGAATATTGAGCGATTTCGGGTATATAATACGAGAAATGAGTTGACCATGGCTTATTTCAAGCATCAACAGGCTGTTATTTACAGTACTTTTGATTCCTTGAATCATAAAGCCCTGCAATATGCTTGCGGCCGCGAAATCCAGGTGTTGACCGCTGAGGATAATGTTCAATTTATTCCATTGGGAAATGCAGGGAAAAGAGTGAATTATTTGATCGCGTTGCCAATAGGAAAGGTAATCATTATGGAACATTTTGAAGAGGTATTACCAACCGCAGATCTACTGATTGTCAGAAAAAATGCCATTCAAAAATTAGCTGCTGCAGTATCCCTTATTTCACCCAAACAGGTTATTCTCGATGGCTCCAATTCTTTGAAGAAATCACTCCGCGCAAAGGTCATACTCGACAGTCTAAGGATAAAGAATTATATCATAAAAGATAATTTTGCGTATGTTTGGGATAAGGAGAGCTTATGACTTTAGATAGCATATCAATCTTAAGACAATATTGGGGGTTTGAATCCTTTCGGCCATTGCAGGAAGAAATTATTCAGTCAGTAATTTCTGGTAAAGATACACTTGCTTTACTACCGACAGGAGGGGGGAAATCCATCTGTTTTCAGGTGCCGGCATTGATGATGGAGGGCATCTGCATTGTTGTGACACCCCTGATTGCGTTAATGAAGGATCAGGTGGAACATCTGAAGAAAAATGGTATCCAGGCTGTCGCTATTTATTCGGGGATGAAAAAAAGAGAAGTGGATATCACTTTAGATAATTGTGTCTATGGAAAGATAAAGTTTCTTTACCTTTCCCCGGAACGTTTGTATAGTGATCTTGTTAGAGAGCGGATCCGGTTTATGAATGTTAATCTGTTTGCCATAGATGAAGCGCATTGTATTTCGCAATGGGGATATGATTTTAGACCGCCCTATTTGGAGCTGGCCAAACTGAAAGAGCTTCACCCTAAAGTACCATTTTTGGCACTGACCGCAACAGCGACCGAACGGGTTATTGCCGATATACAACAGAAACTCAATTTTCCAAAGCAAAATGTATTTGTCAAAAGTTTTCTTCGGGACAACTTGGCTTATATGGCGATTGAGGAAGAGGACAAAATGGGCCGGATGCTGCGTATTATTCATAAACTAGGCGGGTCAGGTATCGTATATGTTCGAAATCGAAGAGAGACGCAGGAAATAGCCCGTATTTTGATCAACAATGGAATTGCATCTGACTATTATCATGCGGGATTACCGGGGCAGGAGCGGGATCGTAAGCAGGATGAATGGATGTCGAATGCTGTACGTGTAATTGTTGCTACAAATGCTTTTGGTATGGGAATCGATAAACCCGATGTTCGCTTTGTCATTCACCTGGACCTACCTGATTCGCTGGAAGCGTATTATCAGGAAGCCGGTAGGGCAGGACGTGATGGTAAAAAAGCTTATCCGGTTATTCTTTATCAAAAGAACGATGAAAGAAAACTTGTTGATACATTGGAGGCTAGTTTTCCAGATGTTCCTTTCATACAGCAGACTTACCATTATTTATGTAATCATTTCCAGATTCCGTATGGTGCTGGTGAAGGGCTTACGGTGGATTTTGATGTCGTTACCTTTGCTAAAAAATATCAATTGCCTTTGGTGCCGGTAATGAATGCATTGAAATTTCTAGAACGCGATGGCTGGTTGACATTGTCAGAAGCAGTGACGATACCTTCACGTTTCAAATTTGAAATTGACAGCACAGAGTTGTACAAGATTCAGGTGCAATATGTCAAATATGATAAATTGATCAAAGCAATTTTACGTACCTATGGCGGCGTTTTTGACAACTATATCCTAATTAACGAATATGAATTTGCAAATAAACTTGGCGTTCCATACGGTCGGGTAGTAGAGCTTCTCAAATCGCTGGAAGCATTGGAAATAGCTAGTTATCTCCCTTCTACGGACGCTCCGCAGTTGACTTTTTTGCAAAATCGAGTTGATTACAAACATCTGCATATCGATCATATTTTCATCCGGGATCGTCATCAGGTGAAAGAGGAGCAGGTCAATGGAATGATAAATTATTTGGAACAAGCAAATTGCCGTAGTCAGTCATTATTACTTTATTTTGGAGAAAAGAATGCTGGTTTTTGCCAGGTATGTGATCTTTGTTTAATACGTATACACAAAGAAAACCAACGAGCTCAAATCAAGGAAGAGATAAAGAACAGCTTACTTGCCACATCTAAAAATCTTCACGATCTTGTTGATAGTTTAACCCTTGGAACTGAAAAAAGAAGAATAGAGGTTATCCGGGAACTACTGGATGCCGAAGTAATTCGTTTGGAGGATAAGCTCTATTCCTGGAATACGGTATTTTGATTACTTTTCTATGGGAAGATTAAGTTCTTCACGGCCCCATTCAGACCAGGATCCATCGTATACACGTATGTCTGCGTGACCTGAAATATAGGATGCAAAGGCTAGGATAGAGGCTGTCACTCCCGAACCACAGGAAAATACATATTCCTTTCCTGTTTTGAATTGATCAAAATGCTGCTTGAGTTGGTCAACTGGTTTATAGTAAATACCGTCAAGCAATTCCTCGAAAGGCAAATTTTTAGAGTGGGGGATATGCCCGCCGTTCAGTCCTTTTCGGGGCTCAGCAACTAAGCCAATAAATCTTCCTTTACTTCTGGCATCGAAAATGCTTATATCTGAGGACTTATAGTGTGCCAGAATATACTCCTTGTCAGCATACAGGCTTTTCTGAAAATGTGCTTTAAAGTTTCCGTTATTGCGCTGCTGCCTATAATTATCTGCTAGTTCAAATTTGTTTTTTTTCCAGGCGGGCACTCCTCCATCTAGAATATACACCTGATCAAACCCCATCACCTTAAACATCCACCAAGCACGCGGGCTGGAATATACCCCCCATCTATCATATAAAACTACGATGCTGTCCTGATCAATACCCAGAGCTTGGGCTTCAGTTTCAAACACCTGTTCTGATACTAGCGTATGTGGTAATTTAGCTGTGTGGTCAGAAAACTTTCCCTCGATATCAAAAAATAATGAATTTGGAAGTAATTCTAATTTTGAATCTTTTAAGGATTGGCCGACTTTATCGATGGTACAGTCTAGTAGGATCACATTGCCGTCTTTTGTCAATGTATCCTGAAGTTCGGATGGATTAATTAAGGCTGATCTGAATGACATAACAATTATTCTTATGTATACAAAATTACAAAGCAGACCTTTAAAAACAAAGCGGCTGTCCTTTTGGAACAGCCGCTTTTTATGGATTGAAAATACTAATTACTTAGCGTTTTTGTCATTTTCCATTTGCTCTTTCAATTGAGCTAACACGTCTAAGTCACCTAAAGTAGATTTTTCAACAGAATCTTTTACTTTTTTAACAGCTGAAGACTCAGCTTTAGCGTCTTTTTTACGGTTGTTAGACTCTTCTTTACGAGCTTCTTCTTTCTCTTCTTCCCAGATGCGAGAGTGAGAAATTACCAAACGTTTGTTCTCTTTGTTGAACTCGATGATTTTGAATGAAGTAACTTCATCAACTTTCAATGAAGAACCGTCTTCTTTAACAGAGTGTTTAGAAGGACAGAAACCTTCAACACCGTATTGTAGCGCAACGATATCACCTTTGTCACCAACTTTGATCACAGTACCTTCGTGGATAGAACCTTCAGTGAAGATTGTCTCGAAAGTATCCCAAGGGTTTTCTTCCAATTGTTTGTGACCTAAAGATAATTTACGGTTTTCTTCATCTAATTCTAATACAACTACGTCTAATGTTTCACCAACTTTAGTGAATTCGTTAGGGTGGTTGATTTTTTTAGACCAAGAAAGATCAGAGATGTGGATCAAACCGTCGATACCTTCTTCTAACTCAACAAATACACCGAAGTTAGTCATGTTTTTAACAACAGCTGTTTGTTTAGAGCCTACAGGGTAACGCTCAGTGATGTTTTTCCAAGGATCTGGAGTCAATTGTTTGATACCTAAGCTCATTTTGCGCTCGTCACGATCTAAAGTTAAGATCTGTGCTTCGATCTCGTCACCAACTTTTAAGAACTCTTGTGGAGAACGTAAGTTTTGAGACCAAGACATTTCAGAAACGTGGATCAAACCTTCAACACCTGGGATGATTTCTAAGAAAGCACCGTAATCAGCAACTGTTACGATTTTACCTTTCACTTTAGAACCAACTTCTAATGCTGTATCTAAAGATTCCCAAGGGTGCTCAGATAATTGTTTCAAGCCCAAAGCGATACGTTTTTTCTCGTCATCAAAGTCTAATACAACAACGTTGATTGTTTGATCTAGAGATAAAACTTCTTTTGGATGCTCGATACGGCCCCAAGAGATATCTGTGATATGCAACAAACCGTCAACACCACCTAAGTCGATGAATACACCGAAGTCAGTGATATTTTTAACAGTTCCTTCTAATACTTGACCTTTTTCTAATTTAGCAACGATCTCAGATTTTTGGTTCTCTAAGTCGTTTTCAATTAACACTTTGTGTGATACGACAACGTTTTTGAACTCGTGGTTGATTTTAACAACTTTGAATTCCATTGTTTTACCTACGTACACATCGTAGTCACGGATAGGTTTGATATCGATTTGAGATCCAGGTAAGAATGCTTCAACACCTTTGATGTCAACGATAAGACCACCTTTAGTACGGCTCTTAACGAAACCAGTAATGATTGCATCATTTTCCAATGCCTCATTGATAGCTTCCCAAGATTTTTGAGTTTTAGCACGTTTACGAGAAAGTACTAATTGACCGTTAGCATCTTCTTGAGATTCAACGAATACGTCAACTTTGTCACCAATTTTTAATTCTGGTAAGTCGCGGAATTCGGATAAAGAAACTAAACCGTCAGATTTGAAACCAACATTTAAGACAACGTCTTTGTTGTTGATAGAAACGACAGTACCTTCGATAATTTCACCTTGGTTAACTTGGTTGAAAGTATCAGCGTATTGTGCTTCAAGTTTAGCGCGTTCAGCATCGCTATAATTTCCGAAACCTTTGTCATTTGCATCCCAGTCAAATTCACCTTCTGGTGTGATCCAAGTGTTTGATTTGATTTCGTCGATTAAGTTTGAATCAGCTTCTGATTCAATTTTTTCAGTGTCTTTCACTACTTTAGTGTCAGCACCTTGTAGCTCTGCGTTTTTCGCTGCTAATTCTTTTTCTGCTTCTTGTTTTTTTGCCATTAATTAATTTTCTCCTTTTTCCTACGTTGTAGGAGTTGCAAAGGTACAAAAAAACTTTTAATGCAAAATTTTATTTTTCTTATTTTATTGAAGGACTTTCAGTTATAGCTTGCTGTCGAATATCTTGGCTGCGGAGGGCAGAATACGTTTTTCATTGACCCGCGAGCGAGCTGAACCCCATAAGCACGTTCTATTTGTCAAAAAATCGCCCTTAAAACACAGGTACAGCCTATTCGTTGTTTTTTTTAAATGAGTTGAAGATCCGAGGCTTGGCAATTACGATGGTCTGTTTGGACAATGCTATTGCTGCATTCAACTCATAGCCCAACAATAGTATCAGCGTATTGAGGTAGATCCATAGCATAATGACGATCAGCGTTCCGATCGATCCATATAATTTATTGTATGCACCGAAATGATTAATATAGAACGTGAAAATCGAGAAGGTCAAAATAGCTAAAATCGTAGCCATGGATGCGCCCGGGCTAAACAATTTCCATTTATTAGATGTAGAAGGACCAAACTTATAGATGCAGCTTACCGTAAAGAAATAAATAGCAAAGATAATAATCCATCGTGCAAGCTTTAACAAGGTCGCCCACATGCTGGATTTAATACCTGTAGTTTCTTTAAGATAGTCTATTGTTACACCCGCGATGGTAAATACGGTCATCCCAACGGTGAGGGCAAAAATAATCAGAAAAGCTAATGTTAGCGCAATGAGTCTTTTTTTTACCCAAGGTCTTTTTTCCGTCATTAAGGAAGCTTTATTGAATGCATTCATTAAGGATGCCATACCATTCGTCGCAAAATAGGCTGCGAAAAGAAAACCGAAGGAAAGGAGCCCCCCGTTCTGGTTTTTAATGATATCTTCTAGGGTAGTTTCGACGACAAGGAACGCATTTTTTGGAATCACCACCGCTAAAAAATCCAGTAATTGTTCCTGAAAGTTGTTGATCGGAATATAGGGAATTAATGTAAATAGAAAGATGATGCCGGGAAATATGGCCAACAAAAAGCTATACGATAATGAGGAGGCCTTACTGACGATTGAGTCCCTGGAGAGTTCCTGAAAGAAGAATACGGCCACCGTGTAAAGGGGAAGCGAACCAAAGCCGGGCAACACAACCCCTTTGCTCCATTCGATTAGTCTAAAATAAGGTTCAAAATTTAATAGCCATTGGTGGAATTTCCCCATATCAATTAAAATATTTACTCATCTTATCCTGGAAGATCTGGGGCGGCATGCAAGGTTTGTTCTTTTCCATATTAACAAACACCAATGTTGTCTCGCCCTGATTAAGCAGTTCGCCACTTTCGTTAAAAAGCTCATATTCGAAAATAATACGTACCGCCGGTTTCTTACGAATCGTTACCCGGATTGTTATCAGATCATCATATTTGCCCGGTTTGAAATACTTTGTTTTCATCTCTGTGACAGGTAACATGACGCCCATTTCTTCCAGTTCTTTATAAGATATTCCTGTACTTCTCAGCATTTCAGTTCTCGCTATCTCGTAAAAGGCAGCATAATTGCCATAATAAACATAACCCATTTGGTCTGTTTCGGCATAGCGGACGCGGATCTGATGGTCAAATACAAACATTATTTCTTGATATTTCTGGCGTCTAAGGCTTGTTGGAATTTTCGCGCATTGACCAGATGTTCTACTTCTGTTTTTGCAAAATTATGATAACCCGAAAAATCATCCTTTGCACACATATAGATGTAGTCATGTTGCTTGAAATTTAGAACAGCATCAATAGCGGCGATACTCGGGATCGAAATAGGGCCCGGAGGCAAGCCCCTATAGATGTAGGTATTGTAGGGATTGTCTGTTCTTAAATGTTTATTTAGGACTCTTCGGATCGTAAAATCATTGTTCGCAAAAATCACTGTTGGATCAGCCTGTAAGAGCATGCCCTTTTTGAGGCGATTTAAATATAAGCCAGCGATCATGGGCATTTCGTCCTGGTGCAAAGCCTCCCCTTTAACGATAGAAGCCAATGTGCTCACCTGTTGTTGAGTGAGGTTAAGTGCTTTTGCCTTAGCAATGCGATCTGCATTCCAGAATTTTTTCCACTCATCATCAAATCGGGCAATCACCTTTTCTGGACTTGTATTCCAGTAGATTTCGTAGGTATTAGGAATGAAAATTGAAATCAGGTTCTCTTTGGTAAAACCAAACTTTTGAACAATGGCTTCATCATTCAGTACCGCAATAAATTGTGCAGAATCCGCCTCAAAGTTTTTGCCTAATAACGCAGCCATATTTTCCTTTAGTCGGACATTGGCAAATCTAAACTTCACAGGTTCCTGGTAGCCGCCGATCAGATTGCCGATCAAACGCCGGTTGTTCATCCCCGGACTTAATAGATAGCGGCCCGGTTTTACGCTTTGTTCGTACTTTTTATATTGTGCTGCACGTTCGAAAGAGGCGATATCATCCAAAAGACTGGAGTCTTGAATCGATTTGAGAACATCTTCGTATTTAGCGCCTTCATGAATGTAAAGGTATTTTTTCTCTCCAGAAACGTTTGAGGCAAAGAAAGCCTTATAAAATGTCCATGCAAAATACCCCCCTACAAGAATGACGATTAATGCAACAATTTTTAACCAACTTGGTATTCCTTTTTTATTTTCCATCAGAATTACTTTTTAGATCTGTAATGAAACCTTCATGGACATATGACTCATCATTTATGCAAATGATCTATGCTCATGAAGGTTTCACACTGGCTTTAGAAGCCTAGACTATTTGCTTTATTTTCCTTTTTTTGCCCCGCTGCAGGTGCTGTATTTGAAGACTTGGCGGGAGGGGTATTTGTTGTCGTTTTTGTTGTAGCAGCTGGCTTCGTCGCAACTGGCTTCGCCGCAGGAGGGGTCGACTGTGTCGGATTCACCTGTGGCTTTGGAGTCGTTGTCCCCCCAGAGCTACCGCTTGTAGGTGAAGGTGCTGTCAGTGAAAGTGTCACATCTATTTTTGCCCCCAAGCTCGTTAATCCCTTTTCTACCCCTGGAGATTGAACACTGATCACAGCTGTTGTGGTATCGGTTACGTTGGGATCGTAGGTTACTGTTCCCAAGCCAAGTCCGGCACCAGAAAGCGCAAATTTAGCTTCGTTCAAAGGGAGGCCGATCAGGTTGGGAATTTCAACTTCATTCGCCCCGAGGCCATTACCAAGGACAAGATCTATCCTAGAGCCTTTCGGGATCATTCGGCCATTTCGAATGGACTGACCTGCAAATTGAGCGTCTAACACAATATCCCGGGCAATATCAGCGACATAAGTAGTGTCACCTATTTTAAGATTATGATTTTTTAAAATAGCTGTTGCTTCGATCAGGGTCTTATCTTTAATATTCGGAAAAGAGACTTCTGGTGCCACCTGAGTGATAATGGTCAGATAAATTGTTCGACCAGATTTCACGTGAAATCCCTGCTCGGGATCCTGTTCGATCACGAGTCCCGGTTTGGCGTCCATCTGATAAACGGAGTCAATTTGATATTCCAATCCAGCATCTTCCAGTGCCTGGATGGCAGCGTTGATATGTAGGCCCTTTATTTTCGGAACTGCAATGGATTCATCATGTTTAGTATATATTTTCAGCCCGACATATACCGCAAGAAATAGGCAGACTATCGCGACGAATGCGGCAATGAGATTTTTTCTGAATGTGGGTGTCTGAAGATATTGTACGACTTTGGACATTACTGTATTTGATAAAAATGAATTCTGCATAGAACCGCAATATTGAAGCCAATTTTGCAGAATGGTTAAATAAAATTATTCCTCACAAAATTATTCGTTTTTCCGTGTATAGCAAATTATATTTGCTATTCGAATCGCTAAAATTTATGAAAGCAAAAATAGCATTAATAACTGGAGGTTATACAGGAGAGGCCGAAGTTTCTTTTAAAAGTTCTGCCTTTGTCAACTCCCAACTCGATCATGACAAATACGATGTGTACTTGATTACCATATCAAAAGACGCATGGTTTTATACAGATAAAGATGGTCAGCAGCATCCGATCCTGCGCGAAAGCTTTACATTACCATTAAATGGAGAAACAATAAGTTTCGACTTAGCCTTTATTATGGTTCATGGCGTACCCGGAGAGGATGGAAGACTACAGAGCTACTTTGATTTGCTGGATATTCCTTATACTTCATGCGATGCACTGACGTCAGCTCTGACGATGAACAAGGGCTATACGAAGGCGATCTTAAGTGATATTCCTGAATTGTATCTGGCCAAATCGGTTTTATTATTTGAATCCCAACGAGGGGAAGCCCTTAGCACGGTAGAAAGTAATCTTTCCCTCCCATATTTTGTAAAACCGAACGCTGGTGGTAGCAGTATAGGGATGACAAAAGTGAAAGAATCCGTTCAGCTACAGGAAGCTATTGACAAAGCCTTTGATGCTGAGAATACAGGAAAGCAGGTCATTGTTGAGGAATTTGTAACGGGGCGGGAATTCTCGGAAGGAATATTCCGTAATGTAAAAGGAGAATTGGTCGTATTGCCAGCTACAGAGGTTCGAACAACCCGTGAATTTTTTGATTTTGAGGCGAAGTATATCCCTGGTTTGACAGAAGAAATTACACCAGCAGACCTGACGACAGAGCAGCAAGAACGTGCCGCCCGCATTCTGAAAGAAATTTATGTTAGGTTAAATTGTAAAGGTATGGTACGTGTAGACTTCTTCCTGGAAAATGGTACCGATAACTTTTACTTTATTGAGATCAATACTATTCCGGGGCAGACAGCACAAAGTTTTATCCCACAACAGGTACGTGCATTTGGTATGAAAGAAGGTGACTTCTATGCCGAATTGATCGAAAGTGCTTTGTTGTCCGCTAAATAGCTAATGGACGGGGGTTGTTTTCCTGATTCTATTTCATCCGCATGTATAGAAATGAACTACCTTAGTGTCGGGGTAACAAAAAATATCAATTTTGACATATAAAAGGGCTTTCAAAAATCTGAAAGCCCTTTTGTATTATTTTCTGAAATCAAACTTGGATAAATCAGGTTTGATTTTTTTTGTTCTTTTTAATTCTTCCTGATAGATAAGCTGGCCGATGTTTTTCAAAAATGGATAGGTGACGGTCTCGTATTCATAAATGCCGTCGTTGTAAATTCCATTTTCATTGGATTGGACAACAACAGCAAGGAGAAATTCAACACCCTGTTCGAAATCTACAATATAGGCATTATCTATATTATAGCCGTAGGAGTCACCATATTTATTGAAAATACGGATATTGGGATTTAGCTTTGCCTCTTTTTCGCGACCATAGAAGAGCAATTTGCTGTAGGTTGGCCAGAACTCTGTGGTATCATATTTTGGGAAATCCGATTCAAACGGATAGCGGGACATATAATCGTAGAGCAGGTTATAATCTTCTTTTTGTAAATTAAACCTGTCTTTGCTTTTAAATGCCTCTGGAAATAATAATTTCTTCAGGACCAGTTGTTGATCCTCTAGCGCATACACATTGAGACCTTCGAAGCTCCATGGCTCATGGATAAGTTCATCTTTATCATTCATGTAACCTTTTCCCTGAAGCGTATTGGCTAATTTGATATCATAGTCTTTGGGGTCAAATTGTTCTTTCTGCTGGTAGACAATATGGTCATCCTTATAGAACGTGAAGGGATTCGTATGCTTGGCCCAGATTCCTTTGTCACCTATAGCAAGCCTGTTGACAATCCGGCTATATTTGGTCCTATATTTTTTCAATTTTGCATTTAATTCAGCACGGCCAATAAATTCGAATAGCCTATTTTGGGCATCATTATCGCTGGTCAATAGTATCTTTTTTACATATTGGGCGATAGATGGCAGTCCGTTGGCCGCTGACTCATCTACAGCTACTTTGGTTTGTTTTTCAAAAGCAGAATCAATACGCAGCGGCGTATCTTTAGTCAGCCCATTAATATGTAAGTCATTAATTTTTTCCAGTGCCAAAATCGCAGTTGGCAGTTTCACAGTACTCGCTGGATAGAAGTACCAATTGGGATTCAGCCGATAACTATAAGACCGGAAATGCGGAATATTGGATTTATCACGGTCAATTTGTGTGTACAGGATCTGTACCTCATGTTTTGTTGGATGATTTAATATTTGCTGGAACAGATCAGGGCGGCTCTGAAGTAATTTTTCCAGGTATACGGTATCTATCTTTTGAGCATATGTCTTGGACATTAGTATAATGAAAACAAGAGATAAATATTTTAACATTACAATGGTTATTTTCTTTTGTACACCTCAAAGGTATAGTTGAATGCATGCTTATCATCTGCCTGATGCGGTTCCGCAGAAATCATTTCCCAGTCTTCCGATGATAATGCAGGAAAAAACGCATCTCCCTGAATCGTTGTGTGTACACGGGTCAACAGCACCTTGTTAGCCAGCGGTAAGGCTTGTTGATAGATATTAGCTCCACCTATGATAAATACCTCACGTTCATCGCGGCAATATAAAAGGGCTTCCTGGATGCTGTTGGCAACATCGATATCTGCTCCTTGGAAATCTGCATTACGTGTGATGACGATATTTCTTCGGTCGGGTAAGGCTTTTCCTATTGACTCAAAGGTTTTTCTGCCCATCAGGACCGAATGTTCAATGGTATTTCTTTTAAAATACTTAAAGTCGTTGGGTAAATGCCAGGGCATCTGGTTATTGATGCCGATCGCATTGTTTTCCGAAGCAGCTACGATTAATGTGATCGTTGGGTTACTCATCTTGTGTCGTGTAGATTAGTCGTATTTTGTGTAAAGTGGTATCATGCATGGAAAAGCTTCCTAAAGGCCTTCTTAAACCGCAACAGGAGCCTTTATATGTGGATGTGATTCGTAATTTAACAATTCGAAGTCTTCGAATTTGAAATCAAAAATATCTTTCACCTCGGGGTTTATCTTCATTTGAGGCAGTGGCTTTGGATCGCGGCTCAACTGCAGTTCTGTCTGTTCAAAGTGATTGCTATAGATATGTGCATCGCCCAATGTATGAATAAATTCAGCAGCTTCCATATCACAGACCTGTGCCACCATCATCGTCAACAGCGCATAAGAAGCAATATTGAAAGGTACGCCTAAAAATATATCAGCGCTACGTTGATAAAGCTGACAGGACAATTGGGGTTTCATAATCCCTTTTTCAGGTTGTGCCGGTGCTACATAAAATTGAAAGAAAGCATGACATGGAGGTAAGGCCATATGTTCAATCTCGGCGACATTCCATGCTGATACGATGATCCGACGGGAATCCGGCGAGTTTTTTAGTTGGTTGATAACCTGTGTGATCTGATCGATATGACGACCGTCAGGCGTTGGCCACGAGCGCCATTGCGAACCGTAAACCGGGCCTAAGTTGCCCTGCTCATCTGCCCATTCATCCCAGATGCTTACTCCATTTTCTTTCAAATACTGGATATTGGTTTCGCCTTTCAGAAACCAGATCAGCTCATGGATGATGGATCTAAGGTGCAGCTTCTTTGTGGTTACTAAAGGAAATCCTTCCTGAAGATTGAAACGCATCTGATACCCAAAGACACTCTTGGTACCAGTACCGGTACGATCCGTTTTTACAACACCATTCGTGTATACATGTCTGAGTAAATCTAAATATTGTTTCATCTGTACGTTGTATTTATTAAATGCTTAATCTTTAAATCTTCTAGCGCCTAAGACCTTTCAAGATAGTCAAAACTAAGGAAAATCCTTATAACGAGAAAGTCAAAACTTAAAATGATAAGAAGGGTTACTGAAAAAAAATGTAATTTTGCAAAATATTATGGAGAATAAAAAAGTAGCTTTTTATACACTTGGATGTAAACTGAATTATTCGGAGACATCATCCATAGGACGTTTATTTAAGGAAGCGGGCTATGATACAACAGCGTTCAATAGCCGTGCGGACGTCTATGTAATCAATACATGTTCTGTAACGGACAATGCTGACAAGAAGTGTAGAAAAGTGGTCAAGGAAGCTTTAAAGCACTCTCCGAATGCCTATATTACCATTGTAGGTTGTTATGCCCAGCTAAAACCAAAGGAAATCGCAGAGATCCCAGGGGTGGACATGGTATTGGGAGCTGCCGAGAAATTTAATATCATTGAACATATCAATGATTTGACCAAACAGGAAAAAACAATTGTTTATAATGGCCCGATTGATGAAACCAATCAATTTGTATCAGCCTATTCCATTGGTGATCGTACCCGTACCTTTTTAAAAGTTCAGGATGGATGTGATTATTCCTGCACATTCTGTACAATTCCCCTGGCACGTGGTGGAAGCCGTTCAGGAAAGATTGAAGAGATTGTGAAACAGGCGGAAGAAATTGCGGCTTCGGGTGTAAAGGAAATTGTGTTGACGGGTGTTAATATCGGGGATTTTGGTATCCGCGATGGTAAACGCGAAGACCGCTTCCTGGATTTAGTAAAGGCGCTGGATGAGGTTGAAGGTATCGATCGGATACGTATTTCTTCTATAGAACCTAATCTTCTTTCAAACGATATTATCGAGTTTGTTGCGCAATCCAAAAGATTTGTTCCACATTTTCATATGCCATTACAGTCCGGAAGCAATAAGATTTTGGGTCTGATGCGTCGGAGATATAAACGCGAACTGTATACCGAGCGAGTGGAATTTATCAAGTCTTTAATGCCGAACTGTTGTATTGGTGTTGACGTGATTGTTGGATTTCCGGGTGAAACACGTGAGGACTTTTTAGATACTTATAATTTCCTGAATAATATGGATATTTCCTATCTGCACGTTTTCACCTATTCTGAGCGTGAAAATACGATTGCAGCTCAAATGGAAGGAGCAGTACCGGGAGCACAGCGTAGTGATAGAAGTAAGATGTTACATATTCTTTCAGAGAAGAAACGTCGCGCCTTTTATGAATCACAGCTTGGCGCCCAGGGAGATGTCCTCTTCGAAGCAGATGAAAAAGATGGTTATATGCACGGTTTCTCCAAAAATTATGTCAAGGTGCGGACGTTGTATGATCCATTATTGGTGAACGAAGTTGTACCCGTTAAATTTATGGAAGTCACAGATACCTGTGAAGTAGAGATAGAAGAAGTTCCAGAGACATTGGCACATTAGTTCTTCAGGAACTTTATAGGATAAAAAAGGGGTAATCTTTCAGAAGATTACCCCTTTTTCATGATCCAAAGCTTTATTTCCTTCTTCTTAGACGATTGTTGGTTTTCCGTTAGATATTAGAGTAGGGAAAACCTGTCATCAGGTTTTAAATAAATATTTTTGATTAGTGTGAACTGCTTTTTGCAGCATTTAACCAGATCACCGTACCCAAAATCAAAAGGACACCGATCCATTGTACAAACGAAACGGATTCATGTAATATAAAATAGGACATGCAGGTGGCGACAGGCAATTCCGCGGAACTTAATATTCCACCTAAGGAGAAGCCCGTTTTTGGCAAACCATAAGCAAATAGCAATGGTGGAATAACGGTGCCAAATAGCGATAGTATCAATCCAAAATGTAGAAAATTACCATCAAATTGACCATTAAATAAGTAGGTCGGTGGAAATAAGGTGAAAATCAAAATACAGGAACCTGTTACCATGATTGCACTCTTTTGTATCGGATGGTAATCATTACCTACGCGTCCATTCACGATCATAAAAACAGAATAAGCCGTTGCAGCCAGAATTCCAAATAGTAGGCCGGTTAAATTGAGATCTTCCAATCCCTTTTCGATGAGACCTGTGGCGAATAATGTTGCAAGCAGTACAATGCCGATGCCGATCAGATTATTTTTTGATGGCTTTGCTTTGAAAAAGATAAACTCAATGACCACGCCTATCCATATATACTGCATCAGCAGAACAATAGCCAGTGAAGCGGGAACCAGCTGCACACATTTATAGTATAAGACGCTCACCAGCCCTGTTGATGTGCCGCTGATTAAGATTTTTATCCATGAAGATTTTTTAGTTGAAGATTGGAAGGTTTTTCCAGAAAATAACTTGATCGCTATAAAGATAAGCCAAAGCATAAGCATTCCAAATAATACCTGAATACCTGTTACCTCTCCCAAAGTAAGTCCTTGGCCATATGCTTTTTTTACAAATGTTGATAATATCCCAAAACTGCTCGCACCTAAAAAGACGGCTAATGCACCTTTTAATTTTTCCATTCTCAAATAAATTAGGCGGCAAAGTTACGATTTCTGGACAATTCTTTTTCCGATCCGACGTTCTTGGTAAGGAAAAATGATAAACCCGGAACTATTGATGAGGTATCTATTGAGACCTTAAAGAAAGTGAAACAATAATGGTTGCCGGATCTATGGAATCATCTTTTTGCTACTGATCGTATTTGAATAAAATAGAGCGAATGAATAAATTGTTTTTTACGAAGGAGGTAAATAGGTTGTATATCAAGGGCAATTTATTTAAGTTTGTCCTGCAGGAAAGTAAATCGTACAGCATGATTGCAAAGTCTTATTTTATCTTCTTTTTAAGCGCACTACTATTCTTGAGCAGCTGTTCAACGAAGAAAAAAGTAATGACCTCGGGATCCCGTTCCGCCAATGGCTCAGTGCTGACCGATGCAAGCTCGGCACGCGGGAAAACCTTTTCAGGTTCCAGTCTTAATAATTACGCTTCTTTACTGAATGTAAGTGTCAAAAAACTAAACCCGCAGCTTTATTCTTTTATAGATGACTGGATGGGTATACCACATCGCATGGGCGGGCAGACCAAACGTGGTGTGGACTGCTCCGGATTTGTCAACCTGCTATATATTGAAGTGTATAAAGGCAATCTCCCGCGGACATCCCGAGATATGGAGGGTATCGTAAAAAGAAAGAAACCTGAAAAACTAGAGGAGGGTGACCTGGTGTTTTTTTCCTTTGGTAAAAATGGAATAGACCATGTGGGAGTGTATTTACACAATAATAAATTTGTACATGTATCCACACGCAAAGGGGTTATTATTTCCGATCTTACGGATAGCTGGTATGCCAGAACTTTTGTAGATGCAGGTTCTCCAAAGATCTAACAAGATGAAATCCATGTAGCTTTTATGTCATATCTTGACATAAACTTTTATACCCTATATAAATCCTTATTTTTGTCAAAATTTTATAGAAATGACAATAAAGAGTAAAAAGATTTTTTTAGGCCTTTGTATTATTGTGCCATTTTTGATGTATTGTGTTTATTACTACAGCAATATGATAAAAAATGCGCCCTTCCGTTTTGCTGATTTTGAATCAATTGAATTCAAATATGGCGAACCGAATCACATGGTCAATGAATACAATTCAAAAACGCGTATCTATAAATATTTGGACAAACAAGATTCTTTAATTACCGATACCGTAAAGTTTACAAAAGACGATCTATTGTACCTGCACCGTAAGGCAATGGAGCTAGGATTTTGGAATTTGGATACAGATATGACCGGTCCAGAGTGGAAGAAAGATTCCATTAATTCCAAAGTGCCCCGTTTTTATCTGGAATATAATTACAAAGATAAATCAAAACGTGTCACTTTAGATGCAGACTTTGCAGGCAACCCACGGATGCATGATGCCGCGAAATCGATGATAGACGAAGTAAACCGTATGTTAGCGACCGCACAAGCTAGATAATAACGATAATTATTTTTTTGAAGGAGCGACCAATCATTTGGTCGCTCCTTTTTTTATTCTTTCTATCAATTTAATGTTGATTTTCTTGTATACAGAGCGGTATTGCCCTTCATACTTATGCAAAGGCTGAAATTGAGCAACACGTTCGATGTAATAATAACAGAAAATTCAAGGAAAATGCTTTGGGAAAACTTGATATCAAGTGGAAGGCAAATTCATAATAAACAGTATACTAACAGGGACTTGATAGGGACCTCATTCGGACTTCATTCGGACCTCATTCGGATAAATACGTATAAAGTCCGATTTAAATCCCTATTATATAAGAACTAATTAAGTGTTATTTGTAAAGTTGTCCGCTCTTTGATACGTGTTTATGTTTACGAATTCTTTATATTCAATTGATATTGTCTTAATGGTAATAGGGTACTTTAGCGGCAAAACTAACGTTCGATATGAAAACATTTATGGCATTGGCCATTTCTTTGGCGCTGACCCAGACAGTGCAAGCACAAGAATTTGCAAAGGGAAAAGTTTTTCTCGATGTAAACAGAAATGGAAAACTAGATAAGAATGAGAAGGGGATAGCATCTGTTTCGATCAGCAACGGTCGCGAAGTAGTTGCTACAGATAGAGATGGTAACTATCAATTACCAGTTGGAAATGATAATATCATTTTTGTTGTCAAACCTTCTGGATATGCCCTGCCCCTTGATGAAAATAACCACCCGAAATTCTATTCTATACACAAAGTCAATGGCAGTCCTGCATCAAAATACCCCGGTGTTGCGGCGACAGGGAAAATTCCTGCTAGCTTGAACTTTGCTTTATATCAACAGGAAGAGCAACCTAATTTTTCTGCTTTTGTGTTTGGTGACCCACAAGCCTATACCGAGGAAGAATTGGGATTTTTTAAGGATGGCATCATTAATGAAATCGCTGATAAATCTGTCGCTAAATTCGGAATCAGCTTAGGGGATTTGGTGGGTGACGATCTATCCCTTCAACCAAAATATAAATCGGTCATTTCGACGATGGGCCTACCTTGGTATAATGTGATGGGGAATCACGATATGAATTATGATGCCAAAACTGACAGTCTTTCAGATGAATCTTTTGAGCGTACTTTTGGCCCCAATAATTATTCCTTTAATTATGGAAATGCACACTTTATCGTATTGGACGATATCATTTATCCCAATCCACGTACGGGAAAAGGGTATCTCGGCGGTTTTAGAAAAGATCAATTGGATTTTGTTGAAAATGATCTAAAACAGGTGGATAAAGACAAATTGATTGTCCTTTCCTTCCATATTCCGTTATACCACGAAAATTCGAATGTGTTTCGCAATGAAGATAGGCAGCGTCTTTTTGATATCTTAGCTCCCTTTAAACATACACTTTCACTTTCAGCACATACACATTTCCAACGTCAATATTTTTATGGACAGAAAGATGGTTGGAAGCAGGAGCAGCCACACCACGAATATAATGTCGGAACCACATCCGGGGATTGGTATTCAGGCGAACTAAATGAGAAAGGAATTCCGGTTTCCACCATGCGGGACGGTACACCAAAGGGTTATGCCGTGTTGAAAATCGAAGGTAATCAATATAGTTTCGATTACAAAGTCGTAGGAAAGCCAGCAAGCTATCAGATCGATATCTATGGCGCGTCAGTAGTACCGGAGAAGTACACGAAAAGATACCCGATTTATGCAAACTTCTTCATTGGTAGGGAAGGCGATAAAGTTGCCTATAGAATTAACCAAGGAGATTGGAAAGAGATGGAATATGTTAACGAGAGTGATCCCGCTTTCTTAAAAGCGCTGGCAAAATATGATAATGCTGAAGAGTTGATGACAACGCGCCGTCCATCCAACCCAGAAAAATCCAGCCATCTATGGATGATGAATTTGCCGAAACTTAAAACTGGAACATATCAGCTTGAAATCAGGGCTACCGATATGTTTAACAGGGAACATTTTGCTACGAAAAGCATTGTTGTGAAGTAAATACATCTTTACTGTTTCAGGAAATGGGGCCATCCGAAAAAAGGTTGGATAGCCCCATTTTTATGCGATTTTACCCCCGCTTACCAAAAACATCATTTCAGCTATTTCATTCTCTAATAGATTGACTTGATTTTTTGGATGCCTATTCTAATCCAGATTAGCCCCCTTGATTTATAGCGATTGAAATCGTATGTTATTTACAGTGAATAAGGATAACCCGTTCAGTTTTTAATAGCAGTGTATTGGTTTGATAGAATGGTCGAATTTTGGTTTTATCAAGCAGAAACCGTTTTATTGATAAACGATGCAGAATAAATAATTTAAATAACTATTTATCGAATTGTTTTAAGTTTAAAGTTAACTTAAGATGCACTTAACATAGCAGCTCTATATTTGTGTAGAGTAATTTTTGATTCATAAAGAGTTAGGGTTAATGTGTAGATCTGTTGTGAAACACGTCTAAAAATTTAGTTTGTTTTTAAAGTGAAAAGGTAATCTCCCCGGATTACCTTTCACTGTTTTTATGGATAGCGCCTGTTATTGTTATTAATTCAATAGACTTATTTTATGTGCGCTTACATACTGTCTAAAATCATCTGAGGCGGGATTTTCAAAGATTTCGAGATCGAAGTATTTTGTTGCAGCAAAAAGATGGTCAAACACATCAGAGACAATCCCTTCATAGTATTCCCAACGTATATCATTGACAAAAAAGTAAAGTTCGATTGGTACCCCATGTTCGGTCGATGCCAGTTGTCGCACCATTAGCGGCATTGTTTTGTGAATATTGGGATTCTGACGCAGGTAGGTTAGCGCATAGGCCCTGAACATGCCCAGGTTGGTCATTTTTCGCCCGTTTATTGGACTGGAAGGATCAATCTGATGCCTACTGTTGAATTCATCGATTGTCTTTGCACGGTCTTCGATATAGGGACGGAGAATCTGTATATTCTTTAATCCTTCGATCTCCTCATTCGATAAAAAACGGATTGTGGAGATTTTAATATTGATTGCTCTTTTCAGGCGTCTTCCACCAGATTGTTGCATACCTCTATAATTTTTAAAGGAATCGGATAACAGCGTATGTGTGGGGATTGTCGTGATGGTCTTGTCAAAATTTTGCACTTTAACGTTGTTGAGATTGATTTCCTTGACGGTTCCGTCTGCACCGTATTTGGGCATTTCAATCCAATCGCCCACCCGTATCGAGTCATTGGCCGATACCTGGATACTTGCCACAAAACCTAGGATGGTGTCTTTAAAGACCAGCATTAGGATTGCCGAGGCTGCACCCAGTGATAAGAGAAATGACCAAGGGGAACTGCCTGTCAAGATCGAAAAACAGATCGTACCGCCAATGAAGTACATAACAATCTGACACACCTGTAGGTAGCTCTCCAGCGGTTTGTCGGCAAAGGATTTCTTTGTGCGTAAGATATCCCGGATACTTTTTAATAGGGAATGAATAATCAACAAGCTGACGATTGTGGTGGCAATAGCCAATAATTTGTTGATATTTTCTTTCCAATTTGGAAAGCCCATAAAGATAATAGGGATGATGTATTGCGCAGCTAATATGGGAACGAAATGGGCTATCAGCTTTAAGGTTTTATTCCGGATTAACAAATCATCAAATCTATTGGCACTTCGCCGGATCGCTTTGATCGTCAGTAACAGCAGTATTTTTTTGCTGAAATAATCAACAATGATCAAAAATAAGATGACCAGCAATAATAAAATAATGGAGTTGATAAAATGATTGGTTTGGTTGTCCAACCCTAGATTTTTAATCCATTGAAAAGTCCAGTTATAAATTTGGGATTGAGAGTCCGTTAACAATTCCGTTGATGTGTTTTGCATCCTGCAAATATACAAAAAGCCGCATTTGCGGCTTTTTGTTATTTTGAATTTGGCGACTCACGTTCGTGCTTATGTCTAAAGAATAGCGCAAAAAGGACTGCGATAACCAGTGTGTAGATCGCGAAGGCAAGCCAGATGTCATGCCAGTCCTTGAGCATAAGACTATTGTTCAGTGTGCCGTCTGGCAATAGCGAGATACTTTTTTCTTTTAGGAAGTCCAGAAAGTGTGTATCGTTGATATCTGTATCCAGATAGCCGGCAAGATCCTGTCCATTCTGAAAGCTTCTGGTGAAATAATGATCGATAATCCATCCGGAAGCAAAACTGCCGAATACGGCTCCAAAACCATTTGTCATCATCATAAATAAACCCTGTGCAGAACTCCGTATGCTTGATGTTGTCGATGTTTCCACAAATAATGAACCTGAAATATTGAAGAAGTCAAACGCCATTCCATAAACGATACAGGAAAGAATGATCATCCATAGGCCACCGGCAGGATCTCCGAATGAGAACAGTCCAAAACGTAATACCCAGGCAAACATGGAGATCAGCATAACTTTCTTTATCCCAAATCTCTTTAGGAAAAAGGGGATTGCCAAGATAAAAAGTGTTTCTGATATCTGTGAAATCGACATAATGATTGTTGAATATTTCACAACAAAAGATTCGGCAAATTTCGGGTAGAATTTAAATTCGTCAAGAAACACATCTCCATAGGCATTGGTCAACTGCAATGCAGCTCCTAAGAACATGGAAAATATAAAGAACAAAGCCATTTTATAGTTCCCAAATAATTTAAAAGCTTCTAAGCCCAATAATTGTGTCCAAGAAGCATTTTCCTGTTGCAATTTTTTAGGCGGACATTTGGGTAAAGTAAAGGCATAGAGACTTAAGGCCAAGGCTGCTGTTCCAGCAATATAAAATTGGTAGGCAGTTGCTTTATTACCTGTTAGATTTGTGATCCACATCGCGACAATAAATCCAATGGTTCCGAATACGCGAATAGGGGGGAATGCCTTGACCAGATCGTAGTTGTTTTCATTCAATGCAGTATAAGCAATTGAGTTGGATAAAGCCAGGGTCGGCATATAAAAACACATCGCTGCGAGCATCGCATAAAAAAAAGTATTGGGGTCATTGACTTCCGGTAGATAAAAAAGAACAGCAGCATAACACAGATGCAGGATAAAATATAGTCTTTCAGCATTTATCCAGCGGTCTGCAATTATCCCCATCAGTGTTGGCATAAATAACGAGGCTATTCCCATTGTCGCGAAGATAGCGCCGAATTGGGTGCCATCCCATTGCTTTGTGCCAAACCAATAGTTAGCTATTGTAATCAACCATGCTCCCCAGACAAAAAACTGAAAGAAGCTCATGATGGTCAATCTTAATTTAATAGACATAAAACGATATTATTTAGAGTTTTTGTTTCGCTTTAGTGAGAGGAGTTATTTTCTTTTAGAAATCTCATCCCTAATCAAGGCTGCTTGCTCGTAATTCTCTTCCATTAATGCCTGGTTGAGTGCCTGTTCCAATTGCTCGTCCGTCAACGAAGAAAAAGGGTTGTTAGGAGATTTGGAAGGAGTCTTTTCTTCGATCTCAACCATATTAGGGTCTTGTACTTTGTTCGCTTTGTCCAGATTTTCCAAAAATGCGAATTCATGTCCCTCAATAATAATTCCTGCAGATGACATGATAAATTCGTAGGCGTAAATCGGGGCTTCGAATCGGACAGCCAAAGCAACGGCGTCGGAGGTACGGGCATCAATTTCGACTATTTTATTGCCGTCAGAACAAATAATCTTCGCATAGAAAATACCTTCAATCAGGTTATAGATAAGTACCTCAACGAGTTTAATGCCGAAAGATTCCGCGAAAGATTGAAATAGGTCGTGTGTAAGGGGACGGCTTGGAATCATTTTTTCTATCCGAATAGCAATAGCTTGGGCTTCATGGCTACCAATAATGATGGGCAATCTTCTGTTGCCCTCCACTTCTCCCAATACAAGGGCATAGGCCCCAGATTGTGTTTGACTATAGGATAAACCAACGATATCTAATCTGATTTTCTTCATTTTAATTCCAAAGCGGTCTACAAACTTAGATAAATTTGCTTTTATATGCAATTATAATTGCGTTACTTGTCAAACAAATTTATCGTTCTCTCGTTCGTAATCAAGACCTTTTTATCAGGAAAATAGTAAATATGCAAGGGCAAATAAAAACTCCCCATTCATTTTTTTATGAATGGGGAGAAAAATATGTTAATAAAGTTTAACTGCCTTTGTAAGCTTTTAAAGCCTGTGTCAATTTGGGGACAACATCGAAGGCATCGCCAACGATACCGTAATCGGCTACTTTAAAAAATGGTGCTTCGGGATCTTTGTTGATGACAACAATTGTTTTCGAAGAACTGACTCCAGCCAAATGCTGGATGGCACCTGAGATACCAATTGCGATGTACAGATTAGGACTCACAACAATACCCGTTTGGCCAACGTGTTCAGAATGTGGACGCCATCCCGCGTCAGAAACAGGTTTTGAACAGGCTGTGGCAGCACCAAGAACATCTGCTAACTCTTCGATCATCCCCCAGTTTTCAGGACCTTTTAATCCACGACCTGCGGAAACAACGATTTCGGCTTCTGGTAGCGAAACTTTGTCTGTAGCACGAACAATCTCTTTAACAATCGTCGAAAAGTCGGCTTGGGCAACATTTGCCGTAAATGATTCTACTACCGCATGACCTCCGGTTTCCTTGGTCTCATAGGCATTGGGGCTAAGGGCAATGATCTTTATTGCTGCGGTCAATTCTACTGTGGCGAATGCTTTATTGGAAAACGCAGTCTTTTTAACCGTTAGTTTTTCTCCTTCAATTGTTGGTAAGGCTAATGCGCCGTCTGCAAGTGCCGCATGGAGTTTTGCCGCAATCCGCGGGGCTAGGCCTTTACCCGAGAACGAATTAGAAAGCACAAGCAGATTTGCTCCTGTACTCTTGACAGCCTCAGCGATAATGCTGGCATAAGCCTGATTGACGAAAGAGGCGAGTTGCTCGTTATTGACCGTAAGTACTTTGGATGCTCCATAGTTGCCCAGGGCAGCAAGTTCTTCCTGAGCGACATTGCCGATAGAAATGGCGACAAGATCAGTGTTTGTATTATCGGCGATGGCTTTCGCATAAGAAACTACTTCAAAAGCAGACTTTTTGAATTTTCCATCGGTATTTTCTACATATACTAGTATTGACATAGTTTTTTCGGAATTTAATGATTAAATAACTTTGGCCTCATCATGTAGCAGGGAAACCAGCTTTTCCACCTCTGCAGCATCAACGAGTTTTACAGTACCGCGTGGAGCCGGCGTCTCATAATTGACAATGTGGGAAAGCGTATCCACTGTATATGGTTCCAGCACATCCAAGGGTTTGGTACGCGCACTCATTATCCCGCGCATATTTGGGATCTTAGGCTCAGCGACTCCCTCAGCCGTGCCGACAACAATTGGAAGCTTAGCGGTTAAGACCTCTTTTCCGCCTTCTATTTCACGTTCTATACTGACCGCATCAGCAGCGACATCAACCTTTTTGGCAATTGAAACGGATGGTATATTCAGTAATTCGGCAACAATTGCACCGACCTGAGCACCATTATAATCGATGGATTCCCGTCCGGTCAAAATCAGGTCAAAAGCATTGTCTTTAGCGTAATTTGCAATTTGATTGGCTACAAACCAGGCGTCTCTTGGAACAGCATTAATACGTACGGCATTGTCTGCGCCTATAGCTAATGCTTTGCGGATGGTCGCATCGGTGGATGCATCTCCAACATTGATGACAGTCACTGTTCCTTTTCCACCTTCAGCCAATTCAACTGCCTTTGAAAGGGCAATCTCATCATAAGGGTTTATAATAAACTGCACCCCAGCTGTATTAAAGGCAGTGTTGTCATTTGTAAAAGTGATCTTCGATGTAGTGTCAGGGACATTACTTATACAAACTAATATTTTCATATACGATTGGTTTTACCCAAACTTACCATATTTTCTGTCAAATAAAAAGCCCCCGCCTTCTTAAAATTGTGGCTTGCTAGTTCTTTTTAATGTTATGTTATTTTGAATTTATAGTCTATAAATGCAGTTGTTTTTGTTGTATTCGTAATTTTGTACGTGTATTTAATTGAATTTGTTAATTTTTTATTGAATCAATGCTCTTTTTTTTAATGAAAATCTTGCGTCAGGATAGTGTCATTTTGTATGCTAGCATAGTATTTTTTTTTAAATCGGTGGATTCCTCGGCCCGGTTTTAATATTCGATAGGCCTGCACAAATCATTGCTCTCACATGTCATACGTTTTGCCAAATTAAAAAAGGAAACAGTTTTTATCATGAGCTCCGATGTTCCCTTTAAGTAATCCTAGTAAAACGAGTAGGTTGATTCGATGTAGGATATAGCCCCTACATAGACATTAAAATAATAGTTGACAGATGAAGGCAATTTTAGTTAAGTTTGAAACAAAAAAAGATATGTCAACACGATTGGATCAACTCCAAGAATTTTTGAAAGAGAGTCCCGAAGATCCTTTTTTAAAATACGCGATTGCAGCGGAGTATTTGAAGCAGCAAGATGAGCAAGAAGCTTTGGCGAGATTTGAGCAACTGATAGAGCAACATCCCGATTATGTGGGAACATATTATCATCTGGGAAAATTATATGAAAAACTGGACAAACAGGAAGTTGCAATCATCACCTATAAAAATGGGATTGAAATTGCTCGTAAAAGCCGTAATTTCCATGCATTGGGAGAGTTACAGGGAGCTTTATCATTTTTAGTAGAAGATGAGGACGATGAATTTTAATCCGTTCTAAATTTTTGGTATTTAATTTGTTATGAACTATATGGGTGTAACTATTAGATGCTGATTTTTTTGAATTTGGAAAGAGATGAAAAGGTTTATTTGGACAGTGGGACTGTTGGTAATGATTATGTTAGGGGGATGTGATAATCCCAAACAAAGTGTGGCTGCCTATAAAGATAATTTACAGGAAATAAAGGGAAGGGACAAAGCAGAAATTGTGATCGGCGAATATAAAGGGGTTATGCCCTGTGCGGATTGTGACGGTATAGAAACATTGATTTCATTGCACAAAGATAATTCCTATAAATATTCGTCCAAATATCTCAATAAAAGTGATGATGTTTTTGTACGTGAAGGTAAATGGAAACTGGACGGAAACATTATTACACTGGACGGCGTCGATTATAAATTCAAATTGGGGAATCATTTTTTGAGCCAACTCGATCTATCGGGAAACGATATTACTGGTGACATCTCCAAATACTATATCCTAACGAAAAATTGAAATCTGTCGAACGATAAATGATCTACATAAAACAAAAAAAACGAAGAGAATTCTCTTCGTTTTTTTGTTTTTATTAGTCTTTGGTCCTATTTGCTTTTTGTACAAAGTTCTTTTAAGGTGGATACCACAAAATTCACTTCTTCTTTTGTATTGTTTTTGCAAAAGGAGAATCTGACGGATGGACGGTCTGAATTTGTTTTAATAGCGCCTAAGACATGAGATCCGATATCAGTTCCTGAGCTACAAGCGCTTCCGCCAGAACAGGATATGCCGGAAATATCCAGATTGAACAGCAGCATATCTGCAAGATCACTGCAAGGGAAAGATACATTAAGCACTGTATAAAGCGATTTATCGGGTTCGACAACGCCATTGAAATCGATATCCGGAATTGCTTTCTGCAATTCTTCAATCATATACGATTTGAGCCCCTGGATATATGCCTGATGTTCATCCATATGTTCATAGGCCAGTTCTAATGCTTTGGCAAGGCCCGCTATACCATAGACATTCTCCGTTCCACCACGCATATTTCGTTCTTGGGCACCGCCATAAATCAGCGGTTTGATTTTATTATTTGCATTGATATAGAGAAAGCCTACCCCTTTTGGACCGTGAAACTTGTGGGCTGCGCCTGTAATGAAATCAATTTTTAGCTGACTCAGGTCATGTGGATAATGGCCCATAGTCTGTACGGTATCCGAGTGAAATATCGCATTATATTGTTGGCATAATTGTGATATGCGCTGGATATCGTTGAGGTTACCGATTTCGTTATTGGCGTGCATAATGGAAACAAAAGTACGTGGATTGCTGCTTAAAAGCTCTTCCAGTTGATTCAGATCTAAATTACCTTTATTGTCTACATTGAGCAGGTCAAGATGAACTTTTCCTTGCTTCTCAAGCTCCTCCAGGGTATGAAGGACAGCATGGTGCTCTATTGGTGAAGTAATTGCATGGCTAATGCCAAAGTCCATAATCGAGCGTACGATAGCCATATTATCTGCTTCGGTTCCGCCCGAAGTAAAGAAAATTTCAGCCGGAGATACATGAAGTAGGTTGGCGATAGTTTTCCGGGCTTTTTCTACGATTGTTTTTACTTGTCTTCCGTGACTATGGATAGAGGATGGATTTCCAAAATTGTTATCCATGACATCTACCATTACTTTTATAACTTCAGGATCTAAGGCTGTAGTCGCAGCATTGTCAAAATATACTTGCATGCTGCAAAATTACAAATCTCAAAAGTAAATCAAATGCATTAAATGACTTATTTTCATCAGAATTTAGTCGTTTTTTTTAGGCCGTACTGAAATCTTCGGGACGCACTCCATTTGAAGCGAGGGAAGAGTCGATAATTGTGCCATAGCGAGACTGTTAAGGTTGCCGTGGAGTTTATCCTGTTTTGAAAATGCGATAACCATTGTAAGGAGTAAAAAATAGATTGAACGAAAAGAGCCTGATAGCAGGCTCTTTTTATGGTATCTTTTGATTTTGTTTATCTTTTCCCGTTTTTGAGGAAATATTTTGTTTTTGAATTCGCGTAGGTCATGGTAAGGGTGCACGTTGCCGACGGATGATGAGGATAAGAAATCCACCTAGGGCGATTGCTAAGCCTATATAGGCAGCAATATCACCAGTTTTGGTATATATTGTAATCTCCTCATTTAAATTGATTTCCTGGTTCAGTGCTGCAGGCACCCACCATTTTGTCTGTTGTACAATATCACCGCGTTGATTGATAAAACCGGATATTCCAGTATTTGCCGATCGGGCAACCCAGCGTCTATTTTCAATGGCTCTTAGTTTTGCGTATTGCAAATGTTGGTCTTTCCCGGAAGTATTGCCCCACCAGCCATCGTTGGTGATGATGGCAATAAATTGGGCTCCTTTTTTAATATATTTTGCTACATAATCGCCCCAGATAGACTCATAGCAGATAACAGGTGCGGCCCCAATACCACTCTGCGCGTAGAAGACCGAAGGTTCGGCTTGCTTTCCATAGCCGCCAGTGGTGCCGCCAAAGGCTTTAAATAATGGTTTTAAAAAATTCATTGCAGCGCCAAAGGGCATCTGTTCGACACCTGGGACCAATTTGGATTTGTGGTAAAATTGAAGTTTGGAGGAGTAATCGATCAGTGTTGCTGCATTGAAGTTGTCCTGATAAATATTGGGAGCAATTTCACGTGCAGTGGGTGTCTTGGCATAATTATATAATTGATAACTTTCTATGCCCGATAAGACATTACCATTTTTATATTGATCCAAAAATTTCAGAATCCGTTGGTAGGAGTAGGTCTCCCGTAAGTTTTCTTCGTCAAAATCGCCATGTTGAGAAAGCGCAGTTTCGGGCCAGATAAAAAACTCCGTATTGGGTTTTGCCACCGAATTTGATAACGAAAATAAGGTGTTTAATTGTTCCTCAGGACTGAGCTGAAACTTGATGTAAGGATTCACGTTTGGCTGTACCACCACCACCTGGGCTGGATTTTGGTGCTCCTCATAGTTGAAATAACGAAACAAAGAATAAGTAGCAGGAGCCACTAAGGCGAAAATCAAGCACAGTGCTGGGACAAGCCTGTTTTTGAGCTGATAGATCCCTTTTCGGTTGAGGTAAAGAATGAAAATCAGGATATTGACCAACCAGACCCATATTGAGCCTCCATAAACACCGGTAATATCGTACCACTGAATCAATTGATGGAAGTTGGCAAAGCCGTTTCCTAAAGTCATCCATGGAAATGCCAGATCCCAGGAAGCATGCAGAAATTCATAACTGATCCAGAATTCCATTAATCCAAATAGGGATAACAGCAGTGAGGTTTTGCGTCTTAATTGATAATACAGGCTGAAGGCAAGAGCCATTAATGCTGCTCCTAGGCAGAAGGGGATCAAACTGATCATAATTGCCGCGAAAGGCGGCATTACTGATGAGATCGAATTGTATACCCAATAGATGGATGCAGTATTCCAGACAACTGCCATTAGACCTGCTGTTAGAAAGACCTTTTTACCTTTTTTTTTGATTGTTTCGCTGCGGATGATATTTTCCAGTGCAATCAACAGCGGTAGAAATCCAATAAAGAGCAGCAGACTGGAATAAGGGATAGGAGGCCATCCTAACCACAATAAAAAGGCACTTAAAAGTGCCAATAAATAGTTGTTCTTCACAATAACCGTCTATTTTATAAACTGGATAAAACTTCTCTTTTCTTTTGCTCGTATTCGTCCTGAGTGATCAATTGCTTGTCGAAGAGCGTCTTTAGTTTTTTCAGTTTTAATGTAATTTCATCATCTTCCTCTTCTGCTATCGGGGCAACCGGGGCAGGAGCAGGAGCCGCCGGAGCTGTACCTGGAGCAGATGCTGTAGGTTGTACTGCCGGAGAGGGAGGTGTGATGACCGGTGTCGGTGAAGCCACAGGTGCGGGAGTTGGTAGGTTGCTTTCAACTTTCTCAACCACGACTTCACGAGGACTGCTGGGGGCTATCACGATCTTTTCCTTCTCAGCGGCCAGTTCTGTTTTTTTATAGTTTTCAAGAGCTGCTTTAATATATTGGTAAAGCTTTCTCGCTTGAACTTTTGGAATATAGTCAATACTTAAATTCTCTCCGGTGAAGGGAATGACGGTAACTTTTGAACCAAAGATCTCTTCTTTGAACGCAATATCCTTAATATCCTGCCAACCGAAAATTTCAAAATCCGTCGCTAAGCCCAACTTGGTAAATTCGCACATAAAAATGCGTTTATTACTAATGGTGATACTGTCTGGCAATATGGTTACCGCGGGTTTTTTCTGTACTGCGATATAATCTATTTTTTCTCCTGGAGTCAGCATGTCCTGGACTTTAGTAATCAATTTTTCAATGATTTTTATATCCTGTCCATCTTGTGCAAATTGTTCCATGTTCATGTCAAATTCGTTTTATTAATCAAAGATTGTCAAAATTTATTCCAATCCACCTACACAAAATACAAATTCTCCTTTAATTGGATTGTTTTCGAAGTGTAATTTTAAATCAGTTAATGTTCCGCGGACATTTTCCTCGTACAGCTTGCTCAATTCTCTGGAAATAGAAGCTTGTCGCTCGGCACCGAAGACAGTAATAAACTCTTCTATCGTCTTGAGGATGCGGTGTGGTGACTCATAGAAAATCATTGTTCTCTTTTCTTCCGCTAATGCCTTCAGGCGGGTTTGGCGCCCCTTTTTAACGGGCAGGAAACCTTCAAAGCAGAAGCGGTCATTAGGCAAACCTGAATTGACAAGCGCCGGAACAAAAGCTGTGGCTCCTGGTAAACATTGCACTTCCAATCCTTCTTTAAGAGCAGCCCGAACCAATAAAAAGCCAGGATCTGAGATCGCAGGCGTTCCTGCATCTGAAATCAGGGCAATGTTTTGGCCTTCTTTCAGAAACTTAATGATTTCGGAAACCGCTTTGTGTTCATTATGCTGATGATGTGCAAAGACCTTTTTATCAATGCCAAAATGCTTTAAAAGGGGCGCACTTGTTCTGGTGTCCTCTGCTAAGATAATGTCTACTTCTTTCAGAACATTGACTGCACGAAAAGTCATGTCCTCCAGATTGCCAATAGGTGTTGGAACTAAATATAACATGGTCAAAGTTAAGTTTTTTTTACTATATAATATGTGCTAAAACATTCTGTCTATTTTGGAGTTATTTTCTATATAAATGCAATAATAAATTATGCAATACATAGAAAAAATACAAGCACATCTAGGTGCGGAATCAGATTATCTATTAGCGTTTGACAAACCGGCAGTTTCAAAAACCATGCTCTATCTTCCCGAAACTACTTTTATTGATCAGGTATATGGTGCCAGCGACCGTACGCCACAGGTGTTACGCAGCTTAGGGCAGCTTTTTGGAACAGGGCGATTAGCTCATACAGGCTATCTATCCATATTGCCCGTAGATCAGGGGATTGAACATAGCGCGGGCGCCTCTTTTGCGCCAAACCCGCAGTATTTTGATCCGGAGAATATCGTGAAACTGGCCCTGGAAGGGAATTGTAATGCCGTGGCGTCAACTTTTGGTGTTTTAGGGGCTGTAGCCCGAAAATATGCACACAAGATTCCTTTTCTGGTCAAGATCAATCATAATGAACTATTGACTTATCCTAATCGGGCCGATCAAATTCTGTATGGCACCATACGCGAAGCCTGGAACATGGGGGCAGTCGCTGTCGGAGCGACCATTTATTTCGGTTCGGAAGAATCCGATCGTCAGATTATCGAAGTGGCCAAAGCATTTGAGGAAGCGCATTCACTCGGTATGGCTACCGTTTTATGGTGTTATTTGCGGAATTCGGCGTTTAAGACCACAGACAAGGATTATCATCTTGCTGCGGATCTAACAGGACAGGCCAACCATCTCGGTGTTACCATAAAAGCGGATATTATTAAACAGAAACTTCCGGAACTAAACGGTGGTTTTAAGGCGCTCAATATGGGCAAAAGCAGTTATGGTAAATTAGATGAACGCATGTATACACAGTTGTCATCAGACCATCCGATCGATCTTTGTCGCTATCAGGTGCTCAACTGCTTCGCCGGTAGGGCGGGATTGATCAATTCGGGCGGAGCGTCCGGGCAGAATGATATACAGGAAGCTGTAAAAACTGCTGTGATCAATAAAAGAGCTGGTGGAACAGGCCTGATATCCGGGCGGAAGGCTTTTCAAAAGCCAATGCAGGATGGTGTGGAATTATTACATGCAATCCAGGATGTCTATTTATGCAAAGAGGTGACGATCGCTTAAATCTGATCTATGATCATGCTGCCGGCAGGAAACTTTTATTATTAATTTAAAAGTGATAAAAAATAGTGTTTGGAACGATCTCCGGGCAACTGTTTTTCTGGAGATCGTTTTTTATTATGGAGGCAGAATAGTATAAATAGGTGAAGGGTGTCGCTTTCATTATTATTGAACTATAACTACCGGCGATAAATATTAGCTTGGCTCCGATGGTGATTAAGTTATCGAACGTATTCGTCAAACTGTCAATAATAAAGGATACTTCGGGTATCTGCTAGCTTTCAGAAGCAATCGACAGCTGTGCCATGCCTATGGATGCCGCCCGTATAGGAGACTGTGTAAAGAAGCATCAATAGGCTATAAACAGGCATTGCCGAATAAATTTGCTTGTATATGAGGGCAAATTTATCTAAGTTTGTTCACTATTTTTTAAATAATACATTCATAATTATGTTGCAATTGAATTATATCCGTGAAAACAGGGATACGGTTATCGAAAGATTGGCTGTCAAGCATTTCAAGGAAATTGGGTTGGTCGACGAAATCATCCATTTGGATGAAGACCGCCGTAAGATCCAAGCGGAATCGGACGCCCTTTCGGGAGAGGCTAATGCGGCGGCAAAACAGATTGGAGATCTGATGCGCCAAGGGAAAAAAGAAGAAGCTGAAGCCGTTAAATCGCAATCGTCCGGATATAAAGAGCAGGTGAAGCAACTGTTGGATAAATTAGGTTCGATCGAAATCGAGTTGAATGATAAGATTGTTCAATTGCCTAACTTACCGCATCAATCAGTTCCTGCTGGTGTAAGCGCTGATGATAATGAAGTCGTTTTAACAAATGGGGAGATTCCTGCTTTAGCAGAGGACGCTTTGCCACATTGGGATTTGTTAAGCAAATACGATATCGTGGATCTGGAGCTCGGTGTAAAAGTCGCGGGAGCCGGATTTCCGATTTACAAGGGTAAGGGAGCAAAATTGCAACGCGCATTGATCAATTTCTTTTTGGATCAGGCTGCTGAGCAAGGATACGAAGAGGTGCAGGTGCCGATCTTGGTGAATGAAGACTCTGCTTTCGCTACGGGACAATTGCCCGATAAGGAGGGGCAGATGTATTATGTCAATAATGACAATCTATACCTGATCCCTACAGCGGAGGTTCCGGTTACCAATATTTACAGGGATGTGATTGTTAAAGAAGCGCAATTCCCTATTAAGCATTGTGCCTATACCCCATGTTTCCGTCGCGAGGCCGGTTCTTATGGCGCCCATGTACGCGGTTTGAATCGTCTGCACCAGTTTGATAAAGTAGAAGCCGTACAGATTGTTCATCCGGAAAAATCGTATGAAGTGTTGGAGGAAATGAGCCTGTACGTACAGGGCTTGCTTAAAAAACTGGAATTACCTTACCGTGTGCTACGCCTATGCGGTGGTGATATGAGTTTCACTTCCGCTCTGACATATGATATGGAAGTGTATAGCTCGGCCCAAAAGCGTTGGTTGGAAGTGTCTTCCGTATCTAATTTTGAAACCTATCAAGCCAATCGCCTAAAAGTGCGTTTCAAAAATGCTGAAGGAAAAATGCAATTAGCTCATACACTAAATGGGTCTGCTTTAGCTTTACCTCGTATTGTCGCGGCTATCTTAGAGAATAATCAAACCGATAAAGGCATTCGGATACCAGCGGTTTTGGTACCTTATACCAAATTCGAATATATTGATTAATGATATAATTAAATAATAATTCCTGTTTTCGGGATTTGTATTGAAAGGGACTCTACCTGAGCAGGTAAAGTCCCTTTTTTTGGATAACTCGATTTGAAATGATTTTAGAATCATTATAAATTACGACTTTTTTGGTGATAAAAAACGAACGAGCTTCTATGTTAATGTTTTCTTATTACATTGTTAATGTTTTGTTAAATATAAGTGATTCCGTATAAAATTCTGTTTTAAATTTGTTTGAAGAGTTTTTATTCTAAAATGAATCTTCTGTTTGAATTTGTAAGATACGGATGTCTTTGTTGCGGTATTTCTTGTTTTTCCGAGTGAATGTTAAAAAACTTGTAAAAGCAACTTTGGCTTTATATATTTGGAACCGCTAATAAAAATCGCACTAACTATTATATACTGTAAATGCTGAAAAGAGCAAATTTTACAGCTGAGTATTTTCAACGGATTGACTCTACATCTACCTAGGGTTGACTTTCCCAATAATATTTTCAACTGTTACCACATGAATAGCGGTATGCTGTTTTGCGTATTGCTGTTTATTGTCTAAACAATGTGTGTTTAGACAGTTATGCTAACGGATATAATTTATATCAATATAAAAGGATTAGAAAAATAATAAAATTAACTAACTAAAACATGAAACAAACATTACTAAGTTTTCTTGTTGGCGGTATGATCCTGACTTCGGTCGCATTCGCACAAGAAAAAAAGATTAGTGGTCGTGTTACATCTGCTGATGGTAAGGGGTTACCAGGGGTGACAGTCGTTGTACAAGGAACTAATCAAGCGACACAAACAGATGCTAGCGGTAATTATTCATTGAATGTACCTGCAGGCAAAGTTGTTGTCTTCCGTTCAGTTGGTTTTGACGATAAAACCATCATTGTTAATAACAACAGTACCGTATTCAATGTTTCCATGGAAAATCACAACAATGCCTTGGAAGAGGTTGTTGTGACAGGGATGGGACAATCGCGCCAAAAACGTGCATTGAGTTATGCTACACAAGAAGTAAAAGGAGATAAACTAACCGAGGGAGCGAATAGCAACTTGGCAACGGCTTTACAGGGTAAAGTATCGGGGGTTCAAGTAACACCTTCATCAGGTATGCCAGGAGCATCTGCGAATATTACCATCCGTGGTGCGCGTTCATTTACAGGAAACAACTCGCCATTATATGTTGTTGATGGACTACCTATTTCATCAACTTCTGATGTGTCAACTGGTAATTCTGTTTCAGGAGCTGATTACTCTTCAAGAGGAATGGATATCGATCCTAATGATATCGAAAGCATCAATATTTTGAAAGGTCAAGCTGCTTCTGCTTTGTATGGTATGCGTGCATCGAATGGGGTAATTATCATTACAACGAAGAGCGGGAAAGGAAAACAAGGAAAACCACAGATTTCATACAATTCGAATGTTTCGTTTGATAAGGTTTCGGTATTACCTGATTTTCAAACAAAATATGCGCAAGGAGTCAATGGTCAATATTCGCCATTATCTTCTATGTCTTGGGGGCCACTTATCGATGATTTAGCGAATGATGCGACTTTTGGTGGAAACAAAGATAATGAATACACGAAAAAATATGGAAAGCACCAAGGTCAATATTATGTTCCACAGCGTGCCAATGCCGGTCTAGATCCTTGGGCTACTCCACAAGTTTACAATAATGCGAAAGACTTCTTCAATGTAGGCAATACATTTAATAACTCTTTTAATATTGTACAGGGATTTGAAAAAGGAAATTATGCATTGTCTTTAGGATCTACCAATGCCAATGGTATTGTTCCGTCGACTGGAATGGACCGTTACACTGCGAAATTGTCCGGAGAAGCAAAATTGTCTGATAAATGGACAACAGGCTTTACTGGTAATTACGTAAATTCTCGGATTACTAAGCAGACCGGAGCTAACAATGGTATTGTTGCGACAGTCTATGGTGCGCCAGCATCTTATGACCTGAAAGGTATTCCGTCTTACTATGCAGGAAATCCTACAAAACAAAATACTTACAGAGCAACTAGTGGTTTTGATGGAGCTTATTGGGCTGTGGAGAACAATAAATTCTCTGAAGATACACAACGTTTTTTTGGAAATGGTTTCGGGCAATATGCGACTAACTTAGGTGAAAACCAAAAATTAACATTGAAGTATCAATTGGGGGTGGACTCGTACACTTCAAATTATACCGATCTTTGGGGATACGGACATGCGAATAAAAGCGGTGAAGTAGAAAATTACCATATTTCGGTTACTGAATGGAACTCATTAGGAACCGCTGCATACAACTGGAAGATCAATGATGATTTGGTATTTGATGCAATGATTGGTAACGAGATTGTGAACCGTGTACGTAGAAGAGATTATGCATATGGTACCAACTTCAATTTCGCAGATTGGAATAATATTAATAACGCGACGACATTCACAGCTGAACAGACTTTACGCCATACACGTACTTTCGGTACTTTTGGTAGTTTAGCACTGGCGTATAAAAACATGTTGTTTTTGAATGCTACTGGGCGTAATGATATTGTTTCATCTATGCCTAGAAATAATCGTTCGTTCTTCTATCCATCCGTTTCGGCAGGCTTTGTCTTTACAGAACTCGAAAGTGTAAAAAATTCGGTATTGACAATGGGTAAATTGAGAGCTTCATATGCGCAAGTGGGACAGGCAGGTGATTATTACGAAAGCTATTATGCCGCACCTAGTTATGGTGGTGGTTTTTCTTCCGGAACCCCGATCCTTTATCCTATAAATGGAATTGCGTCGTTCACTCCATATTCTATCGTCTATGATCCGAATCTGAAACCACAAAATACACAAGCGATTGAGGTTGGAACAGATCTGACATTTTGGAATGGTTTAGTTAACTTAAATTATACCTTCTCCCGTCAGAATGTAAAAGACCAAATATTTGAAGTGCCTTTGGCCGCATCCACAGGTTATTCAAGTCTAGTGACCAATGGTGGTAAGATTCACACCAATGCACATGAGGTGACTTTAGCAGTTGCACCATATCGTTCAGGCGATTTTAAATGGGATTTTGCATTCAACTTTACCAAAATAGATAATTACGTTGACGAACTAGCAGAAGGTGTAAACAACATCTTTATGGGTGGATTTGTTGACCCACAGGTTCGTGCCGCTATCGGATATAAATTCCCAGTTATCTATGGTGTTTCATATTTAAGAAATGATGCAGGACAAATAGTTGTCGACGAGAATGGTCTTCCTCAGGCTGGAGCTCCACAAGTGATCGGTAAAGTATCTCCTGATTTCAATTTAGGTTTTAATACCAACTTTGAATACAAAAAAGTCAGACTGTCTGCAGTATTGGATTGGAAACAAGGTGGACAGATGTATCATGGTACTTCTAACACCTTAGATATTTATGGTGTTACACAAAGATCTGCTGATTTACGTTCTGGAGATAAATTCTTATTTGAATTGCCTGCTGTAAAAGCGGACGGTTCGGTTAATGATATTTTAATTAATCCAACACCTGTATTTGATGCGGATGGCAATCAAATCGGCGCAGATGCTAATGCCTATCTGAATGCATTGGGTAACATTTCGGAAGCTGGGGTTCGGAATACCTCATTTGTAAAGTTACGTGAAGTTGCGGTAGGATATCCGGTATATCAGAATTCAAAAATTAAAGTTGACGTGAATGCTTTCGCACGAAATATCATCTTATGGTCTGAACTTAAGGGGTATGATCCAGAGGTTTCACAAGGTAATACCAATATGTCAGGAGCTTTTGAGCGTTTTTCACTTCCAGGAACGTCAAGCTATGGTCTAGGTGTTAACATTAAATTCTAAGATTAAGACAATGAAATTAAAACTAAATATAGTAGGATTATTGGCCTTAGGAGCTTTAGCTTCGCCTATAACCTTTACATCTTGTTCAGAAGATGCAATGGACAAGGTCAACGAAAATGTGAATAATCCAAAGGATGTTCAGGCAAAATTTGTTTTAACTGACGTAATTACACGGACTGCATTTTATAATGTCGGGGGTGATTTCAATACATATTTATCCGCGTATGTGGAGCATGAAGTGGGAAGCCATAATCAGTTGTATAATGCTGAAATAAGACAAGGAGAGCCTACGGTATCATCTACATTCAATAATTCATGGGGCAATATGTACACTGCTTTACGTGATGCTCGAATCGTTATCGAAAAATGTTCCGAAGGTGGATCGCAAGCCGGTAACTATACGACCTTAGGTATGGGACAGGTGATGGCAGCTTATAATTTAGCGCTATTGACAGATATGTTTGGTGATGTTCCTTATTCTGAAGGTTTTAAGCCGTTGGAAATCAAGAATCCTAAATTAGATAAACAGGAGGAATTGTATAAGCAGGTTAACGCTTATTTGGACGCTGCAATCGTAAATTTACCTAAAGGTGATACGCATGGTTCTGGTGCAACTGGTGGACAAGATTTATTGTTCGGTGGAAATGCAGCCAATTGGTTAAAATTTGCGCATGGACTAAAAGCTCGCTATGCGATGCGTAGTCTAGCAAAAGCTACGGATAAAACTGCAGCTTTGAACCGTATTTTAGCAGATATCGATCTATCTTTCACTAAAGCAAACGAACAGGCTGCTTTTAATAAATATACTGGTTCAAATATAAACCCATTTTTCGATTTCCAATGGTCTCGTTCTGCGCTAATGGCGAGTAAGAGCCTTGTCGATAAAATGATCGATAGCAAAGATCCAAGATTGAACAGATTCTTCGTAAACCAGGATTTGAAACAATTAACAGATTTAGCGAAAAAGGGAGAAAGCTATACGAATGGAGTAGCTCCTAATGGTAGCCCTGAACAAAGCCAGTCCAGATATAACATGTCTATATTTAGCTTTGCGCAATCTGCATCCACACAATTATTGAGCTATCACGAATTATTATTTTTAAAAGCGGAAGCTTTGCAACGCTTGGGGCGTGGCGCTTCAGCTGTAGAACCTGTTTTGAAAGCTGCAGTAGTAGCAGCCTTTGCAAATGCTGAAAGTTCGGTTGTGGCAAGTTTTGGATCACAGATCGTAAAAGATGCGACTAAAGGCGCTGGTATCACTGAAAATGCCAAAGCGCTAACATCAGTTGATGCTGAAAATTATTTCAATGCTTCTGTAAAACCATTGCTTGCCTCAAATGGTTTGAAGGCTATCGCAAGTGAAAAGTATCTAGCATTCTTTGGTGCGTCTGGTGAATCAACAGAAATGTATAACGATATCCGCCGTTGGAAAGCAAATGGTGAGAACCTTGTTGAATTGAAAAACCCAGGTAAATTCCCATTACGTTTACCATATGGTAATGATGACACAACGACTAATCCGAATGTCCAAGCAGCATACGGTGATGGACAATATGTGTACACTGAAAATGTTTGGTGGGCAGGCGGTAAGCGCTAGTCTATCGATTTAAACTTATAAAATGGAAAGCGGTCTCGAAAGAGACCGCTTTTTTTGTTGCAATCTTTGGTGTCAAATGCTCCATTTGTTTTAATAAACACCTAGCTCTACTCAAAAGTACAGCTATCTGAAATTACCAGTAAACGCGATCCACAATTCAAAATCGATAAAAAGCTGGCCAAGCCTTGATAGATAAACTATCGTTCAGAAAAGAATGGAAATGTGATATAAACCCAGCTGTTTTACCAAATCCGCTGTAATTAAGTTTAATTGTATTTGGCTTCTTTCCATACGGGAGGAAGCCTTTTTATTTGTCTTAAATAATAAATCCTGTTACAATTGGAAATTATTTAGTTAGAATTTAATTAATTGATTTTGTGTATGTTGTGGGTGAAATTAGCGTGGTTTTTTAAAATTGTTATGTTAGCATTGTAAAAGTAGAATTATATTTTAATATTTGTCTTAACATTTTTTAACATAAGATCGTTTATCAAAAGATGTTCAGCTAACTAAATAAATTACAAATAGCAACGTGCTAACCAATATTTCATTAGAAATAATTTTTTAATAAACTAAACATATGAATCACAAATTACTCAGTTTTTTCGTGGGTAGTATGATCCTGACATCGGTTGCGTTCGCGCAAGAACGAAAAATCAGTGGTCGTGTTACTGGAGCTGATGGAAAACCATTGGCGGGCGTAACGATCGTTGTGCAGGGATCGAATACGGCTACCCAAACAGATGCGGATGGTAACTATTCCCTGTCTGTTCCAACAGGAAAGGTTATTATCTTTCGTTCAGTCGGTTTCGCGGATAAGACATTAATTGTAAAAGAGGGACAATCCGCTTTTAACGTTATGCTAGATAATTCTGATAACGCGCTTGATGAGGTTGTGGTAACGGCTTTGGGTATTACAAGGGATAAAAAATCGCTAGGTTATGCGACCCAAGAAGTTAAGGGGGAAGTATTATCCGCGGCAAGGGGAGGTAATGCATTACAATCACTCTCCGGAAATGTAGCTGGTGCAGTGATTTCCGCACCATCTTCAAGTTTGGGTGGTTCTACACGTATCGTTCTCCGGGGGATAGGGTCTTTAACTGGCGAAAATAAGCCCCTAATTGTGGTAGATGGAATCCCTATGGATAATTCTAATTACAATAGTGCAAATGCCGAACGTGGAGCCGGAGGACGTGATTATGGAGATGCCGGTTTTGATATTAATCCAGACGACATTGAATCCGTTAGTGTTTTAAAAGGAGGACCGGCATCAGCATTGTACGGTGCTAGGGCATCCAATGGTGTAGTGCTTATTAAAACAAAAACAGCAAAAAAAGGGCGGGATGAGATCATTTTTAATACTGGTGTAGCTTTTGAGCAATTGGGTATTACCCCGAAACTTCAGAAATTATATGGTGGTGGATTCACACCTGAGTTTAATACCGCAACCATCAATGGTAAGCAATATCAGTTGGTAGATTATTCTGCGGATGAGTCTTGGGGACCCAAATTGGATGGGCAAGAAGTATTGCATTGGGATGCTTTTGATCCCAATGATCCAGATAATTATTTAAAAACTCGTCCTTGGGTTTATCCAAAAAATGATTATAGATCATTTTTTAATACTGGTACCACTTATACGAATTCCTTATCATTGGCTAAATCGTATGAGAATACCTCCGCTCGTTTGTCGTTATCAAATACAAGCCAATCGGGGATTGTTCCAAATAGTAATCTAAAACGCACAACTGTAGCCCTAAGTTTGGACAACAAATTTTCAGATAAGCTGACTGCTAGAGGAACAATTAATTATATTCGGACCAATGGTTTTAATAGGCCTGAGCAAGGTTATGGCGATAACTCTATCGGTCAAAAAATGTTTCAATGGGGACAAACGCAGTTGGATTACTCTCGCCTTAAGAACTATAAGACTATTACGGGGGCACAAAAATCCTGGAATATAAAGTCATGGAACGACCCGACACCAAACTATTCGGATAACCATTATTGGATAATCAATGAAAACATTTCCAAAGATCAGCGTGACCGTTTTTATGGTAATGTAGAATTGCGTTACGATATCGCTCCTGGATTGTATGCTACAGGAAATATCTATGGTGATAATTATACCTTGAAAATAAACGAACAGGTAGCTGTGGGCTCCCTTTCTACATCATCTTTCTCGGAAGCCATTCGGGAGTTTATGGAGATGAATTACGAAGGTCGCGTTCATTTTGACAAAAAATGGGATAAATTTTCTTTAAATTCATTTGTAGGAGCAAATAGACGGAACACAACAACCCATCGGTCTAGTGCTGCGACAGCCGGTGGTTTGATTGTACCAGGCTTGTATTCAATCAATAATAGTACGCAAACAGCAACAATCGAAACATTCGCGACAAAAAAACGTGTGAATTCGGTATTTGGAAGTTTCTCCGCAGGATATAATGACTTAGTCTATTTAGATTTTGGCTGGAGAAATGACTGGTCTTCTACGCTCCCAGAGAACAACAATTCGTATTTTTATCCATCAGTGACCGGATCATTTGTCTTCTCACAAGTCGTGAAAGCACCTTGGTTGAATTTCGGAAAACTTCGTGCTGGATGGTCACAAGTCGGTAATGATACTGACCCCTACCGTTTAGCCGATGTATATTTCAATAATGTGTTTACAGGAACTACGTTCCTAGATGCGCCTTACTTTTTGAAGGGACTTTCAAAATTGAACCCAACGTTACGTCCGGAGACTAAAAGATCTTATGAATTCGGGGTGGAAGCACAGATGTTCCAAAATAGAGTCGGTATTGATGTTACCTACTATAACGAAGAAACGACCGATCTAATTATGGCGGTAACTTCCGGCGCTGAGACCGGTTATAGCTCGAGAGTATTGAATGCTGGGCGGGCAGTTAACAAAGGTATAGAGGCTATGCTGACTTTGGTTCCTGTACGCAAAGAAAATTTTGAATGGACATCCAACATTAACTTCTCGCGGAATCGGAATAAAGTAATGGAATTGGCCGAAGGAATACAATCTTTAACAATCGGTACCGCGCCTTTTAATGCGACATTAATTGCACAGCCGGGACAGCCTTACGGACAGATTTTTGGATCGGATTTCGTCTATGATAGCGATGGCAATAAAGTTGTTTCCCCAACTTCTGGATTATATTTAAAAACGCCGAATAAGAATTTAGGGTCGATTTTGCCTGATTTCAATGCAGGCTGGCGTAATACTTTTACTTACAAAGCAATTACGTTATCCGCTTTGATCGATATGCAGAAAGGAGGAAAGTTCTTCTCAATCTCTAATATGTTTGGACATTATACAGGTGTTTTGGAAGAAACAGCAGCTAATGGTGTGCGGGAAAATGGCCTAGTTGTTCCTGGAGTAACCGGTAAAGTCACTTTTAATCCAGATGGATCTTATGTGGTTACTGATGTAAACGAAAATACTAAAAATGTTACTGGCAAAGCGTATTTCAGACACTATTACGCAGGTCCTACTGCACAAAATGTTTTTGATGCCGATTATATTAAATTACGAGAAATCACGCTAGGTTACAATCTGCCATCAGATTTTATTAAAAGATTCCATCTAAAAGGAGCTACAATTTCAGCTTTTGCAAGAAATCTGGCTGCTTGGGGATTGGCCAATAAAAACTTTGATCCGGAAATGGCGACTACAGGTAGTGGTAATATCCAGGGTTTTGAAGGTGGAAATTTGCCAGCTTCTAAAACCTTTGGTTTCAATCTAAAACTACAATTCTAACTAGAATATATTAACATGAAAAATATAAAAGCTATATTGTTGTCTTCTGTCATAGGAATTTCAGCTTTGTCCATGAACTCCTGTACAAAAGATCTTGCTGATATTAACGTAAACCCGAATGCACCGGAAAAGGTGCCAACTTATTCCTTGTTCAACGGGGCAAATAGATATTTAATCAATTTTACGCGCGATGAATGGTTAATGGCGAGGATGTCGATGCCTTGGATGCAATATTCAGCGCAGAATAACTACTTGGAAGAAGATAAGTATCAATACCGTGATAATCAAACAACTAACGGTTGGACCTATTTGTACAGATCTGCGCATACTTTTAAAGATCTTATTGATGTTTGTGAGACACCCGAACGAAAATTAGAGTCTGAACAGAATGGTAATCTGGATAATCAAATAGCTTCCGCTCGTATTATGTTGGCTTACACATTTGACTATTTGGTGAGCCATTTTGGACCTGTTCCTTATTGGTCTTATGGGCAGAGAGAAAATCCAAATTTCCAAGCATTGAACGTGAATAAATATCCACTGCCTGTATATGCGTCGGAGGAAGAGATCTATAAAGATCTGTTAAAAGAACTAAAGGAAGCTGCCGCTCAGTTAAAGACAGGAGAATCGGGGTTCGTTCAAGGCGATAACATCTATGGTGGAGATGCAGCTAAATGGAAAAAATTTGCTAATTCATTACGTCTCCGTATAGCAAACCGTATCAAAAAAGTATATCCTGCTGCAACGGCGGAGATTAAAGATGCTATCGCTAGTGGTGTCTTTACGTCCAATGAAGATAACGCTATTCATGCGTTTGGCTCAACCGATGTTGAAGGTAATCCTTTGTGGAAAACGTTTTATACGGGTACACCACGTACAGATTTTTGGCCTAACCGTACTTTTGTACAGTTGCTAAAAGGAGAAACAGCAAACTTCGGATTTGACCCACGTCTTTATAAGATAGCCGCACCTAAGGGTTTAACATTTTTGGAATACAATAAGAATAATAGCTATGGTGATTCTCCTAATCTAACACTTTATATTGGTGTTCCTTATGCATTACCTGACGTGGAACCATATTACCAGGAGGCGAAAAATATCAATTTCTTTTCTAAAGACATTTTAACTGCAAGTAGAGGGGAAGTTTTAATGGAATATGCTGAGGTAGAATTTATATTAAGTGAAAATAATAATTGGTCAAAAGTTAATTATGAAAAAGGTGTGAGAGCAAATATGGAGCGCTTAGGTGTATCTAATTTAGAAATCGATAAATTTATTACAACATTACCCGCTGCCAATGAGAGAAATGTCATTACGCAGAAGTATGTGACTTTGTTCTTTAATCCCGATGAAGCATGGAACGAATATCGGAGAACTGGTTACCCTGATACGCAGGTGTTGTTAATGCCAGGCGAAACAGCCAAACGCCCTCACGATGGATCTACCTATGTATTTACTCCACTCCAATCAGGTAACGTCATTGCAAAGGATCTTCCGGCACGTGTAAGATATCCGGTCACTCAACAAACGCTCAACGGCCAAAATTGGAAGGAGGCTTCCACTAAACTTGGCGGTGATGAAATTGACAGAAAGCTATGGTTTGCGAAATAAAAGTTGCTTAAACTAGCAATCAATATGTAAGGAAATACTCCCAGATAATCTGGGAGTATTTTTTTTGAGTTATCTGTATCAAGTTATAGCGGTTTCAGCAAGCAAATTTTTTTTACTCTTGTAAAATGCTTAAAGTTTACAAGTATGATGTTACAACATAAAAGACGCTATGGTTTAATGTATTCTTTTGTAAATTAGCTTGTTACGTTTTTGGTTTTATCCTTGTGGCGGATCGGCTACGAAAATTAAATTATTATTGTTGCAAATATAAAACAAAGTTTTATATTTGTTTTTAACAAAACTTTAACACTTTTAACAAAGTTTTGGTGATGCCGCCTCTCTTCGCATTAAAGAGCGCAGAGACCTGAAAAACATTAAATGCCGATATATTTTTAGTTGACCTTCTGAAGTGGTCGACTGACTTATTGACTAACTAACTAACTAACTAACTAACTAACTAACGGCTAAGAGACAAAAGATTAAACAGATTGAAAAGTAAATTCTAACCAAGGTATTTTATACCCCAAGAGCTAAAATAAACATACTTAAATTAAACATAAACATATGAAACACAAACTACTCAGTTTTCTTTTGGGTGGTGCTATCTTGACATCGGTAGCATTTGCTCAAGAAAAGAAGGTTAGTGGACGAGTAACTGGTGCAAATGGCGAGGGGTTGCCAGGTGTAACCATTGTTGTCCAAGGTACTAATCAAGCTACACAAACCGATGCAAACGGTAATTATTCCATTAACGTGCCAACTGGAAAGATATTGATCTTTCGTTCTGTTGGATATTCCGATAAGACGATCACAGTATCCCCGAGCTCAAGTTTTTATAACGTAGAACTTAGCAATAATGATTCGGTACTAGATGAGGTTGTGGTAACAGGGGCAGGGCTTCAGGCGAGCCGTCGCTCTGTTGGTGTAACCCAGACGACTATTAAAGCCGATGATTTACAACAAGCTAAACCTACCAATATTGTTACAGGTCTGACAGGCAAAGTGGCCGGTTTGACCGTTCAGGGGGTAGGTAGTGGGGTTAACCCAAATTATCGTGTTGTATTGCGCGGTATGCGTTCATTAACGGGAAATAACCAAGCGCTCATCGTAATAGACAATATGATTTCGCCCTCATCCATGTTAGGGAATTTAAATCCTGATGATGTCGAAGATATCACGGTACTGAATGGAGCGTCAGCAGCAGCTCTTTATGGGTCTCAGGCTTCAAATGGTGCATTAATTATCAAAACCAAAAAAGGTGCGTCTTCCCAAGGCTTAGAGGTTACAATAGATAACACGACGACCTTTGAAAACTCAGTATTTCTGCCTAAAATGCAGAAATTATTTGGATCAGGGGCCGATAAATATGTGCAAATTTTTACACCTTATGAGAACCAACAATATGGTCCTCGATTCGATGGTTCGAATGTACTAATTGGGGATCCTCTTGAGGATGGACAGACGCAATATGGCGCTTATTCCTATAATGGCGATAAAGATGCTTTCTGGGAAACAGGAGTAACGAATATGACGAATTTATCGGTCGCGTCAAAGCTTGAAAAAAGTTCATTCCGCTTTTCTGGTCAATACCTTAACTCCACAGGAACGGTTCCTGGAGATAAATACACAAGAGCCGCAGCTCGTGTAAACGGGTCTCGGGAATTGAATGATAAATTGAATATTTCCTATTCGTCCTATTATGCACAAAATCGCTATGATCAGACGTCGGTGAATTCTTCGATATATGACGCTGTACTGAATCAACCGGGACATATCCCTTTATTAAGTTATAAAGATTGGAAAAATAATCCTTTTGCGGATCCTAGTGGTTATTATAATGCGTATTACAACAACCCTTACTTTGTTGCAGCAAATAATCGCCAGAACATTCGAAACGACTATTTTATGGGGAATGTCGATCTTAGTTTCAAACCATTGGAATGGCTGGATTTTACTGGCCGCGTTGGTTTGACTACGGCCAATCAGTCCTATAAATATACAACTGGAAAATATTCTTTTACACCTTATGCGGCTGGACTACATGGGTCATATAAAGCAAATAACATTACAGGAGGTGTTACCGATGGTTTTAATTACACTACAAACATTGCGTCGGATTTTATTTCGCATGCTACACATACCAATGGTGACTTTAAATTTGATTATACCTTACTTTTCCAATTTTTGCAGAACCAATATTCTGGTATGAATGCCTCGGTGAGTGGCCTTGTTATACCTGATATCTACAACTTAGGTAACTCATTAAATAATCCAAGTGCAGGACAATCTTCATACCTTGCACGTACCTTTGGTTTATCTGGAAAAGTTGATGTGGCCTATAAAAACTATTTGTACTTGAGCCTTACCGGACGTAATGATTGGGTTTCTATCTTGGATCCTCAAAATAGATCGTTTTTCTATCCGGGTGTTGCACTCTCTTTTGTCGCAACAGACGCGATTGAAGGTTTAAAGGATTTCGAACCTTTGAACTTTTTGAAGTTGATTGCAAACTGGTCAAAAGTGGGACAGGTTAACGTGGGAACAACATCAACCTTTGGTGCTTATGCTACAGTACCAACGTTCAGTCAAGGAGCAGGCTATCCATACAATGGCGTAGGTGGATTTACGATTGGAAATCAGATTGTTCAGCCTGGATTGAAACCTGAAATGACTCGTTCAATTGAATTTGGATTTGAATCGCAATGGTGGAATAATCGAATTACGGCTAATGCAACTTATTTTAACAATAGAACGACGGATAACACTGTTCCTGCTATTATTTCTTGGGCGACTGGCTATAGTAATTATTTAGTGAATGCCGGTATTACAACAGGTAAGGGTATTGAATCCAAATTGACTGTAACTCCTGTCAGAACTGAAGATTGGGATTTGACGTTAGGCGGTAATTTTACCTATATTGATAATAGAGTTGAAGCCGTAGGCGCAGGCTTGACACAGTTGGCCTTAGGAACCTATGGTGGAAGTACAGGCTCATATGCAATCGCGGGTGAAAAGTTTCCTGTAATCATGGGATATGGTTATAATAGGGATCCCGAAGGTCGAATTATTGTAGATAAAACTACAGGATACCCTACGAAAACGGAGAATCTAATCAACATGGGACCAGCTATGCCAACACATACCCTTGGTTTAAATTTGAGTTTATCATGGAAAGACCTGACATTCTATACAAGTGCTGAATATCGTACAGGAAACTACATCTACCATAGAGGTGCCGGCAGTTTTGATTTTTCCGGTTCAGGAATTAATACGGTAGGTTATGATAGGGAGCGTTTTGTTATTCCAAACTCTTCCTATTGGGATGATGCGTCGCAATCATATGTCGCAAATACCAATATCACTGTGTATGATGGTGGGGCAGATTATTGGACAATGGGAAGTGTTAGAAGAGATATCGATGAAACTTATGTGACTTCTGCAGCATTCTGGAAAATACGGGAAATGTCTGTAACCTATAATATTCCAAAGACTTGGTTAGCTGGGCAGAATGTGATTAAAAGAGCTCGGGTAAGCGCTCAAGGCCGTAATTTGTTCTTATGGACACCAGCCACTAACGTTTATACTGACCCAGAATATTCTGACGGAAACGGATCATCTAATGGTAATGCAATTGGTTTGACGGGATTAAGTCAAACACCTCCTTCTAGATATCTAGGATTTTCCGTTAGCTTAACTTTTTAATTTTACTAAAATGAAACGAAATATTAAAAAATACATCATATTGGGATTGTCAGTCGCGCTTGGTGTGCCGACAATTCAATCCTGTAAAAAAGCTTTGGATATTAATACCAATCCCAACTCACCTACTTATTCAACACCCGAATTGGTATTACCTCAGGCGATGGTAGCCACTGCACAACAAGTACCAGGATTTAATACCTACGGTGGCCGTTTCGTCGGATATTATGCCACTTCAGGTGGCGTGTCCGGTTGGGGAGATATATTGACCTATGATTATGCGACGAGTGCTTTTGGTGGCTTGTGGAGTGGAATTTACAATACTTTAACCGACTTGGATTACGTAGTTAAGAATACAAATGAGAATTCAAACTACAAAGATCTCAATCAGGCCGCTGTGGTATTAATGGCCTATAATTTTGCCAACCTGGTTGATACTTATAATGATATTCCTTATTCAGAGGCATTACAGGGGGCGGCATTTTTAACCCCTAAGTATGACAAAGCAAGTGATATTTATGTAGATCTCGCAAAAAAATTGGATGCTGCGGTCGCATATTTTAAAGCAAATCAAGCATCTGATGTATTTAAAAAATCTGATATTATCTTTAAAGGTAATAATACGTCTTGGGCTAAGTTTGCGAACACATTGAAGTTGAGATTAGTACTTCGGGCAGGTAGCAAAGCAACTTTTGCTAATAAGACAATTGATCCTATTGGCGTAATTACTGATGATGTTATTGTTCAGCCAGGGTTTACGAAAATTGCGGGAAAACAAAACCCAATGTGGAATACTTGGGCTTACGGAGCTGATGGTGCTGCTGTTGGAACCTGGGGAACACAATTTATTCCAACACCATTCATTATGGCATTCTTCGATGGCTCTAAATTGTCGGATGAGGCCCGTGCCAGTTTATTCTTTGCGAATGGTATTTCTACAAATGTAAACCAGCTGGGTAATACAACGAACCCACCTGTAGGTGTTGCTCCTTCCGCTTGGGTAATGCGACCTGCTTCGGGAAGTATAAGCGCAACTAACTATCGCGGCTATGGGGCAATCAAAGGCCCGTCAGCTGGTCAACCTCTCATGTTAGGTGCCGAGGGAAATTTTCTTGGTGCGGAGGCAGTTGTTGAAGGTTTGTTAAGTGGTGACGCAAAAACTTATTTTGAAAATGGTATCAAAGCATCTTATATTTATTTGAATAAGAACGAATCTGACGTAGTTGCAAACGGTGCTAATGCAAATACGTATTTAGAGAATTATGTTGCTGCAAATGAGGGTAAATATTTGGCTGACTGGTCCGCTGCTTCAACAAAGGATCAAAAGTTAGAGGCTATTATAACTCAGAAATATATAGCAATGAATTTTTTATTTGGTCATGAATCTTATAATGAATACCGCCGAATTGGATACCCTAAAATCACAGGTTCGAATGTCGCGGGGAATGCTAAGAACAACTTTATTTCAACAGAATCTCGCTCTACAGCTCCAGATAAAAATCTAGCAAGACTACCTTATCCAGCGAGTGAATTCAGTTACAATAGTGGTAATATCCCGGTTGTTGATAAGTACACTTCTAAACTATTTTGGGCAAAATAAATGATTTGAAATGAAAAAGATTATAAATTATATAACGGTATTGTTATTACCGTTTTTACTAACAGGCTGTCTGAAGGACGATGCTATCATTGGACCTGATGCAGCGGGGAACGTTGAGAATATTATTGAATTTAAAAATTTTGTAGCACCTTCATCAGGAACTTCTAGTCGGTATCCGCTTTATATACAAGCGTTTGATATGGTTCCGACTACAGATTTTGCTGTGCCAGTGCAGATTGCAGGTGTCTACAATCCGAAAGCAGACGTTAAAATAACTGTTGAATTGGATAACAGTATTCTTACAGCATATAACAGTCAAAATAATGCAACTTATGTTCCTTTGCAAACAAGTAATTATACGGTGTCTTCATATGAAATTACAATTCCAAAAGGACAGAAAATAGGTAATTTAAATATCAAGTTTTTTCCTGAAAAGTTTGATTTTAAAGCGAACTATGCATTAGGTTTGAAGATCAAATCGGTTAGTGAAGGAACAATTTCTGGCAATTTTGGCGCTATTGTCTTGGGTGTAGTACCGAAAAACTTATATGACGGTATTTATACAGTTGAGAAAGGAACGGTACAACGTTACACAGGAGGTGTTTTAAATTCGGGAGACGCTTTAAACGGAAGTTTAGCTGGAAATCCAAATGTTACGCTTAAATCCATTGATGCGAATACAGTGGAAATTACAAATATGAGATGGGCAGGTGGAACTTCAGGTATTGCGGGTATCGATAATCTCCGTGCCACCGTAAACCCAACAACAAATGAGGTAACCATGTTCTCTATTGGTGGGCCGACATTGAAAAATATCGCTGGTAAGGTGAATAAATATGATCCAGCTACAAAAACTTTTACCTTGAATTTCGATTGGGCACAAACAACAAATAAACGGGAGATATTAGATCTTCAGATTAAATTTGATTCGGCTCGACCTTAAAATGTTAATTTTTCACAAATCCAAAGGCTATCATATTGATAGCCTTTGGATTTTTATGTTTTAAGAATCGTTAAGAGTTACCTATATTTATTCATTGTTTATAAACTGTTATCTTATGAAACTCTTTTATACATTAATTTCTCTGCTTGGCTTTACGTATGGATTTGGTCAGGAAAGGGGCGCTACCCCGAAGATGGGACAGGAACAATTTGTTAAAAAGATCAATAGCGAGCTGAAATTGACCGATGCGGAAATGCAAAAGGATATAGCTGGCGAGGTTATTCTCGATTTTCGAATAAATGAAAATGGAAAAATAGATTCAATAGACGTCGTGCGTGATTTGGGCGATGGAATTGCTTTACGCTTGATAGATATTTTAAAGAGGAGCGGCGATTGGGCCCCAGCCCAAAAGGGAGGAGCGATTGTCGCTTCATGGGTTCGATTTCCCTATAGAGTTTTAAGTTTTAAAGACTCTGAGTCTTCATCGGTGACAAAGAAAGCGGACCCAGTGGAAGGAATGGAGGTGTTTATGGAAAAATTATATAACAACTTTCAATATCCCCCAGAAGCAATAAAAGCAGGGATATCGGGAGATTATGAGATAAATTTTGTGGTAAAGGAAGATGGGAAAATAACATCGGTTAAATTAAAGAATGACCCAGGTTATGGTATTTTAACAAGTGTGCAGAGAGCGCTCAATAAGTCTGGTAGATGGAAGCCAGCTAGCCAAAATGGAAGACCTGTTCGTTCCTCTGTTGTAATACCACTTAAACTAAATCTTAAACAATTTAGAACACACATTTAAAAGGGAAATAGTTTAATTTTAAAGCATAGAAGGCGCCTAAACATAGGTTATCTCCAAAAAAAAGTAGCTAATTTTTGGAGGCACTATGATAGGCGCCTTCTCTTTATTTAGCTATTTTTTCGTTTGTGGAACAAGACTCTTTTTTTGCCTAAACTCTATTTATCGTCTTTGATTAAATGTAGTACGGTATAGCTATTTTAACATAAACCCAGCTTGGTTCTTTTGTTAAAGTATTTTTTGACTAGTTTTACTATGTAACCATTTGTTTTACAGTTTTTTATGAGTTACAGGCTAATAAAAATAAATTTGCTATCGACGAATTCAAATACCCTCATTAACAATCTTCTGCTACTTCCGGTTAATTTTTCGAAACTAACATAGTAGAACATTTCTTAAGATACTGCTTGTGTCTTCTATTTTACATACGATGCATTTACTTTCTTTAAAGTGTCTATCTGTTTAGAAAATTTATTTGTATTAATATCCTGAATATCAGTAGATTGTAGTTTTATTGGTGTTTAAATTTTATGTTAAAATTATGCATACATTGCAAATGTTAAAAAAAGTTATAAATTTGTATTTAACATTTTTTACTAATTGGCCTGGCTAATTATTGTAAAATGTACTACTAACTAGCATATATTAATTATGGAAAGGCTACATCGTGCTGACCAAATTTTTTAGAAAGTAAACTTACTAATTTTAAATAAAACACATATATGAAACACAAATTACTCAGTTTTTTCGTGGGTAGTATGATCCTGACTTCAGTTGCGTTCGCGCAGGAGAAGAAAGTAAGTGGTCGTGTAACTGGAGCTGATGGTAAACCATTGGTCGGTGTAACAATTACAGTGCAAGGATCAAACGTAGCTACCCAAACAGATGAGAATGGTAACTATTCGCTATCTGTGCCAACAGGGAAAGTCATTGTATTTCGCTCTGTCGGCTATACTGACACAACGTTGATTGTTAAGGAAGGACAATCTACTTTTAATGTTATTTTAGATAATTATAATAGGGCTTTAGAAGAGGTGGTGGTAGTTGGATATGGCACACAGCTTAGAAAGAATTTGACAACTTCCATCGCCACAGTAGGAGCAAATGATCTAAAGGAGATGCCTGTAGCTAATATTCAGCAGGCTCTACAAGGAAAAGCATCTGGGGTTCAGATCACTTCAGGCGGAGGTCGTCCCGGTGCTCCATTGGCGGTACAGATACGTGGGAGATCTTCTATCAATGCGGGTAACAATCCATTATACGTCGTAGATGGTGTTATTCTGCCATCAAATAATTCATTTACTCCTAACGACGTCGGAGCGGGAATTTCACCATTGGCTAATTTAAACCCTGAAGACATTACCTCGATAGAAGTTTTAAAAGATGCAGCGGCAGCTTCAATTTACGGCTCAAGGGGATCGAATGGTGTAGTAATTATTACCACGAAAAGTGGAAGCAAGGCTGGTAAATCCATAATTGCGGCTTCAGCATATACCGGCTGGCAATCTTTGACCAAGAAAAAGGAATTGCTTAATGCAACAGAATACCGTTCATTATATAATGAAGCGGCAGTAAATGCTGGTCTTGCCCCTGTTTTTACAAATGATCAAGTGGCAAAACCAGAAAACAATATAAATTGGTTGGATGAAATTCTAGCTGATAATTCAAGGATAAATTCTGCACAGGTTTCCCTTACTTCTGGTGGAAACGAAAAGACGCAATTTTATACATCATTTAACTACTTGGACCAAGATGGCGCGTTACTCCGTGGAGGGTTTAAAAGATATGCACTTAGAGCTAATCTTACTCATCATATAAATGATTTCATAAGATTTGGTTCAAATACAGCTGTTTCAAGAACAGAAAGAGATGAAACACCAATAGATAACAGTATTTTCTCCCCATTCCCTCGTGCCATGGTGGCTAGACCAGACCAGCCAATTTATAATCCAGATGGAACATTTGCTACCAACAGTTATAATAACCCAGTACATATGTTTCAATCTCAAAACCTAGTAAATTTGTCGAATGTATTTAATTCGTCTTATTTGGAGTTTGATTTAGTATCTGGCTTAAAATTTAAAACGGCTTTGGGAATTGATCTCTCTTATTTGGATCAACGATTATATAATCCAATTTCCTCACTATCAGGAGCTGGCAGTAGTGGTTCCGCCGCGTCTGGGTACGTGCAAACAAGAAATATTTTAGCTACACAGACATTATCTTATGATAAATCCTTCTATAATGATCGTTTAGATTTAAACGCAATTGCCGTTTACGAGTATCAAAAGAATCAAAGGGAGAATAATAGGGTCGATGGGTCAAATTTCCCTTCTGATTTAACGCCTTATATAACTTCAGCAGCATCTATTACGGGAGGAACCGCTAATTTTACGGAATATGCAATGGCTTCTGCACTAGCTCGTGTAAATCTTGGATGGGAGGGTAAATATTTATTCTCTGCATCGATAAGAAGAGATGGGTCTTCTAAATTTCCAAAGTCAGGGAGATTTGGTTACTTCCCATCAGTTTCGGCTGGATGGGTTGTTTCTCAGGAGAATTTCTTAAAAGGTGTAGAAACAATTAGCTTATTGAAAGTTAGAGCTTCCTATGGTTCAACCGGTAATCAAGAGGGGATAGGTAATTTCGCTTATCGTAGAACCATTGGTGGAGGTTTTAATTATTTCGATACTCCTGGTTTTGCCTTATCTGCTATTGGTAGCCCTAATCTGAAATGGGAGTCAACGGATCAGATTGATATTGGTATTGATTTGGGATTATTTAATAATAGGTTAGAGATTTCTGCAGATTATTATAATAAAAAGACAAAAGACTTACTGCTAAATAGACCAATTCCCAATACTACAGGATTTACAACCATCTTGGAAAATATTGGAAATATTAAAGGATCTGGTTTTGATTTCCAAATTACTTCAAGAAACTTTACTGGAAGTAACTTTAATTGGTCAACATCATTAAATCTTTCTACCTATAAAAACGAGGTGACGAAGTTGTATAACGATCAACCTATTGATCAAGGATTTGTTGTTAGACATGCGGTGGGTCAGCCGTTAGGCTCTTTTTTCTTAATCAAATCTTTAGGCGTAGATCCTGAGACAGGAGATATGAAATATGAGGATATTGATGGTTCTGGTACAGTTACTTCGGCAGACAGGCAGTTTTTAGGAAATCCTTTGCCTAAATTCTATGGCGGTATTACTAATAACCTTTCTTATAAAAGCTTTGATTTAAATGTCTTCTTTCAATACAGTTATGGTAATGATCTTTACAATCTAGGTGCTGAGGGAACTGGAGGTTACGGAAGCATGGGAGGTGTAGTGACTGGAACAGCTCCCGCGACCAATATGTTCAAAGAATATTATGATGAGCGCTGGACTCCAGAAAATAAAAATGCGAAATATCCTCGTGCTGTGGGGGGAACGAGAGGAACTTATAATACGCAGCGTTCCTCAAGATATCTAGAAGATGGATCATATCTTCGCTTGAAAACTGTTACTTTAGGATATAATCTCCCTAAATCTATAGCCCAGAAAGCAAAATTTAGTAATGTACGGATTTATGCTACAGCATATAATCTTCTAACATTTACTAAATACACAGGATTTGATCCAGAGGTAAGTTCGGAATTGACTGTTTCGAACTTAGGAGTAGATCAAGGCGCTATTCCTCAATTTAAGACTTTTATGTTGGGAGTAAATTTGGGACTATAAAAGAGAAATGACAATGAAAAATAAAATAACAAAATCACTAGGATTGGTATTAATTGCCGGATTAGTTGCTTCATGTGATAGCAAATTGGAATTATTGCCAAGAGACTCAGTTGCGCCAGAATTGGTTGGTGGATCAGAAGGAGATAAACTTTTGAACGGAATATATGATGCATTTCAAAACGGAAATATCAATTCTGGATATGCTTATCTAAGTTATGTAACTGAAGATTTATCTGCAGATAATTTAAAATATAGAGCTACTTTTTTTCAACATGGTGAGATAGATAATAACGCAATTTTAGTTGATAATGTTCTGGTTTCTAGATATTTTAATTTTCCTTATGTTGCTATTCAAAGAGCTAATGATTTAATCTCAATTGTTAATGCTTCAAGTACAATTGATGAAACAACAAAGAAAAGGCTTTTAGGTAGTGCCTATTTTTTTAGAGCATATGGATATTATAGATTAGTGACAATTTTTGGTGCAGTTCCAATTGTTGCGAATAGAGATATTGTCGAATTGCCACGAAATTCTGTAGATGAAGTTTATTCACAAATTATTAGTGATCTTAAATTAAGTATCGAAAACCCTGCGCCATTTGATAATAGCAATAAAGTATCTCTAGAGGCTGCCAAAGCTTTATTAGCTCGCGTATATTTAATAAAAGGTGAAAAAGCTCTTGCTAAACAATATGCAATGGAGGTAATAAATTCTGGTAAATTTGCAATTGAAAGCAACTATGCAAATATGTTTACAACGCCATATGAATCTCGTGAGCATATATTCAAGATTGCTAACACCGCTACTGAAGGTGACAATTCTTTAGACTTTTTTCTACAGCATCCATCTATGCCGGGTGGCGGACGAGCTGAACTACCTGTTGACGAAAGTTTGATATCAGCGTATGAAGATGGAGATCAGCGTAAAGCAGCTTCTGTTCAAGAGATTAAATCTCCTTTAGCCAATCCAGGGTGGTATTCAAAGAAATATCAAGATGCTTCGGGAAATGGGGCCCACCCGTACTACATTCTTAGACTATCGGAAATGTATTTGATTATCGCTGAATGTGATTTGACAACATTACCGTCCAATGCGCTTACAAACATCAACATTGTTAGGAAAAATAGAGGATTGGGCAATTTAACCTCTGTAACATTAAGTGATATCATTAAAGAACGCCGTGTCGAATTTGCTTTTGAAAATCTGAGATGGATGGATATGAAGAGAACGCCATCACCATCTAATCCGTCAAAATCTATGGCCGCTGTTTTCCTAGAGGCGAAAAAACGAACTGTTAATGATCAACTTTACCCAATTCCTCAATCGGCAATTAATACAAACCCGAAATTGTTACCAAATAATCCAGGCTATAATTAACATTTTCAAATCTTATAAAAAGGCTACTCGAAAGAGTAGCCTTTTTTGTTACCAAATCATTAATTTTATGTATATAAATTAATAGTCTAACAATTTATTAATATTAACTTAATATTGAGAGTCTAATTTTACGGCGTTGAAATAAGGAGGCTTATAATTTTTAATAAGAAGCATAATCCTCTTAAAATTCATTCATTATATTAGAGATTATTATTATACTGATGAACCCTCTGGACAGAAGATTTGTTTATACACATGTTTACAAGTCTGTATGATATCCATTGCTTCAAAAATTTATTCAATGAAAAAAGCACTTTTACTCGCAAGTCTGATAGGCCCAGCAATAGCCATGGCGCAAAATAACAATGCACCTTCAAGTTATGATCCACATGATATCAAAATCACAGGATACCTTCAGACGCAGTTTCAAAAGGCGCAATCACCGGGGATAACATCCTTTTCTGGTGGGGATTTTTCCAAGAATTCTGACAATCGTTTTATGATCCGACGTGGCCGACTTAAGATTGACCGTGTGGACACTTATTCCAGTATTGTATTCCAGCTCGATGCAACACAGGACGGGGTACAATTAATGGATGCTTTCATCCAATTGCGACACCCTGATCAAAAGGGCTTGAGCCTGACTGCGGGTCTCTTCAACCGGCCGTTCGGGTATTCAATTGTTTATTCTTCTGGTTACCGCGATTTTCCTGAGCGGGCACGTGTTTTCCAAACTTTAATGCCACGTGAACGCGATCTTGGAGGAATGGTAAGTTATCATCCCGGCGGGAAAATAAAATTCTTAAATCTAGATTTAGCTTTGGTTAATGGAAGTGGGCACTCGGCCAAAGATTATGACTCAAAAAAGGATCTGATTGGTAACTTAGCCTTTAAATTCGATAGCCTCGCAGATAAAAAATTGCATGTCGGTTTTGGTGGATCTTTCTATAAAGGTTCTGTCCGTAATGATACCAAAACATATTATACAGCTCTCACAAACGGTTATACAGCGCATACCAGTGATGATAACGTAGGAAAAGCCATTGGTCGAAACTACTATGGGGCAAACTTGCAGGTTGAACTGGATAACAGTTTCGGAAAATCCAGCTTCAAAACGGAATATGTGGCCGGTGATCAACCAGGCGTTGCTGGAGGAGCCGATATCAAAGGGCCTTACGCAAGTAGAAGTTTTACGACACAACCTGCGACAGACTTATATCAACGGAGATTTAACGGCTACTACCTTTGGTTTACGCAAGAAATTGCAAAAACAGGTGTGACAGCGCTATTAGCTTACGATGTGTATGACCCCAATACAAAAGCAAGTGGCATGACGATAGGAATGCCTGATAATTTTACAGCGGACGGTGATGTGAAATTTAGCACATTGGGTTATGGTCTTGCTTATCAGATCAGTAATAGATTAAAGCTTACAGTCTACAATGAACATGTGACCAATGAGAAGACGAGCTTGAAGAATTTTTCTGATGATCTCAAAGATAATGTTTTTACGACCAGATTGTTATACCGCTGGTAAAATTTACCAGTGATTTATTTGAATGTTTAAAAATTGAAGCAAACTCTACGACTTGGGAGGATGTTTGATTGCCTGGTGGAGTAAAAGACTTGGTTTTTTTTATTGCCAAACCTCAATTTGACCAGTGGTTCCGTGACAACTCATAAGTTCGCGCGGAACTATGACGTACCGTGATCGATGTCCAATAATGTGGCCTGAGCAGCTTCTGCCAATACCTTTTTATTATTCTTAAGTGCTTCATTTATGCTGATTTCTGTGTCCGTAATTTGTAACTTTTTTAAAAAGCCGCATGCCTCTAGAAAATTGTCATATAATTCTTTTATTGGTGGCACATCCTGCCCCAAAACCAGTAATTCGGTATACTGTTTATTTAAAATTTGCAAAACATAGGTTTCAAAATCGTTGGAAAAGATATCTCCCATCAGTACATTCTGCCGAAGTGTTTTATTGGAATAGGTGGGGCCAATACCATTTATGGTCGCTCCGATAGCGCGATATCGTGGGGATTCCTCGAAGTAGATATCCCAGTACTTGTAAGTGGGTAATACGAGATGGGCCTTTTTCGAGATTAGGAGTCGATTGATTATCTCTGCTTCAGGGATAATGGGTTGAAGTAATTCCACCTCCGCATGGAGTGCCATAGGGTCGATCACCATACCGGTACCGATAATATTTTTGACATGGGGATAAAAGATTCCCGAAGGCAGTAATTTGAGGGTAATCCGTTTGCCATTATGAAAAATATTATGCCCGGCGTTTGCACCACCATTAAAGCGGGCAATAATGTCATAATCGCGGCTGATCAGATCAATAATTTTTCCTTTACCTTCGTCTCCCCACTGGAGTCCAGTTAAAATATCCATATTACGATTGAATTTATGGAACAAAGCTAGAAGATAACGAGGAGGAGGCAATTGCCATTTGACAAAAAAGGCGATCGTATTTATTCCCTGAAAATTGATCAAAAAGAAATCAGGCCAGTTTTTATCCTTGTTTTTTTCCGAGTAGTTTGATTTTAAATAACCATTTATTTCGCTTTGTCGTATTCGAAGTCTTTATAATTTCGATGTAAGTAACTTTTACGGATGATATGCCACAAAATTGTAGGGTAGATCTTTTGAGTTGATTTACACTCGGTCTGCCATAGACAAGGGCATAATACCAACTGGGTTGGTCTAGGGTTGTTATAATTCTGGCGGATTTCCCTTTAAGTAATTTGTCCCAAAAAGGAGAATTCTCGCGGTACTGGAAAGCGTAACCAGGTAGAAAGAGTCTATCGATAAAACCTTTCATAATAGCCGGAAGACCACCCCACCAAACAGGATGTACCCAAACTAAATGTTCGGCCCATAGGATATCTTCCCAGGCCTGCAGGAGATCGGGTTCGACTTCTGTTCGCTTCTGGTATCCAAACTGGAGGTTGGGGTTAAAATTTAGGTCAGCAATGTTAATTGAACGGACTTCTGCTCCAGATTCCTCTGCCCCATCTTTATAGGCTGCAGCAATGCCAAAATTAAAGGATTCCCTATTGGGGTGTCCGTTGATGATAAGTATTCTCTTCTTCATGTTATTCTTTTGATAACACAAAAGTAGTGGTGCTGGTACTTGAACTATAGGACAAATGTCTAAAATTTAATTTCACTGCGAATACGGCTTAAATGCCGCTGTGTGATGCCTAGATAGGATGCTAAATATTGCAATGGTATTTGTTGCACAAATTCGGGCTGATCCCGGAGCAAGACCGTATAGCGTTGTAATGCAGTTTCTTTCTGCAATTGAAAGATACGTTTTTCGAGTTCCAAGTATTGCTGTTCAGCAATCATTTTAAGGTATTTAGTCCATACTAGACTTTCCGAGGCAAGTTTGTCAATGGCGCTTTTTTTAATGACCCATAGTTCAGCAGGAGAGATAGCCTGCATGGTTTCCATACTTGGCCCGCCGGTAATAAAAGATGAGTAGGCGGCGATCATACTATTGGGAAATCTGAAACAATAAGTAACATCTACAGCACTTGAAGTTGTATAATACGAACGGAAGATTCCGGATGCGATGAGGGCGACCTCGTTGCAAGGTTGGCTCTCCTTGACAAAAAAGTCATTTTTGTTCAGCTTCCTGAATTCAAAAAGCTGAGCAACCTCGGTAATTTCTTCCGGATTGAAGAAACCTAAAGACTGAAAATAAGCTGCTATCATGGAGATCAAACTTAAATAAATTGCTTTAGCAATACAAAATAAATCTGCTCGGATTCATATTATGGGTGAGTAGTGCTTTTATACCTTGTATAAACGTTATTACCATTATCTTTCATTGGGCACCGAAAAAGAAAATGCCCATGTAGCGTATTCAAGATAGTGTCAAAGATGTGATTACACATCTTTGGGTATAATATAATCCAAGACCAATATATCAATAGCTCTTATGTGCAATTGAGCTGGCAAGTCTGGTTTGGGTATTGCTGTTTCGATTGTATCACGAAATGGTAATAGCTACTATTTTCATATTAATGTCAATATTCCAATTATATTTTGCAAAATATAATTTTTCAATCTATATTTGTGTTATTGAAACCAAAACATATTTAGATATGAAAACATTGTATACAACTGGCGCTACAGCCAAAGGAGGACGAAATGGTCAAGTGAAAAGTGAAAACGGAGTATTAGATTTGGCTGTTCGTATGCCGAAGGGTCTTGGTGGTGCGAACGATGAGTACGCAAATCCAGAAATGTTTTTCGCTGCGGGTTATGCAGCTTGCTTTGACAGTGCTTTGAATTTGGTAATTCGACAAGAGCGTGTAAAAACAGGGGAGACAAGCGTTACGGCTCAAGTGAGTATCGGACAACTGGAGAATGGTGGTTTTGGTTTGGCCGCAGCATTACATGCTAATATTCCCGGGGTCGGTTTGGATGTTGCGCAGCAGCTGATTGAAAAAGCACATCAGGTATGTCCATACTCAAATGCGACCAGAGGTAATATGGAGGTGAAATTAACAGTATCAAACAACGAATAATAGATGAATCATATTGCCACAGTACTCACCATACTGGTACTTATAGAACATGTCTATATCGTATGGATGGAAATGTTTGCATGGGAAACCGCCGGAAGACGCAGCTTTGGTAAAGCCCTACCTGCGGATTTATTTAAACCTACAAAAGGTCTTGCTGCAAATCAGGGCTTATATAATGCTTTTTTGGTAGCGGGTTTGGCTTGGTCATTTTTTATTAATGATCCGATCTGGAGTGAAAATATACGCCTGTTCTTTTTGGGCTGTGTCCTTATTGCAGGTCTTTTCGGAGGTCTCACTGCAACTAAAAAGATATTCTTCGTGCAGGGAGTTCCTGCTTTACTGGCAATACTATTCGTTCTTTTTTCAAAATAAATAAACAAATAAAATGTCATTAATAACAGATTTACATTGGAGACACGCTGTGAAAGCTTATGATCCGACAAAAAAAGTTTCCCAGGAAAATATAGATAAGATATTGGAGGCAGCACGCTTTGCGCCAACCTCTTCGGGTTTGCAACCTTTTAAGGTATTGGTCGTTGAAAATCAGGCCTTGAAAGAAGAATTGGCAAAAGGAGCTTTAAATCCGGAATGTATGCGAGAATGTTCCCATGTACTGGTTTTTGCAGCTTGGGATAAGTATACCGCCGAGCGTATCGATAAAGTATATGATTTCACGACCGACGAGCGAGATTTACCTCGTGGCCGTTTTGGATCATATACGGAAAAATTGAAATCCATCTATCTGAAGGAGGCAGCGGAACATAATTTTGCACACACAGCAAGACAAACTTATATTGCTCTTGGTTTAGCTTTGGCACAAGCTGCGGAACTCAGGGTTGATACCACTCCGGCAGAAGGCTTTGATAATAGCGTTGTGGATGAGGTATTGCAGCTGGAAAAACTCGGCTTGAAAAGTGTATCATTAATGTATGTAGGAGTTGCCGATGCTTCCCGTGACTGGATCTCCACGATGAAAAAAGTTCGGATACCGAAAGAAGAATTTGTTGTTGAGTATAAATAGAAACAGCATATACTTCAAACCTTAAGAAAACAATATCTTTGCAAGATGGATGATTTATTGAAATTGGACAAACAGCTATGTTTCTCTGTATATGTTCTGCATCGGGAGATTATGCAGCAGTATCGTACTATATTAGCTGACGTAGATCTGACTTATCCACAATATATTACAATGATGGCGTTATGGGAAAATAACGAACAAACTGTAAACCAGTTGGGAGAGAAGTTGTTTCTGGATAATGGTACCCTTACACCTCTACTGAAAAGACTAGAGGGGAAGTTGTTACTTACTCGTACACGAAGTAAGACCGATGAAAGGGTTGTAGTGATCCGCCTTACAGATCTGGGCCTGCAACTGAAGGAGAAAGCAAGCTGTATTCCGATGCAAATTTTTGAAGCTTTAAAACTGGAGTATTCAGATATGCAGCAGCTTAAAGCTTTGGCGGATAAAGTTGTCGCGAATGCAGGGAATAGCTGATATCTAAATGATCGGTTGATCCCGTTACAATCTTGTCTTTTTAGCTAGTTTTGGAGGTTTTAAATTTTATCAAGAGAATGCGTTTAATTGCAATTGCTGTCTATTGTGTCTTGCTGATATTCTCCTTTGCAGGTTGCGAAGAAAAGAGAAGGGATACTGCATTGTTGAGATATATAGCGTATAGCAATCGCGATAGTGCCCAACTGGAACTCGATCTTTTTGAAAGTCGGTTTCATGGAAAACTACGGTTTTATAGACCAGGGGGGGAAATCGATTCAGGAGAGGTTCGGGGGGATATCAAAAATGATACACTGGCCGGTGATTATTACTACACGCCATTTGGCTGGGGACAAAAAAAAAGGAGACCCTTTATTTTACTTAAGAAAGGGTCTCAATATATTTTAGGGACCGGCACCGAACAAGTATATATGGGTATTCCTCATTATATACCGTCAACCATCAGTTTTCAGCGAGCTAAATTTATTTTCAGCAGCGTGGACCATTAACATGATCGGGTAAAAGGAACTCCTTACATGATATTTTTCAATTTGATATATTGCAAGAGCATAATTGTCTTCCCATCTTTGATTTCACCACTTTCGATCATAGCCAGCGCATCTTGGATATTGATTTCTAAGATTTCGATATTTTCTTCTTCTTCCTGCAAACCACCGCCATCACTGACCTTCATATTGTTCGTGTATTCCGCGATAAAGAAATGCAAGATTTCAGTGACTGAGCCGGGCGACATATACGCTTCAAATATTTTTTTTGCTTCCTTAATCTGATAGCCAGTTTCTTCTTCGGTTTCTCTTCGAATACAATCTTGTGGCGAATCCTGATCTAACAGACCGGCACAGGCCTCTATCAACATTCCAGATTCATTTCCATTTATATAGGTTGGAATTCTGAACTGTCTTGTTAATATAACAGTTTGGTATTCTGTATTATAAAGTAGTATTACAGCGCCATTTCCACGATCATATGCTTCCCTGCTCTGCTGTTGTACCGTTCCGTCCGGTTTTGTGTATTGATAAGTAACTTTTTTTAAAGTATACCAGTTATCAGATAAAATTTCTGTCTTTACGATTTCGATATCTTTGATTGCCATTTTTTAGTGTTAAGGTCAAGCTATAAAAGTAAGTATTACTGCTCATATTCTTCTATTTTAACCCATCTTCCAAAACCTTTTTGGTTAACTTAAATTCCCTGTAACCAAACGCCCCTGATTTATAGCCAATAACAGCACCAAATTCGATGTCGTTTGTTGAAGAAGATTTGACAAACACTGCCGAACGATATACATTTGATGAAGCTAAAGGTGTTTCAAACACACGGAAATGTATACCATCTTTTGAATACGCCAGATAATTTAAATCGGAAGAATATCTGTCCACATTTCCTATTGCAAGGCAAAGAAAATAATAACCATCAATATAGGCTGCTTGTAGGTGCCAGGTTGAATAATTCTTGTTTAATTCAAGCCAAGGTTTATTGATGAATTTAACCTGTTTACTATTTCTATATGGCGTAAAGTCCAACCCATTCGTTGACGAACGTTGTAAGATGTTGGTTATGATTGGTGATGGATAAGTAGGCTTGAAATCAACTTCATAGCTGAACATTTCATTTTCATTTCTGATAAAGGATGGCGATAAGATATGATTGTCCTGAACAGAAGCGGGTTCATTGCTCGCATATGCGACTTCAAGTGGAGTCCAATGAATTCCATCACTTGAAGTTTGACGCACAACGATACGCTCGGCTTCTTGAACTAGTTTTTTCGTATTGTTATCACTCTTCGCTCCCCATTGTTTTAAAATTTTAGTAGAGAAAAAACATCCCCTATAATATAATTCAAACTCCTTTCCGTTAAAGTTCCAATCGACATCAGACCAATAGCCTTGATTAGGCATACCGCTAGGAGGAATATACGAATCTTCCAAAGCAGGGCGACGTTGTATTGGGTTGGTCAATCCAATTGGGGTAATCCATTCTTTACCATCATTCGAAACCACAACACTGGGATTTTCATATAAAGAGGCTGCTCGGTCAGAGCCTAATATACCAAAATAGGGGGTAAAGACCATCCAATATTTATACCCGTTGAAGCCTTTTGGAAAATACTCCACATCAGGATGGCAATAGCTCGCATTTTTCCCGGATATATCCTTAATCAATTCAGGTTGTGACAATCCCGGTGGATTTGCGTTTGCAATCGCATTAATCTTAATTGAGGCCAAATCGTTTGTAAATCCTGCTGGAATAGGCATTTTACTTTTATCGACAGGTTCGGGATCAACTGGGGGATTGTGAGGTGAAATGTCTTTTCTACACCCAATAAGCAACAATAAACCTAAAAAGAAATAGGTGAATCTTTTGAAAAACATGGTCGAAGAATAAAAATAAGATAATATAGATATGGCAATTTTTTGGTATTACTTTTCCCGTTAATTTTAGCTAAGCCAAAATTGATATATTTTTTTTATTTCGCAAAATATATTTTTTAGCGGTAATAGTTAAATTAATTCAGATAATTAGTCTATTATTAGTTTTAAGGCTTAATTCATTTTCAAATATTTTCTTTGCTGTAGCTTTTGTATTTTACCGTCCTTAAGGAGGATTTCGCAACACAAGCTGATTGTTTTGATCTTGGATAATGCGAACAGCTTTTTTTGGAATATTGATGCTATCAAAAATAACCAGATGGAGTAATATCCTGTGATGTTTTATTGAATTCACAAGATAAAACTGCAAACCTCAGGGAAGTCCATTTTTGTTTCGGTTGAAAAATGGGAAATAGAAAAATCGCTCCTAGCTTATGGTAAAAGCCGGAGTGTTCCGATCCGGATAGCATCTGAAGTGCAAAAAATGGGTTTAATGTTGTGGTAGTGCCATTCAAATTACTTTTTACGAAACTTGTCGATGAGCAGTCTTCCAAATATAAAATAGAGTAAAAGTACGGTTAAACCACCGATTACAAAAGGGTTTGTGTATATAGTTGTTAATCCGTATTGATTAGAGTAAAGTAATACGGCGATAATGCATTGTAAAAATGCATAGCAGATATTGCCTTTTGATGAATAGCCGAAAAGTCCTAAAAATCGTACTCTGGCGATTCCAAAAATAAAGTGCGGTATTGCGTTTGCTATCAATACTGCAATAAAAAAGTCTAAGTAAAACATTTTGTTATTTTTTTTTCGTTAACCATAAAAAATGTCAGTGATGGTATCTGAAATGCGAAACATTCTTCCTCGTCTACGATTTCATATAATGAATGACTTTTGAAAAAGTCAATTTTTAAAGGTTTGATCTCCTTGAAATCAAAATCCAGTGAAATGGTCGCTATATGTGACAAATTTAAAGCTTGTGATGTTAATGCACGGTTCTGAACGATAATCTTTTCAAGAAGATCACGGGGATGAGTTGATATGGGCAGAAAATCACCGGGAATTTTCCATTCGTCTATGGCATGGCAAATGACCTCCAAATCTGCTGCACTGCCAGCCCCGGGATCTATTTTTGTGTGGATATCGCCATCGATACATCGATGCGTAAAAGATAAAGGGTGATGTGTATACATCATATTGCTAAATAAACGGCTGCCTAAACAATAGAGCAAACTGCTCATGCAATTGGAAACAAATAAGACCGTAGGTTCTTTAAATAGTTTGGCATCTGTAGCAATATAAAATCTCCAGTTGCTTTGTAAAGGAGAGCTATAAAATGACCTTAGTCCATTGGGTTCAGCTGGGCCGAAATGGCCGTGACGATAAGTCAAAATAGAAAATAATACCTTCCCATGAATAACATCAACCTGTATCCCTTCCGGAATCAAGTGTCGAATTTTATCTAGTGGTATCATCCAATTCAGATACACGACGTTGCTGATGTCACTCCTTAATTTTACATCTGAAAAGGGAGGTGGAAATATATTTTTTATTTTTTGTAAAAAGGAGCCATTTAGAACATGTTCAACGCATGAAGCAAGCATGTTTCTTTTTGATGAGCGAAACTTTTTTTTCAACAGCGACATAACCTGGGGGATTATTTATTAGAAGAAAGCTGATATCGCTCACTGATCTTTTTTACTATTTTTTTATAGTATTTTGTTTTGTCAGATTCGTTAATCACAATAATTTCTACGTCATTGGCTTTGAGCAATTGCATTTTATCTACAGCGATTTGAAACCATTTTTTCGTTGTATAGAAAAACAACTGATTTTGAATGAAGTTACTTTTTTTATAAAACTTATTTCGTGCACGATAGGTCAATAACCACCAGAGATCTATTTCTACAAAATCCAGCGAGAGGCCCAAGATATGAATATCCTGTGTAAAGAACAGATCTATCCATGACTGTAGTTGCAGGTCTTTTTGCTGCTTCAACCTTTTTATCAGAGCAGCCTTATATACTGTTTCTGATGTGTAATTGGTGCCGTTTACAACATAATCTCTCATTTTTTGAAGCTGCCCACAGTAATGCTCATAACCCAGGTTGATGGAGCCTGGACTGTCACAATCACCATGGATGTGCCAAAATGTTTTGTCTGCAGTTTCATACCGACGAAAAACACTATACGTTGTTTCTCGGACCAGGCTCGTATTCTTCCTCGACGTCAATCCTTCTAGGCTAAATTCATAATTTGTGGTGATTATATTTTGGGTGGGAAGGGTTCGGATCAATTGATGTATCTCATTCTGCTTTATCTTTGAGACACTCTCCGAGATATAGGTTTTAAGTTCTTTCTCATTCAGATGTTGTATTTTAATTGCATTTAGAAAAATCTCTTCGTATAACATCGGAAAAGGTTTTTGCCCATTTTCCAATGCTGTGACATGATATTTTGTTTTAATATTGGCCAGTAAGTCACTCCAACTGATTCCAGGAGAAATATTATTGATATCATTTCCAACTAGCAAGCTGAATTTATTCATTTGCAATTAATATTTATTAAAGATTTCCACGTCGACCAATAAAACCAAATGAAACAATACACGTTGTAATTTCGGGTTGTTAGATTCGAATCTATTGATCGACCGTTTCTAATTTAATAAAAAAGAATGAATGGAATGGGAATATTGAACCATTACTGGAGAAACAATCCTGTAATATATAGTACATTTATTAGCTTTTTAGCAGAGGGATCAGTTTTCTATGATTGGAAACTTGATCTCGAAAATAGTTCCCTGATTCGGCTTGCTGTCCACAGAAATTTTTGCGTTAAGGCGGTCTGTAATTCTTTTTACAATAGATAAGCCAACTCCTGACCCATCAAATTGCATCGCATTCGGTAATCGATGGAAGATTTCGAAAATACGCTCGGTTTCTTCCACAGACATTCCGATCCCATTATCCCATATTTTATACAAAACATACCCTTCTTCTATTTGGCTGTTTATGCCAATTATAGGTGTGGTTTTATTGCTGCTATACTTGATTGCATTGCCCAAAAGATTTAGAAACAATTGATAGATCAAGGTCTTTTCTCCATCAATTGGAAGGATCCGTCCTTTTTCAAATTGCAGATTTTGGACATTAAATCGCACGCTGCAATCATCAATGATGTTTTCAATAAACCTTTCCGGATAGACAGTTTCGTATTCGAATTCATAGCTTTTACTGCGAGCGAAATCCACTGTTTTATCTAGCATGCTATTCATTAACTGGATGGCTTCCATCATGTTTCTGCCTGCCTTCCCGAGAAATTCCTGACTTAATCCAGACCTGTCCCGGATCATCTGGGCTGTCATTTGTAGGGCAGCCAAGGGGTTTTTTAGGTCATGACTCAGCGTGTAACTGAATGTTTCCAGGATATTGTTTATTTCAATCAATTTCTCGTTGAGCGACTGGATTTCGATAATTTTCTTTAAACAGGCTTCCTGGATTGTAATACTCAGGCTTTTTAAGAAATTAATTTCTCGCTCTTTCCATTTTGGGGCAGTACCTTCGACAATTTTCTTCCATGCATTGAAGGACGTGCGGGGAGAAGGGAAATTTATGGTCTTTGTTGGATCGTAAATAAGTTGCTTTTCCGGCTCTCCCGCCCAGGTTTCCTCTATCTTTACTTCCTTTCGGAAAAAAAAGATCTTGAAGTCTAGCCTATTTTCCAAATCTATACCGGCAATACCCGGGAATGGAAAAACAGTTTCATGCCCGCCTTGAGGTCCTTTGAAATCCGACTGCCAGAATAACTGATCGGTAATTGTTTTACTGAAATGACTATCTAGCTTTAATAACATATCCTTCTTTGGTGCGTCGCCGACGATATGCCACTTGTCTAGATACTTAAACGCGATTCCATCAGTTCGAAAGATTTCCATTAAGTTAGTGCTCAGCGCGCTGATTACTCTGTATAAATCTTTCTTTGTAAATAGATTTTGTCTGATCTCAAATGCGATACTCTTGGTTTTAAGTTTGAAGTTATTCTCCTCGATATGTTTATTGGCCAAAAAACTATTTACGGCATATTGAACAATGAAAATCGAAAGATGTCTTTGTGCTAGATCAATGTACTTGGGAAGTCTATTCTGACAGGCGACCAATCCCCATAATTTTCCGTTGATGATGATGGAGAAACTACCACTTGCTTTTACTTGCGCATTTCGAAGATATTGAAGATGTATGGGGGACATCGCACGGATCCCTGTCATAGAGAGATCTAATTTTTCTGGTTCAAGGCCCCAGATAGGTATCGGGGGGGCATCTATATCGGGTGTCACCCTGGCAAATATCCTGGTATAGAGTTGGCGTGCCTGCTGGGGAATATCAAACTCAGGATAACGATAACCCAATAACGGTTCTAAGCCGCCGACAACATGTTCTGCAATCACTTGGCCGTCTCCATTTTCTGATAATTTATAGATCATAACCCGATCATACCCCGTTACTGTAAAAATATTCTCCGCCAGCGCCTTCCATATATCCTCACTGTCATTGATATGCTTGGCGTAAAAGAATGTATTTTTAAATTGATGCGATTGCGAACGGTGTTGTTCTATTTCAATATATATTTTATTGTCAAAGGGATAGATGCTTAGATAATATGGGATCTGTTCCAGATAAATATCAGCGACATAACGATGCTTGAAGCTGCCACTATAATCATGTAAAATCTGATCAAGATCGATTGCATGCTGAATATCCAGACAGTCTATAAATTTTGTTAAGCTTTGTCCCAGGAATACACTTTGTTTGGGTAAACCTGTTTCTGTCCAGTTTTCACTCCAGCCTATGCAATTATAAGCCTCATCAAATAGGATGAGGCAACCAAAATGCTGTATTTGACCACAAAGATGGATCGGTTCCTGATCACAATTAGAAAAATGATTATAGTCCATCATACGCATTTTGATATATTCTCCTAAAGTACAAAATAAATAATTAAGGCATAGCTATTGCTGTTGAACAAGTGTTAATTATATATTGAAACTTATTTTTTGAAGTTGTTTACACAAATAGAAGTATTGCTATGATAAAATATCGGCTATTTAGCGGTCTGTTTTTTGTCGTTACGGTTGTTGATGCCTAACGGCTCAAACCAGGATTTGATCTCGCGGGATACCAGGAATTGTTGCGGATCGATACGCATATCTATGAACAAGATGGACTGATTCATCTAATATTCCTGCCCCAGAGCCTTCAAAATTGAAACATAGGAGTTCGACAATGGGACTTAATAATTTGTATGAATTTTGGCAACGGGATGAGCATATTAAAAAAGGCTAGGCGAACCGATTTCCTAGCCTTCACGATATAACTCATCCTATGCTATAACGATCAAATAACAAAGAAATAACTGAAATGTTTTATCCATCATTGTAGGACAGTATTTAATAGCTGCGTCTTTCGGCCCAGTGTAAATTATTTGGTAGTTCTATATTAGCAAATTCAATATGAATTACTCTTCTGCGTTTGTTATTACTTGTGCGTTTGGAGCTATGGAGCAAGAGCGGTTTCATGATCATTATTCCACCCGCGGGAACAGAGCAGTTTTCCTCCCGTTCGATTGTCCAGTCAATGGTTTCAGGGCGATATACTCCTTTGTTATGCGATCCGGGAATAATATTTAATGCGCCATTCTCCGCATCAGTGTCATCGAGGTGAATTCTTATGGTAACTATATTTTCCAAAATTTCTAATGGTGGCTGTACAGCATATTGCTTCTGTTTTATAGTCCAGTTTGAAAAACCTTCTGTATTGATTTTTTTGAGCACGGATATCGTCAGGTCCTGATGATAGGATACATACCAATTGGAGGTTTCTGGTTTATCAAAATAAATGCTTTTTACAATGAAATAATCTGATCCGAATAACTGCGAAATGATGTCTCTAAGATTGTCATTGAAAATTATGGAATTTAAATTTGGTATTTCTTTAATCACCTGACGAATTGCAAACAGCTCAGAGGAGCGCCTAAAGGTATCTCTTGACTGGTCTGTTTGTTCAATTAACCTTGCTAGTTCACGAATTTCATTGTTACTAAAAACATCTTTTATAATGGTGAAACCGTCTTTTTTTATCTTGTTTTTATTGATTGTTAGGTGTTCGTTTGTAAGCATAGCGATTGTCTTTTATTGGATGTGTTTTTTATTCTAACACTTACGGTATTATCTGTGTCTGTTTAATAACAAATGAAATGGAGTCTCCATTTTGTTCGATATACACTGCGTTTTTACTTATAGGCATAATCATAGTCTTTGATACTAAATTAATAGATAGTGTCGAAAGTTTAACTTTTTATATCCCAAAAAGACAAGAGCCGCATCCTCCAGATGTGGCTCTTGTCTTGAGCTAATTGGTATTAAGCTTCCCATTTTGTGCTAATATTCGGTAGCTGCTCCATACCGCTTATATACCCCTGAAATTCTACTTTTTAGGCTTGGCCCCCACTTAAATTTGTATAGAGATAAGGCCTGAAATAAATATTGGCAGTCCTTATTGGAATAAACCGGAATGCCGGTAACAGGATCCAGGACGAAAAGCGAAACGCTTATTATCAAAGTAAATCATCAATATAATAGAAGTAGACATGAACATTAAAGAACATCAATTGACAGGGGTTTCCTATCGGGATACGCCCAATAAGAACGGTAATATAAGACCTATTTATATCATTATGCATTATGATGGGGCTTCCAATGCCACGAGTGCGCTCTATTGGATGTCAGATCCAAAGAGTAAAGTTTCGGCTCACGTACACATCAGCCGTGAGGGGGTAGTGACACAACTGGCACCATTTAATGTCGAATGTTGGCATGCAGGCCGGAGTTCCTGGGCTGGATTGACTGATCTGAACAGATACAGTATCGGGATTGAGCTACAAAATAATGGATCAGAGCTGTACACCGAAAAGCAGATCAATGCAGCTGTCGAAGTCTGTCAGGCGATTATCGCCTATTACCCCATTCGGGAAATTTTAGGGCACAGTGATATAGCTCCGGGGAGAAAGGAGGATCCGGGAATACAGTTCCCTTGGATGAAGTTTAAGCCACTACTAAAAAAAGAATGACTATGGAACTACTTGAAATTTTTGAAAAGCTACTTATTCCTATTGCTACTGCTGTCGGAGGTTATTTTGTTGGCCGTCCCAAACAGCAGGCGGAAGTAGAAGCTACAAATGTGGAGAATGCCGGAAAGGTTATCGATAAATGGGAAGCGTATGCAAACCGGCTGGAAAAAGATATAGAACATTTAAGAGCTATTATCGAAGATCTGAATGAAGGACTGAAATTAGCCAATGAGGACCGTGTCGCCTGTTCAAAAACATTGGCTGAATTGCAGTTGAAATACGATGATCTAATGAAGCTTTATAATGAATTACAGATTGAACTAAAAAGAGTAAAAAATGAAAAATATAATTCGATTGACCGTAATGCTACTGCTCGTTAGTAGCTGCGGTCTATTTAAAAAAAATGTTAAAACAAAGGAGTCGCAAACGCTGGAAACCGGAGAAAAAATGGCCATACTGTCAAATGTGGATTCCAATAAACAACGCTTGGATATGGAGCAAACCTATAATCGGCTTTCAACGCAAACTGAAGATCTGATCCAGATCGCGGGCGAAGAAATTGAGATCAGGCCAAATGGTGTGGTACGGATAGGCAGGGGACAGGTCAATAAAAAACGGATACATTCTTCCGACAGCTCCATCGCAAAGGACAGATATCTTTTCGAGCAGCGTCGGGAGCTTGTTCACAGTGCGCAGTATAAAGAAGATAAACTACGTCTGGATACAAAGGCTTCAAAACGAACCGCGCAGCCGGCTGCAATAAATATTCTGTATTTTTTGATAGGTCTGCTAGCGATAATCCTTGTGGTATGGTGGAAGCGAAAGAGGGTGTAATGACTAAATAAAACGCTATTATACCGATCAAAGAAAACATGATGCGCGTCTGTTTTATGATCGGTATAATTCTTGTAAAAACAACCTTATTTATCATTGAAACGTTTATTAATGAAATAATAATTTGCCGCCTGTTTGATATCTTTCTTAAAATCGTTATACAAGTCAAATTGGTTACATGCACAGATAATAGATTTTTGCAAGGTGTCGCTATTTATCTTTAAATATGGCCCCAATTCTTTATATATCATACTTTTTACCTTCGCTTTTAGATTGTCAAGTTTTTCAGGCTGAAAAATACGTAATACAACTGCGATGGCCTTATAGCGATGCTGTATATCTTTATAGTTGATATATTCACCCATAATTTGCTGTGGAGGGATTCCCTTAAACTCACAATAACAGTCGATGACCTGGCTTATCTTGGAAAGATCAGGTTCATATATTTTATCAATTGATCTCAATATTTCAGGATGGTTCTCTTTTAAGAAGCTCATAATGAAAGAATAATATAATGTGTTCATACGTTGGGCATTGGTCTTTTCATTTCGTTGACTCGTAATTGTTGTTAAATTTTCTTGTTTCATTAGGATAGTCATCAGTTCCTTATGCTGGGGCTCTTCGGAAATCATACCATGTTTCCTGATATGTTCATCGTTCATTCCTGTCGACCTGTTTAGCTGCAAATTTGTTGTGATAAAGCGTTCCATTGTGATGTTCTTTTTAAGTATATCTATTTTTTCTTCTGTCTTCTAGCTACTAGTTACCCCAACCTCATATATGGCTCATTTTTCTTTTTGATGATTTCCCAATGATAAGCTATAAATAGCAGTAGCTTTTGTTAAACAAAGTTAAACAAATTTGTTAATCATTTAATGGTTTTAATACTATTTTTTTTAAATTATTTGTCATTTATAAAATTTATTAAACTTATTTGTTTAATATTAATTCATTGATAATGAGGTTTTAGTGATTTTATTTGATTTATTTATTTGTTTAGGTTTAATATCTTGTGTAACTTAGTGTCAGAATGTTATGAATTAGTGTAACATTTGTTAAAATGCCTATAAAAACATGGAAACTTATCCGGATAATAATTTTGAGGTTTTGCGCTTGGAGATGGGAATCACCAATCGGGAATTTGCTGGTTTATTGGGGGTGCGTGAACAAGTATATTCTCGTATTAAAAAAGGCGAATATCCGATCGGGCTTACAATGAAAACCCGGATTCAAAATGCATTTCCTTATGTTCAATACGATTGGTTGCTTTACGGAAAGGGAGAGCGGAGTCAGCCTGGTGCCGTTATTCAGTCCGACACGGTATCCATGGTGCATGTGGGGAATGGAAAGTCTATTGGATATTTTTCCAATGATGTTAAATTTATAGACGAAAATAAAAACAATATTTTTTTTGAGGTTTCCCCCGGACGTTATTTAATGCAGACCAAGCTCGTAACTGAGAAAGCAAAAGCTGGTTATCTTTCTGGATTTTCGGATGCGGAATACATGGATGATTTGCCGGCTCATTTTATTACCGTGAACGAATTTCACAAAGGCGCATACCGTTCTTTTGAAGTTAGCGGAGATAGTATGACAGATGGAACGGATGCCAGTATACTGGATGGTGATATCGTTACCGGAAGGTTGATTAAACGCGAATTGTGGCAGTCGAAATTTCATACCCATAAATACAGATATTGGGTTGTCGTACACCGATATGAAGGGGTGATTATTAAGGAAATCGCACATCATGATGTCGCCAATGGGATACTTACATTGCGTTCCCTCAATACGGACAAAGCTACCTATCCCGACTTTGAAGTAAGTCTGGATGATGTAGATCAGATCTTTAATGTGGTTGATATCAGTCGCTCTTTATAAAATTGTACGAAGATAGAAGATTGCCTTTGACCACAGCTTTTCAGGATCCAAGATCAATGAAACCTTGTTGTCCCCATAAAACAGGTATTATTGAAAGAGCTGATTCCAATTGCTGCTGGATCGGGCCATTCACTAACCTGCTTGTAGCCGAATAATGCTTTTCTTTTTTGAATGGATTGGAATAATAAAGGAGTGTTACCTCATCCTGAAAAAATAAAACCCATGGTTCTTAACTTGTTAAGTTTGGCAGCTAAAAAATATAGTAAATAAAACTAATTTAATTAGTTTTATTTACTATATTTGAATAGAGTTGGAGGCAAATGAACATGTATAATGTAGGCTGACTTAGCGTCGAACAGTATATATAACAAACGCTGTCATAGATAGGTATACATAAAGAACAGTGGTTGCTCATTATTCTTACATGTTCATTGCTTTCAATTTCCTTGGATCTATGCTATAAAAAGTGCGCATAGAGCAACTCGGGAATTGTTCTAGGGATACCGGATAATGATCGGTTGTTGTCAAAGCTGCCATTTACTAATCCATCATATGTTTATTTTTAAGGCCAGGTTTTTCAACCTGGCTTTTGTGTTTAAACGCAGCTCTCCAAATAATAAACCTGTGCTGTCCAGGAATAGATTGCCAGATCTAATCTTAAGTTACGGTTGATTAGTTTTGAAGGTAAGATATTGTCTATTTCGACTTATCATTTTTTGTCTGTAGCAAAGGGATAAACTGTTCATACCCCTGTGCTTTCATTTGGTCTTTGGGAATAAAACGTAGCGAAGCACTGTTGATACAATAGCGCAGTCCTCCTTGTTCTGTGGGACCGTCATTAAAAACATGACCTAGATGAGCGTCACCGGTTTTGCTTCTCACTTCGGTTCTATTCATCCCAAAAGAATTATCTTTTTTCTCAGCAATTAAACGGTCACTGATCGGTTTGGAGAAGCTCGGCCATCCACAATCAGACTCAAATTTATCGGTAGAAATAAATAAGGGTTCGCCAGTAGTGATATCAACGTAAATGCCCTCCCTAAATTCGTTCCAATAAGCATTGTCAAAAGCCCTTTCCGTAGCGTTGTTTTGAGTGACGTCGTATTGTAGCGCTGTCAGCTCCTTTTTCAGGATTTTTTTGTCAGCTTTCTTATATTTAGCAGGCTGTGGGTTTGCTTGCCGGGCTTTCTCAAATAGGCCAGCCGGAATATGGCAATAACCCTGAGGGTTTTTCTCTAGATAATTTTGATGATAATTTTCAGCAGTATAGAAATTACGTAGCGGACCAATTTCTATAACAAGTTTGGCGCTATAGTTCTTCGCAAGCTGTTCAATCTCTTCCCGGATTGTTGCTTCATCTTCTTTCTTTGTAAAATAAATTCCGGTTCGATATTGTGTGCCAATATCGTTTCCCTGTTTATTCAGGCTTGTTGGGTCAATCGTTTTAAAGTATAAGTCGATCAACAATTTCAAATCAATTACTTCAGGATTGTAATGAACTTTTACGGCTTCAACAAAACCAGTATTGCCTGCTGATACCTGTTCATAGGACGGTTTAGCGAGATTTCCGTTCGCATAGCCAACTTCAGTGGCGATTACACCCCTTATTTGTTTGAAGTAGTGCTCCGTTCCCCAAAAGCAGCCTCCAGCAAAATAAATTTCCCTGGTTTGACCATTGTAGGCTGTGCCCTTTTCGGGAGTTGACGCTTTTTCCTCGCCTTGGGAAAAGCCGATCTTTACTAGTGCCAGGCCTAATAACGCAAGCACAGTGATGGTCCATATAATTTTCATGATTTTTTATTTTTTAGCAGATTGCAGTAAATTGATTCCAAATCCAAGAAATAGTATATCCTTAAGGATAAAGAAATCCGTCACAGGAATTCCGTCCACATATTTAAACATATTTGGTGTGGTAAAGAGATAACTTAAAGTCGTTATAAAAATAATACATACCCCAATTCCAGCGTATCGTCTCAGCTGTTTAAATTTCAAACACAGTAAGATGAGTAGGGCTACAGCGATCTCGACAATTCCAACTATATTGGAGACAGCTTGTACACTCAATAATCTGTATAACCATGAAGAGAGTGGATGATTCATGATCAATGGCTTTATGGCCAGCGCTTCGGTAGGCGTAAATTTAAAAATCCCAAGCCATAGGAGAATGAAGACAATGCCAAATGTGGAAATGTAAAAGCCCCATGGCGACGATGGTGATGGAGCATTTTTTGTTTGAGTAATGAGACGCATTTTTCTAAAATTTTAATTTGCACTTACTGTTTTCCTCTTAGTAGCACGTACATCAAAATCCTGACAAAAAAGTCCTATTATTTTAGCTTGTTTTTTAATTTGTCTTTAAAGAGCTGTAGTTCATCTTTGGTGAATTTTTCAGGAGCATCTTGTGTGAACATGTTTTTCATCATGCCCTCCATTGTCTGTACTTTGCGGTTATATGCACGGCACCACTTACAAATTGTAAGATGTATCCTTAAACGTATCTTTTGGAAAAATGGAATCTCATCAGCATTTCGCTGTTCAATAAGCAATGTTGCTTGCTTGCAGGGCATTATCAATGCATGAATGAGTCGTCTTATCATTTCTTACGAGATCATGAAATATTAAACCAGTTAAGTTCCAGGCACTCCCGGAGCTGCATTCGGCTTCGTTGGAGGATCTTCCAGAGATTAGTTGTCGTAATGCCCGTTTCCTGACATACATTATCCGCTTTTTTTTCTTCTAAATAATAGAGTTTTACGGGAATAAGCCATTTTATGGGCAACTTATCCATACATTCATTCATAACACGGTTAAAATCGCTGTTGTCAAGTAGGTTGCCGTCTTTATCATCCCAGTCTTGCAGTATATCATCATATTTCCATGACCCATCAGGATCAAAATATTGATCTAAAGAAATCTTGCCCGTTTGTCGGTATTTTTTACGATAAAACTCCGCGACTTTATTTTTGAGAATCGCCATTAGCCAAGTCTTTACAGTACTCCGGTTCTGAAAAGAGTGGTATGATTCGAATGCGGATATAAATACATTTTGGACAATATCTTCCGCATCCTGACGGTCAGATAGCAAAAAAAGAGCACTATTGAGCAGTATATCACTATAGGTATCAATCCATTGCTGTATATCTTCCGAGCGCTTGTCCATGTAATCTATATAATCCTATAAAAATAAAAATAGTTTTTGGATACTTCCTATCTTATCAAAATGGTTTAAATCAATTAGCGTTTCAGTTTTTAAAAAACTGGATCATAATCACTAAAAGCATAATAAAAAGAAGGCATTCAACAATAAGGGAGTGGATATGTTGCTTTTTGTTCCTTTTTATTAAGAAACTGTTCGCTTTCCAAATAAAAAATATATAAGCAAGTAAAGGGTAAGTTACGATAAAAATCTTTGCCCAATATGAACTGATGGCGAAAATAAGAAGGAGAGAAATCACCAAATAGGAGAGAGCCAGCAACAGATGGAACTTTTTAAAAAATGGAATAAACTCCTTGATATTGAATTGCTGTTTTTCGGCTGTTGAAAGTGTATTATATCCAGAAAGTGATGAGTCCGCATTTTCTTCAGTGACGAGGAAAGCCACTATCGCGAACACCGCGCTTAATATTAAAACCAAAGTAATCATTTGTAAAAAGCGATGTTTTTATAATTGTATTTTGAAGAGTCTTTATTTAAAGCTCTTTTTGCTTTCATCAGTTCCATTTTTGATAATTCTCTGGGATTAAAGGGATTCCTTTCGGGAAATACAGCCCATTAAAATCAAAATAAAAGAAAGTTCCGGTTTCGGCATGCCTTATCTGAAGGAGTGCTTTCAAATTTTGAGGTGTACTGATATACCTGTAGTCGAAGCGGGAATTTCCCAAGACAGGAGTGTTCTCTTGTTGTGTGTTAATGAGTATCAATTGTGTCTGATCATCTTTTTTAGGGACTAAGCTGAATTCGTTGCTCAGTACAATTGTTTTATTTTGAGGGATTATGATCTGATTTTCTAAGCTTGGCGGTGGCATCATACCGCCCTGTAGTTCGATTTCGTGATGGAATAATTGTTTGATTGCTACAGCTTGGTAAGCTGTAGTGCCTAACTTTTTAAAATGGATATCATAGACTTCAACCATTTGGTCGGATTCAGGAATACCATACTTCTGCCCAGAAACACGTTGGATCGCATTCTTGCTCCCCAAAACAAATCCCACGAGAGTTACCGGGGCATCTTCATTTATCCGATATACAAGATCAAAACTTTCAAAATTTGGCAGGGAATTTATACGGTCAAAGTTGTTGTCCGCACTTAATACATCATAGGTTTCATCCGTTTTCAGCGCCCAGATATACTGCTTTCCATCAAGGCTTTCATTGTTCCAAGCGTCCTGATTGGGTTCAATTTGTCGGTAAAGGGTTGTTAGTTTTATTGGAGGGCTTCCTTGCTTTAGGAAAACGGAGTTTCCATTAACGACAAAGTGATAATAACTGTCTTTGTTAATCTTTAAACGTCCACATACTTGGTCAAAATGTCCGGAAAGCTGTTCCTGTCCTGAGTAAGCATCAATGACGCAGTCTTCGTTTTCATTTTTTTGGATAATATAACTACGAAAATCTTCAATGACATCATACCTACTGGAGCCATCCCGTAAAGAAGCAGGGTAGACAAGTTCCATTCCGGATACACTCATCAATCCCAATTTACCGTCCGATTTGAACGGAACAAGCTGCGGTCGATCTTGAGCGGACACAGCGAGCAGCATAAAAAAGACAACAAAGGTGAAAATAAATTTCATAATAAACTTATAGCTGACAATGGCATCAATTCCCATCGATTAGAATGTTAACACTTGAATAAATTTACAAATTTAAATTTATTCAAGTGTTAAAGTGCTCTTACCAATTTGTTGGAGCTTAAGTTACTTTTTCTAATTCGTTATCTTCTTCTAAAAACGCACTTCCGAAGAACGCGATTTTTAATTTTCAAACAGCCATTTGATACCTACAATAAGCATAATGATAACCGCAATGACATACTTTATTTTGATCACCTGTTGTTTTCTGTAAGTAATGTAAATTCCTAGAGCCATGATAAGGGCAAATCCAATAATTATCCATCCAAAAGAAAGGCTGTCTCCGAGCTGAATACTAATCATATTTCATTTATTAAGGTGCGTAAACGCGTTTATAAATTGATTTTTTAGTCCTTTTCAAAGGTTACGTCAGTTATTTTATAGGAGAAATTACTTTTGTCCTGTTCAGCTTCCGGTTTTTCTAATTCGCTGTAATGGACGGTTCCTTTCATTTTAAAGGTAGTATGGGTATCGAGATTGATTTTTTCTCCGTTTTTGTCAATGACGTAGAAATTTTTTAGGCTGTAGTTTTTCTGGTCCTCCGGTAGTTCAAATAGGACACTGTTTTTTTCTGTCCCCACTGGCAATATCACACTGAATGCCGTAAATTCCTCGGAACTGAAGGCATGAGGTTTCACGACAAAATGCATCGCCATGGTCTTCGACTTGCCCGAAGAAAAGGTAAAAGAAGGTGCGTCAAATTCACCCGTTAGCTCGATAGTTTTGTTGTGATTATCGTAGTTGGATTCCATTGCTTTTATCGTGTCTACAGATGTTCCATTGCAGGATGATAACGACGTTAGACCTAGGGCGGCAACTAATAGGGCCGGGATTATTTTTTGTGTTTTCATTGGAGTTTTTTTTGATCAGTTTATACTTAAGATGATTTTATCCAAATCTTTCCTTCTTATTTTTTATAAAAGTACAATAGAATAAGTTGCATTTTCCGGCCGATTTAAATCCGCTATCAATGAATTTAAATTCGTAGACGCTTCTGCCTTTTTCGTATTTTATATGACGTTTAGCTGTGGGACTTTTATCCGGAATGGCGATACCGGAAGCTATAATCTGAAGAGGTTGAAGCCTGACAGATAAGTTGGGGATGAAAAGCGGACTACATTGATTGAGCAGCCCCTTAAAAGTGAAAATGTACTTGTGAACGTTAGTGAAGAAAAACGTTTCACACGCCACTATTAATCTTTGGATTTAAAAAATATAAGGCTGACAATTAAACAAACTAACGTCAGGAAAGAGAACAGCGTTCGCAAATTATTCCAGAATACCCAAGGCTCCTCAATCAGAACGCGCATCCGATGTATTGTTTCGGAGGTTGCAGCTGTGATATTAAGATTGTCCAATTGATTGTTCAGCGGGACATTCTTTGCTGCGGTAATGACAAATACGCCAATAATATAACTTGCACATGCAGCTGCGATCAAATAGAACTTTGGCGAAGATAGATCGAAATACATCACTGAGGATGTAATTAATAATAAAGGTGCTCCTAGAAAACAACAATAAAATACCGGATTTAAAATCTCTCTGTTGATATGTTGCATCGCTTGCAAGTAACCCTTGTCATCTAGTTTATGAAGGCCAAGATTGACCGAAAATGTATACGCAAAAAAGAGCCCTGATATTAATGCCGATGTTATCACAGCGGCGGTTAAAGTAATTTCTTGTAGTTTCATCGATATGAATTTAAATGTTATAATTGCTGTAATTTTCTTCGATTAAAATTCGCGATTGCGGATATTCCAAAATAGAATAAAAGCGACAATTTTAACGTTTGCAGAATGTGTTGGGTGTCAGTCCTGTGAAAGCTTTGAAAACGCGGATAAAATGTGACTGGTCGGAGAATCCATTTGCATAGACAATTTCATTTATATTGCCAAAATCATGAGTGGTCAATTGGGTGAGTGAATTTTGAAATTGAACTATTTTCGCAAATTGTTTTGCAGAGATTCCAGTTTCTCTGAGGAATCTTCTTTCGAGTGTCCGGATGTGAAGATTTTCGTTTTTGGCGATCTCATGGATGGGTACAGCACCTTTTTTATCTATAATACATTGGATTATTTCTCTTATTGAAAAATCCAGCTTGTTTCTTTTTTGCTCAAAATAACCGATAAGTAACCTGGATATGACGGTTATCTTTTCTTGGATGGTAGGGGACGACAATATTTCTTTAATGAGCTCATCTATTTCTTTCTTTTCATTTAGGTCATAGCAGCCGTCATTGATATCTTCGGGATTTATTCCCCAGAAAGCTCGCAATACGAAAGGATAGAATTGGAAAATGACGATTTTGAAAGGGCCATCGACTTCAATGGTAATAGGTTTTATTGTTTGGCCATATAAAAAGATAATGGGCATTTTTTTACCATAGGGTTGAATGGTAAGGCCTCTTTCGGTTTGATGGAACATCAGTCCGGGATATCCGTCCGCAAAAAATGGGATGACCGTCTCTACATCGTCTTTGTTTTCGAATACCATAATATTCTTAACAAATAATGCAATAGATTGATCCGGAATAATGTTTTGCACCTGCATCGGTGTTGATCCCATTATCTTGTCCTCGTCTCTTTTATTCATTCTTTTATAACATGGTTATCATTAGTATGCCCTATAACATTACAGCAGGTTTAACGTTTTTACAAGCTCCCTGGCTGCCGCACCGCCCGCGCGGTTGGCCCCAATTGTAGAAGCGGAGGGACCATAACCAACCAGATGAATTCGAGGATCCTTGGCGACCATCGTGGCCAGTCTGCCATCCATTAATATCCCTCCATTTTCCTCTTTGGGTAGTACAGGATCTAAGTGCGCCAGAGCGCTTTTGAATCCCGTGTTCCAAAGGATGATATCTGCCTTTTCCTCCCGGCCGTCTTCCCACTTTACACCAGTTTTAGTGATCTCACTGAACATCGGAAATCGCGTGAGTACCCCTCTTTTTTCCATTGCCCGGATTTCTGATGAATAAGGTAGTCCTGTGACAGAAACTACTGAGCGTGGTGGTAAACCCTGTCTCACGCGCTCTTCCACCATCGCCACAGCATTGTGGCCTGCCATATCATCAAAAGGCCCTTCACGGAATAGCGGGGGACGTCGTGTGACCCATGTTGTCGTCGTCACTTCTGAGATCTGGTCCAACAACTGGATGGCAGATATGCCGCCACCGACTATAATAACGTGTTTCCCCCTGAAATAATCCGCTGTTTTAAAATCTTTTGTATGGAGTTGCTCACCTTGAAATAATGATGCCCCAGGATAAAATGGAATATAAGGGTTATCCCAGGTTCCTGTTGCGTTGATGATGCCGGCAGCAGAAAATAACGTTTTAGCGGTATCTATGTGAAAACGTTGATCATGCAAGGACACCTTGTCTACTTTGAGCGGGCGATAGACCTGTAACCCATATCTTTTCTCATAGAGGTCAAAATAATGGGGAACAGCTATATTTGCCTGTACCTCCGTTTCATCATTTGCTAACGTCTCTTCAAAGGACATACCTGGCAGGTCATGGATTTTGTTGACCGTACTTAGTGTCAGCGAAGACCAGCGAAATTGCCAGGCTCCCCCTGGGGCAGGGGCTTCGTCCAGAATAATGAAATCCTGATTGATCTCTAGCCCCAATCTTTTTAAATGATAGGCAGAAGAGAGTCCGGCTTGCCCCGCACCAATTATTGCAATCTTGGTTTTGTAACGAATATTGTTTATCATCAATAGGGGATATCTAGCGCCAGCCTAATTCAGGTGCGACATGTTCCAAAATAGCAGAAAGTACATGCACGTTGTAATCTACACCTAACGTATTTGGAATTGTCAGGAGTACTGTATCAGCTTCCTGTATAGCTTCGTCCATGGCCAGTTCTTTGATGAGCTGATCAGGTTCTGCTGCATAACTCCGGCCAAAAATAGCACGTTTGTCGGCTTCAATAAACCCGATCTTGTCAGCCCGATCCGCTTCCTGTCCAAAATAATACCTGTCTAGATCATTGACCAATGCAAAGATTGACCTACTGACTGATACCCTGGGCTCCCCGGGATGGCCTGCTTCTTTCCAGGCATCTTTATATAAACGTATCTGTTCAGCCTGTTGGATATGAAAAGGTTTTCCGTTTTCATCGTATTTTAGGGTAGAACTTTGTAAGTGCATTCTGTTTTGCGCAGCCCATACCGCTGTCGCATTCGATGCTGCACCCCACCAGATGCGCTCGCGCAACCCTTCGGCATGTGGTTCTAGCCTCAGTAGACCTGGAGGATTTGGAAACATCGGGTAGGGGTTGGGTTCGGCAAAACCTACTCCTTTGAGTTTGTCCAAAAATTCCAATGCTTTCCTACGGCCCATATCAGCATCGGTTTCACCCTCAGCGAGGTCGTAACCGAAATAACGCCAACCATCGATTACCTGTTCGGGCGATCCTCTACTGATCCCCAGTTGTAGGCGGCCTCCCGAAATTAAATCGGCCGCTCCGGCATCCTCCACCATATAGAGTGGATTCTCATAACGCATATCAATGACGCCGGTACCTATTTCAATTGTCTTCGTCTTCGCTCCAATGGCCGACAATAAAGGAAAGGGCGAGGCTAATTGATTGGCAAAATGATGTACACGAAAATATGCTCCGTCAATGCCTATTTCTTCTGCCGCCACAGCTAGATCTATTGACTGTAGTAACGTATCACTTGCCGTTTGGGTACTGTAAGCTGGATGTTTGGACCAATGTCCAAAAGATAAAAAACCTATTTTCTTCATTCGTCGCCGAGATTTGATGTTTATCAAATTTAATAAATCAAGGCTGATCTGTGGCTAGGGATTTGTCCGGGGGATGTCAATAAAATAGGCGATAGAAGTTGCCGTACTTTCAACGGTATTTAATAAGGGAAGGAGATTCAAAAAGCACTACCTTTGTGTACTATCGTTACTAAAATATATTCACTATGACACCCGAAAAATTGTTGAAACAGATTGATTTTATCAAGGAGATCGACAAACTGAAATACATTCAGCGAAAGACGAAGCTTTTCCATAGTGACCGATGTGAAAATGATGCTGAACATAGCTGGCATTTGGCATTAATGGCTATTGTCTTATTTGAACATGCTGACGAATCGGTAGATTTATTAAAAGTTATTAAAATGGTTTTGATTCATGATATTGTTGAAATCGATGCTGGCGATACCTTTATCTATGATACCCAAAAAGCACACTGTAATACCGAGGCGGAACGTTTGGCTGCCAATAGAATATTCGGGCTTTTACCGGAACCTCAGGCAGAAGAACTGATAGCTATCTGGGAGGAGTTTGAAGCCGGAGAGACCCGCGAAGCGCAGTTTGCCCGTGCAATGGACCGGTTAGAACCCCTGTTACAGAATAGTTCCAACAATGGCGGCACCTGGAATGAACCTGGCGTAAATTATAGTAAGGTATACGCAAAAAAAAGTGTGATCAGGGATGGCTCGTCGGTATTATGGGAATATGCCGAAAGCTTGATTGATGAAGGCGTGAGGAAAGGGATCTTGAAGAAAAGTTGATCTGTATACCCAAATTTGTTTATACCCTAGCTAGCCAATACATGCACATCTCCATAAGAAGCAAGTCTCTCCCGAAGTTTTGCTTGTTTTTTCCTATTCAGACGAATATTAAATCAACATGGACGAATTGTAAATGTGAGATTATGGTCAGGAGTATTTTATATACATTTATTTTGAAATTATACTCACTGAGCAGTTTTCTTAAGAAGCCATTTAAATCAATATACTAACTAAGCCACATTTTTCTTATGTGGCTTTTTTTATTTATACAGTTTTTTTTGATTCGTTATCAGCGGGTGAATTCCAATATTTAGGATTGGAAAGTATGAAACCAATAATGTCGCCAATGACTTTCATAGGCAAGATATAACCCCAGATCATCATAAACATTGGAATATAAAGTTTAAAAAAGGGAACTGCGACCAACTCACTTGGACTGGCATTCGAATAAGTCAAACGTGCTTTGTTATTTTTATAGTAGAAAATTGCATTCGACAACGCCCAAATTGCCGGGTAGAAATCTGAGGATTGAAACACGAAGCTGTTGCGATGGACGTTCCAGTTGACCGTAAGGACAATTACGGCTAAAAATACCGTGAAAAAGCAAAGAAGAATAAAGAAGATTGTTGTATAAACCCAATTGCCAGTCTCGTCCTTTTCAATATAGTTTCCAAATGATTTTCTGTTTTTATCTGATTTTTTTCGCTTACGATTCAGTCTTACTTTTTTTACCGCATAGTTGATCGGTGTATTTTTGAGGAGTAGATAATGTGCAACAGCATATGCAAATGTCTGAATTGACTGGGCGACAATGATGTTATAGTTATAGATTGCGTCGTTACCATATAAATAGACAATCAGTAGATTAAGCAATAAGGCACTCCAGAATAGTGGGTCTCTCAAAAGGTTTTCCAGAACTAATTTTTTATTGGTCACGACTAATTCTAATTTAGATTCTGATTTTAATTTATTCTATCCCAATGAAATGACGAGATATTTTTCTTCGGACTTTATAAGGCACTTATCAGATTCTATTCCGAACGAATGTTGTCAAATATATAAATACTTGAGGTGTATTAAAAGAGAAAAAAGGATTGTTTACCGACATAAATCCGCTTTTTACCGAAAATATATGGAATAAAATATCCTTATTTGGGAAATTGGGGCATAATAATTTAACGGTTATAATATGGTACATTTCTTTAATGCGTTGATCATCTTATTGTTTTTTATGGTTCTGACCCTTTTTTCCAATAGTGAGGCGAGGAAACATGACGAAGTTTTTGCCGATGCTTTACAGCGCTCTCATACCGATTCATTGAGTATATCAGACAAGGAAGAACCGGTTGCCTCGCCACATTTTATAGTCCATAGCAGTAGCTGCGGTTTATGTACACAACACTAGAGGAGAATGCTTCGGGTAAAGAAGTGAAGTAAAGTCTATAAATTTAAGTGATATCTAATCCAATGAAACGAGTTGTAATATTTAAAACAAATGTCAATAAATATAGAGAGGCACAACAGATCGTTATGACCCTGCTGCAATTGTTCTCCTCTTATAAAGTTAACTTTGATCTTGACGACGAAGAGCGGATTTTAAGGATAGAATCTACTCAAACGGATATTGAAACAAAGGGTATTATCAAGCAGATGCTTGACTGGGGCTATCAATGTGAACATATAAAATAACGATGAGATTCGGACACAGTGGCTTTTTCGAGCTCCCTGGCCAACTAACTATGCTGTCCGCTATTATTTTTTTGTAGTTTCCACATATATAAGATGATCAAGGTCAGCAATATAGAAAAAATAAAGTAGCGCCAGGCTAATCCGTTTTGTGCGGTCACTTTGCCACTAATGGACACCATAAAATTGGAAAGGGATGTCACGATATAGACCATTCCGCCCATTAACCCACCGGCGGTTCCCGCATGTTTTGGAAAAAATAACATGCTATTGGTAAAAAAGCTTGTAAATAAAACCCCTGAAATCGTATGGATAAAAAATGCAAAGCCGACCATTATATACAGATTCTGCCAGTACATGCCGATAAGTATTAAAACAACGATAAGGGCTGCCTGGAATAAAGCAGGAGCGACGACCCGGGGCACGAAGTCAAGATGCATGCGCTTTTTGGTAATAAACCCGCCGATCATCCATGAAAATCCCAATATCAATGTACAATAACCAATTGTGACCGATGAAAAGTGAAATGTATTTTCAATAATAAATGGCCCTGTCATATTGAAGAGCATTACAATGGAGTAACTAAGACCTAGTACCAGAATGCCCAATATAAAAAGCTTATTTTGCAACATCATTTTATACAGATTGAGATTGTCCTTTAGATCAATCTTTTTCTTTTCGGCAATACTTTCTCCACTGTACAACAGTTCAAACAACAATAACAAACCAGCGTAGAACGCAAGGAAATAAAAATTGGCCTGCCAACTGAATAATTTCTCCAGATAACCTCCTAAAAATGGTGCAAGTATCGGACCACATGACCAAACGATGGTAAAATAGCTTAAGTAATTTTTTAACCGATCGCCTGCATATAGGTCGACGAAAAGGGCGCGAGTAGCTACCACCAAAATGGATATAGCTATACCTTGCACTATTCTCAACAAACAAATAAACAGGATACTCTGTGTTTGGGTTATTATTAAGCTGCTAAGTATCAAAAGAGTTAATGCCAGGAGCTTAGGTCGATATCGACCTATACTGTCCAGAATATTTCCTACAAATAACTGGGAAATGCCATAGCTCAATAGGTAACTGGTCAATGTTAATTGAATATCTCGTTCCTGAACAAGTAGACTCTTGGCCATCGCTGGAAACGAAGGCAGATAGATATCGGTTACAAATCCTGAAAGTGGCATGGATACAAAGGCCATGACTGTTACTAACCTGACGCGTTGCGCAGAAGCTTCCTTTAACATTTTTACTCTTTTTTGTTAAACAAAACTAGCGACTTTTTAATCAATAGCTATATTGCCTAACAAAGTAAAAATTACGAAAATCAAATATTATTTATGTCTTTGTCTAAACTTGAGCGGAGAGGTCTCTGCATATTTCTTAAAGAAATTATTAAAATGGGTTGGTTCTTCAAAGCCAAGTGTATAACCGATCTCAGCGACATTCCAGTCCGTATAGATCAATAAATTCTTGGCCTCTTCATAGATTTTTTGTTTGATGATCTGTGTTGTTGTCTGATTTGTAACCGATTTGACGGAAGCATTGAGATGATTGACATGTACATTTAACTTTGCTGCGAAATCGGCTGCGGTATGTAATGCAAGTGGGTAGGCGGGGGAATCCAGGGGAAACTGTTTGTGAAGTAATTCATCAAACAGACGGTACATCCGCACACTGCCCGATTGATCTTGTAACTCAACATCTTCCACTCTCCATTCCAGGGCTAGATGAAGTATTGCTGCCAGATTGCTTTTGATCGCGCTGCAACGGAGCGGATAACTGGAATTATTCAACCGGTACATATTGTCAAAAATTGTTGTAATTAAATTCAGCTGTGCTTCGTCTAAAAAAATAATGGGTTTGCTCCACTCTTTGAATAGTGAGGTCTTTTTAAATGGTTCGAATGTCTGACTTCCTGAAAAAAATTCTTGATTGAAAAGGCAAAAGTATCCTTCTTGTTGATTTGTATCGCATACCCAGGTATAGGGAATATTTAGTGCGGGTAAAAATAGGGCAGGTCGGTCGATATATAGTTCATGCTGCCCATATTTGAACCACCCTTTTCCTAAGATGAGACTGATTTTGTAAAAATCGCGCCTATTGTACGGAGTTTTAAAATCGCAATATTTGCGTGGCGAGATATTGAAATGTGATTTTCCGAGCTCGACATCAAGTATATCTCCATTGTTGGTATGTAGATGACTTAATCTTTTATAGTAATCCTGTAAGGTTTCCAGTGTTTCACTCATGATTATGCAAAGTTACAAAAATCAAATGTAATATGCACTTTCTTTGATAAGTCGCCCCTATGTGAAATTGCATTCCATAAAATAGCCATAATCCAAATGAATTATGGCTATTTTAACCCCCAGGTTAATCAGTATTAATTTAGCGGTTTGATCAGGACCTGATCTACTATTTTTCCTTGCTGATCAAGTACTTTAAATACTCCTTTTTCATTGTTTAGATCCACCCGAAGTACATTATTGTTGGAGTTGACAATAATTGGGAAATGGATAGCATTTGTTGCATTTTGGATTATATGTTTATGCAGATGGCCCGATAACATGATTTGTGTTCCTGCTTTATTCAAAATGGGAACAAATTTTTCAAGGATTTCCTGTTCGCCATGCCAGCCACCGAAAGGGGGCATATGACAGATCACTACTTTGTACTTGGCATCTTTGAAAGACGGATCTTCAACTGCACGGGCGAGCCATGCCGCCTGTTCGGATCTATAATTGTCCATCTCCACGATACCACTGTATTCTATATCGGTATCGGGTTTATCTTCGCCGCAGTCCAGCACGATAAAGCCGGTGTTACCATGTCGGAATTGATAATATAGTTTACCGGTTGGGGTAGGGAAATATTTGGGGTATTCAATCGCAAAAGGTCCACGGGTTTCGTGGTTGCCGCGTGAGTAGAACATCGGTTTTTCACTTGCAAATCTTTTGATGGCGGTGTCCATAAATCCCTCGTACATTTGTTTTTCGCTCAATAGATTATTTACCATATCACCATTGAAAATTACAAAATCGCTGGTCTTTAAATCACCGATATCCAGTAGCTTATCCAGTATCTCATTACGCTCATGGATATCGTTGACAACGGTGAAATGCGTTGACGCAGCATTGCCCAGCGTTTGAAAAGACAAAGGCGCTTGGCGGTAGACATTGCTTGCGGCCACTTTTCCATATTGTACATTGACTCCCTCATGTTTTAACACCTGCTGACTATACACACGGTAACGATACCTTGTCCCCGGTTTCAGATTGTTCAACCTTACCTGATGCAAGGTACCCACTTTTTTGAAACCGTAGGCCGAAGCAAAGTACTTGGTTCTTTCTTTGAAATAAAAGTGACTTGAATCATCCGGTGCTAATTCCACCCATCCCGTTGCTGGCTTGTCTGTTGTCCAGATGATGGAAACCTCCTGTTCGGTCAACCCTTGTATAAAAGGAAAGTGGGTTATTTTGATATCCTCCTGTCCGATCGCAAAGAAGCTGTTGAACAGAAATAGTGTGAGGAGTAGATGCCATCGTTTCATATGAATATCTTAAGGTTTAAGTGGATAAATTATTCTATTTTAAATCATCACGTAAAATAGATAAAAATCAGGAAAAAGCTTGGGATCTTTTCGCAACAATTATGTTCCAAACGGAGAGAAACTCTTTAGAAGTCTTTTAAATAGATAAGCTGCAGCTTAACAATCAAATATTTAAGACGACAACTGTTTGTAGTACATATTGTTATCTTCCAGAAGGAGAATAAAATCCAAATATGCCTTTTTAAAAAAAGAGACTATTCCCAGTAAATTATCTAAAAACTTGCCTTATGCAAAGCGAAAATGAAATATGTATTGATAAATTCGTAAGACGCTAAGGGCTTGCTACCGACCATCGAATGCTATGCGGTGTGTACCGATGGATGGAGACAGTTCATTGCGAGTCTAAAACTATATTTAGAAACGGGTAAGGGCACCCCATTTCATTCAGCAGATTGAGCGCATACAAATACTTTTTTGTAATTTAACTTCATCTATTACATTGCAATCCATCGGGGTGACTTCTAAATTTTGTGCGGGCATTGATTCTTTGTTCATCGCGACGGATTGAATTTATAAACGGGTTGAATTTATAATAAGAGGGAGCTTATTAAAATGAAAATAAGGGTGTTTAAATCTGCTGGAATTTTTATTGTCACCATCTTTGTTTGCCTGCAGGGCTGTATAAATGATGATGGCACGGGTAAAGGTGGGTACTACAATAATACTATTGCTGGTTCTGCTCAGTTCGACTCGCTTGTACACTATTCAAAATCGATTGATCTTTACCAAATTGGAGCATTGCAAGACCAGAAAACTAAATCCCAACAGGATGAGTTTTTGTTGTCTGTGCTAGGGGATAATCAGGTTGACACGGTTATTCTCAACAGGTTGGAAGAAGTTGGTTATGTGAAAACGCTGATTGATAGATCTCATTATGAAGTTATAGATTCATTATTTTTTCGCAAGACTAGACAAGAGGATATAGATAGTTCATGTATACATGAATTTCGAGATGTTCTGGTTTTTTATAGGAATAAAAAATGTGTTGGGCTAGCTAAGATTTGTTTTGATTGCAAAGCGATCGTTCCTTGGGTGGAAGGAACCCCGTTTAATGGTTTTGGTGATTGGTCTGATTATGACAAATTACATTCCGTATTACGATTGGAAGCGATGCCCTAGCGTATTAAGATCTAGACAGTAAGATGTCTTCCAGATCAGCTAGATTCGCAATGCCTTTTTTTACAATGATTTCTTTTCCAAACTGTGGTTGATAATAAGATAAAATACCCCCTTTATTTTCTTTTATTTTTACTGTTCCTTCCTGATAATATTCGCCCTTAATCCTTGCCCATACTTCCATAATAGTTTGATGACAAAAACGCACATCTTTATTGAGCTCTTGATGTGATTTAGGGTTTATTTTTATATAAAATCTTCCATCGTTGATCTTGAGTTCTGCTGTAAAATCAGTTTGCAATTTGAGAAATGGGTGACCGTCTGACAATGGTTTCCCCTGTAAGCTCTGTTCAGCTTTTTCCCACCAGAAACCTTTGGCAATGACTTCTACAAATTCGTCATGAAAGGAAAAATAATAATGGCTATAGTCTGTCAGCATTTCTTCCACTGAATTGCCCCAGTCATACGACTGACCATAGTGCTTTTTTTCATAATGATATCTTTCCATCAGCCATTTGGAGTTTTCAACCCTATAAACCCAGGTACCGGGCTCAAAGTCTTCCCAGTTTTTTCTGGGGTCATGATATGGAGGAATTTCCCCACGGCAGATTTTGATTCCATCCATCTTTTGTATGGTGATTCTACCAAACTGTTCATCCTCCGTTTCAAAGCAGATAGAAGTTCCATTTTCATCGTATAAAACAGTGGGACTCAGTACCAGATCCGCGGTGATGGGTACTTTAATTACTTGGATATAGGAGATATGCTCAGCCATAAATATTTTTTTCAGATTTCTAAAAAGATTTTCAATGTTTACCTCCCTATTTCCTGCATTCACCGAGTTTTTAGAGCTGTTGACCTAAAGTCCATCGGCCAGAGAGCTTTTTTGTTATAATTTTGATTCAACAGATTAGAAGAACGAACCGTCGTTAGTATAGATATAGATAACGGTACTGGAGATAACTTCATCGCAAATAAAGGAAAATTATTTAGATGTGAAGTGAATCTCACAAGATTAATATGAAAAATTGACCAGGATTTAATTTACGGTTTTACCAAGACAGATCTCGTGTCCTTAGTCGATAACGGCAAAATTGGAAAGTGTCCAGATCTGTAAATGCATGCAAATAAGACAAAAAGTTAAAAACTAGTGGTGAGTCAAGTTAGCTCATAGCCTGACTACTAGTGAATCATAAGTTTATAAGTTTAGTTTAGAAGCCACGTCGTGAGATGTGGCTTTTTTGTAGGTTTTTAATCGACAACCTGGATAGGTTCTTTTTTTACAATTTTATCATTCGAATTTTTGAATTCGAGCATATACTTTCCCGGTCTTAAATAAAGTTGTTCCGCTGGTTTTTTTATAAAAATCTGATCGGCTGGTATGCGGTGCCCCGTTTTTTCGTTTGCATAGAAGGCCTGTACAAAAAGTCCTTGCTCTTTTTTTCTGGTCCGCAATGTGACAGCTTTTCGCAGTCCGCCGACCGTTAAATAAGTTGGTCGTTTATCCGGCACCAAATAGCGAGGGTAAAATATAGAAATATCAACAAATTTATCATGCCATGCGGTATCATTTTTCAAGGCAACAACGGGATCATTGAACGAACCAAATTTATGTACTGTCCGAAATTCAGCAGTTTCTAGCTCAGGATGATATTGTTCGATATGTTTGCTTTGTGAGATCGTTAAAGGATCAATATTGGTCATTTCTCTAAAAAAATGTGCCATTTTTTTCCATTTGTTCTGAGTCTCTTCCTGTATGTGATCATAGCCCGCGTAAACAAGTATTTTAGCGTCAGGATCGTTTTTTAGAACGCTGGCTAAGTTGGCCGCTTGCAACGAATCCCGCATTCGCGGAGTTGCCGTATTTTCGTCGGCTTCATATTTTATTAATACAAAGTGCTGCTGTAGTGCTTCACGGATCATTTCTGCAAACAGTGGCTCGCGACTATAGAACCCTGTTGTGTCCGTTACCTGTTGAGTTGTATTTATGCTATCATCCAATAGTGTTTCAATAGCGAGATATTTAAAGCCTAGTTGACGATATCCCTTTAATAATTGTAAGACAAAAGCGCGGTGATATGGAATATTGTGCGCTTCATTGATCATGACAACCTGCTCTCTTTTTGATCGTTGCAAAATGTAGTTTTTGGCGTCAACAAATTGATGCTGTTTGTAAAAAATAGTATCATAGGTGATCTTATATTCGGAGATCCATTGGGCATATTGTTGATCCCAATAGAACCGTGATCTTTCATAATCTCCGAGAGCAGCATGGTGTGAGGACAATAGCTGATAGAAAAGAGGCTTGGCCCTATCTTCCATACTGTCCACGGCAAGTTTATTGAGTTCCTGTACGACAAACTGGTAGTTCTCGGGATGATTATTGGCGATCTGATCATGTAATGCAAATAATTTATTTATTGTGAGCTGTCCATAGCTCCACTGACCAGTTATAATGAATAATAAAACCAGATAAATTTTCATAACTAATGTTTTAGTTTTATATAACTAAGATATTAGTTATAAACTGGATTTCAAAACCATGCTGCTATTTTACCTATTCAACTCAAGACAAACCCATGAATTCTTTTAGCAAAAAAGGACGCCGAGAATTAGTTTTTGAAAAGAAGTCTGTAGGGGGGCGGTTGTCATTCTTATTTATTGAACAAAAGCTCAGTGCCCTTAATAGCAAACGCGTACTTTATAAAGCTTCAATGTCGGTATATGTACTTTTTGATTCGGACTGGTTGCATATATATTAAATGTCCACCAGCTTTCTTCCGCTTTGGTGTATACGAGACGGTTTGTTTTTGCATTCCAGTTGACAGATTTTATATGATGTGTATCGGCCAAAGGAATGAATGGATCAAATTTCCGTTCATTTATGGAAAAAATAGCCACAGCATCTGTAGAGGAAACCAGAAGACGATCGTCGTCTATTAAGGAAAGATCGTGTCCGCCCAGTCCAGGGATTTTTATTGTATGGACAAGAGTTAAACTGTTTTTAGCCTCCGTCAATGTATACGTTCGCAGATCGTCATAACCAAGCACAAATAATTGCTTTAATTTGTTGTTCCAGACTACGCCATGCCCCGAATAGAGGCTGTCTTTGTAGATTGGTTTTTCCGGCTGCTCCAATCGATAAAGCTCCAAGGAGTTTCCTTTGGGATGAGTTGAGTTTGCCACAGCCACAAGATTGCCCGGCAATAGGTCTGCTGAATGAGCCATAGGTGTCTTCGCATAGAACTCAATTTTCTTATCGGCGATATTTAATAAGCAGGTTGCTCCAGTGGATGATGTAATCAGGATCTTTTTATTCGCAAACACTGGTTTGCATTCATCTATTGACTTAAAATAGTTGCCATATTCCTCCGGTATCTGATCCGCGCTCTCCTTGAACTGCCATTTCCAGATCACTGCTGAACTATCTGAGCGGATTGACGGATTAATAATAATCACCTTGTCATCGCCGCAGGCGATCCAGTATCCTTTGGGAATCTGGGGCAATTGTTGGCCATTGGTCAGTCTAGGTAAGATTATGATCGCCCATAACAGGAAGGTATAAAGTGTTTTAACCGCTTTCATTTTTCGCTCAGTTTTAAATTCGTATTTAAAGTTAACCACATAAGTTGTTTGAAAACGAATATGATCATAAAAATAGTTAGCTTTATTTATAATCATTGAGATGCTAAATATGAAAGAGACTTATTTTTTGTGTCTGAAGCCATATACAAGTGATATTTTGTTAATGGAATCTTGTTGGAACGAAATTATTGCATCATATTCTGATCAGCGAAGGAGCTATCATACGTTAATACATCTACAGCATTTTAGTGATCAGTTGAATCTTTGCAAAGATCAATTGTCAGATTATCCCACAGCATATTTGGCAATGATCTATCATGACATCGTCTATTTTACGATGGATGGTACGAATGAAGAAAAGAGCGCAATCGTAGCTGCAGGCCATCTAAATAGATTGCATTATCCGGCAGATTTGATTAGCTTGTGCAGCGAGATGATATTAGCCACAAAGACTCATGCCGGCAATAGTTCTTCTGATATAAATTACTTTATAGATGCTGATATGTCAATATTGGGGGCTGATAAGGGATCTTATGCAAAATATGCCGCTGGCATTCGTAAAGAATATGGAGATTCCATTTATTTTGATCGTGGACGGAAACAGATTCTGCAACATTTTCTCAATATGGAAAGGATCTTTAAAACGGATTTATTTTTTGATAAATATGAACATCAAGCACGTAAAAATATTCAAGGGGAGATTGACAACTTAAGCTGAATCACCTATCTCTACGTTATTCACCTTCCCATTTTTGCCACTCACCGAGTTTTCCAGTTCATTTGTCTAAAGTCCGTAGGCTAGAGAAGTATTGTGTCGTAGTTTTGAATCAACAAATAAAAATAGATAAACAGATCCAATAAACACAATATGAAAACGCTAGTAAAAACATTCGCCACAATCGCCTTAATCGCGGTAACTACTTTGATTATGGCAACTGAAAAAATAACCAGCAAATCAGAAAAAGCTTTAGTAAACCTTTCTACGCCAGAATTTGCACTTGATCATTATGTGGCAGTGACTACAAAGGGCGAATCAGCAGGAATAGAGCAATTATTTACCGACGATTTTAATCAGAAGATTCAATCTAAAACTGCACTAACAAATAGCCGTAGTGAGGTAATCAAATTCTTCAACAAACAAAGAGGAGAGAAGTTGAACTGTAATGTGAGCGCGCAAATCATTGAAAAGTCAGCAGATTACATGGTTGCAAAAGTAACCATGAAATTTGAGAATTTCACCATGACTGACCTCGTAACTTTGGTCCGTGAGGGTGATAGCTGGAAAGTGGCCAAATCTATTAATTCGTATAAATAAGCAGGTTGTTTAAAATAATATATGTTGGAAAGCCATATCGCGAGATCTGGCTTTTTATGTTTAAGATAGTTCTCTTTTTTCCACGAACTAGTGTTTTTTTACAATAATTGAATTGCTCTATGCGTTTTCTAATGTTTGGGTGATCAACAGCAGTTTCTATTAAAAGGATATTGATCTGGTAATATCGCTTGTTAATGGCTGCTAAGTTAGCAAACAGTCTTTTTAATCTGCTATTAATGTGCCGCGTTGGCTCAAAATCTTTCGCTTATCTTTTTCCACATCCAGGGTGATAGCAGCGGCATTTTTTTCGGCAAGAATATTCCGGTATACTTTGTAGTTATAATTCCTGTTTGTAAAGGTAATGACATGGTTACCGCCACTTCCATTAAAATCCAGTTCGCCATTATTCAGGATGATATCAGGTTGCGCGTTTTCTTTGCTCCCGATTTTCCATGAAGCATATCTGTATTTACCGTTGGTAAGTTCATCTATTCTGATGCGGTACTTTTTAGTTCGTATCGTATATACCGGATTTTTAAATTCCTTTAAAGAATGGTGGATATGATCCTTCTGTTGTTGGATCAATGTTTGTTTTAATTGCTTTTCAACAGGACTCTGATAGTTTATAGCCGTTATTTCTCCTAAATCGCTATCGATCCATACAGTACCATGATCAAGCATGATACCCCGCCATCCAACTTCAGTCCATTGCTCGGTTGTTGAACCGGCGATCAGATCAATAAGTGTTTGATCAAAAATCTCATGAGACCGTTGTTCAAATTCCCTTGGGTTTTTGATGTCCGGAATAGGATTTTCCCGCTTCAATGGGTATTTTATGATCGTTGAAATATCATCAAAGTTCTTTTGCTTAAATAGCGAGATAATATGGCTGATCCTGGCTTTTTTTGACACGTTAATTTCAGTGTGCTGTGCGTAGCCAATGCTATAAGTCAGTAGCAATATAATTAAAAAGCTGAATTTCATCCTTTGTTTCCCGTATGTAATGACGTTATGAATTTACTGAATTATAGTAGTTGATCAAAAAGCATTTTCCGGCTCCGTTTTATTTATTCCATAAACAGCAATATCCAAATTATCCCGATCGATTTTATCTGGTACCAGTTTAAAACCCACTCGTTCCAGAAGTCTCCGGGATGCTGTATTTTCGCGATGTGTATGTGCTTCAATAATTTCAAAGCCTGCTTTATTAAAAGCGTAATCTAGCATGGCTTTTACAGCTTCGCTCATCAATCCTTTACCCTGAAAGTCAGGCAGCAGCTCATAGCCTATTTCTGCATAATTTATACTTCGGTCGATATTCCATAAGGTGATCGTTCCAATAAATTCATTCCGCTCAAGGGTACGGATCGTGAAGTAAAAATTATTTTTTATGACGAGCGCTATAAACTGTCTGATGTCGTCGAGATTTTTATTGACATCTCTCTGAATATACTTAGCAACTTGCGGATTGGTTCTGAGATGATATAGATCTTGAAGGTCGGATAGTTCGATGGGCTTCAGTAATAGTCTGTCAGTTAATATCTTAGTTTCCATGTCAAGTCGGTTTATAACGAATAAAGTTAGTATAAATAGTATGACAAATGCTAATCCAAATTAATTTTATTCCAGGGAGTCTGCTACGGATAGTCAACAATCATATCTGAACTGTTGATAAAATTGCAGTAAGAGAAGTTACTCGGATCGGAAGAGCCTTCATGTTCTTATAAGCGCCAACAGCCATGAAAGTCAACTGAAGGTTCTTTCTGACCAATAGAAAACAGACACTTTCAGAAAAAACATAGGCCTATGAGATACTATAAGCCAAAAAGAATACTAGATTTCTGAAGTTGTCAAGCCATATTTTTCTTTGAATGACGAATAGAAATGGCTGAGGTTTTCAAAACCGATGTCCAAATAGAAGCTTGTTGGTTTTTGTTGTTTGTATTTGATCAGATAATAAGCTTCTTCCAAACGTCTATTCTTGAGCCATAATTTCGGACTGCAGTGAAAAAGTTCGGCAAAATCACGCTTGAATGCCGATATACTGCGTCCAGTAAGTTTTGCAAATGATTCTATTGGAACATTGAACATATAATTGTTATTCATAAATTCTTCCAGATCAATTTTATATGCTTCAGTGAAATCAAATAGGATATATTTTAAGTCAGGGTTACTATCAAGTAGGAGCTCGATGGCCTCCCTGACTTTGATATCCGCAAGCCTCGGCGTAGCTTGCTTTGTTTTATTTATATATGGAGCAAGCGAAATAAAATAACTGGAGAGGAACTCATTGGGCTCAAAGAATAATTTTTGTTTTCCTCCATATGGACTTTCTATGACAATTTTATTCTCAAAAGCGTAGCGCCTTAAGCATTCTTTGTCCAATGTTATTGCAATGAAATTATACTTTCCTGATTTTGAGGGGTATTTTATTGTGCGGACAAGCTGATTTTTCCTGACCAGTACAACCATGTTTTCACGGATAATAGTAAATCCCTGCTCATGAAAAGCATGTGTTTCACCTGCAAGTTGAAAGCCCAAGAAATGATCCGGATAGAATTCCTCGGATCCTCTATGTTTTTCAAACGCACAGGAATATACCAATCTATCGAATATTATTTCGCGGGTTGCAGCCATGATACAAATATCATTAAATTAAAGAATTATCTGACTACCGGCGCTTGCAATTTCCTTATCCTGTTCGGGAGTTCCGCCGGAGCAGCCGATAGCTCCAATAGGATTACCTTCTGCATCTCTTATGACTATTCCACCGGGTATCGTCAACAAGCCCTCGTTGGAGTTGATCATTCCATAGAAGTGTATTTCCGCTCCTGCAATAATACTGCCCATTACGTCGCTGTCTACGCCAAACATGATTGCAGTCTTAGCCTTTTTTAGTGCGAAATCGATTACACCAAAGACACTGTCTAGCCTTGCGAGGGCCATGAGATGTCCGCCCTTATCTACAATTGCTATGCTAACCGGAATCCCTATTTCGTTTGCTTTTGCAATAGATGCATTCAATATTTGGGTTGCCTGACTATAGATTATATTCATATTCTGTCTTTTTTGAGAAGAGCACAGCAGCTAGCTGTGCTCATGGAGTATTGTTGATTAATTAACTTTTTGCTGCCCATGCTTCCATCTGAAGCTGTTTTACAAAATCTTCGGTTTCCTTCGGATAAACATTTCTAAAATTGGAATTCTCGTCCAGTGCCACATTTACGATACAGTCGGCCATCCCTTGTGGATCCAACTGATTACTCAACGAATCCGCAATACCATCAAATACGGAGGCTGGTGTAAAATTGATCTCGGGATCGTACCAGCGGAATATACTTTCTACGCCACGATCATTGAATCCTGTGTCAAATATGCCGGGGTTACATGTTGCGATCTTGATGTCAAAGTCCGCCAGCTCGGTTTTCAATCCTTCTGCAATTGATTCCATCGCATGTTTTGATGCACAATAAGCCGCAACATAGGGCACCGTCCAAAGACCGCCCATAGAGGTGGTGAATACGATCTTGCCGGGTTTTTTCTGTTCAATAAATTTTTTGATAAATCCCTGTGCAAGTGTAAGACCCCCGAATACATTGACATCAAACATACTGCGGATCAGATCTATGGGCTGTTCAGCGATAGGGCCACCCTCCATGATACCAGCATTGCTGATGAGAATGTCTATATCATATTTTTTGTGAATATAGGCTAGATCCCGCGAGTTGGTCACATCCAATTTATCAACGATAAGCTGGATTCCTCTTTCATTGGCCTCGCGTATCAAGTCGCTAACCTGGGGATAAACTTGTGCCGTGGCAATTACTTCGTAGCCTTTGCTTGCCAGGTCAAAAGCGGTAATTTTTCCAAAACCGCTCGCGGCTCCTGTAATTAAAATTGTTTTGCTCATTTTTTTATCTAAATGGTTTAGTCTAAAATTACAGGAGTTTACAGCTCGTAAGTATTTCTGTACGGTTCAATTTTATATTGCCCAATGGCCCATCAATGAGATTAACTATCTTTCATTTCCTTGATTCTTCATATTTGTCCTGATTTAATTTCCCAGTTTCCACTATTTACCGAGTTTTCAGAAACGGAAGCTGTTAATGTGTTCGTTTAAGGCTACTTCACGAGACCTGGCTTTTTCTGTTTATTAAGGGAACAAGTTGAATATTTCTTTCTAAATAATACCTATTTAACAGGTATATTATTCGAACTTAAATCGGACTTTATACGCTTTTATCCGGATAAGGTCCGAATGAGGTCCCTATAAAGTCCCTATAAGCTCCCTATTAAAGTACCAGATAATATGAACCAATTCACAAGGTGTTCCCTCCATATCTTCAGTCAAAGGTTAATCCGTAATATCTATTTGAAAGAGTAGAAAAAAGCAAATGTCCCATCATTTTTTTATTTTCTTTTGGAATAAGCAAAACCGTTTTAGTTTTTTTATATTTGTTTTATCCGATCTTATGGAATATCAATAAAAGCAGGAGACCTGTTGGAAACTTAATTTATCGGCATGCCAACACGATTTTATTATCGGGTTTTATGTCGATAATTAATTTATTTATTGAGTGTGACCTCAGACGGATAATGGATAACCAAATACGATAAAGCTATAGCGTTTTTTACTTTTCAACGAAGGGGATAGTTCTTGCTGTTTTGTCATAACGATGATAGAAAGGTCTGGGATTTGGTGATTCATTTTTTTTATTTTCACCGGAGTGACAATGTATAAACCGAGATATGATCATATTGAAGAAAAGGAGATGCTGTTGGCCTTGCGTTCGGGCTGCCAAACGGCTTTTCGCCAGATTTATACCTTGTATAGCGGTCGGATCTTTCTCAACATTCGTAAAATGGTTAAATCCGAACAGGATGCCGCTGAGCTTTTACAGGAAGTTTTTATAAAAGTATGGGATAAGCGGGAACTGATTGATCCCGAACAGTCTTTTCGATCCTACCTGTTTCAGATTGCTAAATACACCGTATATAATTTTATCCGTAAAAATAACCTGGAGAAGCAGGTTCAAGCCTACCTTAGTCTCCACAATACACAGTTATACAGCCATGTGGAGGAACAATTAGACGAAAAGCAGGACGAGCAGTGGCTGTCCCAAACGATAGAGCAGCTTCCGCCCCAACGGAGACTGATCTACAGGCTATGTAAGATCGAAGGCAAAAGCTATGCTGAGGTAAGCACTTTGTTAAGAATATCGACTTCTACAATCAATGACCACATCGTAAAAGCGACGAAGTATATCAAAGAAAGACACGCGATTTTGGATAAGCCTACGCTGTTGATAGCCTCTTTTATCCTACTCCAGCATCATTAAGCCTTGTTATTTTCTTTAAGCTGAAAAAATATAAAATAAAATTGCGACGGGAGCAGATGATCCTTGCTTCTGAAGTGTATTAGCTAAAAAGAGGATAACCAATTGTGGAAAAAGAAATACTTCAATATACTTTAAGACAGTATATACATGGGGAGCTCAGTGAGGAAGATTCCCGCGCCTTTCTGTCTTATATAAAATCTGGCGAGGACCGAATGCTGCTACAGGAGCTGATCCAGGAAGTGCTGGATGATCCGGTTGATCAGAACCTGCTTCAGGATCCCGAGGTCCTGTTGGTATTGGATAATACATGGGAACAGCTCCATGCGCAGATGAATAAACCTCAAGTGAAATCTTTCTGGTCATGGAAACGTATTGCTGCTGTTGCAGCTACCGTTATTGGGATATCCTTTGCTGGCTGGTGGTTTTTTGACGGAACTGACAATACCGTATCCCAGCAAACGCAGCATGAGAAATTGATATCACCTGGCATGCAATCTGCGACTTTAACCCTTGCAAATGGCAAACAGGTTCGTCTACAGGAAATCATGGATGGACAGATTGCAGCTGAAATGGGGATCAAGATCTCTAAAAGTAGCGATGGACTGTTGATTTACGAAGTGGACAAAAATGCGGGCGAGGGAGCCGGCAATCATATCTTATCGACTACCAAAGGAGAAACCTATCGGATTAAACTGCCGGATGGCACGCAGGTGTGGCTCAATGCCGCTTCATCCCTTAAGTATCCGATTCGGTTTGCGCTTCAGGGGAAAAGGGAAGTGGAATTGACCGGAGAGGCCTATTTTGAGGTAGCAAAAGATCCCAAACACCCTTTTATTGTCAAGGCTTCCGGTCAGCAGATCAAGGTATTGGGTACCCATTTTAATGTAAATAGTTATACCGATGAACCGGCCTTACGGACGACCCTCTTGGAAGGTCGTGTCGAAGTATCTTCCAGCAACCAAAAATTGCGCTTGCTCCCCGGACAACAGTCCAGTCTCAATGCCAAAGGTATACTTCAGATACAACAGGTGGATACAGCTCCGATTATTGCCTGGACCAATCATGAATTTATGTTTGATCAGGATGATATCGAAAGTGTAATGCGCAAAATAGCACGCTGGTATAAAGTGGATGTCGTCTATCAGGGAAAAAAGACAAGCGAAAAATTCGGGGGCGGGATCTCCCGTTTTGATGATGTAAAGCAAGTCTTGAAAATGCTTGAAAATACGGGGGCAGTCCATTTTCGGATTGAAGGGAAAACCCTGTATGTTCTTCCTTAATTATATTGTAAATAATTGAATTATAAACACCTAAAGAAGATAAACCGATGAATAGAACTATACAAAACGAATAGTCACAATGGTGGACTACAAGAGAGCAACCAGGATCCCGGGGGATCTGGTTGCTGTTTGGGACAATTAAATTTTAACTATCCAATATGCACTATATTTCTGTTTTGGACGACTCGAATATAGTGCAAATCAAACCTTGCAAATGTATCAAAATTATATCAGAAAAAAGGTAATAGCGTATTTGCTATTCCGTAAACTATGGCTTATTATGCGATTGACGACCATAATTATCTTGGTTACTTTTATGCAGGTTAGCGCTTCGACTTTTGCACAAAAGGTAACATTGGAATACTCCAATATGAGCCTTAAAAGAATATTTAAGGAGCTCAAGTCACAGACAGGCTACAATTTTCTTTATACAGAACGGCAGATGTCTGCAGCCAAACCTGTCCATATAAAAGTAAAAGACCGTCTGTTGTCCGATGTATTGGTCCAGATTTTTGCCGATCAGCCGCTGTCCTATCAGCTGGATAACAAGACTGTCGTCATTCGTGACAAACCCCGGTCTGCGGTTCCAAGCTCGTCAGAACAGCCTCTGGCGGTTACGGTTCAGACAGCGATCAAGGGGCGGGTGACCAATGAACGAGGTGAACCGTTGGCCAACGTTTCTGTTCGCGTCAAAGGAAATGCATCTTCTGGAACCTCCACCGCTGCTGATGGTAGTTTTACGATCAGCAACCTTTCTCCAAAATCCACATTGATTTTTTCCTCTGTCGGATATGACTTGCAGCAAGTGGAGCTTGCAGCGATGTCTACGGAACAGCTGGGACAGTTGCATATACAGATGAAAGGCAGCAATAGCCAGCTGGAGGAAGTGATCGTGATCGGATATGGTACCACCACCCGGCAGCGTGTTGTTGGTGCTGTGGACCAGATCGGCGCAAAGACCTTTGAGGACCGACCCGTCGGCAACGTCACACAGGCTCTTCAGGGGGCTTCTCCAAGTTTGACCATTCAACAAAAAAGCATGGATCCAAACGATAACGCAATGAACATCAATATCCGGGGAATATCTACGGTAAATAGCAATGCCCCTTTGGTGGTGATCGACGGAATCATCACCGAAGGCGGAACGCTCAACAAGATCAATCCCGACGATATCGAAACAGTATCAGTGCTCAAAGATGCGGGATCCACCGCCATTTATGGTTCGCGGTCGGCAAATGGGGTAATCCTAGTAACTACCAAAAAGGGGCGTCAAAATCAGAAACCCTCGATTGCGCTTGGGACACAGTGGGGAGTGCAACAACCCAAAATTTTATTTTCTCCCGTTGCGGGCTATGAAAATGCGACCTTACGTAACCTCGCGCTCACCAATTCGGGCATGGATCCACAATTTTCGCCGGCAGCAATTGCTGATCTGTATGCCCATCAGGATATGGAGAAATGGAATCTGCCGGAAATCATGCAAAATTCGTTTCAGCAAAAATATAATATCAGCGTTACGGGCGGAGGTGAGAAAAGTTCTTATTTATTTTCAGGAGGCTTTTATAACCAGCCCAGCAATTTTGTTGGACAGAATTTTGGGATAAAACGTTATAATCTGCGGACCAACCTCAGTACCGAAATCGGACGTTTTAAACTGACTTCGATTTTAGCCTATACACGCAACAACAATATGAGCAATACCGCCGGAAGTGCCATTATTAATGCTTCCCGCCTCCCTTCTTATTATTACTATCGCATGCAGGCCGATAATGGAAAATATCTGGTCAATAATGCCCTGACAGATCAAAATCCACTGGCTGAACTCAATGAAGGTGGATATATTAAACATGATAATGACTATTTTAACATCAATCTGAATCTCGAGGCAAAACTGTTCGACGGTTTGAAACTGCGTGGTATTTTTGGTGCAGATATTTATGCCGACCACCGCTTTATCAGACGGATCCAGGTACCGCTATATGCTACGCCGGATGCATTGCAGCCACAGGTCTTTGTCAATTCGGACCGCAATACTGAGGATTTTAACGAAAAAGCCTCTTTGCTGAATTTTCAGTTGCTATTGGATTACGACAAGACCTTCGGCAGCCATCATGTTTCCGGTTTGATCGGAGCATCCAATGAATCCTATACACGGAGGCAGAACGAACTTAAAATGAAGTTTACCGATCCTGTACTGGGGACACCGACCACGGGCACAGTTATCGACCCCGTCAGTGCCCGGGTTACACCTAATGGAACTTTACAGAATAGTATCAATTCGATCTTCGGTCGTGCCGGATATGATTTTGAGAGCAAGTATTTTGCCGAATTCAGCTTTCGCTATGATGGATCATCCAAGTTCTCCAAAGCCAACCGTTGGGGATTCTTTCCTTCCGGATCACTTGGATGGCGGGCATCGGAGGAACAGTTTATGAACTGGTATAAGGAACATGTCGGTGGCCTCAAGATCCGCTCTACCTATGGCGTACTGGGAAATCAGGCCGTGGACGACTATTCGTATTACTTTACGTATGAATCCTATCCCAATAGCTATGGATTTAACAACAAACCAGTAGCCGCCGCGGGATTCAAATACGCCAGTTTGGATTTACGCTGGGAGAAAACCTATAATTTCAATGTGGGCCTGGATGCTACCTTTTTCCAGGATAAGCTGACGGCAAGTTTTGATTATTTTAAGAAGCGTACAGTCGATATCCTAATGGCACCACAGATTCCATCTGCATTCGGAACCACATTGAAAAATCAAAATCTGGGCGAAATGAACAATGAGGGCTGGGAAATTAACCTGGCCTACCGCATTGCGACCGGCGAGTTTCAGCATCAGATCAATGCTAATATGGGCGACAGCCACAATAAGATTGTCTCGATGCCGGGAGATGACCGGATTTCAACCGTAGATAACATTACCAAACTGACGCGCGTCGGTCTACCATACAATTCCTATTATGGCTACAAGATGGCCGGACTCTTCCAGAATATTTCGGATATAGAGACTTCCGCTTTGCCAAGTGGCATCACAGCGGCAGATCTGCGTCCTGGAGATGTCAAATATGTAGATCGTAATAACGACGGAATAATCGATGCACGGGACAGGTTTGTGCTTGGGAATGGTTTTCCCCGGTTTACATTTGGCCTGACCTATAACCTCAGCTACCGGAATTTTGATTTTAGCATGTTCTGGCAAGGGGTTGGTAAACGGGATATGATGATCCGCGGTGAATTGATCGAACCCTTTCACCAGAATTATTCTTATGCCATTTATCAGCATCAACTTGACTACTGGACACCGACAAATATTGATGGCCAATGGCCCAGACTTACTGCAAATGGATCTACAGCATCCACCAACAACTTTGGAAAGGACTCCGATCTCTATCTTTTCAATGGGAAGTATGTTCGTCTGAAAAATCTGCAAATAGGATATACATTACCAAAGCATGTTATTTCCAGATTAGGCTTACAACGTGTACGCTTTTTTGTCAATGCCCAGAATTTGCTGACTTTGAGCAAAAATTCCTGGATAGACCCGGAGTCCTCCGAATTTGATTCCAACATGGGCGGATCTGCCAATAGCGCCCGCAATTATCCGACATTGAAATATTATGGCGGGGGATTAAATATTCAATTCTAACGATTTATGCGATGAAACTATATAATTTACTTATAGGAGGCTTGAGTTTAATGGCTGTTGTCCATTTTACTTCCTGCAATAAGTTGGATACCTTGCCAACTGATCGGTTTACAGATGAAAACTTCTGGAATTATCCAGAAAATGCAGAGAAAATGGTCAATATGGCCTATAATCAGCTCTTTTCAGCCGACCGTTTATGGAATGATGAAGCTTTAAGCGATAATATTTTTGAGGGGCGTTCCAATACAGACCAGCGTGCTATCCGCAATGGAACAGCAGACCCTACCCTGGAACGTTTTGCTTCGGAATGGTCAGATCTCTATGGCGGTATCAAGACCTGCCATGTCTACCTTGAAAATATAGACCGTGTACCCGGCGTGGATGCCGCGCTCAAAAAACGCCGTATTGCCGAAGTACGTTTTATCCGTGCATTTCTCTATTTTAGGCTGGTCAATTTTTACGGCGATGTTCCTTTTTTTACCAAAGATATCTCTCTGGAGGAGTCCAAAGTCATCCCGAGGACTGCCAAGGCAACCGTTATGGCATTTATCCATCAGGAATTGGACGAATGTATGGTCGACCTGCCTAGTAAAGACGGCTTGCCTGCCGATGATAGGGGCCGAATTACCAAAGGCGCGGCTTCGGCTTTTCAGGCACGGGCTTTTCTCTACGAGGGCAACTGGAACAAAGTCGTGCAGTACTGCGAGAATCTGATCAAGAAACAAGCTGAATTTGGAACATACGCCCTTTTCGAAAGTTATCCGGGACTGTTTGCCGCAGCGAACGAATATAATTCGGAGGTCATTCTGGATTATGCCTATGTACCCCAACTGAAAACCTGGAATAAACTGTATGATGCCGCGCCGATATCTGCCCAGGCACGTCTGAATGGTTATGCTCCTTTGCAAAGTCTTGTTGACAACTATATCACCCTAGACGGAAATACCATAGCCACAGACCCCAATTACAACAGTGATAATCCTTATGTCAACCGAGATCCGCGTATGGCGGCAACAATTGTTTTTCACGGTGGTCAATGGACGGATTTTGATGGCACAGTCCGCAAGATTTTCATCAAACCGGGGTCTGGAGGGACAGACAAAGAGCGCCTGGACGAGTATCAGGGGGCGAGCTCCAATGCATCTGCAACCGGCTATTATGTCAAGAAATATTACGATGTGACTGCAACCGTAAAATACGATGCGGGACTCAATATGATTATGTTCAGATATGCCGATATCCTGCTCATGTATGCCGAAGCGAAAGAGGCACTGGGGCAACTCGATGCAGCTATATGGGATATGACGATCAAACCTATCCGCAAAAGAGCGGGCTTTGTAGCCAGTAAAGCGCTGGATTTTCCTGGTACAGGTAATCTGAAAACGGTCGTGCGAAATGAGCGTCGGAGCGAGCTCGCTTTAGAGGGGCTACGGTACTACGATATCCTGCGCTGGAAAGCCGGTAAAACCTATCTGGACGGACAGGTAAACGGTGCCAAATATGGCAGCAACAATAGCTATATCAAATTGGATATTCGGCGATTTGACGAGAGCAGGGATTATCTATGGTCGGTGCCAAGGACACAGATTGACCTGAATAAAAATCTGTTGCCCAATAATCAGGGGTATTCAAACTAAAATTTAATTGAAACAAACCGTTACAAACGATACAGAGAACAATGTACGTTTTGAACCACAAAATTAAAGATAAAGACATGAAATGGTATTTTAAAGTTATGGCAATGCTCGCATTTGCTGGGGGCATCGTTTCCTGCAAAAAAGATGATATGAAATATTCGGACGCGGACGTCTCTGCGGTGGAAAATTTATATGCCCCTGCAGATGGGAAAGCCGTCAAATTATTGAGTTCGAGTTCTGCGGCCCTGTATTTTGAATGGGAGTCTGCTCTGGTCGCAGATGGGGGAGCGGCACAGTATGAAGTTGTTTTTGACAAGGTGAACGGCGACTTCAGCCAGCCACTGTATACGGTTACTTCGGACAATAACGGAAATTCAAACGGAGCGAATATCAGTCACAAAATATTGAACCAGGTGGCCTCCAAAGCTGGAATCGAACCGGGTACAAGTGGCGACATCAGTTGGTCTGTGTACTCCATACGAGGTATGAAACGTGTGCTGAGTAAAGTCAAAAAGAAGCTCAACATCAAAACGCTTGAAGGTTTTGCTGATATTCCGGACGAATTGTTTGTGACCGGTGAAGGAGCTGAGAACGCTGCAGCTATTGCGCAGGCCATTCCGTTTAAGCTTGTTGGCAATGGTGAATATGAGGTTTTTACAAAACTGGAGGCCGGTAAAAAATATATCTTTACGGATCGCAAATCGGCAGATGGACGTGTATTCTATTCCGAAGATCAGACCAAGATAAAAGAGGGCGAGAGCGGCAGCAATACCGTTGCCAAGACAGCGGTATACCGAATCCGCATTGATTTTAATGTGGCGACAGTTACCTATACGGAAATCAAAAGCATGGGTGTTTATTTCTCACCTTCCGGAGCAGTAGTACTGGATCTCCCTTATCAGGGTAAGGGTATTTGGTCAGCGACGGGTGTCATCAATTTTAAGCAGGAAAGCTGGGGGCGCGACCAACGGTATAAGTTCCAGATGGAAACGGTCAGGGCAGGAAAGGCAGAGACCATACAATTGGGAACCCAAAATGGTACCGATAGCCCACCAAACGGTTCATCAGCTCCATCGTATTACTTTGTGCGTATATTACCAAATCTTTCGCAATGGGATGACAAATGGAAATTTGTGGATGCTGTAGATGGACGTCCGACCAAAATCTCCATGATTTTGCAGGGAGACAAAGATTATACACATACCGTTGTTCCAAATTAAAGGGAAGAAATAATGAAGAAAATAGTGATGATCTCATCCATGCTGTTTTTACTGTTTGGGTGTACAAAAGTAGAAGATACCTATCTCTACGATGATACGATTCAGGAATCCTGGGCGGAAGTGGCTACGCAGGTATCCGATAAAATGATCTCCGGTTTCTGGAATGATGCGGGGTATTTCAACAACGCTATCAATCAGTCAGATCAGGGATTTCAATACTGGCCCAACGCCCATGCGATGGACGTCGTTATCGATGCCTACCTACGGACGAAGGACGCCAAATACAGTGCCTATTTCAGCAAATGGTTTGAAGGTGTCAAAGTGAAAAATGGCAACAGCTACTACAATGTGTTCTACGATGATATGGAGTGGAATGCACTGACCATGCTGCGGTTATACGAGACCACTAAGGAACAGAAATATCTCGATGCCGTACTGCTTTTATGGACCGATATCACCAAAGCCTGGAATGAGCAATATGCTGGTGGAGGGCTGGCTTGGCGCAAAGACATGTTATACAGCAAGAATGCCTGCTCTAACGGACCCGCCAGTATCCTCGCAGCTAGGCTTTATAATTTAACAAAAAATGAAAATTATCTGACCTGGGCCAAAAAGATCTATGAATGGCAGAAAGCAACCTTATATAACCCCTCATCGGGTGCTGTGTACGATAATGTTAATGGGGAGACAGATGCGGTGGACCTCACCACGTTGACCTATAATCAGGGAACCTTTCTTGGCACAGCCGTAGAGCTTTTTAAGATTACCAATGATCAGATTTATCTGGTTGATGCCCAGAAAATCAGTTACTACACCATTACCCGCTGTATCGATGTAGGGAATAATATTCTGCGCGATGAGGGAAATGGCGATGGCGCACTGTTTAAGGGCATATTTATCCGGTATTTTATTGAATATCTCAACCTGGAAGGGATCGATGCAGCTTATCGCGCCAAGTTTGAGAAGTTTTTGGTCAATAATGGCAAAATTGCCTGGACCAAGGGAACCCGCCTTCCGACGCTATTGTTCGGTTCTTCCTGGGCACAGCCACCGATCGGTAATAGTGAGATTTCAGCCTACGCCAGTGCAGCGATGCTTTTTGAAGGACTGGCGCGCTATCAACCTAAATCAAAATAATACATTGGAAATCCTGAAGCCATTGGACGCGCATTTGTATCCGATGGCTTCCTATAAAATAATAGATGCAGATGAAACAAATAAATTGGATACGGACGATATCTCTATTGACAGGATTATATTGTCTGACGGTACAGGCACAGGTTAAAAAAGAAACGTTTTCTGATCGGGCGCAAAAGAGCCTAGATGTGATCTATGAAAAATATGGATCCACTGAGAACAAATTATTAATAGAAAAATACCCCTTTGACGAAAATTTTAAAGCAGACTATCTGAATAATAACGAGCAAGCGGCACAGCAGAAAAAATATGCCTATCTCTGGCCTTTCTCGGGCAGCTTCTCCGCAGTAAATGCGTTGATGGAACTGTCAGCGGATAAAACCGGACAACAGAAGGTATTGGATCAACAGGTGCTAGTAGGACTACAGGCCTATAGGGACGACAGACGCTCACCGGTGGGCTACGCCTCTTATATCAATTCAGCACCGGCGTCAGACCGTTTTTACGACGATAATATATGGTTGGGTATTGATTTTACCGACAGCTATTTGCAGACAAAAAAAGCCGATTATTTACGACATGCAAAGGAGATCTGGGATTTTGTGAAGAGCGGTGAAGACGATAAGCTTGGCGGTGGAATCTATTGGTGTGAGCAGAAAAAAGAATCCAAGAATACCTGTTCCAATGCTCCGGCAGCCGTGTTTGCCTTAAAACTGTTTGAAGCGACCAAGCAGCAGCATTACCTCAATGAAGGCCGGCGTTTATATGAATGGACAAAAGCAGGCCTGCAAGATCCGGATGACAAGCTGTACTGGGATAATATACAGTTAAATGGCGGGATAGGCAAAGCCAAATATTCCTATAATTCGGGGCAGATGCTGCAAGCTGCGGTATTGCTTTATAAACTGACGAAAGAAAAAAAGTATCTGGTAGATGCGGAGCAGCTGGCGGAAGCCTGCCTAGGCTATTTTTTTCAGCGCAGGGAGGGAATAGATTTTCCGCTATTAAAGAATAGTAATGTATGGTTTCACGCTGTGATGATGCGGGGCTATCTCAGCCTGTTCGAACAAAATGGCGATAAAAGATATATGGACATTTTTGCGAAGAACCTTGAATGGGCATGGCACAAAATGCGTGATCAGGATGGACTGTTTGATGCAGATTGGACATTGGAGAAACCTAAAAAATCCAAGTGGTTACTGGACCAATGTGCTTTTGTGGAGATGTATGCGCGCTTGGCAAAATTTGGATATTAAATGTTCTTAGCTTGATCAGCAATGCAATAACAGGGATGGCGCTTAACTTTTCTTGTCCTATGGCAATTGCCAAAACATGATTAATCCATAATTTTATTTTCATCGAATTACTGGGGGATAGGCGTGCTCACTCTTATCCAAAGGTTGTACATTATAGGGAGTATGTTATGAGAAAGATCATTGTCTTAAACTGGGTTTCACTGGATGGTTTTATTGCAGGTAATCAGGGGGAAACAGATTGGTTTCCCTGGGATAGCGAGATTGAAGATTATTACGAAGAGCGGCAGGATAGGGCTGATACTGCTATTTTTGGTAGGGAGACTTATGAGGTAATGTCCCAATACTGGCCTGATCCAACCCTGACCATATCTGACCGACCCGGAATTATTGATTTCATGAATAATGCGACAAAGATTGTTTTTTCAACATCACTTGTAAAGGCCGACTGGAACAATAGCCGTATTGTCAACGCGATTGACAGATCTGAGGTGGAACGGTGGAAGCATTCCCCGGGTAAGGATCTTCTTATCTATGGCAGTGGGACTATTGTTTCTCAATTCTCCGAATTAAAATTAATCGATGAATATGCCTTGATGCTTTATCCTATTGTTCTTGGTTCCGGCAAACCTTTGTTTCCCAATATTTCAGAAAGGATCAAACTCAATTTGATAAGCAGCAGACTATTTTCCTGTGGAAGTATGCTGCATACCTATTCTCCGGAGAACTAATTTTGAACAAGCTTATCGTTTACAGCTAATATTGTTTTGTAATTCCGCTATTACATTCAGTCCAAGACTCCTAATTTTTTAGGGTTGCAATGTATCTTGCAGTATAGAATGAGGTAACCATTTATGAAGGCTACTGATTTTCGGTCTTTGTGTTCGCAGGAAATGCTTTTTAATTTGTGTTCGAAGGACATCTTATTGAAGTGGAAAATACAATATGCACAACCATCGTTTGGGGATAATTGTTATTTTCGTATAAAGGAGAAAAGCATGAGTATAGCATTGATACTGAATAGTGGTCGGGCGGAGGAGTGGAAAGCCGAAATCAATAAACATTTGCCGGAAATTAAGGTCGAGGTCTACCCGCAGATTGAAAATTATGATGAGATAGAGTTTGCACTTTGTTGGAAACCTGAGGAAGATTATTATGCCCATTTCCCCAATTTAAAAGTTATCCAGTCTGCAGGTGCAGGGATAGATCATTTATTTCCCAAATCCATACCAGCACATATCCGTACCTGCAGGATCGTGGATCCCATGCTTAAAAGCGATATGTTTGAGCATGTTTTGACCTGTCTGATGCATTCAATGAAGAATTTTTCAGCTTATGCAACCGACAAAGCGAAAAAACATTGGGAGCCGCTCGTCTATAAATCCATTGCCCAGACCAGTGTCACGATTTTGGGATTAGGTGAAATTGGCGGTTATGTGGCCGAGCGATTGGTGCAGTTGGGATTCAAGGTAAACGGCTGGTCCAGTTCGCCCAAAAGTCTTCAAGGCGTAAACGCTTTTACGGGAATTGGAGGACTTGGTTCAGCAGTTGAAAACACGGACTTTATAGTGAATGTTTTACCATTGACAGATTCGACGAGAGGAATTCTAAACCATGAGCTTTTCAATCTGTGCGCGAAGGGAACTGTTTTGCTCAATGTGGGGCGAGGTGAACATCTCGTCGAAGAGCATCTGTTGGCAGCGATCGCTAGAAAACAAATTGCTCATGCCTACCTCGATGTATTCCATCAGGAGCCGTTGCCCGTAGATCACCTATTCTGGAATTGCAGCGCTATTTTTATAACACCCCATGTTGCCAGTAGGACAAACATTGGTTCTTCAGTGATGCAGGTGGTGGACAATTATAGCAGAATGGCTGCGGGCCGGCCATTACTTAACGAAGTTTCTTTGGAAAAAGGGTATTAGAAATCTGTGCTGGGGGAGAATTATGTGCCAGAAAGAAACATCTTAGGGCTTAGTAAATCGCATTGTTTTCCCTGTATTTAGTTGGGCCTAAATCTCTATGATGTTATCAACGGTAAACAAATTATTGCGATTTTCGGTATTCCTTTCTTACCGCCTATTTAAATATTTTAATGCAATTCCTTTATCGCTTTATCAGATAAATTTGTTCCAGGAACTTTCTCATCAGCCTAATTAAGCAGGTTATGAAGTAAAAGTGAATGTTTATAAATTTTGAAAAGCCTTCTGCTTGTTGCTGTATCAGATGTAGAGAATACGATATAAGAAAACTCAGTGGTTAATGCTTTCATAGAACGGCCCGCATAAAAATAGACGATCAAAAATAGGTGTTTTCAAAATAGTTGTTTAAAAAAATGGATCAACATGGAACGATTAGATATTTTAGAAAAATTAGTTATTCCCGTTGTCACGGGGATTGGTGGTTATTTTGTTGGGAGACCTAAACAGAAGGCGGAAGTTGAGGCGACCAATGTTGAAAATGCTGGAAAGGTGATCGATAAGTGGGCAGCCTATGCTGAAAGACTGGAGAAAACTATAGAACAATTCGGTATTGTCATAGAAGATTTGAACGATGCGCTCCAACTTGCCAATAACGAACGACTAGCTTGTGAGAAAACCTTGGCCAAATTGAAGACTAAGTATCATGATTTAATGCAACTCTATAATGAATTACTGCTCGAACTTCAGGAACTCAAAGGCAGGCAACATAAAAAATGGATAGGATAATATTGTTCGCCAATGATGGTTATATGAAGTCAGGAAGCCTTATTATTCCCATTGAGGTTTTTTCTTGGTACTAATTATCAAAAGATTCCTGCCGTAAAATAAACAAATTGACTCAAAGAGTCCAGTATTTTTATACTGGACTCTTTTTATTTATTAGCCTTACGTTTCCCTTCCTACATAAGTTTCTTGAGACTTTTCGGTAGATCATAGATACCGAGAGAAAAGGGCTTTTTTCTCACCAAAACCCATGCTTTCCAAATGTAATTTTGTCTTGTTCCCTTTTGAAATATATGTGCCACAGCAGTTTTAAGCCCTTTTTTTAAGGTTTTTGGAGGCTGCTTGGCAAAGGCTAATTAAGAGAACAACGGGTTCGAACACCGTGAAAAGATAGATGTCGTATTACAATAAAAAGAAGATGAAAAATGAAAAGAATAAACGAAAATAATATAAACCATAAAGTTGCAGGAATTGGATTTGCAGCAAAAATAAAACCTGTAGTAAACAAGGTGAATCCAGATGATCCCGCTGGGAGACGAAGAAGCTTTACGAGAGATTACAAGCAGAAAGCAAAGATTAAAGATAACGCCGTTCAGCAATTGATGGATTAAAATTTATAAACTAAAGAATAACGTTATGTCACAAAATACATGTATACAGACCAGCAGGTTTGGCATTGGTGGTGAAACTCTTTTCCCGGGCACAGCTTTTCAATTTGAAATTCAATTTGCCAGTCCTGAATTAATGGCTTCTGACGTACTTGCCTGTGAATGGTTTCTCGATGGTATACTGGTTGATAGTATCAATAGCTTGGAATTCACTGGACAAGGGTACTGTGGTGATCATATTGTCGCCGTGCGAATATTGACTGCGGATGGATGGTCTGGGCTTAAGACAATGGCTTTTGCTAATTGTAAATCCATATTGGCTTCACAGATTGACTGGCCCACATCTTTAAAGGAAGGGAGTTCGTCACCATTCAACGTGTTTAGGACTTTTACCGATGGGACTAAGTTTGATATTTCGGCTTCCTGTACCTTCACCGTTAGCGACGGTGGATATTTTGAAGGCAATATCCTCCACGTCGATTATAGCCCAAGTTTGGCCCCGGTAAAAATGGTCGAGGTTACAGCTCACACTGCTGACGGTGAAGTGCTTGGACCGAAGCAGGTTGCTATTACAAATATTGATAAACCTGTGATTTTCATTGAAGACTTTGATTACATGGTCGTTCGCTATAGCTGGCAGCATGGTACCACCTTGGGGCTGGATGTTGCGGTGGGGTTTGAAAATACCGATTCCGACGTCAATAACCAATATGTTGGCTATGGTCAATTGGGTGCCTCTGTTCCTTTCGGGCGGAATCTGCAAGATGCCTATCTGTATTGGCCAAATGATAATACAAAGGATTCTGGTGAAGAATCTGTACTGATCAATTTGAAAAAATTTACACAAGATTTTGCCGCAAATGACATAAAAGGAGATTTCTCCTACATTGATTTTGCAAGGTCAGATTTTAGTGTGGATGATGTCAAAAATCTCGGCGATATAGGACTATACGCTATTTGGCGGGGCAAATCGGGGCAATCGGAGCTTTTTAAAGTACAGGTGACGACCTATAAGGGGGGTACTATGCAGCTACAGGGATCGCAATTTGTGAATCAAACCGGGGTAATGCTTTACAATGATGAGTATACCTTCTCCACAAAAAGAACAAATAGCAATCAGCTCGACGCATATTATCGTCTTGGTAAGCTTCGCTTCAATAAAGCTACTAAACGGTCAACCATCGAACTCTATGATGGGGTCTCTAATTAATTTTAAACGAATAGCAAATATTATATGTCAACAAATAGCATAAACAAACGTTACTATCCGTCGCTAGCGGAAGTAATTACTGTAGATGACTTGCCTGAGTTCTTGCAATTTGCAGAGGAGGGGCTGGGTGGTTTGCTGGATCGCATCCATTATAAAAATCTGCAGTATTCGAGATCACCGCGGGGCGATTCAGCTTATTATAGCCTGGATGTCATCGCCAATAATATTGGGCTTGGCTTGCCATTCGGTATGCGGCTTGTCCTGAATCCAGATGAAGATGGCAACAGTAGCATCTCCTCTTTTCCTGTGTCGCTGCAGTATCAATGGGAGATGCTCGCTTATCTCAGGTCTTTCAGTACGCAGCAGTTTGCCTTTACGCCACAGGCATTTTTCGATCTGGGACTCCAGATTTTTAAGATCAATGAAGACGAGGCAATCGCGCATATCATCAACAATTTTATCGTGTCGGACACTGGTATTCAGAACAAATTTGTTCAGCTCGTGAACGTAATTAATATCGCTTTCCCTGAAGCTAATTTGGTCTTACCTGCAGATGAGGAACCTACAGCGGCAAGCCTCGCCGAACTGATTAATAGCAATAGTCATATCGATCAATCTGTATCAGCTGTTCTGTTTGATACTTACATCAGTGCTGATCCAAGCCGTGCCAAGGAAAACCTGGATAGGTTTTATCAGGATATTATACCAGTGGGTATAGAGGAGTATATCCGCGGTTTGATGATACCCAAGGTAAGGGCAACGGTAAAGCTTGCTGCAGGAATTGAATTCCCGAATAACATTCTTAAACCTGTAGATGCTCGCGGTGTGGAGCTACCGGATCGACGGGCGCTTTTTAAATTTGCCGAAGCAACTTTCTATGCCGATACCGAAGCTGGTATTGGTTCGGATATCGAATTGGTAGGTTCGTTGGAGCCCGGTCCATGTATGATCGGCAATACTGGATTTATTGTTGAATTTGACCGTGCTAAATTGGATCTCAGCAAACAGCGAAATATTCCCGAGGCGGATTTGGCTGGCTATGGCCCTGATTTTAACGGTTTATACATCAGACGGGCGGGTATCAAATATATGGGGCTTGGAGAGGGCGATGCTGGATCCCTGGCCATTGTAGGGGATGAACTCTTTATCGGTTCGGGAGGTCTTTCCGGTCGTATCGCACTTGAATCAGATGGTGTTCTCAGGCGCAAGTTTGGTAGCTTCTCCCTTGCATTGGATCGTTTTGCCGTAGATTTCAATAGAGGCAAAATACGGCAATCAGCTATCTCGGGTACCTTGACCATAGATAAATTTCGACAAGGTTCGGATGCATTTGTCATTGCTGTTGACGCTCAGATTGAAGATGACGGCAACTTTAGGGTGCTGGCGAGAACAGCGGAAGAGCCAATAAAAATTACGATGCCCAATGTGCTTGAAATTAAGATCCGCAGCTTGAAGTTAGGCCGGGAGGATCGCGGTTTCTATGTGGAACTAGCCGGCACTTTGGATTTTTTGGCCGATGTTCCCGGATTGGGCAAAGTGTTGCCCAGAAATATTGAGGTCCAGCGATTCCGTATTTGGCAAGATGGTGATCTTGAATTTGAAGGCGGAAGCTTTATGGTTCCTCAGGCTATTTCCCTCAAAGTAGGCCCTGTAAACATGGAGATCAAAGAGATCAGCTTGGGGTCCTACGCAAGGCAGCATCGCGGTATTGAACGCAGGTATCGGTATTTTGGGTTTGATGGGATGATCAATACCGGCCGTGCTGGAGTGAAGGCCACTGGAGATGGGATTAAATATTATTTTACTGTCGATCACAATGATACAGATAAGCCATTTGACAGCTTTACAAGCGTTGACGGTATCGGTATTGATCTGACTATTCCGGGCAATGTGAGCAAGGAGAATGCTGCATTTATCCTGAACGGGTATCTGAGCATGAACAATCCCGATCCGAATATTGAGGCATCCAATGCGGGGACAGAATATACCGGGGCTGTGAGCTTTGCTTTACCGAAGTTGCGGCTGAGTGGTTCCGCCGCTATGCGTCTTAATCCCAAAGTCCCTGCATTTATTGTTGATATTGGATTGGATCTTCCTTCTCCAATTCCGCTGGGGCCAACCGGTTTGGGGATCTATGGCTTCCGCGGTTTGATCGGGCAGCATTATATGCCATCGAAAAAGGCTGTTACGCCGGCGCTGTCGGAGGAAGCAACCTGGTGGGATTATTACAAAGCTAAAAGTAAGATTACAGGCCGCGAGGGCATTGAAATCGATAAGTTTGCTAACGAACCGGGCTTCTCGGTTGGGGCTGGGGCGAGTATAGCGACGACCTTCGATGGTGGTTATACGTTCTCTTCCAAGTTATTTCTGATGCTGGGACTGCCCGATGTATTTTTATTGCAGGGACAGGCAGGTATACTGCGCAAGCGTCTTGGACTTAATCAGGATGTTGATCCACCATTTAGCGCCATGATTTCCATTGATAGCAAATCTGTCATGGCCAGCTTGGGTGTAAACTATAGATTACCTGAAGGTGGACCACTGGATGGAAAAATCCTCAGTGTACAGGGTAAGATGGATATGGCGTTTTTCTTCAACAATGCCTCAGGTTGGTACATCAACCTCGGTAAGGACCAACCCGAGTCTGAACGTGTGCGGGCAAAGGTGCTCACGCTGTTTGAGGGACATTCCTATATGATGCTCTCAGCCAAAGGCTTTAAGGTGGGCGCGGGTGCCAGATTTGATTTTCAGAAAAAGTTTGGCCCAGTGGCCGTAGGCTTGGGTGCTTATATTGACCTGGCAGGCTCAGTCAGTTTCCGCCCGATCCAATTAGGGGCGCAGGCTAGGTTTGGCGGCTATGCATACCTGAAGGTCTGGAAGTTTAAGTTCGGACTATCTGTGGATATTGTGCTGGGTATAGATGCGCCCAATCCATTCCGAATTTATGGCGCCTTGGGTGTCAAGCTCAATCTGCCTTGGCCGATCCCAGATATCAAGTTTAAACTCGCTGTTGAGTGGACATTCAATAATAATAGACAACCCTTAGAAGAGCCTATTGAGATCCTTAGGTTGCCAAGTGAAACGGAAAACTATATGCCAGCTGCGGCGATTAATATGTTATCCGAGGAGAGCTTTCCGATCAACTTTGTCGACCGGATTACAAGCGGTGTGATTGCCGAAATTCCGGCACCGGGAGCTTCAGGTTGGCGCTACAATTTTACTTCCGAGCAGGAGGCCAAGAAGGTGACCATTCCATTGGATAGTTTTATTGATATCGATTTGTTGAGTCCCGTAAAGCCATATGCGGCGGCGCGTCTTGGAGGGGCAATGAATCAGCTCCCCGAGGGTTACCTGCAGATGGTACCGCCCGAACGTGGACTGAGTGACCAGGTGAAACATGAACTGTTGCTGACAGGCTTTGATATTTTCTGCTGGGCCGACAATAGCTGGAAGCCTTATCGGGTCTACGATGCTGTTACCGCAATTGTCGAAGCCAACAATGGTGTCGTTGACCTGGGGACACTAAAAGATGGTTATTGGCAATTTGAGGAACCTAATAAGTATAAGAAGATCCGTCTACTCTCCCAGCATATGTTTTCAATGGCTAAAGAGGAGGTATCAGTAGCTCGGGATATGGACGCACTGAATTTCAAACGCAAAGACCTGTTCTGCTTTGAAGATGCGGTAAAGAAATACCAGGTTGATTGGAAATATTTGCCATCCGGGCTTATTTACAGTTCAGGTCGCACTTTCGAACGTGAGGGATTTAAATTTTCGCTCCAGGGTATTTCCGCTGTTATTGCTTCTGATATCAGCACGGTGAACAACAATTTCCGTTTGCGCGAAAATGGGGGAAGCCTGATCATTCGGCTACCAGAACCGCTGACTTACTTTCAGTTACGGGTTGCAAAAAGTGAGAATACAGGAGAGGTTCAATTTGTAAGCCATCAGCCTATGCCGACAACATTCGGTGAGACAATTGTTGAGCCAATTGTGGTTCAAACGATAACACTGGAGCGGACTGATGATGTGCAAGAACTTGTTTACGAAAATCTGGGACAACCGATTCATGAGGTTATTATTAAGCTCCATGCTAAACGTGTACTTGGGTTTGAAGGTAACCTAAAGATCGGTGGTTACGAAAGATTGCCATTATCAGCAGGTATAACCACAGTGCATCAATACGAAACCAAGAAAACCATTGCAGATGTTGTCCTTTTGAATCGGGCGCTTGAACCAGCGGAACTACTTACATCCGATCTGGAGATATTGCCCGGTGCAGTGGGTAATTGGAACGGTTACGAACGTTTGGATCATATTGGTGGTCATCATGCTGTTCTCAGCAATGCACCGATCCTCATGGATACCCTATGGCTGAAGCCTGCTTCTGATTCATTGATGAAGCTTTCGCGCAACTTTACCTATCTCGCTAATGCAGATAGTCTGCAAGTGATGGCTTCTCCAGATTTGAACGTAGAGGAAGGTGATTTTTCGATCGCAGTAACAGCGATGTTCAGTGCCCTGGAAACAGGCGTCAGTACGTTGGTATCCAAAGTATTTACACATCCTGAAAGTGGCGATAAAAAAGGTTATGCCATTCATTTGGTACGTCAGGAACGGATTGTGTCCGATCATGATTATCGGGGTGATCAGGCCTTGCCAGTTTACGATGTTGTTTTTACAAGTTATCATGACCAGCAGGCCGGCAGTATTGTTGCAAGCGCTGAGATGACAATGGATTGCAGTAGTGGCATTATTCCGGTGACACAGTATGCACAGGTGGTCGTCACCGTATCGAGAGCTCAAAATCAGGTCAAGATCTATGTGGATAAAGAACTCAAGGCAACAGCTCCCATTCCCGCGGAGTTACAGCTCGATCCGCCGCGTAATTTTGCAACTGATATTGCCGAATTGATTTACATGACCGAAGCAGTACATCGCCGTGTTGAGGAAAGTGAGATGACACGTGAAGGGTTCATTGAAGAAAACAGGGCCATTAGCGCCAATTTGAATCAGACCATTCAACCTGTATGGCGACCAGATACAATGTATGCTATCGTTGTAAAAACCAAGGATGTTGTGAATGACGATGTCGCAGGTGCTGCAGAACAGGCTTTTATTTATGGTTTTAAGACAGCTGGCCCGATCGGACATTTCCACAAAGAGAGTGCGGTATATGAAACATTGGCAAGTCAGGATCAAACAGCATCGTTCAAGCTGGCTAATCTGAGACATTACATCGACTACGAGCGCTCATTCCCGGATGCGATGGGAAGACAAGACCGGAGCAAACCCCTCTTTTATGAAGAGGCCAAAGTTCGATTGCTCTTTAACAAAGCCTATCTCAATGCGATGTATAGTGATTGGGACAATTATCAGGGACGACCCGCTGTTCAGAGCCGTTTGGATGTCAAGCTGGTAGATCCGTATGGACAGATTTATCAGCAGCAACTGGTCTGGGAAGAGCTGCCGGAGCAATCCATTGATGATAGCAACTTCCGCAATTTGCCCCCTGACCAACAGCGGATTTACCTTCTTAACCGTGCCGCATTTCAGGATGCTTGCAATGCGAGTGACATCGCTATTGTTCGCAAGCGTAAGCGAGGAGAATATCAATTTCCACATTTACTGCCCAATCGATTGTATACAGCATTGTTTGAATCTGTTTACAAGCCCGACGGCCGTCCTGCCCAGCAGGCTGAGGTACACCGCTTTGGCGTCATGACCTCGCGTTATGCAAATTTTCACGATCAGGTTAGCAAAGGGTGGTCTGTCGATCCAATTGTGCTTGAAATGGCCGACACGGAGGTGAATGGTCTGCTCAAAGATCTTTGGAATGGAAATTATCAGGGCGATGATGCCCATATTCTCCGGTATACCGACAGTTTTGAGCGGGTGGTCTACGGAGGTTTGCAGATCAGACAGTTACAGCAGTATCAACATACTGTTGTTCAGCCAATCGTACAGCAGGATCCGGCTACCAAGATGCAAAAGATTATTGCGGTGCTGGTGCGTAATCCAGAACCGTTCAATCACCCCAATCTGCCTAAAGAGCAGCTGTTGGATACCTTGCAATGGGGTCAGCTACGGGAGGATGGCCAGTTTGAAGCCAATGACGCTATCAAAGCCCTTCATTCCGGCAACCTTTCCGCTGCCTTGCTCAGCAATACGGATCTGTCGATCGTCCCGGCGGACATCCATTTGCGCTTTGTTTTCAAGGAATTTGATGGACAGGATTATGTGGCTTCAGCGGAAGTTATCCTGCCGCTGAGCTTGACCGATCAGATCGATAATGGGACTACATCAAGTTATAATTCAAGAATCAATCTTTAGATAAAATAAAAATGACCAAAGTAATAAATTACCATGCTTACCATGCAGATTATAGCGCTATCGCTGACTGCCTGGATGCCATTTACCAGCTCGAAGGAGCTGGTAAATTTGACAACAATGGTGCATTGTTGCAGCAACTGCGCCGGTTGGAAAGTGAAGTACTGAAAAAATTGTACACCCGGGCAATCTATCTTTATGCCGAGCTTTCTGGAGTGGCTCCCGAGTCCTCACCATTGCCAGACGATTATTTTCACGGCGATTTTGACCAGGAGGATTTTCTCTTTGACGACTTTTACGTAGGTTATGTGGATTTTGACAGTACTTCATACCATGTGCTTTTCCGTACGATCCTGCTTATTTTTCAAGAAATAAAAAACCGTGGGTTTAAACTTGACGAAGAGACCCAACTGCCTTTGGTGGATGCCGATCTTGTTGCTTTTCTGACCGCTTTTTGGCAGATTCAGGCGAGTATAAAGGCAATGGGAATAGCTGTCTGTATTGACGGGGAAAGTAGTCCCTTTAACAATGCTGTCGGGCTGATGCTCCAAACGTCAGGTGCAGATGGAACCCAAGGGATCGTCCCAGGGGTACACCTACGTTGGAGCTTTACGGGCGATCTTGGACATCAGCATCTGCCCAAGGGCAATTATTTTGACCACAGGAACGTTCCCCTACAGGGATACAATCAGGCCGATGACTTTGTCCATATCTATCGTACCCCCTATTCGGCGGACAACACACTGTTTGTGGATTTTCTTATCCATCGTCCTGTGGTGCTCGCAGCAGAAAGGACCTGGATCTATACCATCAACGAAACAATAGGTAATCAATTAAGGACAAGTCACCTACGTATTGTTTTTGAAGATGAGGAAAATTATGATCAGCTTTTGGGACCTTACGACCCTGTTGGGGATCCGCAGGGATTTATCGATCAGTATCAAGGAGTCTTGCGCGTTGATGTCTATGGTAAATCTTATTTCCAGCTTGGATTAGCGGTTTCCAATAGCAGTGATGCTGCGCAGCCCATTAAATTGGAAGGCATTTCGGGGCTTACCACTGGGAATATGGCAGCAACTGGAGACCTAAGCAGCTATGCGACCGAAATCATTGATGCTGAGCGAAGCCGTACGGTGCTGTTTATGGCAGAAAACCTCAAATATGTACGGATCAGAAAGGCGCAGCAGATTATCCTAAAGGGACTACAGGTGGACACTTACGAAGGACTGTTGGCAGATCGTCAACCGGAGGACTGGACTGAGGTGGGCGAGGGCTTTGCATTGTCATTGGATGATGTGGAAGTACTTGCCCGGCTGGAAAGCCCCCAAAAGCCTATCGACAATCTCTGGCCACATTTTAACGAAGGAACCCGGCTCCGTGCGGCCAATTATGTCGATAAATGGCAATATGGCGATGCCGACGATCCCGCCCTGCGCAATCTTGTAAGCAAATTTCTAACGCTGTCGGAGACAGATCCGCGTGCCATGGAAGAACTGCAACGTGATGAATCCGTAACCGAAGAAGTGGAGACAGTGCGGGTGAGCTACCTCGATGTCATCAATCTGATCGCTATGGATTATCATTTCGCAAGGATGTTGGGTTTGGGGCATATTGATCAGGATCTGGAGACAGATTTAGGTAAAAAATACATCTATCAGGCACGCTACAGCAACAAAGTGGCTGAGACAGGTGTCATACAGGAGTATCGGTATACCAGTATTCCTGCATCCCGGCTTGACGACCGTAAACCCGAAAAGCCGCTGATGCGCCCATTGACCTATACCTTCCCCAATAGCATGGGGACACTCAACGATATGCTGGATACCCAAGGTTACCATAAAACCGAGCGTATGCGGGTAATCAATATCGGCCGTGAAAAATATTATGCGGAGGAGCAAGGGCATAACTTCTTTGCAGACCTCCATGCCCGGGTCAATCACAATCCAGCTTTGCAGCCAAAGCCCGTTTATTACGGTATCGAATACCGTAAATGGACTGACGAGCACTATGTCAAACCAGAGATTACCTATTCGCTTGAATTGGGGGGTAAAGATTATTATGACTATGATGACAGCCATTCGGAGGGCGTATTGGAGACTGTTCCCGTTTTGGACAATGCCGAAAGTCTATATACCCACTTTATCACAGCGAATGGAAAGCATGTCTACGCTATTTATGGGATAGACTGGTTTGGCCGGGTGTCAGAAGTCAGTACAGAAGTATCGTCAGATGAGACTGTTTTTCCTGCGATCAATAAGCTGCAGCCACCGAGCAATGTTGCAGTACAGTACCTACAGGAAGAAGACCCCCTTATTTTCACGACACAAACCGAGCAAGATTGGTTACGGGGTCGTAAGCAGGCTTTCCCTGGAGGCGACATCGGGATCACGCGTGTCACCTTTGATTGGTTGGATATGGTCGATGTTTCGGATCTCTCCTCAACTACGACGGATGAACTGGGCAGTATCATCAAAGCAGATAAAGCACAGCCGCTTTTTTTGGATCGCATGCCGCTACAGCTAATTGGCCAGATCAAGTCAGTAGAAGAAGTCGAAGGGGAGCCCACATTGTCGCGCATGACCACGGCACCACATATCCTGATTGATGGTAGCCAAGTTGTGCCCCAGCTTCCTGCAGCAGACTTTGATCGCTTTCGGGATAGTATTCTTACAACTGCTGATGGCAATTTCAGGATACATTCCCTCTTGAGTGGACAGCAAGGGGTAGATATTATACTTTATAAAAGAAGGTCAGAGAGCATTGTTTCCGATGAGGAGGAGATTCCGGCTTACGGTACAGCAGTACAATGGCAGTTGCCAAAAAGTGGCGATAAGTTTACCACGGTCGAAAATTTGGGGCAGCACAGCAACTGGACACCGGTACAAGCCACGGTATCATTGGTCGATTTTGCAAACCCCCAGCAGCCGGTAATTGAAACTACAGTGGACATTGAAGGCAATCGCAGTCAGGTCTGGGTAGGAGGCATTACCGAGGAAGCTCAGGTCAGACCATTATTTGGGCCACAGGTGGGGACTGACGAGCAGCTGCTCGGTTATTACGAGGTCAGCATACCACATTATACCTTACAGGCCCACCCGCAGGTGAATATCCCTTATCAGGCCGGTCAGCCTACAGGTAATTCTCCAGATCAGGTCAATCCGGCCCACGTGGAATGGTACCGGGGGATTATCCGTATGCCGTTGGCCGGGGATACGGACCAAAAATACAAAGAACTGCAGGTTGTGCGGATTGAATCGCAGGATCCTTTATTGCTGTATGTGGTCGATCCCGGTTTTGCAGATAGACCGATCGCGGTGCCAGCTGTTCCTGGGGATACTGTGAAGGTCAACTTTCACCCGGGATATCGGGCTTACTTCTTTAATGAGCCAATGCCGGGAGAGTTTCATAAAGCCACTATTGAACCCGCTGAAGGAGCCAATGACCGCAAGACGCTCCTGACCTTGTACAGTCAGGATACGGTACATGAAGGTTTTACATCAGGAATTGCTACCCCAGCAGTGCTATTGGCTTTGCGGCATGATGAGCCGCAGGATCTTGAACCTCCGGTTGCATTGGGTGAGGGTGGTGCCGCAGCACAAGGGCGGGCAAGATTCAGTCGTGCTTTCGCACAACCGATGGGGGCGCAGAAAGTTCGTCCGGATTCGACTGGTATGGGAGCCTTTACATTTGATCTAAAAATTGCCCCCGACACAAGTGGAAAGGCGCGCAATCCTTTTGGCCATGTTTTCTATCGTACAGATGAGGACGAACTGCTGGAGGCCTTGTATAAACCGGAGACGGTACAGGCGATTCGGACCTCGCTTTCCGCGCTGACCGCCGATCCCTATTATTATCAGCGGTTCCATGAGCTGGCCAACCAGATTTTTCCGTCTGCAGATGCGGCAGCCTACAATGTGTTTGAGGCAACACCACAGCCCTATGGTTTCCCTGTCCCTGATAAATCGGGCTTGAATTTAAGTTCAGATCCGCTGGCAGTCAAAAAGCTTAAATATATCGGAGCAATCCAGTCTGTGCTGATGCCGATAACCGAACAACCTGTGATTTTTAATTACGTTAAGGAGGGGCAGCGTACAGAGCATACAGTTCCTGTTATCCGAAATATAGATGGACAGCTATTGGATCCCAATGATGCGACGTTCAATCCGTTTCCCATGGTACGCAAATTTACCGATCCGCAGTTGCCGGATACCTGGTTCCTACGTTTTACGGATTACAACCTGAATAGCAATTCACAGAAACTCTATTTCTATGCTGCGGTAGAGATCAATGCTAAACTGCAACCAGGCAACCTAAGTCCTTTTGCGGGTCCTGTTGTGGTGATGCAGACAGTAGCAACAGAGGCGCCCAAGATCAAAGGGTATGAGTTACTGCGCAATGAAACCATGGAGTCCAGGTTGCGGGGCATTAGTCTTACCATTGGTGGTTTTTCGGAGGTTGATAAAATCGCGAAGATCCGTCTCTATCGCTTTGCAACATCCGAACAAGCGGGACGACTTTCGGGCTATCAGGCGGAGATTGAAGAGCTCGTGGAGGGGACAAGCCAGCAGGTTTACAGTGTTGTCGATACATTTTCAGCTGTAGACGGAGCGGCTTTTTCCGGAACGACCTACTATTACCGTGCTGTTGGCGTGCGTACAATTGTCAATGAACAGGGGGGATTGGAAGAGGTGTTGACAGTTCCATCCGAAATTATTGCGGTAACGATTCCTGATGTGAGGAAGGTGGCATCACCTGTATTGAACTATGATCAGACAGCATCCAAATTGACCTGGCAGCCCATAGGTACTGATTACGGTTATTACCTTTTCCGACTGAACAATCAGGGAAATTGGATCAAAGTCGCTGGATTTGAAGCACCCGAATCCAATCAGGAGATGAGTTATCATCTTAGGACCAGTGATTATCCAAAACAGGATGGAGATGGCAGTCCATTGTACTACCGATTTAAGCTCACTGCCGCCAACACCTTGGGTGAGTATAGTATACAAGAAAGTGAATTAACAGTGTAAATAAATTTTAAGAACAATTTAAAAATTACAATTATGGCAGATATTATTAGCAAAGATCCCATTAGCAATGAATATGTGGATCGGGTTATCAAGGCAAATGAAATCCTTGATGAAAATTCGGCGAATACCCAGGGTGTACAGCTTAGGCAATTAGTGAAAGACCTTCGTGACCGGCTTGAGACAGAGGTAGAAAAAAGCAATGCGGCTATTACTGGCAAAGTGGACGCTGTAGCAGGCAAGGGATTGTCGACATTAGACTTTACACAGGCGGATAAAGATACCATCGACAATTTTAACAATTGGTCCGATGATATTGCGTCGAAAAATTATGTCGATCTTAAGATTGCACCACTACAGAGTAGTATTGACAATCTTAACACTACTACCAATGGTATCGTTAAACTCTTGGACGCTCCTTTTGGTAAATTATTCAATAATCAAAGCGTAAATGAATTTGCTTATCTCCGTTATGAGGGATCAAACGGAGCCCAGGCTTATCAGATAAACATACCTGCAGAATTCTATTCCGACTTGAATGGAAAGGGATTTGTACGCCTTAAATTTTTCCTAAAAATAGTACCTAAAGAGAATGGCATTGTGAATGTTAAGACAAATTTCTTTGGAAATGGTGCACGTGGTTTTGGGATTGTATCAGAGATGATGTTAGCATTTCAGAAAAAAGAATATCTCATGGAACTTTTGGTGAAAAGGGGGATAGATGGTACTGAAATATTTGTTTTAAGGGACGCCCAACAAATTTTGGATCAGCATTCGACGACTGATGACGGTACGGTGGAAATAGAGTGGGCAGATTTTCCAAAACGAATTGACTATATGATGTTCTCAAGCTCCGCGGGTACAGGTCGTGCAGATGTGACGATCTCAGGCTTGACCGTGGAAATTGCAAGTCTGACGAACTAATCATTTTTGATAAAATACATAATAAAAATTAGGTGAAAAATAATCAAATAACGGATCAATACATCCAGGATGTCATTAAATCCAATCATATTATACAATCCCAATCTCAATAAGACAGATGGGGAAAATTGCGGGAACTCATTAAGTTTTAAATTTTGATTGTCATATTCTTCGGAGCTCCAGGTACGATATCTGGGGCTTCGTTGTTTTTGAGCCGATTTTTGAGCAGCTTCTTTCTCATAAGAGACAGGATTGATGCAAAAAAAAATTACTGATGGGGAAGCTCAAATTACTTAGAAAATATTCTCACCGGCTTTATGCCTTTCGATACGGCTATAAATATGACCGGATAACGTTTCTGCTACTTTAAAATTCCAGTCGGGATAGGCTCCATCTGTTCCTTCGTATACTCCTCCATATACGGCAGGGTCATCACCTTCATCCAGGCAGACATAAAAGGCCTGAATTCCTCCATACAAGTCGATCGCGAAAAACGGTCGGCCAATATCGCGATTATAATCGGCAAGTTTCTCCCGCACATACTCCTGCATTTCATCCATCGAATCAAAAACACTATAATCGAACACATAGCAAGACTCACCTGCCAAATAGAGCAACTCGCGTAGCACTTTAGGAAATGGCTTACTGTTGTTATACTTTTGTTCTAAAGTTTCGATTTCTTCCAAACTTAAAGGCCTAATTTCATATTTAAACTTACTATTAGGATAAGCCTCCGGATTATCCCTTAAATGTTGCAAATATTGTATTTCCATGTTTTTATTTTTTTAAGTCTTCTAAAAATCCATATTTATAGCTTTCGGATTCGATATAATTTCATATTCAATTTTAACACAGCTTGTTCCGGTTACAAACAGATTATACAGAACGAACTGCAAATAAAATTATTGTTTTTTGGAATAAAGAAGGAAAGAGGGAATGTAAATTGATTGAAATAAAAAATTCCCAACATGGTACCGTTGGGGAAGCTCAAATTACTTAGAAAATATTCTCACCTTTTTTAGATCGTTCTATACGGCTATAGATATGAGCGGATAACGTTTCAGCCACTTTAAAATTCCAGTCGGGATATGCTCCACGTGTTCCGTGGTATACTCCGCCGTATACGGCAGGGTCATCACCTTCATCCAGGCAGACATAAAAGGCCTGAATTCCTCCATACAAGTCGATCGCGAAAAACGGTCGGCCAATATTGCGATTATAATCAACAAGTTTCTCCCGCACATACTCCTGCATTTCGTCCATAGAATCAAAAACACTATAATCGAACACATAGCAATCCTTACCCGCCAGATAAAGCAACTCTCGTAATGCTTTAGGGAATTGTTTACCATTATTATATTTTTGCTCTAATGACTCAATTTCTTCTAAACTCATAGGTTTAATTCTGAATTGATATTTGCTTTCTGCGTGCGGATTCCGCATTGGGTTATCCTGTAAATGTTTTAAATATTGTATTTCCATGTTGTAATCGTATTTTTATTTTAATTTTTTAATGTCTTCAACTGTAATCATATTAGGATTTGCTATGATTTCATATTCAATATTAACGCTGCTTTTCGGCTATCAACAAGCTATACTGATCGAACTGCAAATAAAATTATTGTTTTTATGGAATAAAGAAAAGGACAAGGGGAAACGTAAAATTGATTGAAATAAAAAAATCCCCAACATGGTACCGTTGGGGAAGTTTTAAATATTCCTAGAAAATATTCTCACCTTTTTTAGATCGTTCTATACGACTAAAGATATGTGAGGATAATGTTTCAGCCACTTTAAAATTCCAGTCGGGATAGGCTCCATCTGTTCCTTCGTATACTCCTCCATATACGGCAGGGTCATCACCTTCATCCAGGCAGACATAAAAGGCCTGAATTCCTCCATACAAGTCGATCGCGAAAAACGGTCGGCCAATATCGCGATTAAATTCGGCTAAACTTTCCCGCACATACTCCTGCACTTCGTCCATCGAATCTAACGCATTATAATCGAATACATAACAATACCTCCCCGCTAAATAAAGTAACTCGCGTAAAGCTTTGGGGAATGGTTTGCTATTATTATATTTTTGTTCTAAAGCTTCGATTTCTGCTAATGGCATAGGCTCATTTTCAAATTTATATTTGATTTCCGCGTGTGGATTCCGCATTGGGTTATCCTGTAAATGTTTTAAATGTTGTATTTCCATGTTGTAATCATATTTTTATTTCAAATTTTTAATATCGCTGACTATAATCCTATTCGGGTTTGTTATGATTTCATGTTCAATATTATTAACGCTGCTTTTCGGCTGTCAACAAGCTCTGCTGATCGAACTGCAAATAAAATTATTGTTTTTATGGAATAAAGAAAAGGGGCTATTTCTATAAATAGATTAAAATAAAAAAATCCCCAACATGGTACTGTTGGGGAAGCTCAAATTACTTAGAAAATATTCTCACCTTTCTTAGACCGTTCTATACGGCTATAGATATGTGAGGATAATGTTTCTGCTACTTTAAAATTCCAATCTGGATAGGCTCCATCTGTTCCTTCGTATACTCCGCCATATACGGCAGGGTCATCACCTTCATCCAGACAGACATAAAAGGCCTGAATTCCTCCATATAAGTCGATCGCGAAAAACGGTCGGCCAATATCGCGATTAAATTCGGCTAAACTTTCCCGCACATATTCCTGCATTTCGTCCATCGAATCTAACGCATTATAATCGAATACATAGCAATCCTTACCCGCCAGGTAAAGCAACTCTCGTAGTGCTTTAGGGAATTGTTTACCGTTATTATATTTTTGTTCTAATGACTCAATTTCTTCTAAACTCATAGGTTTAATTCTGAATTGATATTTGCTTTCTGCGTGCGGATTCCGCATTGGGTTATCCTGTAAATGTTTTAAATATTGTATTTCCATCTTGTAATCATATTTTTATTTCAAATTTTTAATATCCCCGACCCTAATCATATTGGGATTCGATATAATTTCATATTCAATTTCTTTGCCATATTTTCTGGCGATTTTCTTTAAATACCAAAGATAGGTTTTACAGCTTGAACAGACCGTCAAGGTCGAGGTGATTTTGACCCGAAAAAAATCGCTTTTATTCCAGTTGTTTAATAAGAAATCAAAAATAAACTTCAGTTCACTGTCGTATTTTCTTTGGCGTCCATCGCCATAAGCTTTTTTGTTGAAAATCTCAAAAAGTGTTAGCCCTCTTACTTCGGTCAGTTCAATTGGTAAAACTCCTCCTTCAAAATATTTTTTTAAATCCTTACTTTTTCCCAAAAATAATTGCTTCTGAATAGGTAGGCCGGAACCAACAGCTTCTACTTCCGTAATATTCTTATTTGCTGTTCTAAGCTCCCTTCGGGCTGTACTGGTATCCTTTAATTTGCTGGCAATGGATATAAAATCAGGATGGGTAGAATCAAATAATGAAATCAGCATTTCATCAGAAATCAAGGTGTGCCTGGAATTTCGATCAAATAAAGCGATAGCTTCATCAATACTACGTCTGTTTTTATCGGTAAGCAGTTCTACCACATAAGGCTCAAAGTTAACCCGTATAATATTAAATATTTCTTCCACAGAATATTTATCTGGAGCATTGCCTGCTTTGTACTTCCAAAAATGGGATTCCATCAGATCTATATACACCTGTGGTGACGAGGCTATATTGGCCAGTATGGTATCTCTATCTATCCCCTTTATGTCGTATTTATTTATGTTAAAAGCCTCGAAGAGCCTGGTCCACATCGCAGGGTCTATTTTTTCAAAAGCCTGTTTTGAACCTGTCGTCGCATAAAAGCCAGCTACTTGATTTAACAGTTGAGGATCAGCACCTATTGCTGTGACAAGTTTTATATTGCCCGCAATACGGTAGGCGCTCATATCGATCAGACTGTCCAATGTCGTAACATGTTGATTGAGCAGTTGGATTTCCGAGGTTGTTGCCGATTCAAAGGTGTCGAGAAACCAGCGCTGTTTTTCCTTTTGTAGACTTGTACTTCTGAACCAGTTGAGCAGTTCGCTTGCTTCATTGCCCATACCGGACAACTTCCCTTCGAAGTTGGCAATACGGGCAGGTCCTTGCCCTACAATGGCATTGATGAGATCCGTCGTGCCTGCGTCGACTTCATTTATTCCTGTTGGTGCTATGGACAGTATATTCAATAGATCTTCAGATAGACTGTACATACGCCACTGTGAAAAGAAACTGGCACCAGCAGAGGCTAGCGTTAGAAACGAAAAGAAATGCTGCATCTTTTTCCAGGTCTGCGATAGTATAATATCATTATCTGTGGTTGCCAGATATTCGCCGATACCCGCCAGCAGTCCAGCGGACACAGACACGGCCTCACTTCCTGCACCGAGACCAGCCCAGACTTTTACAGCCTCCGTCGCGATGAGCTCACCTCGTAGAGCTCTTCCAAGCTGTGTGGTATACCTCAAATAGTTCAAATAACGTAAGGATCCCAATCCGCCAAAGGCAAAAAATAAAACGAGATCTGCTCCAACATTGATCCCCAACGCTATCAGCGCATCGTAATCAGCAATTTCATCATACTCTTTGATAAAATGCATGATAAAGGCCGGACAGGTCAGTGTCTGCGGGATGTCCAGATTAAGATTGCCTTCATAATTTGTGAGAATCACTGGCTGGAAAAGGTGGAACTTCCCAAGATCTACCAGTTCCGGAGGTACCTTGACGGGAAACTCATCCGTAGGCTTGATCACCGCATAAACCGTTTCCGTTCTCTGTAATTTTAGATCAATATAGATCCCCTCGAGGTTACTTTTGTAATCATAGGCCTGCTGCCTCTGCTTACCCGCATCGTCTTTGGACTGGAACTGTTGCGAGCGGATAAAGTTTATCGTATTATTCTTATTTAAGTATTTTTCCCCATCACTCAACCAATATAACGAGAGAAAGTCCTCATCAGTCACGGGTTGCTGCATCGGAGGTGGATAAAAGTCCCAATTGTATTTGGAGTATTTCCAGATCTTGAAAATGGCATAGCTGAAGTATCGTTTATTTTCTTTTTCTTCCACAAACCAGTTAACGATCGGATAGCGTTCTTTTCGGGCGTCTGTCAGTAAAGAATAGAGCTGTTCGAAATAAGTTATATTAACCTTACCGATATTGTCCACCGTGAGCAGGAATTCCATAAATTCTGTTTCATGTCCATAGGATTCGGCAATGGCAATAATAACCTTGACCAGCACCTGCTGTTGCTGTTGATCGATCTTTTTTAGGCTTAAAAAATCCTTTACCACATTCAGGAGTAAGTCATAATCTAAAAATAGATAGGCTGTATCAGGCAGAAAGTAAAGTATATCCATAAGCAATACAGCGGTATTGTAACGGTGATAATTGCTTAGGTCGAAGCCGTAGAGTGTCGTATAGAACCGGTCGAGTGCAATTAAATAAGCTGACAGCTCATCGTTGGAACGCGTATGCAGTATTGCCTCCGGCTTTGATTTAAATATATACTTCGGATCAGCATTTAAATCGTAATAATGACACCATGAATGCTTCATTAAAAAGACCAACTTGGCGATACCCGGTGCTGCAATCGTTTCAAATGCCTGCTGGGATTCCGCGGTTTCCAAAAATTGTTCCCATGCGGAGAGATTGGTCAGACCTTCTAATCTGGAAAAGATATCTTTATTGATCGCATAGATCTTTAAACATATACCTGTCATAAGCTCTTTGCGCCTAGCCCAGTAATTGGAACCAAATGCGTTATCTGCACTGATTTTGTCGCCAAAATTATGGGCATAGAAATAGCCGTCGGGCTGTGTTTTATTTTCTGCCGTATAACTTTTTAATGTCTTTTGATGTACCGTGGGAATTCGTATTTCCCTGACTAATGCATTTTTGGTAAAAGATTCTTTCAGGTAATTTGCTGTTCCGGTGCCCGATGGCGCGGCCTCCAATGTGAATTTGTAGTTTGCAACATTGTAGTAGTCTTTATAAGGTTCGCCCTTATCCAAGATTTCAATTTCAATCTCCAGTCCCGGTGAAGCGATAAAAGCACTATGATCGAAACGACGGATTTCGGTAACTGCCCGTGTTGAAGCTATGTATTCCATATAATCTGCGACATTGAAATACCCCATACCATTTGAGACTGCATGTCTGTCTTTCTCTCTAAAAAGGTCATTGGCAAAATACCTATAAGCTGTTTTTTTCTCTCCATTTTCGGAGGTTGTTCTATAAGTAAATCCTTCCAGAAAGCCATTGACATCGAAGAGAAGTTCTTGGGACGGAAATTGGTCATCCGGCAATTGTATCGGAATGCCATTGTATAATATTGCTAGTTTCATAATAAATTTTTAGTGGTTTGAATCTGATCAATAAATGTTCGCTTCGGCTCAGTCATATGTTGGCTATAGGCCTGTGAAAAATGATAATTATTGTCCAATGAATACATAATGATATCCTGCTCCGGAAAGATTAGCTGTAAATTGCCGGCGGCATCTTCGCCTGTTATAGCCAATTTATATTTTCGATAACTGACATTTTGTGGCGATACAACCGTATTGTTGAGTGGATTGAATTCTGTCATGAAAATCCTTGGCTGAATGAGCTGGTACTGGTTTATAGTTGCCAATAAGCGCTGATTTTCTTCGTCCGATATACCCAGAATAATTTTTAGGGGCAGACTGTCATTTGTAGCGTGCAGTCTCAAGCCCTTGATTTTTTCAATTCCATCGGTAAAATTATCGATAGAATAAAAATATGGGTCAGGTAATTGATATACCGTTGATGACTGTGTACTGGTTGCTGACGCGGAGCTACCTACACCTTCAACAGTTAAATTGTCAGCGTATTCAACTACACTATGCAAGAGGTCGACCTGCTCGGTCAAATAGGTAACACGGCGTTGTGTCTCCCCACTTATATCATCATTAATGCTGTCTTTCACCCGCAATGTCTGTACGGCAAGGATTCCATTTTTGCTGCTGTTGATCTCGTATCTAAACAACTTGATCTGTTGTGATGATAAGATTTCAAATTCAGATTGCGTTTGATCAGCAAACAGTGACTTTGCTTGCAGCTGGTCAAATGTGTCATCAAAAAAATCCCTAAAGTAAAATTTATCGACGATCAATTGAGGGTTGGAACTATCTTTCACCATATAATTAAAAGAGATCCCCTGATAAACAAGTATGTTGAATGAGGCTATCAATTGCTTATTATTGTTTCCCGTAGCGGGATTCTCCAGTAATAAATCAGCCGAATAGGTTGTCCCGGTTTGACTGTCGTTTGTCGGCAGAGCCTGTAGCGCCTTTGCGTCCATGAAATTGTTTTTAACGGCATTTACCAGATGACCGCACCTTACATAGAGCATTGCTTGCGGGTTATTGTCAGTGACGAGTTGTATTTTAGTTTGGCTGTTGAGCTGATTGTGCTGCTGACCTGAGGTAATGATATGTATTGGCCACCCTAGGGTACCGTAATTTGTTTCTATACCATCAATTTTGATATTATTGGTATTCTGTGACTGTAGATTGTAGTGCCCATAGTAATTATAGGATCTGCCACGATCAGATTGAATATAGAGATATAGCTTATTTTTGGAGTCGAACTTAGAAACAAGTTGATCGTAGATGCTAGTTCCGGTTAATTTACTCTTTACGGTATTAATTTTGGTGTTCACTTGCCCGCTAGTTACGTGGAATCCATAAAATGCTGCGACATCCAGAAACTGCGATGCCTGTTCTTTGATTCTTTTCCGCTGCGCCTGGTCTGTCACTGCGTCTAGTTCTATTGTTGCATAATTTTTTCTTGCATAGGCCAGGTCAAAGGCAAACTGATCTGTTATATTGTCCGATGCAAAATCTCCATTTCCTAATACGATGTCAATTCCACAGGAACCTGCATTGAAGAAACCTAAGCTGTCACCTGCCTGAACTAAAGGAAGTTCAAAGGCATTTTTTTCGAGATCATTTTCCGATAGCTCACTTACTTTGAAAAAGTAATTATCGATTGTGGTGTTTTCAGGCTGATTTATCGGATCGAATCCGATGAATTTTGCAGAAAAGGGAGGTTTATTGCTTTGATTTTGATCATAAAAGTTATTAAATGACTGATTTATTTTACGGATAAAATCGGTTTGTGCCGACGTTTCTGGCAGAACCTGATCACCTAGGAAAAAGTCCTGTTTCCGTAATCCGCGATAGACAATATAGCGGATATTGAAGCCTGTGATAGGCTGTTGATAGGGTCGGAGAATGATATTGACCAGCTGGTCATTACCAGATTGCGGTTGTATAAAAACTATGCTTTTGCATAAAGCATAGGCCATGGCACCTGTACTGGTAAATCGTGAAGTTACCGCAAAACGGTTTTCATCAATTGCACCAAATGACTGTCCCGGAGACTGAGCGATGCTTTGAGGCTCAGTGAAAAAATGTGATATTGGTGTAAACATAATACTAAAATTTTTGTGCGCGTTGTTTTACTATTTGTAATCCATGGATATTTTTCAATTGATCCGGCGCGATACTGTCTAGAGATCTCATTATAGCTTGACAGATGTGCAAAGTCAATTGGGATATACAAAAGTACCCAAGTGTGCTACCTGGCTAGGGAAGGAAATTGTTCTTTTCTCTCGGTAGTTGAGAATTACCGAAAAGTCGTGATTACCTAGGTTATATTATTTTGAGAATATCAGTTTAATATGTGCTATTTGTTAGGGCAACCAGCAGATTATGGAGGTCAATATCAATGGTCAGCAGGAAATGGCGATACCCTTGTTTTATCTAAAATACATAGATGATAAAAAGGCGACCGATAATCTGGTGACCGGTATACAGATCGGTGTCGATATTGCTCTGACGTTAGCGCCGATAGGCAATCTTAGTAAATTGAAACATATAAGCAGATTGACAAAGTTTGGGCGTGCAATAGCAGGAAAAACAATTGTTGAGGGACCGGGAGAGGTTTTGTTACGGCTTGAGTTGGCGCAGGGAGTCGTTTCGGCAGTCGAGATCACAGCCGGATTGGCATCTATCTGTTACAATTATGCGAAACAAGTGGAAGAGGTCTGTGATGTGACCAGTTCGCAATATGATCAGGAAAAGATAAAAAAGCAGCGATCCAATTTGGATCGCTGCGGGTTTATAAACTGCTTTTGAGCAGGACTGTTATAGCAATTCCCTCAGGTTTGCTTCAGGTGTTGTTTCTGAATAATATTCATTGTCACCTCCTGCTTCCGCCGTCGTGTAGGGTCTGTAACTGATTCTTGAGATCTCCAGGTTTAAGGTGGAGAAATCTGCAGGATGCCCTGCCCAAGCTCGGTTAGGATCGTATAACCATGGTGTTTCTGATGACCGCGCAAATGCCGACGGAAACCAGGCTCCAAAGGTTAGCCGGCCGGGAATATAAGGTACAAAGGTCTGGTTTTCCCTCACCAGCACATCGTCAATCCAGAGTTGTGTTTTATCCTTAAACCATTTAATGGTCCATTTATGAAACTGCTCATCGGCATAATTGTGCTCCGTCTTGGTTAGTAAAGCCAGGTATTCCTCATAGACATCGTAAGACGACTTGTCTGAAGAGAAACCCTTACCCGAATCTTTTTCACCGATCCAGTTGTTAAACTTCAGGTTCGAATAGGAGGGTTGATCATTCGGCTCCCAATCATCGGATACCTTTACCCACGAACTTCTTTGATTTGGCAGACTCGGATCGATCAGCCTAAAAAGGCCTATGTCATCGGCAGTAGCTCCAGCTTGCACTGCGATGTGAAACTTGGTATCCATAGCTTTTGGATCAAAGTAACAAGTTGCCAGTTCGACCCAGCTTTCGACAACCCCCATGGCCAGATGTGAAGGTAACTCCATATCAATTTCATGGTTGATGACCATGTAGCTGTCTTCTCCGCCATAGGGTTTTCCGCCCTTATCGATCCAGTGTTGCCACAGCGGATCAGCCGGGTAAAATTCCTGGTAATGAAAGATCCATAAAGCCAGACAGTAGCCGTAGGATTCCTTCGGGATTTTCATCCAGGTAGACCACTCGCCATAGCCACAATAAGATTTACTCACTGCAACTGCACCAACACGTGTCTTCCAGGCTTGTCCATTCAGGGGATCTTCGGGATGATCGTGCAGCTTCGGTAGGCCATAGCCTGTATTAGAGGCGTCTCTTGCTTGTTTGCCGACTCCTTGTACTTCGCCATTATAGCGATCGCCATGGGCCTCGAATTGAACAGTCCTATTGTCGGGATTAAAATAGATCAGATTGGCATTAACACCACCGTTTGCTCCGCCCCATTGCCCATGAAGTCCGTAAAACGTGTTTTTAAATTCATTGACCCGATCTGCAAATGCACCCTGGGAAAGATCGATGTCAAACCCCGTTGTAGCCTTATTAAATTCTTGTATTTGGATACCTGTTTTTAAATTGAGTTTGTTACCCTGATAGTTCTGTATCCAACAATCGTAGCTACCTGCAACCAATGTTGCATCCGAAGGTACAGTAAACGAAAGTTGCAGGTCATCCAGTTTTTTACGCCAGATTTCGGGCAACTGGATTACTGTGCTCTCCCCATTTTTTTGAAACATGACTTTCGGTGTTTGACCCCATGGATCGGAAAGCTTGTTTAAGTTTTGGTTAGTCATCGTCGCCGACGGACTGTAGAAAAATCGTGACACCAGAAGGCCTGCCGTCGTTACGCCGGCTGTAACATCCCTGCCTAGATAAATGGTTGGTTCAGCCGTCGTGACCATCGAATGGGTGATTTGGCTGATCGTAGGGAAATTGATATTGCCCGTAGGGTGGTAGAGATAGCCGGTATTCGCTGTAGGCGTCCCCGGAGATATCTTGATACCCAGCATATACCATCGGCCCTGTACGACCTGACTGCCACTGCTTGCAGTATTGGTAACACCATTCTTCGTCACCGAAACAACAATGTACCGCCCTGTATGGCTAATCTTAAATTCATTCTGGGCATCATTCACGGTATGGAGAATAACTTTGTCATTTCGGTCTTCCAGATGAAAGAAAAAGAAGATGGAATAACTCTTGTCCGAATTATTGCCAAAAAGGTCATTGGCACGGATCTGTGCGTCTCTATTGGTATGATCGTCGTTAAATTTGGCATATTTGCTGCCATCAAAATAGAAGCCCTGTAGCTTTCGGTTGCTGAGGGTCGCCTCGGCCACCGCTTTAAAAGATATTCCGCCAACAGGAACCATATTGCCGAAATTCTGTTCCACTTCCCGATAATTTCCATCAAAATTAAAGAAGAACCCGCCTTTGGTATCAGCAAGGGTAGCTTTCATCAAACCTGGATAGTACCAGTCGATGGTTTGCCCCTTAAAGAAAATCTTGTCTAAATACGGGTTGTTACCACTGGAGAGATTGAGGGCAGTCCGAAAGTTTTTTGTGAATACCTTCTCTGGATATGCCTTATTGGTGAAACGGAGACTATATTCTGTGTTTTCTGCCAATGAAGGAATCATAAAACCATCGGTATTATTCCCTTCGGTATCCGTCTGATAGTTCGGATGGATAATCGTAAACGAAGAGTCCGGCTCACTTGCCAGTTTGAGTTCCAGTATAAAAATCTGGGGCGTTGACGCTGGACGGTCAAAGCTGAGTTTGGGAATTGTATATTTTATCCCTATTGTTTCAATTGCCATGATGCGTTTTCTAAATGTTGTTCGAAATTTTTATTATTTAAACGTCCTGATTTCGGCAGCCAGGATATTGGGGATGACAAGTTCATCGGGGAGTACCACAATGGGGATCTTGATCCATTTACCGGCTGGTAGCTGTATAAATTGGCTTTTCTTCGCCAGATCTACGATACAGGTTCCTACCGGTAGTTGCCCAAAATGTTGGTCGAAAGCCGTATTGTTCTCGTCAGGTGGGGTGGCTTCGACCCGGAGTGCCATTCCTGCCGTTAGCCCGGCCAACTTTTCCTTTTCAGCGGGTGTAAAGTCTGATGTGGAGAGCCCCTTCCCAGGGATCTTATCGACCTTTTGTTCAAGTATCAGCGCTTGTTCTGCAAGTTCCTGCTCGAGGCGATCGCGCAAGAGTTTGATCAACTCGCGCAGCTTTTTCCCCTGTGTCTTATTCAAAGCAGGGTTGTAAGGCAGATTGGATTTGATGATCTCATCAATATAGTGGTCATCAAGAGGTGCTATCTGTTCCATAATTTATCAATTTTAACTGTTTTGTAATCTTACTTTTTAATTGTTAATCTCGGTGTGCACGGAGGTATTGACCACCGTATCCCTGTGTTTTATAAGCCATATTTTTTAATAAAAGAGATTGTCTCCTAATAAGTTATTTGTCATATAGGCAAAAGTAGGCTCGTTTGGGAGAGGTTAGCTCGAAAAATGACCTTATGTTATCGGTAGGTGATGTTTACCGAAAAGTAATTCGGGTAGACTAATTTCTTTCTTATTATTTTCCTGCAAAAGCTGTTGCCAGTAGGACAAAAATTGGTTCTTCAGTGATGCAGGTGGTGGACAATTATAGCAGAATGGCTGCGGGCCGGCCATTACTTAACGAAGTTTCTTTGGAAAAAGGGGATTAGAAATCTGTGCTAGGGGAGAATTATGTGCCAGAAAGAAACATCTTAGGGCTTAGTAAATCCCATTGTCTTCCCTGTATTTTATTAGCTTTTCATTCAAAAGTTTCAATAGCTCTTTATGGCTTATATTCATATTCCCGTTGCTAATGCTGTAGGGGGAACCATAATTCATATTAAACTGCATCATTTTCTTTTTAATCTTATTGGTCTCCTGATTTAATACTGCATCGCTATTTTTGATCAATATAATGATAATCGGGCTTGAATAGATCGCAATTTCTTTAAACCCGGTAATATCTTGCCATTCGATAAATGTTTTGAATTTATCTCCAATATCAAGCCCCTGATCTGTAATCTCGAGCAAAAGACGGTTTGAGAATAAATATCGGATGGACAGGATCGCAGCGAAACCAAAAAATAATATACATATGATGCCGAGCACTATCGTTAATGTAGGTTCTCTGTCGAAACTCTCCGGATGCATAACGAAGAAAATTCCTCCTGCAACAAATAGTAGCGATCCGAGTAACATCAATATTGACTTTCCTTTGTTGCTATATATGCGCGTTGGCTCTTCTAATTTGTTCATTTTTTATACTATTATATTTTCAATTTGTGCTATTGATCAGTAAGTTTCGTTTAGGCTATAAGGGTTTTTGCCCATGATATCTACTGGCCGCTAGTTTTTTCTTCAGGGGGCATTTCCTGTATCAATTTAAGCGCTTTTTCTTTCCAATTGCCTGTGTTAGGTTCTAGGTCAGAATAGCAATTTTCAAAGTTATAAGCCCATTCGCCATTTTTCGCATCGGGTATAAAAATTGAAAGATAAGTCTGCTCATCACCCTCGGTTTTATACGCGTAGACCAGATACAGTTTGTTCTTTTCCGTCAGCTCACCCAAATAATCAACTTGTGGCAGCGATATATCCCACTCAGACTCTAGGTAGCCGCTGACGACAATTTTTCCGATTTCGGTTTGTTCCTTGTATTTCGCAGGTATTAGACCTTCCATTTTTTTCTCTTTCAGCGCGTTCATCAATACCGCACGTTGCGAAATATGGGCATAGATGCTATCGATTAGCTTTTGATCCAGCGGAAGGTCCAACGCTAAAAATTCAGCTGCGGTAATAGCGCGGAGATACCCCGTTGGCCTATCGGCGAGCAGCTGTTTCTGAAATCTTCGAAGCGGATCTTTTTGCTCATATAGTGCGAGTAATCTGGAGTAATCTGCTATGGAATAAACATTGAAGCTGGCCACCGTTTCCTGCCCCGAATCCAGTTCGGATAAATCTGACGCTAAATATTGCGTTATACTCGGTAGGTAAGCCTGCATGGCTTTTCTTGCCTGGAGCGCCGTGCTGTCCGCAGCGATTTTTAAGAAGATATTCAACAAGGTCGGCCGGTAATTAGCGACCGAAAATAGCGGAATAATTTTGTCTAGATGGAGAGCCACATAGTTTTGGGAAGCCCTAAGCGGCTGCAGCAATTGCCATGCTCGGTAATCGGCGTCAGGTCGGTGTCGGTTTAACTCCTCAAGATACCAGCCGAGTTGTGTCGAATCTATTTCGCATACCGTCGGCAGGATGGCGATTTTGATTAGATCTGTTGTCGTCGGATCCCGTAGTATATTTTTTAAAACAGGTACACTACGTTCATCATGATTTTTTATCAGACTATAGACCAGGCTTCTCCGTAGTCCAGCGCTCTGGTCGTCATCGCTCTGCTTTTTTGCCAATGTTTTATAGATCAGCGGTAGATCATCTTTGCTAAAGCTATAATTGTGCGCCAATATATTTCTCGCCTGTCGGGCGACGAGCGTATCTGGACTGTAAATATCGGTAAAAAGCATTGCTGCTTTTGAGCCATATACATCAAAATTTGTGGGGCTTTCCGAATAACGGACGGATTTAATGATCCTTTCGATATTCATTTGTTCAATGGCCTCCTGTGTACCTATCACATCAATCCCATAGGACATATTGCCTCTTATCCAAATGATTTTTTTGTGATAGTTGGCCGTTAGGGAATCCATACTTGTATAGATTGCGGCAGTTACATTGTCCGATATCAGCGTGTCATAACGCAACAACTTTTCAGATTGTTTTTTTGCGCCACTGTGTATTTCTGAATATAGACTGTCGCTTTTTGCCAGTCGATAGTATTTGGGCAATTGGGCTATTTCCAAAAGGAGAGCTGTACTCGAATTGCTATCCGTTGCTGCATATATATGACCTTCGCTATCCGGTTGTTCCCCGGTATTCACATCTTTTATCTTTATCAGCGAGGTGACAGGGAGTTTTAGCTGTATATTATTCAGTGTAAAATCTTTCCAATCTATATTTTTAAAAGGAATCATCCTGAAGGAGCCGAAAAAAGCTTGATCTTTTTCTTTATTGTTCTTATCCAGATTTTCCTGCATGACCTGATAAATCCGGTTTCCCCGGACCCATACTTCTGCAAATAGGTTTGATTTGTCCAACTGGGCCGTTATTGCTGTACCGATCACATCGCCCTTTTCAAGTGGTTCGACAGAGGTGACGTTGAGTGACGGATTTTTTTCGAGAATTCCGCTTATGGCTTGCAGCGCCAATGACCTGTCGATCATGGTATAACCGATTGGATAATCGTGATATTCGACTATGTAATTTATTTTTCGGGTCCTATCCATCGAAAAATAATTGTATATGTTATATCGCACCGTGTCATTCCCGATCTGCTCTGTGCGAGTCTGGTAGATATATTGAGCCGGAGGCGGTATTTTGACTGCAAAAGCACCGATGTCATAAATAGATTCCGTCAGGTCAGCGGATACTTTTAGACCGGAAATTGCGAACCCATTGAAAAAACGGTCTGAAAGATATGCATCCAACTGTCCACTGTTGGTAAAAGCTAATAAGCTATACAGCGTATTGTTTTTTAGCCAGAATTCCCATTTGGATAGCATATTGTTTTGCAATGTAACTACTTGCATCCCCTGTGCACCATCCTTTTCAAGAAATTGCTGGGATACAATCCGATGTTTGCTCCTGGCGGACCTTCTTTCGTATTCCTTGGTAAAAAATTCTTTCGTTGTCAGCCCATGAAGTTCACCTACAAATGCTGCTGATACGATCAGTTCTGTTTCTGTGCTCAGATCACCGTACATCATGCTGGTTCCGCCGATAATATTTGTCTTGTGGACATATCCTTTTGGCATGGACACGGCAAAGCCATAGACTGAATCCTGATGAAGGACCCATTCCATTGTACTGTAATCTATTTTATATTTGGAGGCAAGATTCGTTTTTTTCGTTTTGACGGGACGGAGTTTATAGCCGTTATTCCGCAACAGTTGGATGAGACCGAAGTCCCCTGGCAGGTGTGAGGCACCCACAACAGCAGAGACTGTACTCTTGTCCAATTGTGCCATGATGTTTTTTAGCATGGTATTATTCCTGCGTTGCATTTCCCCGCTATTAATATACGGCGAGATGGTATTCCATAATCCATCTAGGTTTCCGGTACTGTAGAATTGCAACAGTTGCTCAAAACGCTGATAGTAAACACTACTGTCCTTTTTGTTCTTTAGATGGACTAATTCATTCGCGCTTGTCTCCAGCTGATCTTCCATGGGCTCCAGGCCAATAATGTGCTTTCTCTGCGATTTGGCCAGACCATAGAGATACGCATCGAGTACAGTGGTAATATCGTCTTGTTTATCGTGACTCGGATTCAAAAAGTACTTTACGATCTGTGGAGACGCCATTTGTTGCGAATCAGGCATTACGCCATGTGCCTTTTGATAGCGTTGTACGAATTCCTTTTTTTGTGCATCGGTAAGTTCAATTTTTTTGGACGCGGGTTGTTTGTTGAACCTGATATTCCAGATTTCTTTATAAAGACTGTCGGGGTGTATTTCCAGGGCAAGGGCATCCGTATTGGCGATAGCAATAAATAATGAATCATTACTATTGATTAGACGTCTATCTTTTAAATGCGCGGAACCGAGCAAATAAGAAGGTTTTTTCAGACCCTTTCCGCTGATTTCCCATAAAAAACTCGGGTATTTTATTTCCTGGGCATTGGCCCTTTGCAGCACTAATAAGAAGCAGCAAACAACAAACAATGATAGCAGCAGTTTTCCCGATTTTGTAGTTTCAACAGATTTATACATTTGATCAATAGCTAACAGTATGGTGGCAAACGGAGATTAAACGTTTAGTTGGCTCAATCTTTTTTATAACTAGAAATTTGAATCAAATAATGTAAGGTCAATATCAAATCGTGCCTATTAAAAATAGATAAATTTTAATAACTGTACAAGAGTACATTTTGTCTAAATTTCAACAGTACATCGGTTTGTGCAAGCAGATCGAGGAAGGGTATTCTTTACGTCAAAAGGGCCTGATTTCTCATCAGACCCTTTCTCTTAGCGTTTATTTGCACAGTAATTTTTTGTTTCCTATCGTTTCCTCTTTTTTGTTTCGTCATCCAATGTTTTTAAAGCAATTGGATTTTTACTGTACGACGCCAATTTTTATGTTGTTCCTTTCTTTCGAAAGGAGGGTATTAGCCGTTTTGTATAGTAAGAACAACAGTCAATTTGAAATAGTTTTATTGGTGTTGTTTTTTTTTTGATAACTTGGACAAGCCCCATAAAACGGTATATCGGCCATATGCTACAATTGAGGGATGTTTTTATAATAGTTTTAATGGATCGTTTCAAACTGGTGCTTTGCAATATTTTAATAGCGGGCCTTGTCATCGGAAGTATTTATTGGTTGGCGAAAACAAGTGAAAAAGAAAAGGCTATAAGGATTGAAACGGTCAATAGAAACGATCGGTATGTAAAAGGGATTGTTACCCAAATGTTTTATCATAAAGGACTAAGTATTCGTGTAAAATATATTGTCGATAATAGGGAATACGAAAATAGCAATGGATGGTCTATTAATCCTAATAATATTCACGAAGGAGATTCAATATGGCTAAGATATGCCATTGAAGATCCAAACTTATTCATTACCGAATTGGAAAATGAATATTAGTTAGCCAAAATATCAAAGCCTTCAATGCCCAGTATCATAGTCGTGAGGCAGTGATCAATTCCTTGAAAAAGCAAAAAGGTGAAAAGTTAAACTGTGCCGTAAATACGGATATGCTTGAAGAGTCAGCGGATTATTTGGTTGCTAAAGTGACGCTGAAATTTGAGAAGTTCACTAGAACAGATCTGGTAACATTGGTATGGGAAGGGGACAGCTGGAAGGTATCCAGATCGATCAATTCGTATAAAGTATAAATAAGAGCTATTTCAAATAAATAAGTTGTGAAGCCACGTCCTGAAACGTGGCTTTTTTACATCAAGCTGACCCTAGGCCCTGCTTAAATTTTTGAATCTGTAATTCGATTGAAAGTCATTTTAAGACTATATGCCTAGTTCGCCACTGGCAAGCATATGTCTATAGACCGTTCTGCAGGTGTCGAAGAATCCTGAGCAGGAATTTTCTACATAGGTTTGCGAAGTGAAGGTGTCAATCACTTGACCGCTACTATTGTAAACATTTAGCGTGTAAACACATTTTGTCAACATGCTTTTGCTTTCCTTTGACGCTTCGGTAACTTTAACCTTAGCGGTGTTTTTGCTTAGCTTGTAATTGACTGTTTTTACATTTGCATTTCCTTTGGGAGCTTTTGCACCCGTTCCAGCAAAGGCCGTAGTTGATAGCGCAGCTACGGCGACCAAACTCATTACTAATTTTTTCATTTTTTTTACTTTTTTTGTTTAACCATGCATGTCTGTTTAGGGCATACTTTAATTATCATATTCTAAAAATAGAGCTAGGAATTGAATTGATTTTGGCCGTTTGGTATTCGCGCGGGTTGAAACATTATTCGCTATTACTTATTTGATTTTTCGTTTTTGTATAGCTTACTTATATTGTAATACTGATGCTATTAACCATCCTACGCTGATGATTTTAAAGTCATGCGATCAGAAATCAGTATTGTGTAAGGTCAGGCGCAGAGTGGGGTAGGTCCTAACACATAAAAAACAAATACAATGTGACGAAAACATGTAAATTTATTCGTGAAAAAACAATAGATAATTCAACCTAAACCCTAATCCATAGTTTTTCTGGAATGAGGAAGGGAGCCAAATGTGGTTATATGGTTGCATAGAGATGGTTGCCATTTAAAGGATAGGAGAATTTTTTCGATATTGGTACTAACGAAACTTTGAGACGAGAAATATCCTACTGTGCCGGCGAGCCGCGGACAATAGCGAATAGATGTATTTGACAGCCTGAACAATTTAAATTACTCGTGAACATCGATCGGAGAGAACGTTTGGAATTTTTTGGAGAATAAAAAAGAATATCATGGAATCAATTCTAGCAACACTACTATTTATATCATTGGAAATACCTTACTTGTCTGGCGTTGTTATAGGAGGCTTTTTGTCTTTTGTTTTGTTTACTAAAACAGAGAAAAAAGTAACAGATTACATGCTCGCGTGTTGGCTGACTGTATCAACAATAATGCTGCTATCGATTTATCTACTTAAGTCAGGGCTCTACCTCCAACACCCAGTATTATCAATCCAGGGCTTATGGATGCCATTGGCGCAGGGGCCGTTCCTCTACCTCTATATAAAATATCAGACACGCCCAATCCCCTTTCAAAAAATAGACCTATTACACTTTTTACCATTTATTCTGGGCTATCTGCTTTTTTCTCAATTTTATTGGCTTTCATTTGAAGATAAAGTGAATGTGCTTAAAAATGGTTCCATGGGATTCGAAACAGAAAATAGATGGCGGATTGTTTTAATATATCTCTCGGGCGTTATCTATATTCCACTATCTTTCTACAAGCTGTTATTGTTTAGGAAAAATCTTAAATACCGATTTTCAAATATTGAAAAAGTAAATTTTCTATGGCTGCTTTATTTGGTCGCGGGTATGGCGGCAATCTGGATAATTGTCCTCATCTTTCATAAAGATCATCTTGTTTTTTCTGCTTCTGTAATCTATGTATGGTGGATGGGCTATTTTGGCATCAAACAGGTAAATGTGTTTAGTCAGAAGCACATTGAGGACGCGAACCTTGCTAATTATACCGAGATCGTTAATAGAGAAGAACAACCATCGGAAAACATTCCGTATCCGCCTAAATATGCAAAATCACTTCTGGAACCAGATGCTGCGAATCGGATATACGTAAAACTACAAATTGTACTGGAGCAGCAAAAACCATATCTAAACCCAGAACTCACCCTTAACGACCTCGCAGCGATGGTTGATACGCATCCCAATTTGTTGTCACAGGTGATCAATTCCGTGATCGAAAAAAATTTTTACGAACTGATAAACGAGCTACGTGTGAAAGAGTTTTTACAACGGATGACCTTACCTGCCAACAAAAAATATACGTTGCTAACAATTGCGTATGACTGTGGGTTTAACTCAAAAGCTTCTTTTAACCGAAATTTTAAAAAGTACACAGGCAAGTCTCCCCAGCAGTACCTCAAGACAGATTTGTAAAAGACTCAATCTTCAAAAAGCGGACTCATTCTTCATAATAACCTGTAAAATAGGTTTATATCGTTTTATTCAAAGAGGTGTCAACCTGTCGGATGAGCCTTTATGAGCTTATATATCGCATACTTTTGTATATGCATTAAGCTATGCAATATAAAAGTGCAATATGAAAATGTTCAATTGGATAAAAAAAATAGTCGTTATCATTATTTCTTTCATCGCTTTAGTACTACTGGCAGGTTTCATATTTGAAAGCTGGTCTCGTGCAAAAGCTGAAAAGATTATTCCCAATGGTCAGTTCGTCGAACTGGACCGTTGCCGACTTCATTACCTGAAAAAGGGAACAGGTGGGCCAACAATTGTCTTTGAATCGGCATTATGCCCGGAAGGCCATTTGCAATGGTATTCTATTCAACAGGAATTAAGTTTACATACAACAACCGTTTCTTATGACAGGGCTGGTATACTTTGGAGTGAAAGAGGGGAAAATCCAAAAACCGGAGAAAAAATGGCCGAGGAACTATACTTGCTGTTAGAGAAATCTAATGCACCGAAACCTTACATCCTCGTTGGACATTCTATGGGAGGTATGCTGGTCCGAATTTTCGTTGATAAATATCCGCAGGATGTAGCTGGAGCCGTATTGATCGATAGCCAGCATCCGGACAATAAAAAATACCTTTCGCCGGGACTTTATAAATTGGTGAATAAGGGATTGCCTGCTGAATTTTTGAAGTTTGCGAATACATTTGGTTTGGCAAGACTGATGTTCAAGGATATGTTTCCTCCTTCGAAACCATATCAATATCAGAACTCTTTAATGCCTGCATTATTATATAAAAGCGCTGCTGCCGTTCTTGAAGAACAAGAGCAGATGGCCGCTATAAAGAATGATGCCGCAAAAATAATATCATTTGGCAATATTCCTCTTTGCGTTGTCAGTGCGACGGATACTTCCCGTTTTGATACGTTGTTTAAAGAAAAAAGACTACGGGCCGAAATGGTAACAGCATGGGATAATATGCAGAAAAACCTTTTGTCCCTTTCTACAAACCGCAAACATCTTCGGGTCGCAGGCAGTGGCCATTACATCACTTTGGACCAACCGCAGGTTATTGTTGGTGCAGTAAAAGAACTTATTCTTCAATTCCGTGATCCTTCTCCCGTAAAAGATGGCCGATAGATCGGAAAGTTAATGACCTGTTTCGATTTGATATCAATACGATTTTAATTTTTTTAACTTTTAAATGTATAATCATGAAAACAAAATGTATGCTATTTTCTGGGTTGATTGCAACAATGATTTTTGGCTCGGTATCCTGCGGCAAAGACGATGGACCAGATGACGGCTCAGACAAGGGCTATCCAAAAAATGTAACCATTGAATACAAGTTTACTGTAGCTTCGGGTACGCCGAACAAAGTGGAACTATCCTACACGAATGCAAGTGGCGGAAGGGAAAACGTGAAAGATGTCATACTACCTTATTCGAAAAAAATAAGTCGTACTGTAAATCCTTATGATGATGCATCTGCTCATTTTTCGGCATTTGGACCAGGGGGAATAAAGGCGGAGGTTTACATAGACAACAAATTAATAGGCACTAAAACTGCGTCGTCGAATTCTGCGACGGCAAGTTTTAATGATGCAGTTAGTTACATATGGCGGTAGGTTGCAGACGCATCCCTGAAAAGTGCTTCGCTTTTCAGGGATACGTCTCAAATTTCACCATCTAATTTCCTTTATTCACCGAATTTTCCTGTCCTTTAGTCTAAGTCCATAGATCGGGCGACTAAGCTATCTTTAAGTAAATATATAAAGGTTAAATGCCATGTCGTGAGGTATGGTTTTAATTTTTGCGTATAGATCTAAATAGGAAAGAAAGAAATAAATTGAACAAAAATGGTTATTTTAGAGAAAAGGAAATTGTTTACGAACTCAATAAATAAACCCCTAAATCATGAAAAATCTTTTCACCGTTTTATTGCTTTTCATTCTATTGCCGCTGTCGGCACAGCAGGCGCTTTTTAATCCCCAAGAAATCATTTCCCCCGAAATCCACAATGACAAATCAGTAACATTTAGGGTTTTTGCGCCCAATGCCCAAAAGGTGGAACTCTCCGGCGACTGGATGCCCCGCGAAGGATGGAATATTGTCCCTAAAGCTATGACCAAAGGGAGAGACAGTGTCTGGACCTTCACCAGTCCTCCCTTACCTTCGGAGTTATATAGTTACAATGTAATTATCGACGGAGTGAAAACGACCGACCCCAACAACGTATACCTTATTCGGGATGTGAGTTCTATTTTCAACGTTTTTATTGTGGGCGGAGGCAAGGCTGACAACTATTCTGTTAACAATATCCCCCATGGTACAGTGGCCAAGCGTTGGTATGATTCTCCCGGAAATAAAATGAAACGCAGAATGACTGTTTACACGCCTGCAGGATACGAAACGAGTCGAAAAGATTACCCTGTTCTTTACCTCTTGCATGGAATGGGCGGCGATGAAGAGGCTTGGATGGATCTTGGTAGAGCGTCACAAATTATGGACAACCTCATTGCGCAAGGAAAAGCCGAGCCAATGATCGTCGTGATGACCAACGGTAATGTTTTTCAACAAGCTGCACCAGGGCAATCGGACAAGGGGTTTTATAAACCTACGATGGCCCTGCCACACACCATGGATGGCCAAATGGAAAAGACTTTCGGGGATGTGCTGGAATTTATCAATAGCAATTACCGCGTCAAGAAGGGGAAAGACCACACGGCCATTGCAGGGCTTTCCATGGGTGGTTTTCATTCGCTCCATATTTCCAGACACTATCCCAATACCTTTGGATATATGGGCTTGTTCTCGGCTGCCGTTATGCCGCGATCTGAAGTACTCCCTGAGTTTTACCAAAATTTAAATGAAAGTCTTACCCGCCAAAAAGAAAATGGTTATCAGCTTTATTGGATCGCCATGGGCAAAACCGATTTTCTTTACAATGAAATAAAACAATACAAGGATAGGTTGGATCAACTCCATATGCCTTATGAATATCACGAAAGCGAAGGCGGCCATATTTGGGCCAACTGGCGGGATTACCTTACTCTTTTTGTGCCTAAGTTGTTTAAAGCACCGTAAGGGAAATATAAATAGTATCCAATAACTGTTAGTTCGGTCATTCTAAAAACTGACTGCTAGCGTATTATATAAGCTTTATATTATAGCCAGGTCGTGAGGCCTGGCTATTTAGGTGATTACATTAAAAAGCATCGTTCTTTAATTGATCAGTTTCCTAAAAGTTGACTTTTCAGTTTCACAAATGCTACAACAATATGTTGTAGGTAGGTTTTCAAATAGTGTTCCTGCGGCGACATGCTGTGTACTATCTCCCCAGATGGGATCATATATTGTCTGACAAGCCGGACATTGATAAGTAACCCTGACCGGATCGGATTTTTCTGTTGTAGCCTGCGTAGGAAGATGATGAGGTTCTTGGGCCACTGTTCTACCTTGAAGTTGATAAAAATCCTCACACAATGCCAAAATCACATTGATAAGTTCTGCTTGTTCCACGCGTTTTCGATAAGTAACAAAATCTCTTGAATTAGGGTTGAAATCTGGTGTATGTTGCACCTGAAACCAAGATTTATTTCCCTTAGATTCGATAAAACGCAAAATTACAGATCCCCAGATTCCACTCTTTGGTTGCATTTTAATACCAAAACAAAGTTTGTATGTGCGGATATCCAACCAGTTCATATGGTGCACCAATTCCTGTTTAAGCGCTAATGCAATGGGATCAAAATCTTCCGTCATCCAATTGAGTTCATTTAGGGCATGCCGGAGGTTGATTCGATGTCGGTCTAAGACACTATCCCAATCAGCTCTTGTTGTAGGTTGAATATCTTTAATAATAATTGATTTCCAGGGTGTAGTGTACAATTGGCCGATCCTGTGTCGCAGACAGAGATGACATATGTCGCGTAAAAAAGCGGTCGAAAAGGTTTCCGAACGCCGGTATACGCCCAGCCATAGTCTATCTTGGTAGCTATTAAACCCCTCATAATAGGGGAGCTTAAACGCAGGCTCCATAAAGGGCTGTTCTGTCGGCTGGAAAAGAAATTTTCCGGAGGCAATAGCTGATGCTTCTAACTTCTGTCCCAACGTTTGTCCTTCGCTTGAACTTGCAGCCAGCGTCCCGATCATCATGGGCTCCAAAAACAGCGTTAGTCTCGCAATATCGTCTGTGTTTACAAGGGTAGACCAGGTATAAAACACGTTGCTTTTGGGAAATCGGAGCTGCAGGTGCCAATAATTGCTAAATTCCGAAGTGATGAAATTTAGATTTCCAGTATAATAAGGTACCAAGGACTGTGTGCAGTCCACAACATTCACTTTTAATTGGGGATTGAACTCGAAACTGTCCAAAACATCTTTGTATACGCCTTCACGTATCCATGGCCCCTGATTAAAAAGTCCGTCGGCTACATATGAACTCACAATGTTTGGATATATATCTTCACCGATTTCATAAGCAGATTCCTGATTGATGAGTATATATTCTAATTCTTCGAGCTGCGTCTCGTTTACCTTAAAATATAGTTGCTGTCTACTGCCAAATTTGACTTCTGTAATTCCCACCTCCTCCAAAGGAATCAATAGGTCGACAAGTTCTCCAGGAGAAATTGCACCGCCAGAAAGGTTAACCTTGATAAACTGCCCTTTTTTCATCGTTTTACTTTGCATAGGATTTTACCTCCTTATCCTTTTCTATTACGTAGTTTTCCAGAATACGTTTAACTTCAGGTTTACAGGATCCACAACCTGTCCCAGCGCCGGTGGATGTACATAACTCGTGAAGATCTGTACATCCATCACTGATACATCGTTGCAGATTTCCCTCGCCAACTTGACTGCATGAGCATACCAATCGCCCGACGACAGCTTCCTTGGCCGTTCCGCTTCGTAGTAGCTGCAGTCGTTTTTCACTTAATTCGATCCTGTTTGCGATCAAGTTTTTAAACTCAAGAAATTCGTTCTTGTCTCCGATCAAAATGGCACCTACAAGTCTATCCTGATAGATAATACATTTTTTGTAATAGCGTTTGGCCTTATCAATAAAAATAATCTCTTCATAGTCCTCATTTGGCGTTTCTGTAAGACCGATGCTACACAGGTCAAAACCCTGTATTTTGATAATGTTCATAAACAGGCTTCCTGTATAATGGCTGCTGATATCTCCCTGAAGATAATGTGCAACTATACCAGCCTGTTCTTCGGCAGCCGCAGTAATGCCGTAAAGTGTCCCTTCAAATTCTGCAATCTCACCGATGGCATAAATAGCAGGGTCGCTGGTGTTCATATGATTATCCACGACCACACCCCGTTGGCAAAGTAGGCCAGCATCCCTTGCTAATTCGATATTGGGTGTAGTGCCTATCGCTAGGATTAGGGCATCACATTTGATCTGTCGTCCACTCTTTAATTCGATCTTTGTCAGTTTATTACGGCCACAGTATAGTTGAACTTCATCGTTATAGAAAATATCGCAGCCGAGGTCTATCATCTCTTCGTGAAGCAATTGGCTCCCAAGTGGATCCAGCTGCCGATTCAAAAAACGCGAAACACGTTGAACGATGGTGATTTTTGTTCCATTTTCACGAAGGGAAGCGGCCATTTCCAGTCCTAATAATCCTCCGCCGACGATAACGACATGTGCCTGTTCGGGAAGGTATCGCTTCAATAGGTCAGCGTCAGTCCGACGCCGCATCGTAAAAATACCAGGTAGCTTCGGCACATGCTTTGGCAGGCTGGGCCGGCTGCCTGTCGCGAGAATTAAGATATCATAATATGTTTTAATACCGCGAGAGTCCGTGACATATTTGTTGATTCTGTCGATTGCCGTAACCTGGACAGCACGTATATGCTGGATATCGAGTAAAGGCTCCTCTTCGTCTTTCATTTTAACCAATTGCTCCCATTGAAGCTCGCCACTGACATAATGTGGTAACATGACACGATTATAAAAAGGTAGATCCTCATTACTGAAAATGATAATCTCATCGGTCTTGTTTACTTCCCGAAAGGAACGGACAAAACCATGCGCTCCGGCACCGGCACCGATAATGACGATACGTTCCTTGCTCTTCACATGAGGTTCGACACGTACTGCGCAAAATTTAAAGTCAGGTTCCTTTGAAATAGGATCCACCAAATCGTTGGTCAGATTATTGGCACGATGGAGATCAGATCCTAATATCTTGCCCCAATGCATCGGTAGAAAGACGACTCCAGGTTTAATTGTCTCGCTGACCCGTGTTCTGACACGAACTTCGCCTCGTAGCGAATAAACATTTGCCAATTGCCCGTCAACCAAGTTCAGTGCTGTTGCATCGCTTGGATGGATTTCCAAGAATGCAGTCTTAATATGTTGGTTCAGCTTACTTACCTTGCCAGTTTTAGACATGGTATGCCATTGGTCACGGATGCGTCCTGTAGTCAGGATAAGCGGGAAATTTTGGTCAGGTAGTTCGCTGTGATGCCGATCAGGTGGGCTATGTAATTGCGCCCGCCCACTTGGCGTAAGGAATTTGTGATCCTGAAAAAGTCGTGGAGTGCCTTTTCTCTTTGAGAGATCAAAAGGCCATTGCACGGTATTTAGATTGTCAATAAGTTTATAATCCAACCCCGCAATGTCAATACTTGTCCTGGCTGTTAATTGGACATGTTCTTTGTAGATGTCCTGTTGTGTAGGATATGAAAAACCTTTAAAACCCATTTTTTGTGCAAACCTTGCAAAGATTTCTGTATCCGGAAGAGCTTCGCCTGGCGGGTCAATAGCCTTATGCAGGTGACTGATCCTGCGTTCTGAATTCGTCATTGTGCCTTCTTTTTCGGCCCATCCGGCTGCTGGAAGAATAATATCCGCAAAGTCCAGGGTTTGGGGCTTGTTGGATATCTCCTGCACGACAACGAATTTAGCCATTTGCAATGCTTTTTCCACCAGCCGTGTGTTCGGGAGACTGGTGAGCGGGTTGGTGCAGAGAATCCAGATTGCCTTCAATCGGCCGTCGGCCAAGGCTTCAAACATTTCGGTAGCTGTGAGCCCAGGCTTGCTGCTCACGGTAGTCCCTGACCAGAATTGTTGAATTTCATCGCGATGTGTTTTATTATCCATATCACGGTGAGCAGGTAGCAGGTTCGCAAGCCCCCCAACTTCTCTTCCGCCCATGGCGTTGGGTTGTCCAGTTAGTGAAAAAGGACCACTTCCCGGTTTTCCGATTTTCCCTGTAATCAGGTTGAGATCAATCAGGCTCAGGTTTTTATTAACTCCCACTACGCTTTGATTCAATCCCATTGTCCACATAGTCAGAAGGCTATTGGATTCGCCAATATAGCTGGCTGCGCGTTCAATGTCTTCCGCCGGGACACCACATATCGCAGCGGACTCCAATAAGGTACGTTCGAATACCCGTTTTTTGTACATTTCATATCCTTCGGTATGATGGTTTATGAAATCAAGGTCTATGTCTCCTTGTTCGATAAGTAATCTTCCCAGCGCATAATTGAGCGTGATGTCTGTCCCTGGGTTAATCTGTAAATGCAGGTCGGCCAATGCACAGCTGTCCGTGACACGAGGGTCGACAACAATAATTTTGGTCGCTGGATTTTTAGCTTTGTGCGCCTCTACACGTCGCCAGAGGATCGGATGGCACCAGGCGGGATTGGCACCTGCGACCAAAAAGCAATCGGCAAGCTCGATATCGTCGTAGCATATGGGTACACTGTCTTCCCCTAGGGTCTTTTTGTATGCCGCCACAGCACTGCTCATACAAAGACGTGAATTGGTGTCAATATTGTTCGTGCCAATAAATCCCTTAACCAGTTTATTGAGAATGTAATATTCCTCGGTAAGGCATTGTCCAGAAGCATAAAATGCCACAGCATCAGGACCGTATTTTGCAATTAACGTGCGGAAGACCGCTGCTGCGCGATCCAGCGCTTCATCCCATGAAACACGTTGCAACGGACTGGATCTATGGTGCCTCATCTGGGGATAGAGAAGTCTGTCTGAGCGATCATTGACTGTATATTGCAGATTCATGCCCTTGCTACACAATTTGCCGTGATTGACCGGGTGTTGACTATCGCCGATAACGGAAATCAGTTGATTTTTTTCGACCGATATCTTAACGCCACAGCCCACACCACAGTAGCAGCAGGTACTTTTATATACGTTGTTCGACTCTTTATTCATAGTAAAAAGGATACTTATTCTACACTTCTAATGACACATTTTGAACGACAGGTTCAGTTCGAGGATGAAAACGCACGAGGAGTACCGTGAAACCTATCAGAAAAACGCCAATACCGATATATTGAAAGGCATCCGCATAACTGAGCGTTTCGGATTTAAAAAGAAATCCGACTAACATGGCTCCAATATTTCCTCCGGCACCGACGATTCCGCTCACACTGCCAATGTTATCTTTATTAATGAAGGGGACGATACCATATGTACAACCATTTGCCATCTTGAGGAAGAGTGCAAAAAGCAACATGGTGATAATCGCTAGAAGTAATGTGTTGGAAGTGGCGAACAGACTTATGCCGATTCCTTCCAAAATCAACAGTATACCGAGAATTATACCCTTACCTTTAATGCCGTAGCTTTGTCCTACTTTATCACTTATAATACCGCCAAGCGCACGGGCGAATAGATTCATGCCGCCAAAGATACTGGCAAGGGCTCCCGCCAGGATAATTCCGGTATCAAAACGATCGATAAAGAAGGTAGCAGCGACGTTGTCAACCGTGATCTCTATCCCGAAGCAAGCCGCATAGGCGAGTGTAAGGATCCAGACACGATAGTCCTTTAACGCGAGCAAAAATGAGCCATTCTTCTTTTTATTGATTTTCCCACCTTCGGATAGTTTTTTGAAATTGCCTTGCGGTGTATCTTGCGTATACCGATAATAGATATACGCCATTACGAGAAGGATAATCCCGGGAACAATCATGGCAATCCGCCAAGAATCCGCCTGGCTTACGAAGCCCATGCCGACGAATGCTGCAGCAATGAGCGGCATGACCAGATTGGTAACCCCTCCGCCAAGGTTGCCCCAACCACCGGTTACGGCATTGGCCGTACCAATAATGTTGGGGGCGAACATCATTGAAGTATGGAACTGCGTAATCACAAAAGACGCACCGATGATGCCGATAAAAAAACGAAATAACAAAAAAGACTCATAACTATTACTCAGTCCAATAAGCAAAACAGGAATCGAACCTGCGACCAACAAAATCGTGTAAGAGATCCGTGGTCCTAGCGTATCACACATCTTCCCGATAAATAATCGCGCAATAATTGTTGCTGAAACAGAGGCGATAATGATATTTCCGACTTCACCTTTAGTCAATCCGAGTTGTTCTCTAACCAGTGGCATAAGCGGGGCGACGCCGAACCAGCCAAAGAAACAGAAGAAAAAAGTGATCCATGTAATGTGAAAAGTGCGCATCTGTACACCTTTAAAAGATAAGATACTAAGCTTTTGGAGAGGTTGTTCTTGTGGATTCATGAGGAATATTGTTTGGTTGATGATTGAAATAATTGTCAAATGTTCAAGACCACCAGGATTTAAGCAATCCGTTGCGAGCGTTTCGGTCTGTTTGATCTTGTTTGTCGTGTCCGTAGAGGCGATGATCCTCTCTGGGCACTTGTTGCAGCCTGTGATACAATCGGCTTGCTTATATAATAGACCTTTGTGCGACCGCGAGGCTGTGTGCATGCTGCAGATCGACGACATCACCGATAACGATAATGGCTGGATGGCCAAGCTCATGCTCCTTGCTTGCCCTGACAAGGTCTTTGGCTTTGCACAATACCTGTTTTTGCTGGGGCAGGCTCGCATGCTGTATAATAGCCGCCGGGGTTTCTCCTTTGCCATACAGTACATAGGTACGTGCTATCTCGTCGAGTTTGCGCATGCCCATGTAGATCACGACAGTGGACCGGCTCTGGACAGCCAAAGGGAGATCCGCCGATAGGCTACCATCTTTTTTCATCCCCGTCAGTGCCCATACCCCTTCGCTGATACTGCGGTGGGTCAAGGGAATATTGTTGATGCCTGCGCCTTGCATGCTGCTGATGCCCGGAATGTAAGAAACCACAATATTTTTCCCCTGTACGGTAAGCCATTCTTCAAAACCACGCCCGAAAAGATAGGGGTCGCCCCCTTTTAACCGGACCACGCGGTCGTAGCGTGCACAATAATGTAGGATAAGCTCGTTTATTTCTTCTTGAGGGACGTATTTTCCATAAGGATGTTTGCCAACATAGTGTTTTGTACAGTTTTTATGTGCTATTTGAAGGATTTCTTCATTGATTAAGTTGTCATAAAGGATAACTTGTGCATTTTTTATCGCTTTATAAGCTTTTATGGTTAATAATTCTGGGTCTCCAGGGCCAGATCCTACAATAAATAACGATGTTTTGCCTAATTTTTTCATGTTATTTTGTTTTTGTGTTCATTTTATATGTAAATCTATTAAAAAATCTGATATAAATCATGAAATATTGAAGTTTAAATGATTTTTATTTGAAAAAATATTATAAAAATCATATTTATTTTGATTTTTTAATTTTTTATTCCATAAATTAGTGATGTTTAAATATGAAAATGATTTTTTATCAGAAAAAACAGTAATTATGGAAAGAAAAAAGATTGTTGTTATCGGAAATGGTATGGTTGGTAATAAGATTTGCGAAAAATTAAAGCATAAATCTGATATTCTGGATATAATTGTGTTTGCCGAAGAGCCAATTCGTGCCTATGACCGGGTGCATCTGACCGATTACTTCAAAGTTTCATCTATAGAGGAGCTTTTCCTGTCAAAAAAGGACTGGTACGCGGAAAATAATGTGAAAATCCATTTAAATGATCCGATTGTTGATGTAAATCGCTCAAAAAAAGAAGTACGTTCATTACAAGGGCTTATTGTTCCGTACGACTATCTGGTCTTTGCGACTGGTTCAGCTGCTTTTGTGCCACCTATTCCAGGCGTGGAAAAGGAGGGGGTATTTCTTTACCGGACGATTGAGGATCTGGATCTGATCAAAGCTTATGCAGCAAAAGTCAAAAAGGGTACTGTTATGGGCGGCGGACTACTGGGCCTGGAAGCGGCCAAAGCGCTGGTAGACCTCGGCTTGGAAGAAACGGCAGTGATTGAATTTGCGCCCCGCCTGATGCCGCGTCAGATTGATGACAGCGCCAGCCAGCTCCTGCAAACCAAGCTGGCAGCAATGGGGCTAAGTTGTTTATTGCAAAAATCAACAAGTCAATTGCTGGGGGAAGAGCGCCTGACGGGAATCGCTTTTCAGGATGGTTCATCGATCGAAACGGATCTGCTGGTAATATCGGCGGGCATACGGCCGCGGGATGAACTGGCCAGGAAAATAGGGCTGGCCATCGGCGAGCGTGGCGGGATTGTGGTCAATCCACACATGCAGACCTCAGACCCTGCCGTGTATGCGATCGGCGAATGTGCACTGGTCAATGATATGATCTATGGCCTGGTGGCACCCGGTTATGAGATGGCAGAAATAGCAGCCGAACATATCCTGGGGGAAGAAAAGTCCTTTAAGGGATTTGATATGAGTACCAAATTGAAACTGATGGGGGTAGATGTGGCCAGTTTTGGAGATCCCTTTATCAGTGAACCTTATGCGCGGACCATCTTACTGGAGGACCGTAACAAAGGGGTCTATAAAAGGTTGAACGTCAGTACCGACGGTACGCGCCTGCTTGGAGGGATACTGGTGGGGGAGGCCACAAGTTATAATATGCTCTTGCAGATGGTCAACAACAGTATGCCGCTGGCGGAGCATCCTGAGCTGCTCCTGATGAGCGAGCAGGGGCAGAACAAATCCGCTTCTTCGGGCTTGGAAGCCTTGCCCGATGGTGCTCTGATCTGCAGCTGTGAGGGGGTGACCAAAGCGCAGATCTGTGATGCGGTGATCAATGGGAACTGTGAAAATGCAGATGGAGTAAAAAAATGCACCAAAGCAGGATCGGGCTGCGGGGGCTGTGTGCCGATGGTGAAGGACTTGGTCAATTACACGATGAAACAGCAGGGTAAATATATCCGCAGTACCATCTGTGAGCATTTTGACCTGAGCCGGCAGGAACTCTATGACCTGATCAAGATCCATGAACTGAAGAGTTATGATCAGGTGCTGGATGCGCTGGGCCGTGGGCACGGGTGTGAGGTCTGTAAGCCGCTGGTGTCTTCACTGCTGGCCAGTCTCTGGAATGAGATGATCTTGAGCAAGGGAAATGATGTGGCGCAGGATAGCAATGACCGGTACCTGGCCAATATACAGAAAGGTGGTACCTACTCGGTTGTTCCCCGTATCCCTGGTGGGGAGATCACGCCGGACAAATTGATTGTTATTGGCCAGGTGGCCAAGAAATATAAGCTGTATACAAAAATTACGGGCGGGCAGCGCATTGATTTGTTTGGTGCACATCTCAATGATCTCCCGCTTATCTGGGAGGAACTCATTGCTGCCGGATTTGAAAGTGGACATGCCTATGGCAAGGCCTTACGGACGGTCAAAAGCTGCGTGGGCAGTACCTGGTGCCGCTTTGGCCTGCATGACAGTGTGTCCTTCGCCATACAAATAGAGGAGCGTTATCGTGGGTTGCGTGCTCCGCACAAGATAAAGTCAGCGGTGAGTGGCTGTATCCGTGAGTGTGCGGAGGCGCAGAGCAAGGACTTTGGTATCATCGCCACCGAAAAAGGATGGAACCTGTATGTCTGCGGCAATGGTGGTAGCAAACCACAGCATGCACTGCTGCTGGCGGCTGATGTCGACAGTGAGACCTGTATCCGTTATATCGACCGTTTTCTGATGTTCTACATCCGTACAGCCGACCCTTTGACCCGTACCGCTACCTGGCTCAATAAGATGGAGGGTGGAATCGACTACCTGCGGAACGTTGTGGTCGAGGATAGCCTCGGTATGGGGGAAACCTGGGAGCAGGACATGCAGCTGCTTGTCGACAGCTATCGCTGTGAATGGAAAGTTGCCGTGGAAGATCCGGAAATCCGCAAACGCTTTGTCCATTTTGTAAATGCGCCGGAGGAGCGGGACGAGTCGGTACGCTTCGATACCATGCGCGGTCAAAAGAAAGCCGCTGACTGGAATCTGAAAACCTATTAAAAGACCATGGTGTAACATCAATGACTGATAAAATCACTTATATAGAATCGCTAAACCTTTAAAATAAAAATCACATGAACACGCAAATTGACACACAAATCGACCTGCAATGGCTGAAGGCCTGCCAGATCGAGGATGCTATTGAAAACGGTGGTGTCTGCCTGAAATTGAATGACGAACAGGTGGCCCTATTTTATTTCGCCCGTCGCAATGAGTGGTATGCTACCCAGAATGAATGCCCCCATAAGCGGCAGATGATTTTGAGCCGTGGGATGTTGGGCTCCCTAGGAGATACCCCAAAAGTAGCCTGCCCGTTTCACAAAAAAACCTTTGCATTGGATACGGGCGAATGTCTTTCGGGTGATGAATGTGCGATCAAAACGTATCCTGTGAAGGTGGAGAATGGGACGGTATATATTGGAATGACAGCTTAAGCCCGAGCCCTATAATTGAAATAAGAACCTTTTAAAGCAAATAAACGATGGATTATATTAGCCCCAAAGAGGTAGCCGGTGTGATGATGAATACCGCTATCTACAAATCTTCGCTCCCGATCAAAGACCTGCTGATTCGAGGGGCATTGTCAGGTGCCTTATTGGCGATCTCTGTTACGCTTGCACTCTTGGCTACGGCGCAGACCGGGCTGGGGCTTATCGGCGCATTTGTTTTTCCTGTGGGCTTTGTGATCATTGTTATCCTGGGCTTGGAACTCGTTACAGGAAGTTTCTCCTTGGTGCCCCTGGCCTGGCTGGAAGGGAAGATCAATTTTAAGGTGATGGCCAATAACCTGCTCTGGGTCTTCCTGGGTAATTTATTGGGCAGTGTGCTCTTCGCGCTTCTGTTTTGGGCTGCAAGTACGGAAACTGGGCAGGCTAGCCAGCTTGGGAATATCGAGCAGAGCCTGATTGTCATCAGTGAAAAGAAAACCCTGGGCTACGGCAATCATGGTGCTGCCGGGTTATTTTCAGCCTTTGTCAAAGCCGTTCTCTGCAATTGGATGGTCTGCATGGGGGTGGTGATGTCCATGACATCCAAGTCTACCTTAGGCAAGATCCTGGCGGCGGGAATTCCCATCTTTATGTTCTTTGCCTTGGGCTATGAGCATGCGGTGGTCAATATGTTTGTGATTCCTGCCGGGATGATGTTCGGTGCCCAGGTGACGGTGTCGGACTGGTGGCTGTACAATCAGTTGATCGTGACGGCCGGTAATATTGTTGGTGGCTTGTTGTTTACGGGAATGGCTATTTATTATACTTATCACCGGAAAGAAAAGGTATCCACTTCTCAAAACTAGCTATTATGCAACGAATTGAAAATAGATGTATCTGGAAAAAGTGGTCCGGGGTAGTGCTGCTCCAGTTGCTTTTTTCGGTAGTTTTTTACCAGGCCTATGCGCAGCAGAAAACAGTGAAAGCGAGTTTGTTCGAAGGTGTCGTGGTGGCGGGCTATACCGACCAGGGGGCCTATGTCAACTGTACGGGGCCAGCGATTAAATATAGTTTCGCTCCGAAGGGAAATATCCTGTTGGGCTTGCTGCCGAGCCTGAAAATAAAGGAAGATCAAGTGGAGGAAGGGAAGCCCAAGAATGCCTGGATCACTCCGACACTGGGCGTTGGCCTGACTGCGGTGTTCAGGCATCTCGCTGTTCAGCTGCCTGCTTTCTACAGCCCGAAGACCAGTACCGCAGACGGTAAGTGGAAGCTTGGGGCCGGGCTGGGCTATAAATTTTAAATTGACGTATTTTTAGGGAAATATTTACGTTGGGGAGCTGGTATGCCAGGATTGGTTTGCTTTACTCCCCATATTTTTCTGTTGCCAACTTGTTTAATAGTTCCTTGTTATTGATGAAAATCTTCTTTTTGTCGACTGTTATCGCATCCGAATCAGCAAGTTCGGCAAGCATGCGGTAGACGGTCTCATAGGTGGTGCCTACATAGGCTGCGAGATCCTTTTTGCTCAGTTCAAGACCGATGTACCCCTCCTCTGTTCCTTCCGCAAAAACGCGATGAAGCAATAAAAGGCTCCATGCTAAACGGTTTTTGACGGAAAGCTGGGCCAGGTTGGCCATCTTCTGCTCCGAAAGATGCAATTCATCGGCAAAAAATAGCATCAGGCGATAGCTTAATTCGGGATTGATGCGCAGCGTGGACAAGAAGAAGGGTAAGGCTACAAAACATAGCTGCGTTGCGGCAAGTGCTGTCGCCGAAATAGGGTAAACACTTTGTTCGGATGAGATTCCGCGATGGCCTACCATTTCTCCCTTTTTTGCAAAGCGTACGATGGTCTCCCGGTCTCCGAGGTTGCGGTGGACTTTGACGAATCCTGATTGGATAAAGTAAATACCACGAACCGGCTCGCCTTCACGGATAAACTGTTCGCCTTTTTTCAGTTTGATATTCTTTCGGTGGAGGTCGATTTGTCCAAGCCACTCTTGCATAACATAATGGCACATCAGGCAGGAGTGGTCACAGGCATTTGCTTTCTTCGTTCTCATCGGAATCAGTTTCGTATGGTAAAGTCTTTTTGTCTGACCAAAGGTATCACCTATTCATTTAATATCCTATTTTGTTTGGTATTAAAAGCAGGAATGAACGATAGGTATTTCTTCACAAGTTCACTTTGCAAATGATGGTCATCGAAGTAGCGCCGCGGGCTATTTTTAGCGAATTGCGCCTTGGCTATTAATGCACCATGGCTATTAAAATGCTTAAATTCCTCTCCGCATCAGCAGTTTTATTCGTTGTAGTGACATATCGATATCTTTGGCACTCCACTTTTCCGGGAAATAGCATATTGAATCGTTTGCCTAGTGAAAATATGCAAAATCATACTGAAATAGATTTTGCTTTCAGCGCCCTCGATATTATGGATATTAATGTTAATTTTATATGAAATTAACATCTGTTAGGTTAATTTGCATCAATTAAATATACCGAATTCATGATCGCTGGGCTGAAACATATTTCCATATCAATGGACGATTTCCTCTTATTACAAGCCGGAGATCAGTCTATTTTTGGTATGGTGTTCAAGTATTATCAGCCGATTATCTATTTTAAAGTCAGGCAGCTCTGTAAAAATGACAGTGATGCAGAGGAAGTGACACAGGAAGTTTTTATCGAATTTTATTTGAAAAGAATGCAGCTTTCCGGTCCGGAAGCCATTTTCCCCTTTCTATTTGCTATTTCAAAAAGAATGGCCATATCCAATTTCCGTAAATCGCTGGTCCGGTCCAATTATCTACAGTCGCTTCAGCATACCTGGCTTGAAAATTCCTTTTCGCTGCAAGATGAACTGGAAGGCAAAGAGCTACAGGTCATCCTGGAATCCATTATTGAACAATTGCCGCCACAGCAACAGGCAATTTACCGAAGGAGCAAGTTTGAAGATCAATCTTATCAGGAAATTGCCGATGAGGAAGGACTCTCCAAAAATACGGTGCGCAATCACCTCAGCCTCGCCTCGAAATTTGTGCGGTTCAAGCTGGACAAAATCCTGTCTATCTTTTTTTTATAAGCAACTCAACTTGTGCATCGATTTTTTATTAGCCCATTTAACAATCCCGGGGGCTAAAAAAACGGCATCTATCATCCTTTTCTAAAAAAAAAATATTTTTCTATTGGTACTTTTTCTGGGTTCGCGCGATTATGTAGGTGAAATCGATCCAAAGGAATGAACCAAATTGAACAATACAGCCAATTAATACGTAAGTATCTTGCTGATCAAGCCAGTAAAGAAGAACAGGCACAGCTTCAGGAATTAATGGATGATCCCGTATTTCTTCAGGCTTGGGAGAAAGTCTGGCGGGATAACTCGTATCCCGCACATCCCACAACATACCCTGATCCACATCGGATGCTGGAAAATATACTGGCTGATCCCCGAATTGCAACAGCGGCATCTACTCCCCAAAAAACTACAGATGGACATTTTAATTTCAGGAGAAATTGGTGGCAGGTTGCGGCAGTCTTTCTTGCGTTCTGCGGTGCAGCGCTATGGGGCTACTATAATTTTTATACCGTGGATACGCCACCGAAAGAGCAGCTGTCTAATGTGTCGATCGTACCGGGCTCTGATAAAGCCATGATCATTCTTGAAGATGGAAAACAGATTGACCTCAGTTTGCTCCGTGCGGATACGGTACTTGACCAAGGCGAATATTTGATCACCAAGGATAACAAAGGTCAAATCAGTTATAGTCTCAAAGACAACCTGGCGCCAACAGATAACATCGTTTACAATACCATCGTTACGCCCCGGGGCGGGGAATATACGCTGAGGATGGTTGACGGGAGCCTTGTACAGCTCAATGCAGGCAGTAAGATTAAATATCCCGTAAAATTTGATGCGAAGTTGCGGTCGGTGCAGCTCGAAGGGGAAGCCTATTTTGAAATAGCCAAAATGGACGTTAAAGGCAAAAGGGTACCTTTTATTGTGCAAAGTGGAACGCAGACACTCGAGGTCCTTGGAACACATTTTAACATCAAGAGCTTTGGGGATCACATCGTTACCACCTTGGTGGAAGGTAAAGTCAAACTTTCTTTTGCCGATGCTGCCTTGAAAGAACAGGTGCTAGCGCCCAATGACCAGGTCGTTTTCGATAAAAGCCGCAAGCGTGTGAAAAAGGAGCAGGTGGATCCCTTCTATAGTCTCGCCTGGAAAAATGGAAATTTCGCTTTTGATAATGCATCCATTCAAACGGTCATGGACGAGGTTGCACGCTGGTATGATGTCGAGATCAGTTACGGAGACAAGCTGCAGGGACAGCATTTCTCGGGGACTATCTCCCGCTATGAAAATATCGATAAACTGTTGAAAACAATTGCTTTCGCCGGTGGCGTACATTTCGAACGTAAAGGAAGGAGGATATATGTGCTAAACTAACGCTGATGAGAAGATAGCATATATAACAATCAGGAGCGCGCCAACGCCCCTGAAAGTTTTGTCTTTTTCTCGACATGGATGAATAGTAAAACCGTTAAATTTTATCTCAACCGAATGCAATTTAATAAAAAAAAATTGATCGGACCGACCCTATTATGTCAGGTAAGATCCCAGAAAATACCAATTTCTATGAAATTGTCATTAGCAATTCCTCTCTTATTCGCAGCCAATTTACAGCTGCACGCATTTTCTTTTGGCCAGACCGTCAATCTGAAGCGGAACAATGTGAAGGTGAGTGCTGTTTTGAAAGAACTGCAGAAGCAAAGCGGATACAACATTTTTTACAACGAATCGCTGATCGCAAAAGACGAGCGTATCAGCGTCAGCTACCACAATATCGCTTTTGAAGAAGCCCTGAAAGATCTGTTGACAAAGCTGCAGTTATCTTATGTCAAAGCGGATAAAAATATTGTCTTGAACAAAAGAACGGATCAGGCTGTTCGCCAAACCTCGGTTACGGAGGCTCCGCAGCTATACCCGGTCAAAGGAGTGGTCAAAGACGATCAGGGCCGACCCTTGGACAATGTTACGGTCAGCGAAAAAGGCAAAAAGGAGAAAACCCTCAGCCGGGAGGATGGCAGTTTTCAGATCCAGGTCAGCAGCCCTGATGCCATACTTGTATTTACTATGGTTGGCTATCAGCCGCTGGAGATAGCGCTGGCACAGCAGTCAACCTTGAGTGTGACCATGAAGCCGGCCATCAATGCAATGGAAGAGGTGGTCGTCGTGGGTTATGGCGTGCAGAAAAAAGCCAACCTGACGGGTGCCGTATCACAGGTCAATGCCGATGATATCGCGTTGCGTCCAAGTGCCAATATAGCAGGTACGCTCCAGGGACTTATGCCCGGCTTGAATATACAGCTCAATAACGGTGATCCATCCAAAACACCTGATATCAATGTGCGGGGGTTCAATTCCATCAATGAGGGTGGCCCGCTGGTATTGATCGACGGGATCGAAGGGAATATCACACGGGTTAATCCCAACGATATTGAAAGTGTTTCTGTGCTGAAAGATGCTGCTTCGGCGGCCATTTATGGCGCCCGTGGTGCTTTTGGTGTCATCTTGGTGACCACAAAAAAAGGGAAGGCAGGAACCGTGAAGGTGGATTATGTCAATAATTTCGCCTGGACTACACCGGCCTCCCGTACCGATTATATCTCCGATCCTTATGTCTACGGGAAAACAGTAGATGCCGCACTGTATGGCTATAACGGCAGTTCCTATACACGTTACAATCCAATGGACTGGGAAGCGATCAAAATGGTGGCTACAGGTGAGATTGCGCCCTTTCATGAGAAGCAGGCAGACGGAACCTATAAGTTTTTCTATAAGACCAACTGGTGGGATTACCTATTTAAAAAATATCAGCCCTCCAATTTCCATAATATCGCCATTTCAGGTGGCAGTGAAAAGTTGAAAGCCTATCTCTCCGGACGTGTATTCAAACGGGAAACAATCAACAATATCAATGACGATGCGAATATGGATCGTCAGAATATGAAATCCAATCTGGTATTCACGCCCAATAGCTGGTTGGAAATTTCAAACAATACGCAGTTCATCAACGAAAAGGATAAAGAATATGGAGGCTACAGCAATGGCCTGGGTGGACTCTGGAGTACGACAACCTGGTATAATCTGATGCCTTTTTACCCCAATTTTGTCGATGGTATTCCAACGGACATCGGTGTGGGTACTGGCGGTCAGGGAGCCAATGCCGGACTGGAATCGGGAAAAAGCTGGGAGCTACGCAATAGCGAAGAGTTTACCAATACCTTCCGTGTCCTGCTCAAGCCACTGAAAGGCCTACAGGTAAATTTTGATTATAGCAACCGCATCGAAAACTTTTCAAGGAGCACACGCCTCAATCCCTTCAGTTACTACTCGGGCAACAAACTCAATTATACCACTGCAGGCCTCAACCGCCTGACAGAATACCGCTGGAAAGACAAGTATAATGCGATGAACCTGTTTGCGACCTACGAAAAAAATGTGGCGCAAAACCATCAGTTCAAATTATTGGTGGGCTACAATCAGGAATCCTTTGACCGGGACCGTATCGCCGGAGCCATGGACGACCTGCTGATCGAAGATCTTTCCAATCTGGCGCTGGGAACTTCCATGTACAGCCTGAGCGGAACAGCTGAAAATTGGGCCATCCAGGGCGTATTTGGCCGTTTTAATTATGCCTACGACAATAAATACCTGCTGGAAATAAATTCACGGTATGATGGTTCTTCACGCTTCCCTAGCGGGAGCCGATGGGGATTTTTCCCTTCCGTTTCATTAGGCTGGCAGCTGGATCGGGAACAGTTTTGGGAATCGATCAAAGGCAGCATACCCACCTTAAAGCTCAGAGCTTCGTATGGCAAGCTCGGCAACCAGACTGTAGGGGTCAATACCTTCAAGGAATTGATGACCGTGCAGCAGTTGGCTTGGCTAAATGGGGGCTCCCGTCTTATTGGGGCGAGTACGCCGGCGCCATTGCCGAACGTCGTCACCTGGGAACGGACCAAAAGCATTGACTTCGGTGTTGATCTTGGACTGATCCAGAACAAGCTAAATGTCAATTTTGACTGGTATCAGAAGGATGTCGAAGGCATGTATCTTCCGGGACAGCCCCTACCAGCGGTATTTGGTGCCAGTGAACCCCGAGAAAACTACGCTGCTTTGCGTAATAAAGGTTTTGAACTGGGGGTAAGCTACCAGGACAAATTTGACCTTGCCGGCTCACCCTTTCGCTTTAACATCGCCGTGAATACCACCAATTTTAAAGGTATCATTACGAAATATAATAATCCACAGGGGCTGTTGAGTTCCTATTACGAAGGACAGGTGCTGGGGCAGATCTGGGGATACCATATCGACGGGCAGTTTCAGTCCGATGCGGAAGCATTGAGCTACCAGAATAGTTTCCAGGATCCACAATTGTCCCTATCTAAAGTATATAACGATATTCTGAGCGTATCGCAAAATAGTGAGTGGAATATGTTGCGCGGCGGCGATGTGAAATATGTCGATCTCAATGGTGATGGCCGCATCGACAAAGGCGACAACACGCTTGCCAACCACGGTGATATTAAACCCATTGGCAATGCCATGCCGAAATTTCCTTTTGGTATCAATATGAGCGCCTCCTGGAATAATTTTGATCTCTCGGCGGCTTTTGCTGGTGTTGCCAAACAGGACTGGTATCCGACGGGAGATTTATACTGGGGATCCTATCAGCGCCCTTATCTTTCCTTTGTACGCAAAGACCTGGTAGATAATGCATGGACCCCGGACAAGAAAGGGAACAGGTATCCACAGATCTATCGGGGATACTCTTCCCTGCAGAGCGGAAGGTCGCTATACGAACTGAACGATTATTACCTGACCAATGTTGGGTTCCTGCGGATGAAAAATTTTACGTTGGGCTATACCTTGCCGCAGCAATGGACAAGGCGCTATAAAGTTGAAAAACTGCGGTTTTACTTCAGCGGTGAGAATCTGTTGACCTGGAACTTTGGCAATCTGACAAAGTATATAGATCCCGAACAGGCAGGTGCAATGATCAATTATAATTCACCTGCGAGTGCCAATGATCCTGCGGACTCCTCGGAGCGGGGGCTGCTACGGGACTATCCCATGGGTAAAACCTATTCTTTTGGTTTAATGCTTACGCTTTAATACTTGACAACGCAATGATAATGAAACTTACAACAAACAGCTATAAACTACTTGGTCTGTTGATCTTGCTATCGCTGGCAGCTTGTCAGAAAGATTATTTGGACCGTCCTTCGGAGGACCAGGTGGAAGCACCTTATTTTTTCAATACAGCGAAGGATCTGGAGGTTGCCACCAATGATTTTTATACCTTTCTGCCCAATGAATCCTGGTATACAAACGATGGGAGTTCGGACAATATGATCCCTCTTACGGTGGCCGACCGGATCAAGGGCAATCGAACTGTCCCTGTGGGAAGCGGCTCGGGCGGTTGGTCCTGGAGCCAGTTGCGCAAGATCAATTATTTTCTGGCCAACTACCATAAAGTGCCCGACGCCACGGCACAAAAGAAATACAGTGGCATAGCCCGTTTTTTTAGAGCAAATTTTTACTACGATAAGGTGAAAACTTTCGGTGACGTGCCCTGGTATGGAAAGGTGCTGACTGCAAAAGATGAAGATCTCTTCAAAGCTAGGGATTCACGGCAGCTGGTGATGGATTCCATTATGGCTGACTTGGACTATGCAATCGAAAATATACCGGCCGAAAAACAGCTTAACCTGATCACCAAATACACGGCACTGCTGCTGAAAGCAAGGGTGGCGCTCTTTGAAGGAACGTTTAGAAAATACCATCAGATCGCGGGACATGAAAAGTTCCTGAATGCGGCGGTCAGTGCATCGGCCGAACTGATGAATTCTGGCGCCTATACCTTGTACAGCCAGGGCGGAGCAGATCAAGCCTATCGGAATCTGTTTGCCCGCAATAATCAGGATCAGGTGGAGACTATCCTTGCCATTGATTTTGAATTGGGCATGCGTGTGCATGGCCTTGGCTATTCCTTTACCTCGGCAACTTCGGGAGCCTACGGGATCGCCAAAGATATGATCAATAGCTATCTGATGAAGGATGGGAGCCGCTTTACCGATAGAACAGGTTACAAGACCATGGAATTCTATCAGGAAATGCAAAATAGAGATCCAAGGCTTACACAGACAACTGCGGGGCCAGACTTCCGTGCCAATGGAGAAACAGCAAATGAGCCTGTCAACTTGACGATCACCACCACAGGCTATCGCCTGATCAAGGCCTTACCTGACAAATTGCAATGGGGTGTATCGGCCTCCTATTTCGATGTCATCTTATTCCGGTATGCAGAGGCACTGCTGATCAATGCCGAAGCAAAAGCCGAACTGGGGACGATCAGCCAAAGCGACCTTGACCTGACCGTCAATAAGCTGCGTAGCCGCGCGGGCATGCCGATGCTGTCCCTGGCTGAAGCGAATGCCAACCCCGATCCTTATCTGCTGGCTATGTATCCGAACATCGACGGAGGCGCATTTAGGGGCGTTCTTTTGGAAATACGGCGCGAAAGACGGATCGAGTTGTTTAACGAAGGACAGCGCTGGGATGACTTAATGCGCTGGAAAGCTGGATCCAAACTCAATCAGCCTATTGTCGGCGTTTATTTTCCTGGCGTTGGAGCCTATGATTTTACAGGGGATGGCAAGGCCGATGTGTATGTCCATACAGGCAATACATCGGGTGCACCGGGTACGGTGACCACATTGATCAATATCAATCAGCGGACGCTTTGGGATCCCGTTTCAAATACCCAGAATGCCAATAAAGGCTCACTGGATCCCTTTTATCAACGGGGTAAGTTTGATGAAAAACGTGATTACTATGCACCGATCCCAATCGAAGATATCCAGTTAAACCCAAATTTGAAACAAAATCCTGAATGGGAAAAATTATACCGATAACATGAAACAACTTATTTTTATAGCGATCCTCTGTTGTCTATTGATCCCAGGATATACGTACTGTCAAAAACAGGGTAAGCCTGATTATGCAGTTGGCTATTCACTTGATATCCGGAAGATAGCATTGGAAAAACTCAAGGCGGACAAAGCAGCCGGTATGGATTATATCGAGATTGCAGGGCTCGGAAGCTTTGTCAATGCAGACCTCAGCTTAAAGATCCCACAGGATGAATGGCAGCTTAAATGCGATTCATTGGCTACTGTGTTGAAGAAAGCGGGGGTGAGGGTATGGTCTGTCCATATGCCCTTTTCCGCCAAAATAGATATTTCTACGCTGGATGAACAGCAGCGGCAGCAGGTGATCCGTATGCATTTGCAGCTGCTGGAAGGACTTTACCGCCTTCATCCGCAGGTGATCCTGTTTCACCCTTCCTATTACCTTGAGCCCAACAAACGCGCCGCCCGCAAGGATCAACTGGTACGTTCGGTCAAGGAGTTGTACTCGGCAGTGTCTAAGGCGGGGCGGCAGCTCGTCATCGAAAATATGCTGGGGCCTTCGCTGACGGTGGGTGAGCGGGAGCGGCCCCTGCTGCGGACCGTGGAAGAATGTCAGGAACTTTTTGCCCGCTTTCCTGATCAGGTCGGCATTGCAGTGGACATGAACCATATTGCACATCCCGAGCGCCTGCTTTTGGCTTTTGGGCCGCGCGTAAAGACGCTGCATGTCGCGGATGGGGATGGGACCAAGGAAAGTCACTATCTACCCTGTAATGGCAAGGGACAGAATGACTGGAATAAGATCTTTGCCGTTCTGGAAAAAATTAAATATAAAGGTGTATTCATGTTTGAGTGCCATTATGAAACCACAACGCAGCTGGTCGAATGTTACCGTCAGCTGCAGCAGAATTATAGTAGTACAAAACAATAAGCAGGTTCAAAAACATTGATTATAATGAAAAAATCGTTATATATTTTTATGGTTCTATTTTTTGCCCTAGGCATACAGAGCTGTAAAAAAGATAAAGTCGAAAGTGAGCAGCGGCTCCTGATCGACCGGGATTATATGGAAGTCGGCAGTAGGGCCGATACCTATCAGTTGGATATCTTGGCGAATGCGGCGGTTACCGTAAGCAGCGACAAAGACTGGATCAAACTCGATAGTACGGTGTATCCCAAAGGGAAAAATAAGATCCGGTTTTCTGTTTCGAAAAATTCGGAAGACGAACGTTCGGCGACTTTGCTGCTCAGGCTGAACGATAATCTATCGCAGGAGATCTTGATTTTGCAGGAGTCCGGAAAAGTTCCCGTTTTTTATGTGACTCCTGGGGGCAAAGGAGATGGTAGTTCCTGGAGTAGTGCTACTGACCTCGGTCAGGCACTCGAAAAAGCAACGACAGGCAGTACGCTATTCCTGGCCGAGGGGACCTATGTTCCAACGCGGACCATTCGTAATGGTGACGCCAATGAGGAATCGGACAAAACCATAGAGATCGCAAAGAATGTCAGCCTGATCGGTGGATATGCGGCCAATGCCAAACCTGGAGATCAGCCCAATCCAGCGCTGTATAAAACCATCTTTCACGGAAAGCTTTCCAGTGGAAAATCGGTGTTTCACACGGTCACGGTGACGGCAACTCCGGATCCTGAAAACCAGGTTAGGCTGGAAAACATCAGCATCAAAGGAGGCAATGCCACCGACCGCAGTGCCAGTACGACGATCGACAACATTAAATTCAGCCGTGGCCAAGGGGGCGGTATGTTGATTGGGATGGCTCGGGTCCTGCTCAAAAATGTGGATGTGGTCGACAATAAAGCGACCGCAGATAAGGGAACTGCAGGTTTTGCCGCCGGCATCTACGCGTTTTCAGGAGCCCAGCTCAGGTTGGAAAACTGTCGCATCAACAATAATAGCAACAGCGGAAATAATGGCGGCGGACTATGGATCGCCGATGGTTCACTGATTGCCTACGATAGCCAGTTTAATCACAATAGCGCCAAAGGTACCGCAGGGGGCGTACACGCCTATCCAAACGCGGATATCACACTCTATAATTGTGAGGTGGTTGGCAATTCAAATACATCCTATGGAGCAGGTGTTTATCTGCGTGAAAAATCAAAAGGGATATTTGTTAATTGCCTGCTTGCTGAAAATTCGAGTACATCAGCTAATGGCGGCGGCGGACTGATGCTGTATGATAACAGTCAGGCAGACGTCATCAGTACCACCATTACCAAGAATACCGTTGTTGGTCCCGGAGGTGGAATTTATCGACGCAGCAATGTCAACAACCTGACTTTGATCAATTCGATCGTATCGGGCAATACCCAGGCGGGAAGTTCTACCGATGTTGATGCCTATTCAGATAACATCGCTGTCGTGCCACGGATACAGCACGCGGTTGCAGCGCAAGCGGTGTATGCTGCTGATGGAAGCATTGTTCCTAAAGTAAGCTTTGAACCTGCGACCATGCTCAATCCCGATTACCTGCCCATCGGTGCCGAAAATCCGGCCATGAGCTATGGTTTAAGTTCAGCCGGACTGCTGGAGCTTGCCAAGAAATACACGCCGCCATTGGACGATAGTCGCATGCAACAAGATATCAATAATAACCCGCGCTCCTCTACTTGGATGGGTGCAAAAGTGAAATAAGATGAAACAATTAAGCTGTCTATTTATCCTTACCATGCTTTTATTGGGCAACAGCTGGGCTGCTGCGCACAAAAACATCCTACTGTTATTAGGTTCAGCCGATCCTGAAGTACTGGCTCAGCGGGTAGATGTTGCTGCGCAGCTTTACCGTATCCGGCCGATGGATGCTATCGTGGTGTCTGGAGGTTGTGGTGCGCACGGTTCCAAGATTTGCGAAGCTTCGTCCATGGCGATGCAATTGGCCAACAAGGGCGTGCCCGCGGCATTGATCTTCAAGGAGGAAAACTCCAAGACGACGGTGCAGAACTACATTTTTAGCAGGCGCCTCAAAAATAACGCTGGCGAGCGAATCATACAGCCCGGAGATACCGTGTATGTTGTTTCCAACCACTGGCATGCTATTGCTGTCGCTGCCCGCCTGCAAAAATACGATGGGGTGAAAGCGAAGTTTTTTATTGAAGGTGCTATACAGCCCAAAAAAGAAGACCGTCTTGATTATGCCGGAATATTTAACGCTTACGATGACAATCACCTTTTTACGTTAAAAGGCACCTGGCTGACTCCGGAAGCGGTATGGACAAAAAAAGACAGTACCTATTACCTGACGCAGGATATCGTCTACACAACGGATGCAGCTAACAGCAGCTATAGCGTCAGTCCTGTGGAAAAGCTGTTTCCTTTTCTGAAAGGCAGTTCAGAGTTTAATCCACCAATATATATCGATGAGTCCACCGCATGGTACATCTTATTCGACGGATATTGCCGTAAAGTTTCAAAAAAAGACTATAAGGTACTGGACGAACAGCCTATTCAGGAATGGCTGAAGCTGCCAGACACATTGAACTGGAGCCAAATCAATACCGGGTATATCCAGGGAAAATCCCTGGTACTGATCGGAAAGGACAAAGTACTATTGGCGGAGCGAAAAGGAAAGACCTTTCAGTATGTCCGGGATACCGTGCCGCAACACTATTTTGTCAACTGGCCCTATAGCTGGGGCGCGGGCAATGTCAGTGCGGCAAGATTGCTGCCGGGAGAAAATAAGCTCATCTTGTACCGCAATATGGAGTCTGCCGTATGCACTATTGACCAGAAAACAATTGAAAAAGCGATTCCATTAAAATTAAAGTGGATCGGTGAAATAAAGTAAGAACAGATGAAAAGAAATTTTATATACAGCTTATTGCTGCTTTTTCTTGTTATTTCATGCAAGAAAAATGAGGGCGGAACGCAGCTGCCCTATGATTACAGTATTCCCCAGGAGGAAGACCTGGCGGAGATTATCAATACGACAGCCTGGAATACAAAAACGGTTGCCGACGGTGTCGTGTGGAAGTATTACCAATTTCCGCGGATATTTGATTCCAAACAATATGTCAATGTATTTGAGATCGATCTGAAGAAAGGCATGCAGCTGGAAATTCCCTATGTCAAGACCGGATTTCTAAAAACAAGTGCTGCTGCCACGGCTAAGGGCGCTTTGGTTGCATTCAATGGCAGTTACTTTAATACCAGTACAGGCGGATCAACCGTATTTTTCAAATACGATGGCCAGGTGATCAATCAGACTGTGAATGGATTTAATAGCTACCGCGAAAACGGGGCATTTACCTTTACCGGGCAGAGCTATCAGATTGTGCCGAAGCCCGCAGGAGGCTGGGGTACGCTGAGCGCTACCGCTGCACTGGCTGGCGGCCCGTTGTTGATGCAGAATGGTCAGGTGCTGGAGCAGTTAAACGTAGACTTCAATACCAGCAGACATCCCCGAACAGCAGTAGGGCTTACCAAGGACAATAAGCTGATCGTAGCTGTTATCGATGGACGTTCGTCGCAGTCACAGGGACTGACAATTCCCCAGCTGGGCGAGTTAATGGCCGCATTGGGTTGCACTTCCGCATTAAACTATGATGGTGGCGGTTCCTCCACGGCCTGGGTGAAGGGCGAAGGTGTGGTCAACTATCCTTCAGATAATGGAAAGTTTGACCATGAAGGTGAACGCGCTGTGGCCACGGTATTTACCGTGAAATAAAAAATCGATACTTTTATAATTAGACGGCCATCTCATGGATAAGATGAGATGGCCGCTATGAAGTGATAATGATTTCTATTGCTATTAATTGAAACATCATGAAAAAAAAGACAGGTATCCTATTCTTCCTCGCCCTGGTTTGCGACTCGGTATCTTCATACGCCCAACAGGTTATTCCGTCTGCTAAGTTTGCGCTGCAGGGACGAGCTTTTGAAAATACGCCAAAATTTCATCGGATAGATACAGCGAAGTACAGCGAACTTCCAGCTGCGGTAAAGAAATTATATACCCATGCTGCAGGAATGTTTATCACGTTTAAGAGCAATACGAGCAAATTATCTTTACGCTGGAAGACGGTTGATGCAGCACTAGGGAATAATTCCACCCCGATAATGTCGCGGGGTTTTGATGTATATGTAAAAGAAGCCAGCGGCTGGCGATTTGCAGGGGTAGCCCGTCCCGATCTTAACCTGGCGGAAAGTAAGGCTACGCTGGTCGAAGATATGGCTGCGACAGAGAAAGAATTTCTTATTTATTTTCCGCTATATAAAGAGCTATTGGATTTTGACCTGATTATTGATGACAAAGCCAGCTTTGTTGGTACCAGACAGTCGTTTGCTAAAAAGGTCGTGATCTATGGTTCCAGCATTGTCCATGGAGCTTCTGCAAGCCGTCCGGGATTAGCCTATCCAGCGCAATTGGGGCGCCGGCTGAATGCCAACGTGATCAATATGGGCGTGAGCGGCAATGCCCGCATGGAGCCTGCTGTGGCCGATATGTTGAGTGCTATTGACTCCATGGATCTGCTCATTATGGATTGTGTGCCCAATAGTAGCCCTGATGAAGTACGGGAACGCACGTTTAATTTTGTGGAACGGATCCGTCGGTCCCATCCCCAGTTACCCATATTGCTGATAGAGAGCATTACGCGTCAGGTCGGTAATTATAATTTAAAATGGCACACACGCTTGACCGAGCAGAACAGGAATTTTAAGTTGGAGTATGAGCGATTGCTGCAGGCAGGTTATAAAAACTTGTATTATATACCCACGGATCATTTGATAGGCGATGATTCCGAAGGAACAGTGGATGGCACCCACCCAACAGATGTAGGATTTGAAAGGATGCTTAAAATAATCGGGCCTAAAGTAGAGGCTATCCTAGAAAAATAGTCCGTAAATCTTCACCAGCTCCCCACCACTACTTCGGAAGTAATCGCTGACTTTCAGAGACACAATGTCATAGGGGCCTGTCAGTTCGCAGACTCAGCTATGTATTTGTAAACCCATTAAAAACCACATCTAGCGCTGTGGTTCTTTTAACGTCAAAAGGGCCTGATTCTCATCAGACCCTTTCTCTTAGCGTTTTCTGTACAGTAATTTTTATGTTTCTTATCGTTTCCTCTTTTTTGTTTCCTCATCCAATGTTTTTAAAGACAATTGGATTTTCACTGTACGACGCCAATTTTTATGTCGGCCCTTTCTTTCGAAAGGAAGCTAGTAGCCATTTTGTATAGTAAGAACAATAGTCGATTTGAAATAGTTTTATCATTTCTGTTTTTTTTTGATAAAGTGAGCTTACCTTAAAATGAAAAAGGATACGATGGTTTCAAATTAAACCAGACTTTGTTTTAGCGCACAATATTGCCGTAACGTTGAGGGCGAGTCAGCAGGCTTTGTGGTTGCGGTCTTGAAAATATTATAATACAAAATTAATTAGATGGTTTACCTATAGCTTTTTAGTAAATTAAAATTAATTCGTTATATTGTTGGGTAATTATAGACACTGACGGATGGAGCATCCGTTGGATTTGAAAAGTTGTGATGTAAAAATAAACCAAATTTAAATTATGGAAAGAAAAAAACTGTTAAAAATGCTGATGATACTTGTTGTTGTGATATGCGTTACCTGTATATTATCAAATAGCGCCGATTTTGTTCAAAGAATTGAAGATGGTTTTAGTGACGCAGCAAAATAAGACTTTATTAACAATATTTTATATACTCTATAATAAATGAAAAAGCAGCTGATCCTACAATTGTTATTTTTTTTCATTGTTTCTAGCGGATTCGCTCAGGAAAAGTCCATGTTGTGGAAAATTACCGGAAATGGCCTCAAGCAAGATTCTTACCTGTTCGGTACCGTGCATATGCTGTGCCCAGATGATTTTGAAATCAAACAGAAATGCCTTGATGCCCTGGACAAAAGCCAAAAAGTAGTTTTTGAGGTAGATCTTTCCAATCCGGACAATGCCCAAAAACTACAAGCCTTCAGTGCACCAGATACTGCATTTATAAAGACATTCTCTGACAGTGAAGTCCAAAAAATGGATAGCGTATTGGCCGCGGAAGATCTTTCCATTAAGCTTTTGGATTATGTGTCACCTGTTGCGGTTATCTCTTTATTTACGATGAAAGGGTTCAACTGTGCTGATCCAACAAAGATGAAGTCCTATGAAATGGAATTGTCTGCCCTCGCAACTTCCAAGGGGAAGGTCATCGGGGAGCTTGAAACGATTGATCAGCAGTTTGCGTTGCTAAAAGACATCATTACCCCCCAGCTGTTCATGGAATCGGTCTATCAGCTGAACAAATATCCAGCGTTGACCGCAAAAATGGTCGCAGCCTATAAAGCTGAAAATCTGGGAGAGTTGAACGCCCTGCTTCAGGACCCTACCTGGATGACTGAAGAACAAAAAGACAAACTGCTGAATATAAGGAACGAGAACTGGATGACCATCATACCCAAGATGATCAAAGATCAATCTTGTTTTATCGCTGTTGGCGCGGGACATCTCGCTGGGGATAAAGGGCTGATTAACCTGCTTCGTAAAAATGGCTATACTGTTACTGCCGTTGAATGATCAGTAAATCACAAGATATACTGGGGAGCCACGTCGTAAGAGGTGGCTATTTTATTTGAAGAGAAACCAGTACTGATCAAGCTTGCGCGGGGATGTTTGGCCGGAAATAAAATTTGTATTATTTTTAGGAAGCATTATTTTATATTATAAACCATTTATTATAAGTGTCATATGGATATAGCGTCAATTCCAGGTTACCGCAAAGAAGAGCGGTTTATTGATCTGTATAAAGCCAATGTCTTTGCACTGTTTCTATTTATTCCGGTTATTCTACTATATACTTTACCGTTTTACCTGATTTGGGGCCAGCAGGATGGGCCATTTGTTTTTGTGATCGATATGCTAGAAATTACCTCCATCACTTCGGTCCTGATAGGTATAATGGTGGTGATCCTTGGTATCATTGCGCATGAACTGATCCATGGGATCACGTGGGTCTGTTACACCGAGAAGGGGTTTAAATCGATCAAGTTTGGTATCTTGATGAAAATGCTGACACCCTATTGCCACTGTAAGGAGCCACTTCTTGTCCGTCAATATATTGTCGGCGCATTGATGCCCTTCATTATATTAGGGCTTATCCCTGCCATTTATGCCTGGTACAGCGGAAATGTGAATATCCTGCTGTTTGCCATTTTTTTTACCGTTTCCGCAGCCGGAGATTTTATGATTGTTCAACTCATATGGCGTGAAGACATGCGGAATTTGGTTCTCGACCACCCCTCTGAAGCAGGATGTTTTATCTATAAAAAAGATGAATAAGCCTGGTTTTTTGCTGTGTTGGTTCAAAATCCATGACCTGATGGCTTTTGGATCTTCACTATAGAAAACGCATCTATAAACTAAAAAAGAATTATGTCGTATATATGAAGCATTTTATTTAATTTTATCTATTATATTATAACTTATTTATAATCTATTTAAATTAAATGGTGGTTCAGCTCTTTTTAAAGTCGGCGGTATTAGTTTTCTTATGTTGGATTTTAACTCATCCTGTTACAGCACAAGGCAGGTTTCTAGAACACAGTAATTACACGGACCTGTTAGAACGGGCAAAGCAGGAAAATAAATCGTTATTTCTGATCATTCATCAGCAAGATGAACATCAGTTTATACCTTTTAAAGGAAGCGTTTCCAAAAAGGCAAAAGAGATGCTGGATACACAATTTATTGCAGGTATCGTGCAGCTGAACCGTGACGATTTTAACCATCCGCTCCATCAAACATTTTACCTGAATAAACCTATTTATCTCTTTACAGACAAAGACGGAATCCCTTTATTGCGCCACAATAAAGCGGTAGATGGGGCAGCCGAGCTGGAAGCACTCATAGATTCGGCAAGCACCCTGGCAAAGGGTGAAACACTGGGCAAACTCAGCGCACAGTATCACAAGGGGATGCGTCAACAATCGCTACTTAAAAAGATGCTCGATCACTATCAAGCATTCGATCAATATACTGACCAGCAGGTACTGAGTGATTACATAGCACAATTGACCGTACAGGAACTGAATAATTTTGAGACGGTTATATTTCTGCTGAGCTGTGGTCCGGTATATAATAGCAAGACCTATCTTTTGGCTCGCACGAATGGTAAAATGGTGGATAGTTTGTATTCCACCTTACCGTTGCCGCGGCGTAAGAAAATAAACAATAGAATTATCCAGCAGACATTCCGGGAAGCGCTCAACAAGAAGGATTTATCCTTAGCCCACAACGTGGGCTATTTTGCGTATCAGACCTGGATGCCAAATTATTTGCGGGGTGCAATTTCGCAAGGTTTTTATCCTCTGGAGTACAAGCGGCTCACGCGAGATACGGTAGCTTATGTTGAAATGGCAAGATCTTTTTACAACGATCGTTTTTATCGTATTTCTCCAGACTCCATGTCACGGATAGATTTCGCACAGGATCGCCAAGCCAAATTCTCGCGGCGCGGCCCAGTATTGGACAGTGCCCAACATGCGGCGTTTAAGCAATCCGTTGAAAAGGGACGCCCATACTATCTGGAGGATCAATCCCGTAACCTGAGCTATGGCGCCCAGCAATTGCTGGTCTTCGCGAAAAATAATCCTGAAGCTTTATTTGATGCGATCCGCTGGCAGAAGAAAGCGATTGATCAACGACCAGGAGTCGCACAATATCATGCTACGCTGGCACAGCTGCTTTACCAGGTAGGTTTTTATGCCCAAGCCGAAGCAGAACAGCAACAAGCGGTCACGCTTGCCAGATCCAACAAACGGCGTCATCAAGAAATGCAGACTGTATTGAAACAGATTCGCGCCCGGCTATTGTGATTTTGAACTTGTCGGAGCAGGTAATAGATTTAAGCGGATCGGAAGGGAATACTTGACACGTACCGGCAAGCCATATTGATAACCTGGGGTCCATTTCTGTGCTTTTTTGATCACTTCTATACCATTGGCGGCGGTACCGTAGCCGAGGTCGTTTATCACTTCAAAATCATTGGGTATTCCAGTTTTTTCAATCACAAAGCTGATCAGTAGCTGCCCCGATACCCTGGCTTTTATTGCTTCTTTTGGAAAGTTATAGTTCTGGGCCACAAACATCATCAGCTTTTTTATTCCACCGGGGTATTCCGGCTGAACTTCCCGTTGTGTATAGGGGAATTTATTACCCTCACTATCAGTGGTAATGCCTTTACTTATCAGCCCTTTTTCATACCATTCCTCAAATTGGTTTTCCCCCTTATTGAATGTCCCTTCCCAATGGCCCTCACGAAGTCCATTGGCGTATTGGCCCTGCTCACGGTCTTTCTTATTGCTGACTTCAAATTTGCCGTTCCCATCCTTTATTTGCACTCTGCCCGTAGAATCGGCATAATACAATAACCGGCTATCGCGTTCTGGAAACAGGAACTCGTTGGGACTGCGCTCCGACTTGAAGAAAAAGCGAATTTCTTTTAAGAGGCCATTGTTATGGTATCTTTTGACCGTGTCACTCAATTTATTGTCCTTATATCCGGCAGAGCTTGCCAGGTTGCCATTTTCATAATATGTCTCTACCGTTCCCTCCAGGTGTAATGTGCGCGAATCGGCTACCTTGGTCCAGCCATGGCGTTTCAAACTGCCGTTGGGATAATAATCGTTTAATTCATAAAGCCCCGCTGTATTGGGGTTTGAACGGATGACACTCGTATAAGCGGCGGAATCTTTGAAGGCGGTATGCCCCCCATTTTTTTTTATATAAGTGACAATGGTCTCCTGGGCTTGTAAAGGAAGCACAAAGTAGGTGAATAGAAGTGAAAGCAAGCTTATGGACGGATTGGACAAAAGGTATTTCATATGCTTAAATAATATGGTTTTTTCTCAAATATACATAAGTTTTTATTAAACTTAATATGTTTTCATTTCTCTTCCTTGTGATGACTGTATATGGATCGTCATCCGTAATACCCAATTAAGTGTATTGATATAAACTTTTTCACCTACACTTGACACAAATTCTTTAGTATTGAGTTTACTCTGGAGTGGGTTGTTCGCTCTTTTTGCAACTAAAGCAAATCATTAAAGTTAAAAAATAGAGATCAAGTGTTTTTCCTTGGGATTTACTCACCTGCTAGAAGGAGTACTTTTCATTCTTTTATTTGGCTAAATAAGTAGTCAAAGATATAATTATTTTTTGATCGCAGTATCCACTTTTGTTATGGCAGCTGCAGGACCAGGTTCCAAATCAGCAAAAGCATATAAATGTTGTAGAGCCATATCGGAAGATGTGGCTTTTTTACGTCGAAAGGGCCTGATTCTCATCAGACCCTTTCTCTTAGCGTTTTTTGTACAGTAATTTTTATGTTTCCTATCGTTTCCTCTTTTGTGTTTCGTCATCCAATGTTTTTGAAGACTATTGGATTTTCACTGTACGACGCCAATTTTTATATTGAACCTTTCTTTTGAAAGGAAGCTAGTAGCCGTTTTGTATAGTAAGAACAATAGCAGATCTAAAATAGTTTTAAAAAATAAATATTTAGATGCTTTAAAATTGAGATGGTTAAAATAAGCTTATACTTGTTAGGGATTACTGTCGAATTCCTAATCCGGATATCTTCTCGCTATTTTTTCTATCAGCAATTTGATATCATCATAGCGGGCGAGGTTCAGGAGCCAATCTTCGGGTATACTTTCCAACCCATAGTACAAACCAGCTAATCCCCCTACAATCGCAGCTCCAGTGTCTGTATCTTCGCCAAGATTAACAATAGATAATACAGTATCCCTATAGTTTTCTTTTTCCATAAAAAACCATAAGCTCGATTCTAAACTATCGATCACATAACCACTTGATCTTAATTCATTAGGTGATTTAGACCGAATGTCATGCAAAATCGTGCTGTTAAAATGGATTATTTCTGACTCAGGGAAATTGATGTCTGCCCAGAATTTTGAAACCTGATTCCGCATTTCAGCGTAAGCCTGCTCTTTGGCCAAACCTAGCAAAATGAGTTCCGCTAATTTAAGGTAGATAAAACATGCCATTGCAGCGCGCACATGTTTATGCGTTAGCGCTGAAATCTCCCAAATTTTCTCAAATTGTTCCGACGGACTAAGTCCTTTGATTTCAAATAAAAGGGGCAATATTCTCATTAATGAACCATTGCCGTTGTCTTGTTCCCTTGCCCGATATTTTAGCGATTTTAGCTCGCCGATTTGCCCGCATTCGATAATATTTTTAAGCTCACTGATCGATTTAGCCGTGGTGATACCAATATCAAAGACTTCTCCTCTTGCTGTCCACAATTTACCTTCCTTCCAAGCTATAAATTTTTTGGAGACATCCTCCAAATCATATCCACCCAACAGCGAGTCCGCAAGACACAAGGTTAACGATGTATCATCCGACCAAGTACCTATAGGTTGATTATGGCTGCCAAATCCGATCATTTCAGTAGCTGGATTTTTTAGCATATCTCCTTTCGACCTGAATTCAAATGGTACGCCAAGAGCATCACCAACCGCAATGCCAAACAATGCACCATACATTTTATTTTTCGCTTGACTAGCGGATGAATTAGACTGTATATTCATAAATAATTTGACCGTTGATTAAATAACAATATAATAAAAAATATTCACCTCCCCATTTCCATTATTCACCTAGTTTTCCTGTCCATTAGTCTAAAGCCCATAGGCCAGGGGACGATTGTGCCGTAGTTTTGAGTCAACAAATAAGAACAATACAACTAACACAATACAATAAAGACATTATGAAAGCATTAGCAAAAACATTCGCAGCAGTAGCCCTAATCGCGGTATCCGCTTTCACTATGGCAGCTGAGGGACCAGGTTCAAAACCAGCAAAAGCAAACGTTAACCTTTCCACGGTAGATTTCGCTTTACAGCACTATGTTGCCGTCACGACTGAGGGTGAATCAGCAGGTGTGGAGGAGTTGTTTGCCGGAGATTTTAGTCAAAAGATTCAAGCGCCCAATGTAATGACCTACGGACGTAATGCAGTGATAACCTCTTTGAAAAAACAAAAGGGAGAAATTCTGAACTGTAAGACGAACATCAAGATCGTCGAAAAATCAGCCGACTATATGATTGCAAAAATTGTACTGAAATTTGACCACTTCAGCCTAACTGACCTGGTGACTTTGGTGTACGAGAATGGCAGTTGGAAGGTGTTCAGGTCGGTTCATTCCTATCAATAGGCATCCATCTTAATTAAATATATAAGTTGCAGAGCCACATCGGGAGATGTGGCTTTTTCTGTTTTAGCTCCTTTCCACTTTTATTTTTTTTGAAATGCATGAAATGCAAATATTGAATAATTCTTATGAGACTTCCTGCTTTTAAACCATATGATTTAATATTGATTAAACCATTTCGATTCAAGAAACTCATCCCCAAGCTTTTTTCAGCTAAAGCATTTATTTCATACCTAGGGAAGCATTGGCTCAGCTCGTATTTTAGGTAATAAAGTGAAAACTTACGTGCAAAAGTGGAGATTGAAATAGTTTAGAAAAATTACGTATTATTGCTATAGTGCATAGTATACAAAGCAGTTTTACGATGAGACTAAAATTTGTCTTTACCATTTTAGGCCTGAGCTTTTTCCTTTTTTCTTGCAAAAACAAGAGTTTAATAAATTCCGTTTGGAAAAATTGTGGAGATAATATTGGTCTACCGGATATCCTTGTGTTTAACGATACACACAATTTCGTCCGGAATGATACCATCTATAGTAGGCCGGTTATTGACTCCGCGATCGCGGTAATTAATCGGATTGAGACCTATTATGGTGAAAGAAGATTATATGTAAAAAGGCTTTCTGATCAAAAAATCTATAGATTCTGTGAGCAATAATAGACTTAACATGTTTTAATGTATGCAGCTCCTGCTTTAATAGCCAATGTCAGAAACATTAAGATAGCAAAAAATCTTTCTCTTTTCACCTCCCCATTCCTGCCATTCACCGAGTTTTCCTGATCGTTGGTCTAAAGGTCATAGGCTAGGGGTGTATTGTGTCGTAGTTTTGAGTCAACAAATAAGAACAGATAAATAAACTAACACAATAAAATAAAGACATTATGAACTCATTAGTAAAAACATTCGCAGCAGCAGCTTTAATCGCAGTATCAACATTTGCAATGGCAACTGAAGGACCAGGTTCCAAATCATCAGAAGCAAACTTTAACCTTTCCACAGCAGACTTGGCACTTGAGCACTATGTTGCAGTAACTACCGAAGGTGAATCAGCAGGTGTAGAGCAGTTATTTGCCGAAGATTTCAACCAAAAGATCCAATCTTCCAATGCACACTCTTATAGTCGTGAGGCGGTGGTTAAATCTTTGAAAAAACAAAAAGGAGAAAAGTTGAACTGTGAGGTCAGCACCGATATCATCGAGGAGTCAGCAGACTATATGGTGGCCAAAGTAACGATGAAATTTGAGAACTTCAGAAAGACTGATCTGGTTACCTTGGAGCGCGAAGGCAACAACTGGAAAGTATCCAAATCAATCAATTCGTATAAATAGTGCCACTGGTGGTTCGTCAGTCATAAAAAGACAAACCACTAGTGAATCAATGTTTATTTAAGGCCACGTCGTCAGACGTGGCTATTTTTTTATGGAAAATTAGCGCGCCTACAAACGCAATATCGGTGCTCTATAGTTTAAAATATTTTACACAAAAGTGTAGTTTTTTTCTTTTAATATTTTATTGAATAATTATTATCTTGGTGATAATAGATTGTTTGTATATGATACATAATCACAGTGTCAGTTATAAGAAGGGTTGATAAGAAACAATTAAACGACTGGTTTTAATTCTGATGATACAGCTTCTTGTAGTATTAATGATTAGTTCAATTATTGTCTATTTAGCCTCTAAACATTTTTTTTTGTAAAACCGTAGATAGAGGCATTCGTATTATACCAAATGTCATGATTCTGGATAAAAAATACTGTTTTAAAAATAAATAGTATTTCAGTTCCGCATTTAAAATTCGGTTTATAACTCATATATCAGCTATTCAAAATGCATATTTCAAACTTGAAAAAAACAAATATTATATACTTATTACTGATTTTGGCAGTTTTCATCGGGTTGATATTGTTACCTATTATCAAGATCCCTATTTCGGTTTCTGCCCAAGGTGTAGTCCGCCCAAAAATGGAGAATACGAAAATACTTTCACTGGTGAACGGTCGTATTGTTGACAATCGTATTACAGGAAACAATCAACGTGTAAAACAGGGGGATACACTATTAATTGTGGTCTCTAAGGATCTGGAAAATAAATTGACTTTAAATCAGGATTTAATGACTGATTATTCTCAGCAAATAAATGACTTGCAGCTTATTCTAAGTGGAAAGGCAAAAAAACTCCGAGGTGGGCAATATCAGCTTGAATATATTTCCATGGAACAGCGCATGTCAGAAATACAGTCGCAGGTCACACTGGCACGGCGAGAGTTGAATAGAAATAATCAATTGTATAGCCAAGGTGTAGTGTCCCAAGCTGAGCTTGATAAAAGCCAGTATACCTTTGAACAATTGGAAAACCAGCTACTCACAATAAGAAAACAACAGATGGCGCAATGGAGTGCAAAGCTTGTTGAACTGAAACAAAAGACACAGTCGTTATCCTCCGAGAAAAAGTCTATACAGATCGATGGTGAAAACTATATTGTACGGGCACCTATTACTGGAACTGTCGTAAACTTTAAAGGTTATCAAAAAGGAAGTCAGGTAGTACAGGGCCAGGACATTTTGGAGATTTCACCTGAGGACAATCTTGTTGCGGAGTGTTTGGTACCCGCCAAATCTATTGGTTATATAAAAAACGGACAGTTGGTCAAATTCCAGATGGATACCTATAACTATAACCAATGGGGCTTTCTTTATGGTAAAGTACATGACATTGATTACAATTTGATCGTTGACCAACAGGATGGGACATTTTTTAAGATCAGATGTCAGATGGAACAAAACTACTTGAGCTTACCCAATGGCAATAGGGTTACAATAGGAAAAGGGAATACTTTTAATGCACGATTCTATCTTTTGGACCGCACCTTGTGGCAATTACTTTTTGATAGAGCGGATGACCTGTTTAATCCTAATCTTGGCGCTAAATCAGCCGCATTATAACCAACCCTATCACTGATAAAACAGTTTACACGAATGAAAAAAACACCGGTTTGCATCAAACAGCACGATATCCGTGATTGTGGAGCTGCCTGTCTGGCTTCTATAACCAGCTATTATGGTACCAAAATCCCCATTGCTAAGATTAGACAATATTGTCATACAGATACCCGGGGTACAAATGTATTGGGGATGATTCAAGGGTTGCAGCACATGGGGTTTAATGCCAAAGGTGTAAAGGGAGCAATGGACGCCATTCCACAAATTCCACTACCGGCCATAGCTCATGTTGTGCTTAAAGAACAACTTCAGCATTATGTAGTGATCTATAAAGTTGAAAAAAATAAAATCACTGTCATGGATCCCGGTCCAGGGAAATTGGAGAAATATACATTTGAAGAGTTCCAGAAGGTTTGGACTGGGGTATTGATATTAATGGAGCCCAATGAATATTTCGAGCAGAAAAATGAAGCAATTAGTGTTCACAAGCGCTTCTTGAATCTCATCAAACCTCATCGTTCTGTCATTGTTCAGGCATTGGTAGGTGCTGTGGTGTATACACTGCTGGGACTTTCAACATCGTTTTACATTGAGAAGATTACGGATTATGTCCTAATCGATGGCAACATAAGGTTATTAAATATTCTTTCTGTTGGCATGTTGGTTATCCTCGTGTTTCAGCTCTTGATCGGGACATTAAAAAGTGTGATGGTACTGCAAACGGGACAAAGAATAGATAAGTATCTTATTTTAGGGTATTATCGTCATCTACTGACTTTACCTCAACGATTTTTTGACACGATGAAAGTCGGAGAAATCATATCGAGGGTTAATGATGCCGTAAAAATACGGACCTTTATCAATGATATTGCCATTCAGGCCGTTGTAAATGTGCTAATTGTGGTCTTCTCCTTTGCCTTGATGTTTACCTATTTCTGGAAATTAGCGCTGATTATGCTCTTGGTGATCCCGTTCTATTTCCTTGTTTACTGGCTGTCAAATAGACTGAATAAAAAAGTAGAACGCCGTATGATGGAAGAGAGCGCAGAGTTGGAATCGCATTTGGTCGAATCACTCAATTCGGTAAAGACTATTAAGCAATTTGGACTTGAAACCTATTTTAATAGTGGAACCGACAATAGGTTTTCCCACTTATTGAAGACCATCTATGCCTCGGTCCTGAATGGATTGTTTTCTGGAACTTCAAGCGAGTTTTTATCCAGGCTCTTTACCATTATTTTATTATGGGCGGGTTCGTATTATGTCATCAACCGGACTATTACCCCTGGTGAACTATTGTCTTTTTATGCTTTGATCGGATACTTTACCGGACCAGTTACGCAATTGATCGGAATGAATAAGACTTTGCAAAATGCACTGATTGCTGCAGACAGGCTATTTGAAATTATGGATCTTGAACGTGAGGAACAAGAAAATAAAATCCACCTGACTTCGGATTTAATTGGGGATATTGTTTTCGATAATGTTCGATTTTCATATGGATCCAGAGTAGAGGTGTTTAAGAATTTTAGTTGCACCATCCAACAGGGTAAAATGACTGCCATCATCGGTGAAAGTGGCAGCGGTAAGACAACGTTGGGTGCACTGATCCAGCAGTTATATCCTGTACAGGATGGAAAGATCCGTATAGGGCAATATGATTTAAATTATATTTCCAAATCCTCTTTACGGGAACGTATAGCCATAGTACCCCAACATATTGACCTATTTTCAGGCAATGTGATCAATAATATTGCGGTAGGTGAAGATGTCCCCAATTTTCAACGCCTTTTACAGGTTGTCAATGAATTGGATATGATGCCTTTTATTGAAAAATTGCCGTCTGGGTTTGAGACCTATCTCGGTGAAAATGGAGCGATGTTGTCAGGAGGGCAGCGGCAGCGTATTGCTATTGCCAGGGCTTTATACCGCAATCCTGATGTTCTGATCTTGGACGAAGCTACTTCGGCACTGGACTCGTCCACAGAGCAGGTTATTCAGCAGGCATTCCGTCGTTTTAGAGATTCAGGTAAAACAATGATTGTGATTGCTCATCGTCTCAGTACGATTGCCGAAGCAGATAAGATCCTTGTGCTCAAAGAGGGCGTACTGATTGAAGAAGGGGAGCATCATAAGCTATTGGCAGAAGAATCTACGTATAGAGATATGTGGCGGAAGCAATCCATTTCATTAAATTAATGCATAACAGAATTTATCCTTATATAATTCCATTTTTAATTGCCTATGCGAATCTATCAGCTGAATGTTTTTACCATAAAATGGGGCTTTATTTATATATTGATTCTTTTGACCACCACTGGTACAATGGCACAAGGGAGCTGGTCTTTGCGTAGATGTATTGATTATGCTATAGCGCATAACCTGCCTGTTAAGCAGCAGGATATTAAAGTTGCAATCAAAATATTAGACCAGGAGATGGCCTTGCGCGAACGCCTACCAAGTGTCAGCGGTTATGCCAATGGTTATACCACTTTCGGACATTCACAAGATGTTTTTGGTACCATCCGGAGAAATGATAACCTCAATAGCAATATGGGAATAAATGGTGAAGTTACCCTATACCAGTATAATTATTCCAAAAATCAAGCAAAGAAAGCTTTGGGCGAGGCTGAACAGGAACGGATTGAAAAGGAAATTTTAAAAAGAAATCTCTCGATTCAGGTCATGGAAGCCTATTTGCAAGTTCTCCTAAACCAGGCGCTTGTCGTTGCGCAGGATTCAGCCATTGGGTTTTCATTGCAGCTACTGGACAAAGCTGAAAAAAGTACTGCTGTAGGTGCGACAGCTGTATCCGTTGTCGCCGAAGCAAAGGCCAACTTATTACGCGAGAAACAACAATATCAACAGTATCATAAAGAAATGCAACAGTCGCTTTTAAAGTTAGCCCAGCTGTTGAATTATCCAGATTATAAAAGCTTACAACTCTCAGATCCAGTATTAGAAAATGGAATAAACTCAGTTCCGATTTCTAGAGAGCTATCTGTACTCAAAGAAGAAGCATATTTACATAACCCAGTATTTGCCAAGTTTCGAAGTCAGTTAGAAGGAATTGATATTGAATCCAAATTGATTAAATCTGCTTTATATCCCACTATAAAAGGGTCAGCAGGTCTGGGCAGCACCTATTTTAATGCATTTAAGGCTTCTGATACACGACCTTTCTTTGTGCAGAGTAAGGACAACTTTGCACAGCAGCTGGCCGTGACAGTTTCTGTTCCCATCTTTAATAAAGGAAAAAATAAGCGGCAACGCAGGCAGATGGAACTCAATAAACAGTATATTGAGTTATCCCAGGATAATGAACGGTTAATGCAGGAGCAGATCTTAGATAAGTTGCTGCTTGAACTAGACGAAAATAAAAAGCAATACCATATTGCTGTAGAAGCAAATAGTGCTACTGAGCAGTCACTTACCTACACACTTCGCAGTTTCGAGGCAGGTAGAGCTTCGATCTATGATATAAATACGATTAAAAATAATCTGATCAAGGCCGAATCAGAGATGATCCGTTCTAAGTATACAGTGGTCTTTAACCAAATGATGTTGCGCTATCAGATTTACGGAACAATAAACTAAATTATTATGCAGTTATTCAAATACATCGATAGGATCAATTTATTGGACAAATTAATCCGTCAGCGGCGAACGGGGGCTCAAGGAGAACTAGCACTTCGTTTAGGCCTTTCTGTATCCAGATTGGCGCGCATAATCGAGTATCTTAAGGATATCGGTGCTCCAATTGCGTTTGACCGATCTGGCAATACCTACTATTATGAGAACGAGTACTCTATTCAGATTAAAGTGGAGGTTCAAAAGGAAAATATTCATTTAATGGATATTCAACAAATGAAACAAGCCAATGCTGGAGATAATTTTGTGTTAACTAATTATTTAAATGCTTTTTTTGCGCATTGAGTAAAAATATCTTAGTTATGTTGATCAACATTGCAGGAATCCGAAAAGGCGGAAAATAGAGTAGGAACCAATTTTAAAATTTAAAAAAAATGAATAATTTAGATTTGAAAAGTTTTGGTGCTCAAGACTTGAGCGTTAATGAAATGACGAGGATCGATGGGGGTGGATTTGTTGGTGACTATCTTATCGGTAAAGCTGTGGATCTTCTAGTAGACTCTATTGTATATAGTTTCAATAATCCTGAGCCAGGCTGGAATTCCACACCTTTTGGTCACTACGGAGGAGCCAGACCCTAGTAAATCAATAGATAAGGAGACGCCGTTCTCCTTATCTAAAAAATATCAATACATGCAGAAATATATAAATCGATTATTTAATTTACCAGTACCCTATTTATATGCTGTAACGCTAATTGCTTATGTGGTTATTGATGTTTTGTGCAATTTAGTGCTTATTGACTTGCTCAATTTAGCGTCTGTTTCAAACGAAGTGGTTCGTGATCAAGGGATCTTAAAAACATTCCTATTTGCAATAATTTTAGGGCCATTTTTTGAAACATTATTATTTCAATTTATTCCTGTAAAGCTCCTATCTACATATACTTTTTTTAAGGAAAGGAAATTATTGATTGCTTTAATTTCAGCCCTTCTTTTTGCTTTGACTCATACGTATAGCTTCTATTATTTTATTTTAAGTTTTCTTATGGGGGGAGTTTTTGTTTTTTTCTTTCTTATCATGGAGTTTAGGAAGAAAGGGACTGGCCTTTTGCATACAATATTTTTGCATGCAATTATTAATTTAATTGTATTTTTAAATAAGTATTTTATTTAATTTCTTCAGATTTTCTGACCTAGATGATGGGGATTTAGCGTAGTGGTGGACATCTAATATCCCTAGTGTAATTGTAATCAATTCATTTTTTTTTCTTATCTTTTGGTTCATTTTTCTGTACTTGTTCGAGTGCTTAATGAAAATTATAATATTTTGAGGAATATACAGTACTTGAAATATTCTGTATTCTTTTTTTAGTTACTTTCTGCTTAATGTTTTTTTTGTGCATTGGACTAGATTAATTTAGAACTGCTGTCAGCAAAGCAGGAATCCGAAAAGGCGAAAAAATAGAGTAGGAGCCAATTTTAAAATTAAAGAAATGAATAACTTAGAATTGAAAAATTGCGGTATTCAAGAATTGAATGAACAGGAAATGATTGATTCAAATGGAGGTTTTTTACCTGCTGTTGCCATTGGAATAATTTGGGGCGTTCAGTTAGGATTGTCAGCAGTAGGAGTGGGAATGTATTTAGCAGTAAAGGATAAATAACTTAAATTATTAAAAATGAAAGATCTTGAAATTTATGTAGAGCTTAGCAACGAAGAATTATTGAACGTTGAAGGCGGTATTTTGCCTGTAATTGCTGCAGGTGCAATTTTAAAAGGAATAGGTATAGGTTTTGGTGCTGTAGCAGCCGGAGTAGGATTAGTTGCTGCAGCTAAAGAGCTGTTCTCATAATGATTAAAAAAATAAATAAAACGGTTATTCAAAATGGAATGATAATCATTTGGATAATTGCTTGTGCTATTTTTTTGGTAAAAATGAGCAAAACGCTTACAGAAGCTTTACTCTGAATTTAATGGAGAGGTGATATCATCACCTCTCTCTTTATAAATTTATATGGAACAAGATACCAAGAAAAATTTAAAAGAATATGTCATTGCGGAAAGAGATGCTAACCGGATTCTTTTGCAATGGCTTGTTCCGATCTCTGCTGTTATTTTTACGTTATATTATTTTATTTGGAAAGATCAGTTTCAACTTGAGAAGCTAAAAGGATGGTTTGTAGCGCAACATATCGATAGCCCGATGGAAATCAGCCTGCTTTTTCTTATGATGGCAATTATTGTTGTTGTAGGAATTGTTGTTCATGAGCTCATTCATGCTGTTTCTTGGTTGGCCGTGTCCCGAACGAAAAGCTTCAGTAATATTAGCATTGGAATCCTGAAACCATCCTATACACCATATTGCCATATTAAGGTGCCCCTCGACCGAAATGCTTATATCATTGGCGCATTTGCTCCAGCCTTTATCCTAGGATTTGTACCACTTATTATAGGTCTTAGCATGGGAAATATCTTAGTTTATTTTTTTGGCTATCTATTTTTGTTGGGAGCAATGGGCGATTTTATTATTATCTATTATATTTTGAAACACGTCGATAAAGGAAGCAAAATTTTGGATCATCCTTCTAAGATCGGCTTTTTAATTCAGTATGATATGTAAGCTCTTCGTTATTTTGTTTGTTGAAGCTTACTTTATGAACTGCTCTTTTTTTGTTTTGATAGTGTCATGACTACGATTGCTATTTGAGATATTAGCATAATTGAAAGCGCGCGAGTAAAAGAATCAGCCCCTCCATTTATACAGCGAAAAAATATCAATGATACCTCCAAAAGCATCAGGCAGTACATTAGTTTTCTAAGTATTGATTCCATGATCTCTTAATTAGTAACTTTTTCCTTTATATCCTTCTTCTACCAATTTACGTAAATAACTACGGTATTGCAAACTCTTAAAAAATGTAACATAGTCATAAGTAGTTTATTAACCTTCCCATTTCCGCCATTCACCGAGTTTTCCTGATCGTTAGTCTAAAGCCCATAGGCCAGGGGCTTATTGTGTCGTAGTTTTGAGTCAACAAATAAGAACAGATAAATAAACTAACACAATAAAATAAAGACATTATGAATACTCTAGTAAAAACATTCGCAGCAGTAGCTTTAGTCGCCGTATCCACTTTCGCAATGGCCGCTAACGGACCTGGTTCCAAATCAGCAAAAGCAAACGTTAACCTTTCAACCGCAGACTTTGCCCTTGAGCATTATGTTGCAGTGACGACAGAAGGCGAATCAGCAGGTGTAGAACAGTTGTTCGCTGCTGATTTCAGCCAAAAAATTCAGTCTTCCAATGCACAGTCTTATAGTCGTGAGGCGGTGGTTAAATCTTTGAAAAAACAAAAAGGAGAAAAGTTGAACTGTGAGGTCAGCACCGATATCATCGAGGAGTCAGCAGACTATATGGTGGCCAAAGTAACGATGAAATTTGAGAACTTCAGAAAGACTGATCTGGTTACCTTGGAGCGCGAAGGCAACAACTGGAAAGTATCCAAATCAATCAATTCGTATAAATAAGAGCCATCCCTTACAAATATATAAGTTGCAGAGCCACATCGGGAGATGTGGCTTTAATTTTTACTGTTGATGTTTATCTTTTTCAAGCAGAAGTATAAAATCCAAATATGTTTTTTTCTTTGAAAAATAGATGTCATCCAATAAACTTTTATATGACGCAATAGCATCCAGCAGAATTTGAACATTTTCTTCTTTGTACTGATCTACATTAAAGTATAACAAGTCCGTAGCAATATATTTATCTAGTGTAGTCAACAAAGTTGCATCCATTGGCGGCTGTATGTTGTCCTGCAGTGATAGAAGCTTGGCTAATTTATTTTTGAAAACCGTTTCTCTCCTTTTGAGGTCACTCACTCTTGCTTCGATTTCCCCAAATGGTAAGGTCTGAGCGAGAAACGCAGTATTTTCGTTCATGTCGTCATAAATCGCCTGCGACTCATCAAATGTTTTATGGAAAGCCGCAAAATCATAATATTTCCGATCAAACTCTTCTTTACGGTTCTGTGCAATGGAAAGCTGTAAAAAATAATGATGTATTTGATGATTATAGCCGTCTACTTGACGCGTTATATCCTGGATGTCATTATCAATTTTTAACAATAGCTTATCGGCATCGATATCCCGGTATTTTTTACCATCATAATCGAAGGTTTTTAGTTTAATTTCCCCCTTGTGTATTGCTTCCACAACATATTTGTCATTTTTCAGACTGTTGAGCTCATAGAACAGGTCAATTCTGTCATCTGCAAACAATTCGTCAAATGTTAGTCCAATATGCTCTTCTGCCGGTAATTGATCCCCCTGTAGTATAGGGTTGTTGTAATCGTAGAAATCGTTAAATTTTGGATTGATGGTATATCTGTTGATTTGACTTTCAAAATTATCTCTGAATGTCTGGAGCTCAAAAACTGCTGGGGCCTGCTGATATCGGATATTCGAAAATAGCTTGTCAGAAATTTGATCTGCTATTGCAGCACCATCTGCAAGCAAGGCAATAGCAGGTTTATTCGAAACATCAGTCTTTATGATATCAAGTTTCCACAAGGCTTTCACTCGTTCTTCATCCGTTGGATGTGAGGCCCATTGATTTTCGAGATTCAATTTCGATTTATCATATCTTTTTAATGTTGCCAGTTCGATCTGAGGGAAGCCTTCTTGAACCTGATACCTACATCTCTCTGCAAGCAGGTGCATCACACAATGTTGTTCGTGATAAATATTATTGCTGCGGATATTGTCAGCGATCTTTCCATCATAAAAATTAAAAACATAATTTAACGCATGATTTGCAAAACCCAATCGCAATAAAGAGTCTGCTAAGGCTTTGGAACCAGCTACATGTGCTGCAATTTCATCTGCATGAAATTCCATTTCCCGGGACAATGCCAAATAATTTAGATTAACATATTTGTAGAGGTATTTCAAGATGTTTTGAATCTGCTGGATAATAAAAACCGATATACCGATAAAAATAGCAGAATAGCCACTCACATTTCCCCATGTTTCAAATGTGCGGTCCAGCGACTCATTTTTATATAGCATATTGTAGATGATTTGATTGACATGATAGACATAGCTGCCAACTTTCATACTTTTCTGTGAAAAATGTCCGAATTCATGTGCAAGAATGGCTTTTAATTCCTGTTCAGTTACAGCATTTATTAAGCCCACACCGATCTGTAGATTCTTTCTTATGGGAAGAAACATGCTCCAAAAACTTGAATCATAAAATACCGAGGCATTGACATCATGAGATAGGAACACCTTCTTTGGGAAACTGGTGCCAACTTCGTCGACAATTTGATGGATTAAGGAAAATAGTTCCGGTTCATCCTGTTCAGTAATTTGGGTCAGATGGCTGGTATCTACTTTTGTCGAAGCAAATATAAACTTTACAAGAAAAAATAAAACCGTGAGACCCGAGGCAAACAGCCCTAGACAGGCAACCGCCGTTAGGAACATCGGTTTGGAAGTAAAAATTAATACACCTAACAGGGTAAAACCAACTGTAATTCCTATTGCAAATAGAAGCAGGAAAATATAGGTAAATGCAAAAACGAAAATAGAGAAGATCGTTTTACGTGCATGTTTTTTAAAACTTGCTGATACTTGTACTTTCATAAAACTGTTAACAGTGATAAGTTTGTTAATTGACTGATATAAAACTAAAAAATAATATCCATTTATTTGATATCGCCGTAGATCTAGTTCATAATCAATTCACCTCCCCATTCCCGTCATTCACCGAGTTTTCCTGAGTGTTAGTCTAAAGCCGATAGGCTAGGGGCGTATTGTGTTGTAGTTTTGAGTCAACAAATAAGAACAAAATAACTAACAATATAAAATAAAGACATTATGAAAACTCTAGTAAAAACATTCGCAGCAGCAGCCCTAATCGCAGTATCCACTTTCGCTATGGCGGCTGAAGGACCAGGTTCAAAATCAGCAAAAGCAAACGTTAACCTTTCTACAGCAGACTTCGCTCTTGAGCATTATGTTGCGGTGACTACCGAAGGTGAATCGGCAGGCGTAGAGCAATTATTTGCCAAAGATTTCAACCAAAAGATCCAAGCTTCCAATGCACAAACGCATGGCCGTGAAGCGGTGGTTAAATCTTTGAAAAAACAAAAAGGAGAGAAGCTAAACTGTACAGTAAATACTGACATCATCGAAGAGTCCGCAGATTATATGGTGGCTAAAGTGACCTTGAAATTTGAGAACTTCACCAAGACTGACCTCGTTAGCTTGGAGCGTGTGGGTAATGAATGGAAGGTATCCAAATCGATCAATTCTTATAAATAGTATTTAATAGCCAGTGGTGAGTTCAGTTAATTCGATGCTGACCACTAGTGAATCATATGTTTATTTAAGGCCACGTCGTGAGATGTGGCTTTTTTGCGTGCCCATCCCCCAGACTTTTCGGTAGATGTATTCTACCGCTTACATTGGATGCTTTTTACTCAAATAGCTCTTGCATGAAGCCTAAGTTTGTTTAAAAATTAATAGAAAGAAACATTATGGCAAATCAACTTCTTATCAAAAACACAATGGCAGATATGCGTGCACTATCTGCAGCCGAAATTACGGCGTTAACAGATGGAACCTATTCAGGGGTGCAGCTTCAAGGCTATTATCATGCAGGAGATACTCCAGATCCGATCGATTATTATATTTCGTTCACGACAGATATTGATGACGGAGGGAGTGTTATCGAATTAAGTACGATAAAACTTCAACATGATTTTGTTGGAGAGGTGAATGTTCAATATTTTGGCACAAGGGGCAATTTTATTGTGGACGATACTCAGGCAATACAGAAAGCATTAACTTATTCTAATAAAGCTAATGTATCATCCGTTTATTTTCCTACAGGTCACTACCTCATTACCGATACTTTAATTCCGCCAACAGCATGTCTGATATATGGTGATGGCAATGGAAGTCATCTCGAATTTAAGCATGAGCGATTTTCAATTTCCAAGACCGTGAAATGGATGTTTAAACTAACCGATCACAAGAATATTTCATTTCATAATCTGCAATTGGATGGAGGTGCTACAACGAACCGATTTCCTATTTTGGCTGGAAATCCTATCGGAGAGTGGGATGTAGATGGTGCAGAGTTTTTGATTTATTTCAAACCTACTTATGACGGCGCGGTGGATAATATCAGCATTACCAATTGCTGTATAAAACGCTCATGGAGTTCGGGAATCCAGAGCTATGGAAGATCCGCTGAATGCTATCCACATCCGTTGACAACCAATATCCGTATTACGGACTGTTATATCACTGAGACCGGTCATCATGGTGTCGGATTTAATGAGGTAGTTAATGCGACTGTATCCAACAATAATTTCGTTAATGTAGGTCGATGCATGCCGGAGCCAACAAATATGTATGGCAGCGGTCTGGCAGTCGATTGTTCTGGCGGATGTCAGGATATCGTTGTATCCAACAACACAGTTGATGGAGCGGCAGGTGGATTTAAATGTGAAAGTCATTTGGTTCCAGTAAGTGCTACTTTTCCTGACGGAATCAACTATTCACGACGTATTATCTTCTCTAACAATACCATTAAAAATCTCTATTTGGATTCCGTCATGGGCACCTCCAACTTTTTTATCATTTTCTATGGTATTAGGTTGGCTGGGGAAAGTTGTATAGCAACCAACAATACCATTGTAAAGCCGCAGGGACACGGTGTTCTGATCTCCAATAATGGGTCAAATTGTACGGTGACAAATAATAAGATCATTGAACCACAACGGACTGGTATTGAGGTGGGGTCTAATTTGGGATTTAATACAATATTGGATAACCGAATTATTAAGCCCGTATTACAAGGTATTACGGTGAATGGTAGTAATACCTTGGTCAAAAATAATATGGTCAATAATGCTGGCAATACTGGAATCAGGCTTCTGAATGGTAATAATTGTCAATTTATAGGTAATACAATTGTTGACTCAGTCGGTGATGGCATTAGTGTGATCCCTACCGGAACGTTTACTAGTGACAATATCGATGTCGTTGATAACATTTGTTATGATACCCGTATTGGAGGAGATCGAACACAGACTAACGGGATTACTGCCAATGCACCTTCGGTAACCAATGTCAAATCGATGAACAATAGATGCTTTAACAATATCAATACCCAGATTTCTGTAGCGAATAGTGCAAGGCGTAATCAGGAAATCGGTTCAAACGCATGGCAAGCTCAAACTATTAATGGACTGGCAACAGTTTCCGGGACATGGCAAGTGGGGGATGTCCTCAAAAATGTTAACGCTGTGGTACAGCATTCAGATCCCCAGCTCAAATATACCTATGGCTGGTACAATAATGCCCCCGATGGACGTAATTTTATACCATTTGGATTTTTGGGCGAATATACTGGGGTTGGTAGCCCAGAGGGTGTAGTTGTAGCAAGGCAGGGATCCAGGTACAACGAAATTAATGAGACAGGGGTATCATCCGTTTGGATAAAGAGAACAGGAGGTGGAAATACAGGCTGGATAAGTATTTTTCAAAATGCTGCTACAACCGCTAGGGGCTTAGTATCTCAGTCATCTTCTGTTACGAATAGTATGCTGCCAAATGCTACAGATCTCAGTTCTGTAATTGCTTTGGCGAATGATTTAAAAACGGTATTAAATGCTAAGTTGCAAGCAGATCGAAATAGTGGTCAACAAGCTGTTTAGCGTAAAGGCAATAAGGCTGTATTGAAATTATGGCCTTATTACTTTTACTTTCACCTCCCCATTCCCGCCATTCACCGAGTTTTCCTGATCGTTGGTCTAAAGCCCATAGGCCAGGTGCGCATTGTGTTGTAGTTTTGAGTCAACAAATAAGAACAACAATACTAACACAATAAAAAAAGACATTATGAAAACTCTAGTAAAAACATTTGCAGCAGCAGCCTTAATCGCAGTATCCACATTCGCTATGGCCGCTGAAGGACCAGGTTCCAAATCAGCAAAAGCAAACGTTAACCTTTCAACCGCAGACTTTGCCCTTGAGCATTATGTTGCGGTAACTACCGGAGGAGAGTCGGCAGGCGTAGAGCAATTATTTGCCGAAGATTTCAATCAAAAGATCCAAGCTTCCAATGCACAAAATCACAGCCGTAGTGCCGTAGTTAAATCTTTGAAAAAGCAAAAAGGAGAGAAGTTGAACTGTGCGGTAAGCACCGATATCATCGAGGAGTCAGCAGACTATATGGTGGCTAAAGTGACCTTGAAATTTGAGAGCTTCACCAAGACTGACTTAGTTACGTTGGAGCGTGTGGGGAATGAATGGAAAGTCTCCAAATCAATCAATTCATATAAATAAGAGCCATCCCTTACAAATATATAAGTTGTGAAGCCATGTCCACGGATGTGGCTTTTTCTGTTTTAGCTCCTTTCCATTCTTTAATGTTTTTGCAGCAAATTCGGCTTAAAGAGGTGTCAAATTGGATAAAAATTACTATGTTCTTCCGAAACGACACAACTGACATACTTCCTTTTATAGTGTTACAGGATAAGCAGGATGGGGTTAGGCTTTCAGATCAATCTTGTTCGGGATATTGGCGTTCACCATTTCCTCAATCGCGAACAAGTGATTCAATGTGATACACTGCCCATCTTTGGCCAAGCTCGTATTAGCAGTAACCGCAGCGCCTCGAATATTTTAGTCAGAGCGCCTCTCTTTATTTTTGCTGATTTTCAATGTGTTTTAGTATATTTGGTCATGAAGACTTTTCTCATTGTTTCTCTTGTAGTAATTACCTTAGGACTGATCGAGTATATGATCAAACGAAGGCTTAAAAGCAAAGGAAAAGAACCTGACTATTTCTTTCTACACATTCTAGAATCAATACTGAATATTTTTAGGTAGAGCGCTAGATACTTTAGTCTCTCTTCTTCTTTAAATTTTCTCCTTTATTTGGTACGAAGCTAAATCATCTGGACTATCCATGTCCATCAGGAATTGCTTACATTCCAGTGAGACTACTTTCTTCCCATGATGGGGTCGGCATTGTTCGCCAAATAACTACCAAAGTCATCGTCTTAACTTTCATTTTAACCCATTTATTAAATGGTTCGAGCTGTACAAATAGATGCTTACCCCTATATGCCGTGAGATGTGGCTTTTTTGTGTTTTGAGAAGTTCATATACAGACTTTTCGGTTATTTCGCTCTACCGATAACATCCTGCTTCTTCCCCTTAATTAGCCTCCTTGTGAAGCCTAAGTTTGTGTAAGATAAAAAAATACAACATTATGGCAAATCAATTTCTTATTAAAAACAGAATGACAGATATGCAGACGTTATCTGCAGCTGAAGTCACAGCATTAACAAATGGAACTTATTCAGGCGTACAGCTCTTAGGCTATTATCAGGCAGGCGACACACCTGCTCCAATCGAATATTTTCTTTCGACAACGAATGGTTCAGACAATGGCGGCAGTATTATTGCAACTGGGGGAATCAAATTAGAACATAGGTTTTTAGAAGCTGTTAACCCACTTTACTTTGGTGCAAAAGCAGGATTAGATACCGATGCGACCCCATTTATACAGCAAATTTTTAATTCGGGCTACAGAAGCGTTGAAATAAGCTGCCAATTACTTGCAGATTCCTATTTGGGGCTACCAGATGCAACAATACAACGCTATCCTTCACATCGGATTATAGGTAAAGGGGGATCGGTGCATTTGACCAATAATGTCAATGATGGTTGGATAACTTCTCAATCTTCATTATTAAATCCCGGTTCAACAGACAATTTGTACACAGGCAAGGTTTTTATCGATAATTTAGTTGTAAGAAATGCAGCTGCGGATATTGGAAACGTAATAGATGGGACACCTTTATCCGGTACGTTCGTAGATGGGGATCGGATCTATAATGTTTTTATAACCAAGTGCTCTTTTTTTAGGATTAAGCATGTTATCAAATCTTATAAAGAAAAGAGACCCAATAACACAGATGCTTATCCAAAAGGGTATTTACAATCTGTTACGATTACAGGTAATATATTTGAACAGGTTGAACGGATCGTTGATGCTGATCGATGCTTTAACTTTACCTTTAAAGATAACATGTGCGAAGGCTGTATTTCGGGAATCTGGTTTAAAAATATCGACGGAAAACCTACAGTAAATGTTGCTAGGATTGTAGATAACCTATTTGAAAGTGGTGGAGTTTTTTTATACTCTGGACCGATAGCTGGCGGCAAAATCTCCGGAAATTATTTCGAAGGTAATTATAATGCTGAGATTAAAACCTACAAAGCCCATTTGTACTTTAAATTCGGCACAGAAACAAATTACATGGGTTTAGCTATCGATAGCAACAACTTTCAAGCGCACGAAGATCAGAAGGTTGATGTCGAGTTTTCCGATATCAAGTTTGATGGTAATTTTACGACAGATGCTGAATATTTAGGCAATGTGAGTATCCGTAACAATAACTCCAATTCCTATTCACTCGTTGAGCCACAATCCCGGATTAAATTTTATGAAGGGAACTCAATCACTGCTGATATGTATTCTAGGTCCCGAACGGTTGTAAGTCCAACCCAAAGTCGTGTTTCATTTCAGCGAAAAAGACAGGAGTTATTGAGCTCAACCTCCCTCTCTTCAGAAGGTCATGTGATCGCCCGAATAAATGTTGCTCGAATTAAGAGTTTGATGACTAGACAGGAAGACAGGACTTCGAATGGAACGATTAATATTATGTTATTAGCCAAAACTTCTGGAATGATAACGATCGGTGCGACATTAGTGATTGTGGATTTTTTGATTATGCCTGCATCAGAAGGGATGAGCTCTGGAGCGATTGACGACGTATACTATAAGTTTAAATTGCGTAGTGTACTTAATATAGATGCCGGGAAGCCGATAAATTCAAATTTTAGTGGTGCAACAACTAAAGCCCATTTCAATGAGGATACGGCGGTTCTTACAGCTGTGCCGGACGGCGATTTTGTAAAGCTAATACTATCTACATTTGTAGCACCATCAATAGACAACTTTGGCAAGGCTGATCGACTGCTGTCATTTCAGACCATTCAGATCAACGCCAGCAATAATTCTTATAATGTAGGTTATACAGTACTTTAATAAAAAATAGGGGCTGGTAGATTTACCAGCCCCTATTTTTTTACTTTATTTTAAGATCATTCCCATATTGTCCTTCGCCCCTTTATTCCCGCCATTCACCGAGTTTTCCTGATCGTTGGTCTAAAGCCCATAGGCCTGAGGCGTATTGTGTCGTAGTTTTGAGTCAACAAATAAGAACAAATAAAAAAACTAACACAATAAAATAAAGACATTATGAAAACGCTAGTAAAAACATTCGCATCAGCAGTATTAATCGCAGTATCCACATTCGCAATGGCCGCTAACGGACCAGGTTCCAAATCAGCAAAAGCAAACGTAAATCTTTCTACTGCAGACTTTGCATTGGAGCATTATGTTGCGGTCACTACCGAAGGCGAGTCGGCAGGCGTAGAGCAATTATTTGCCGAAGATTTCAACCAAAAGATCCAATCTTCCAATGCACAATCTCATGGCCGTGAAGCAGTGGTTAAATCTTTGAAAAAGCAAAAAGGAGAGAAGTTGAACTGTGAAGTAAGCACAGACATCTTAGAAGAATCAGCCGACTATATGGTAGCAAAAGTGACACTAAAATTTGAAAATTTCAACAAAGTAGACCTTGTGACTTTGGTACGTGAAGGTAATAACTGGAAAGTGTCTAAATCAATCAATTCCTATAAATAAGAGCCATCCCTTACAAATATATAAGTTGTGAAGCCATGTCTACGGATGTGGCTTTTTCTGTTTTAGCTCCTTTCCATTCTTTTATTTTTTTGTAGCAAAATGCAGTTGGCGCACAAATTCAAAATTAATAATTTGTACAAATACATTGAAAGTCATATATTTATAATAAAAAATATCATGCGCCAGAGGAAAAAGATATTTTTTTTGTTTTTCATTATAACATGTCTGCTGTCGTGCAGCTCATCCAGATCTGACATGGAGAAAATAGATATCTTATGGAATAAAATTACGATGGCTTCCAATTCTGGCGATGAGCTTATCAAAGTGGAGGAACTATTCGATGTGCTCACTGACAAGCATATCTCTTTTGATATATCCGGAACAGATTCCTCCGGTAGGGTCATTGATCTGCAGGCATCGGATTATCATAAAATAGATACTTCGAGGCCGGTTACCATGAAGTTTTATATAACTGAGGATACTGTTATGGTTAAGGATAACTGGATTCCCAAACGCTGGAATAACGTTTATTATTTTTATAATGAATAGTTTATACCAAAATGAATAAACTAAACAAATAAAAAGGTCTATGTCTAGAATATCAAAAGCCCATATATGGGTTGGGTTTACGAGAAAAAAACGAAGAGAGTTTGACATATATTTTGATCAGTCAGCGGCTTTTCTTTTCGGTTCGACTGGCAAAGAAAAAAATCCTTCCGAAGTAGAGCTAAGCCAGTTTAGTAAAGATTTAAAAAAGGAGCACAGTTTCAATGAAGATTTTCTTTCCATTTATTATGCCGGCGAAGAACCACTGGAAATTGGCGAATTATTGGCGGAAATGGAAGACATTAGCTCACCGGAATTGTCAAAGAAGCATGTATTGCAACTGGAATTACAGAAGCGAATGCCTTTTTTTTCTATACAGACACCAATTTGAAAGTAAACGAGCCTGATAAGAAATTCAATGATCTTACCTACATTGGTTTTTTTGATACAACTTTCTGATGCCCCATTTAATCAAATATTATATTGGAACGCATCGGAATATTCGATCCGAAATTTGCAAAGTAACCAGCGGGAATCTGGCCTATTTTACAAAATTTAAAAGCGCTTAAAAAATAATTGCAAATGCAGATAGTAAATAAAATAGATCTAAAGCGTAAAATCTCAAAATCTATAATTAACGAAAGTGGAAGTACAGCCCTTGTGTTATTTGATAACTCTTCTGAATTTGCAATTATTGACATTGTAGATGATCAATTAATTCTATCTTACTACCACCAATTTGATTTTACTATACTAGATGCCTGTTTTTCTACGAAGAACTATGTTTGGTTTGCCCTAAACGGGACAAGGAATATTGAATGGAATATTAATACGAAAACTGTTTCACGAACATGCGGAGATGTGTTGCAAAACAATTTGGCCCCACATTTAAGAGGCTACTCCTGTATTAGGGTTATTGCCTCAAAAAACCTTTTGATTGCGGCAAACGCTGGCTCATGCAAAATTGAATTTTATGATCTCAATTCCCTACTCAGACTGGATAATACCGATGCTTTATCCGAGGTCTATACAAAGAACATAGTAGTTCATCCGAGTGAGCAAATAATTGCAGCACAGACAACAGATTCAGAAGATACCGGAAGTATCCGTTTTTTCGAAATAAAAGATAACTCGGTAAAGCTTTACCGGAAATATATTGCCACATTATTTGCTCCAAGCGCCTGTAGTTTTTCTGAGAATGGCGATGAAATTGTCACAACGGGCGGATTTCCACCTTTTAGTTACCAGGTAAATAAGTTCCCTTCACTGGATTCTGTTAACGAATTTACAGACGACGAAGGTTTAAATATCCCTGAACCCTGGGGTAATACCAGGGGTATAACTTATAATAATGATTTTTTAATATCGTCATCCAAACTGATCGTCCCTTATTATAATGGCCTTATAAATTATATTGAACAGGGAACTGGGAAAATTATTGAGTCTATAAAATGCTGCAATTCACTTTGTAACTCATTAACAAGATCACAGAATGCCAAGCTGCTATTATGTTCTGCAATAGGGGGAGAGGTGGTTCTACTTAGAAATAACAGTTTGGATTTTAATATTGCAGCGCAAACGACGCAGTACGAAGAAGCAGCTTACACCACAACAAATTTGTTATTACCGTTTGTCGAGATGGAAGATAGTACTTCTCCTTTGGATTTTCCATTACAAATAAGAGACGGCATAAATTAGTAAGAATGTTCAATAAATAAAACTACTGATACAAAAGAAGACTATAGATACCTGTTGCTTTTCTCATATAAGGTAGATAAAGGATCTGATTGCCAGTATTCCCCTTTGTATAATCCATGATAGTTAGCTAAAAGCTGTAACACGTGTAAATCAAAGCGTTTAAAATGTTGAAATGGCATTTTAAATGCTTTGATTTAAGTTGCGCTGGTATAAGCGCAAAACATTGCTCTATCGACCCCCTCCAGCAACAGTGATACGCCTCTCACCTGCACACCCATTTTGCTGCTCTCAAAAGACTGCCCGCCGACGGTGCCCTTGAAGTAAGCGTCTGCCGTTAGCTGGATCGACGTCAAAAAAATCATCTTACCTATCGGCCGCCTGCCGCCGGGGTATTTGGGGTCGGGAAGACAGCCTTTGGCAGTGACTTCTACCTGCACTGTGACGGTACTTGAGACAAGGATTGATGCTGGCGCAATATAGACTGCTTTTGCAGGTAGTCCATTTACGTTCTTCTTGATCTCGGGCCTGCCCGGTCCCCCAACGATCTTCCATGTCATGGATGTAGCCGTTGTCGGATGTAGATCTTCAAGTGCGCTGAGTAGCCATTGATCTGCGTCTTTGGTACTTAGGGGGGCCAGTAGACGAGTTTGAAAGAGATCCAGCGTCACCCGGTCGTTTTTCTCGTACTAGAATGCCAGCCGGGAGACATCTTGGAATTTGTAGAGGGGTGAGGAATGAAAGATGGATTCTAAAAAGAAGACTTCCTAAAGTAGATAATCATCCAAATAACATAAGCGATCTGATTGAAGGAGGGTACGATTAGTAAACAATTAAGTCAAAAGGGCCTGATTCTCATCAGACCCTTTCTCTTAGCGTTTAATTGTACAGTAATTTTTATGTTTCCTATCGTTTCCTCTTTTGTGTTTCGTCATCCAATGTTTTTAAAGACAATTGGATTTTCACTGTACGACGCCAACTTTTATGTTGAACCTTTCTTTCGAAAGGTAGCTTGTAGCCGTTTTGTATTGTAAGAACAATAGTTGGTGTGAAATAGTTTTGTTAAATTTTGGAATATGTTATTTTTCTCTTTTCCAATGATTTTTTTTCTTTACCTTTTTTTTGAAACCGTGTTGCTGATATCCAATTACCGTATTTGTCATATTTATATTCATAGAACACTTTAGATGAAGATAGAAAGTTACCGTATGTATCATAGACATTATCATCAATTATTTTTCCGTTTTTGCTGATATATCCTTTTTCTGTTTTAACCGCGGTTCCTTGTTGATCATACTGCGTGCTTATTACTAAATCATTTGCGTAATCATATTCGGCTTTTGTAAAACCAAACTTGCCATCATTTTCCATATAATGAATAGGATCTCCCTGTTCGTTGTATGCAATGTCTATCTTCCAGGTACATTCCCCAAGATTATTTAGGGTCATTTGCTTTGTTATATTCCCTTTGCTATCTCTGGTATAATATATGGTTTCTACTTTTAGAGGGAGGAGCGGATGCTTAACTTCCATTCTTCTTTCCATGAGTACTGTATCGTTTAGATATTTGTTTTCGAAAAAAAACGTTTGTTCTCTAGTCTCATTGTGTCTGGATTCGGATACAACTCGGTTGTGCTTGTTAAAAATATAGGTGGTTTTTATTTTTTCTGCCCCATTCGATGTGTAAAAGACCGTTTCCGTCTCCATTTTTGCTACTGGGACATTTGGAAGTGTTTCAATTGTGAAATCTTTGTCTCTCGTATACCGTAAGATGTTTTGGCTATAAACTGAGTTAGTATATGCAATCATCAGTATAAAGGAGAGGATTTTTACTGTTTTAGAAATTAGGCTGCCTGACATTGTCGTTTAATATAAGTTGAATATGGGCAAAATTATTCTGAAATGCAACTCGCTTCACCTCCGCATTCCCACCGTTCACCGAGTTTTCCTGTCCGTTAGTCTAAAGCCCATAGGTCAGGGGCATATTGTGTCGTAGTTTTGAGTCAACAAATAAGAACAATATAACTAACACAATAAAATAAAGACATTATGAAAACTCTAGTAAAAACATTCGCAGCAGCAGCCTTAATCGCAGTATCCACTTTCGCTATGGCGGCTGAAGGACCAGGTTCCAAATCAGCAAAAGCAACCATTAATCTTTCTACAGCAGACTTCGCCCTTGAGCATTATGTTGCGGTCACAACCGAAGGCGAATCAGCAGGCGTAGAGCAATTGTTCGCTGCTGATTTCAACCAAAAGATCCAATCTTCCAATGCACAATCTCATAGCCGTGAAGCGGTGGTTAAATCTCTGAAAAAACAAAAAGGTGAGCGTTTGAACTGTGCAGTAAGCACTGATATCATCGAGGAGTCAGCAGACTATATGGTGGCTAAAGTGACCTTGAAATTTGAGAGTTTCACCAAAACAGACTTAGTTACGTTGGAGCGTGTGGGGAGTGAATGGAAAGTCTCCAAATCAATCAATTCGTATAAATAGTATCTAACTAACTAGTGATCTGCCTTGTAGCGATCTCGGCAGATCACTAGTGAATCATATGTTTATTTAAGGCCACGTCGTGAGATGTGGCTTTTTGTGTTTTATCCCATGCCATATTGCCATATTTAGACTTTTCGGTTGTCGCACTTTACCGATAACTTAGCCATGTTTTGTGCTGATTAATTGTTTGATGAATGTTATGTTTGTGTAGAGTTTAAAAGAACAATATTTCAAATCTTAATTTTTTATTTTATGTGGAGTTTAATATTATACTTATTATTCGGTATTGGTCAGCCCGCCAAAACACATTCAGCATCCGATAACATCACCGTTTATTCAGAGACTGATGATGGAGATGGCGGGGAAACTAGCACACCAATTCCACCTCGCCCAACGAACCCTTAAAAACCTTATGTGGAGTTTACTCTTTACTTCTTTTCTGGAATTGCACCCCTATCTTATACTGAATCAAGTGTCTGGCTAGCTGTCGTGCAAACAACATATATTGATCAACCTCTAGTACCTGTTGACATGGAGGTGAGACAGTATATACACTGAGAAAATAAGATAATTGCTAAAGCTATATGTTATAATATAGCTTTAGCTTTTTTCGATTGTTAAATCACTATTTAAGAATTAATATATCCCAGCACATTTCCTTCAATCTGTTTTTGATTAAAAATAGTGTCTCTAAAATCTGAACATCAGGAGGAAGCGATTCATAGACAGTAGTACTAAATTTAGTATTGTAAACTTGGCTAAGATGGGAACTCCAGTTTTCGTTCAACTTATTGAAAAATACACTTTCCACAGGGTGGTATTTGAGCCAATGATTGTTATTTCTCAAACTTTTCGCATCTCTATAGGCTACATTAATCATCATTTTAAAAAACTCCTCAGATTGAAGAAAAAGCTGAAATCTCTCATATTGTAATAATTGATAGAGGTCATAAGTATGTTTGACCTTTTTGCTTAGATCATATATTGGATCTTCCGAATAGGAGAAGCGAACGAGACTCATGATTTTTTCACAGAATGTTCTAAACGGATCTAGTACATTCATCTTAAATGGAAATAGCTTAAATTGATCAATTATAATATTTTGGCCAAGCTCAGCTAGCGTGTCGCCAATAAAGGAATTTAATGAACAACTGCTATATGGCTTGAATTCGCCTAACCAGCTATAATCGATAATGACAAGATTATTTTCTGGGCAATAGTCGTCATCATTAAATTTAAAATAAGAATGGGCAGTTTTACGATTCATTCCCATTTTTCTTGTTAAGCCTTCTATTGGAATTTCAGGAATCTCCTTAGAAATGATGTTACCTATTCTTTTTAATTTAGATTTTAATCTACTGTCTGTTTCTCCTTCCTTCCTCGCAATCACAAAATCGATGTCGTCAGGAATTCTTTTAATGAGCTGGAAACATTTTGTTAAGGCCGTTCCACCTTTTAATATGATATTGTCAGCTAAAGGGTCTTGTTGGATTGTATGTAGTGCGAAGACTTGCCAATAATCTCTTTCAATGTAGCTGGATTGTATGTTGAGTAGATTTGCTGTTACATTGATTAAATCAGTAAATAATGGAAGATTTTTGTGTAGAAGCATAACAAGAAAAATGTAATTCGTAATCATTTCATATAGTGCTAATTCAAGAGAATCACTGGAATTAGCGCTATGAACAATTATTTTTTTGGTTATATTGAGACCATATAGCCTGTTTTTGTAATAAATAACCGTATTTCAAATTCTAATTTAACCGATAATATTATTATGCAGCGTAAATCTATTTTTAGTTATTGTGATCTGATAGCCAACTTGCCTGTTGATGAACAAGCCTTCGATGTGAAGGCAAGCAATTGGGTAAAACAATTGGAGGATCACGATTTTATAAAATTGTTCGGAGATAATCCAGTTATAACCTTAAGTAGACGTGATATTAAAGAAACAACTGAAATTGATCTAGTCGTTCTTAAGACAATTTTATGGGGATATTCGTCTGGTATGAGAGGGAATCATTTCTTTAACATATACAAAGGTCAGATGGAGTCGATATGTACTATTTTAAGGAAGATTGAAAACCCATGTTCCCCTGAAGCATTTGAAGAGGCTCACAAAGAGCTTAGGAAAATTAAAAGTTTGGGTTTGTCAACCTATTCAAAACTTTTATATTTTCTAGGAGTATCATTGTTTGGAGCAGGTTCCGCACTAATTTTGGACGAAAGAATTATCCGTATTTTCAAAAGCCAAAAATTTGAAGAGTTTAATAGCTTTAATAGGATTTCGATAGAAAACGGTTATCGCTACTACTTAAATTATATCCAAAGGATACATGAACTTGCAACACAAATGCAAGTTAAAGAGGATCAAATAGAACTATTTCTTTTTACCTTTGGCAATAACCTTAAATAATCGCCCTTTTATTCCTAAACAATATTTCGGATATTTGGACAAAGGCCAGTTTTTAGTTAAAAGATTTTACAATGTCGGATATTCAGCAGTTAATAGCACAGATCAGAGCATTCAGGGATGCAAGAGATTGGGAGCAGTTTCACAATTCCAAAGATCTTGCAGTCGCATTGAGCATTGAAGCTTCGGAGCTCCTCGAGCTTTTCCTGTGGAAAGGCAATGAAGATGCCAATCCTGATAAGTTGAAGAACGAGCTCGCCGATGTACTGATGTATGCGCTATTGTTGGCCGATAAGCATGGACTTGATGTCAGGCAGATCGTTGAGGACAAGATGAAACTCAATAACGAAAAATACCCAGTCGAAAAAGCCAAGGGAACCGCAAAAAAATACAACGAATTGTAGCATTAGATCATTATTTATGAATCCAATTAAGTTAGAGGATATCGAGATATTGAAAGTCGATAGAAGCGGTAAATTCAACAATTTGAATGATAGTGACCTTGATTTCTACAACAGTGCACTGGTTTATATTCTCAATGATAAAAAATCTATTTATATCGGGGAGACTGTCAATGTTCTGAATCGTTTTGCAAATCATAATGGTAATGAGGTTAAGAAGCTGTTGTTAAATAGACATGTTATCCATTCAAACTTTTTTAATAAGTCTGTTACCCTACATCTGGAGTCTTTTTTGATTAATCTTTTTTCCGCTGTTAAACCGTTAAAACTACTCAATATAAATTTACACAACTCTGGGCATTCTTATTACGGTAAGAAAGCTTACGAAGAGTTATTTCCCGCTATTTGGGCCAAGCTTGAAGAGCTTAAGATTGCAAAGACATCTTTTGAAGAGATCATCAACAGCAATATCTTCAAGTATTCTCCCTATAAGAGCTTAAATAGAGACCAACAAGCTGCGGTCATAGCGATACTTGAAAGTCTGACATCAGATAAAAAGGGCATACTCATCCAGGGAAATGCCGGGACAGGTAAGACGGTGATTGCGACTTATGTTATTAAGCTTTTGACGACCCCCATTCGATATTTCGAACAATTCGAGATGGAGGATGAATTCTCTGAACAGGTATATAGTCTGCTGAAACAGTTTCGTCTACAAAATGGAATAGATGAAAGCAACGAAGATAAATTGAAAGACGAGATAGCTATCGTTATTTCAATGACTTCCTTGCGAGGGACTATCCGCACCGTTTTTAGGCATATAGATCAGTTGGAACCAAAGATGGTTATTTCGCCAACCGATATCTCTAAGCGGAAATATAGAATTGTACTGGTTGATGAAGCTCATCGCTTAAGGCAGCGTAAAAATTTATCCGGCTATGGTGATTTTGACAAGAGCAATGCGCGTCTGGGATTAGAAAAATTTAAAGGAACAGAATTGGATTGGGTTATAAATCAATCTGACCGTCAGGTTTTCTTTTACGATAGAAACCAATCTATCCGTCCATCAGATATAGCAGATGTGCGGTTTGAAGCATTGGAGAAATCTAATCAGTATAGTAACTTTCAACTACACACTCAAATCCGCTCTAAAGGAGGGAATCTATTTACTGATTTTGTAAACAGGCTTTTTGCTCTAGAGTTGGCAGAGGGAGAGACTTTTGAATCTGATGAATTTGAGTTCAAGCTTTTTGACAGTTTTGTTGAGATGAGAAATCAGATTCAGGAGAAAAATAAAAAAGATGGGTTAGCCCGTTTAGTCGCTGGCTTTAGCTGGAAATATAAAACCAAAGCTAAGAAAAATAGACTTCTATATGATATGGAGATTGAGGACGTCAATTTGCGATGGAATTCAACAGGAAAGGACTGGATCAATTCTAAAAATGCGATTGATGAAGTTGGAAGTATCCATACGGTTTTTGGGGCCGATCTTAATTACATTGCTATCGTGTTTGGAGAGGAGATCGATTATGATCCCGTTCAAGATAGGATTTTTATTATTCGTGATAAATACCAGGATGCAAATGGTAAAAATAGTACCGATGATAGTACCTTGGATTTTTATGTGAAAAATATTTACAAGACTATGATATTTAGAGCTATCAATGGTGTTTATCTCTATACTAGTAACCCTAATTTTAAGGCCTATCTGCAACGTTATGTAACGAAGGCTGAAAAGTAGATTATCCATAACCGAAGAAATACGTAACAAGGTATTTAACATAAATGGACAATAGATTTCCGTTATTATTCTTTTTTAGATACGCATTACACTTGCGTAGTTTCAATATGAGACACTGTTTCTAATTGCTTGAAACACATTTAAAACATCCTCCAGCTAATAATTGTATTTTTTTTTGTTTTTTTTTAAATAGCGTAAATGCTTTGCGTATTACGATTGGAATTTTGTTTCCATATGTTAAAGCAAAAATTTAAGGTATTCTTGGATCCAAGGGAGCCAAAATACTATTTAAAGACAAGTTCTATAAAAGATTATAATATTTATGCTTCAATAGAATTCAAACATCATGGCTCTATTTCGGGAGGAGTTATCGATTGTAATTCACCTGTAAGACAACTTACGAATTCGAGAGCATCTGAGGGGAAATTTACATTTGAAAGAAAGGGAGAAGGACAATGGGCAGAGTAATTAACGCACTTCCCCACTTGGAAGGATTGTTAAGTGAAGGAGAAAGTTTTATAATTGGTTTTGGAACCAAATCATTGACGACAGAAGCGATCCACTATAGAGATCTAGGTGAATTGGTTAAGGGCAATATCGATGATTTACTCGTAAGGGGTAAGAAGGGGTATCTCAAAGAAAACATATTTGGGAAATTTGTAAGAAAACAACCTGAAAATAAGCAAACTGTAAACAAGCACATTAAATACACAAGGAAAGATGGTCGTTTGATTGAATATGACAGAGTATTTGAAGTATGGGAAAAGGAGTTGCTCCATAAATTTGGGCTTATACTTTATAAAGGACGCTCGCCACAAGATGAAGTAATTCTACATTTTCCTAAAATGATATTTAATTCTAACGATGAGATGGTATTGTTGAGAGCCAAAGCTGCAATGAATATAGCTTCGGCTCTTGGAGGATATTTCCAAATTTATAATTTAAACTTAGAGCCTGTTCTAAAGGTAACTGCTACTTTTGATAGAAAGATATTAGCGAAAGGGGTTGGTGGAATCTCAAATAAGCTTGAGCAGATTCAACAAGAGTTTTTCGGAGGTAATCGTACTAAAGATAACTCAGGGAATAGTTATAGATTTTCTGTTTTAAAAGATTATAACGTAACGGATATTTATGATGGAGAAGGAGGATTTAATGAATATTTTCATTTTGAATTTGCTTCTGATAATATAGTTCTTTTAGAAAATCTAAGAAGTGGAAATGCAACTTATATTTTTGATCTATCTAAATATGACAAGAATTTTGTTTTGGACAAATCGAATGCGAAGTTGCATCCTGCCTTTTTGAAAAGAGTTATTCATCATAATTTAGAAAATTGGAAAATTGTTTTATCCAATTATTTGATAACAAAAAAAGATGACGATGAAACTCTATTAGTTAGTTGATTTGGATGGAGAGAGGAGAGCTTATTGCTCTCCCTCCTTTGATAGCGGAATTCAGAGCTTGTTAAGGGACAATAAATTTATATTTTGGAATAGTGAAAAAGATAAGATATTAGGTGTAAATTATCTCCTTTTTATTTTGTTTCACTGTAATTCTAAAATTAATTGGATTATAGTTGTCAATTTGTGGCTGCTGTATACCCTCACTAAAAAAAAGAATCTCTTTACCGGCCTTTGCAGTACCAGCAGAATGGTTAAAACTATATTTTTTTGTAGGAAAATTCATGTATAGTTTTTCTATATTTTCATTGTCATCGTATGATACCAGCCAATGTACATTTTTTATATTCTTTATTTTCTCACTAACTTCCTTGTGATGTTCATCTAAATAGTGATTCATATAGAGCTGATCCGCTTTTAAATAATATGGGGGATCGAAATAAAATATTGTACCATTATCTATACAAGACTGCTCTTGGATTTGATCAATTAAATCAATAGCATCAGAATTATATAAATCAATATATTCGGAAAATTTAGCTATTTTTCTAATTCTCTGTTTAATTTCGTCTTTATTAAATCTACAATCGATTTTATAATTTCCATTTTGATTTACCCCCCCAATCACGCCACCTTTAATAATTCCTGATCTGTTTGTTCTGTTTAAAAATAATGTGGAAAAACCTAATGTTAATAAATCAATATTTTCCTTTTCTTTTTCCTTTTGAATTTTTTTTTGGATATGCCAGTTTTCAATTGAAATATTGGTATTGTCAATTAGGTTGCAGAGATCTTCGCTTTGATATTTTACAGAGTGCCAAAATGCATAGATTGATCTGTCTTTATCATTGATTGTTATTTTTTCAACATATCCTTCAAGTAGTAAGAATAATGCTACAGATGCTCCGCCGGCATATGGTTCTACATAATGACGGTGAATGTTATTGTCCATACAAATTTTAGCAAGGAAAGCTGAGAGCCTATTTTTTCCTCCTGGGTATCTTAATGGTGAGTAAAACATTCTATTTTATTTTTGATGTGTCGAGCGAAGATAATAAATCGGCAGTATCTTGTAACATAAATTCTATTAATTCTATTAAATTGTTCTTTAGTTGATCAGCTGAAAGAGTCGTTCCCGCTACCCTATAATTATGGATTACTGTGTGCATTTTCTCAAATTCAAAACTTGTAAAAGCTTGTGAAGTCCCAGGATTTGTGATGAGATCAATGAACTTTTTGTTCATCTCCTCAAAGTTTGTATACGGTTTTCTGGAATATGCCGATCCAAAATGTCCGCTATTTTTTAATAAAATGTTTTTTGATTTAGTATTTTCTACAACATATTTTAAAATGCATTCATATAACACTCTAGCCATCGCAATTTTTGCATTAGGAAATGAAGTACTATCCAAATCAAAATATTCATCGATTCTGGCTTTTAATCCAGGAGGTAGTTGTTTTCTTTTAATTTGGGGATATTTCTTAATAGAAACTCTCTTTGCTGGAGCAGTAGTCGCAGGTGTTTGGTTGTTGGATGGTGAAGTACTATTTGTATTATTGGTAGATGCACTACCGCTTTTAATTTGGCTAGAATTGTTATTTTGACCTGCCTCGTTATTATCAACTACAGTGTTTGGACTATTTGCATTATTACCATTTTGAACAGTTGAAGGTTGAATGGTTGGCTGAACTATTGGTTGTATAATAGGTGCCGGATATGCATCGAATCCATACGGTTTAAGTAATTTAATAAAGTCTTTATTATTATCGATATCGGATGTTTTCAAGGTTGGAAATGTTTCAATATACTTTACCAATGCTTTAATATATTTTTCAAACAAATTTTTGTTTGTGATCTCAATATTATAACTAGGAGAGTTCCTGAATCTATATCCACATAATTTTGAATCCCTAAAAAGCCGCTCATAAATAATTGTTTTCCCTCCTGTTTTCCCTCTTCCTCGCCTTAATTGAACTCGAAAAGTATCACCCCCATATTTCACAGCTTCTTTGTAAAAGGAACCTAGTTTAATAAAATCACCAGGTCGAGAATCTAAGCTATTCATTTCCTCTTGCTTGCCACTGTCGGCGAGATCTAGTATTTGTAACGCTTTTGCGATACGTTCCCAACTTCTAAATAGAGATGCAGAATGTTCTTCACTTATACGTGCTTTTAATTCATTCTCGTTTATATATTCGTAAACAGGAAGCTCTTTAAAAATAGTTTTTGGTTGATTGAGCTGGAATTTTCCAGGCATTTGAAGTGCTTTTACTGCTGCACAACGTCGATTACCATCTCGAACAATGTATTTTCCTTCAGAGTCTTTTATTACCCATAATGCTTTGTCCTCATAGAACTCATTTTTTTTAACAATGGCTTGAGCAATTTCTTCTGCAGCTTCATCATACAGTAAATATTCAATGAGATCTTCTTCTTTTTTACTTCCGTTATATAGTTCTCCAAAACGAGGGTTATTAACATCAAGTTTGAGGTCGTCTAAACTGATATATTTTAATATAGATCTTTTTTCCATAATTAACTGTTAATTTTTTTTGCAATTGTTGCTCTTTAAAATATCGGAAAATTAATAAATTTTGGTAGACAAATTACGAAGTACGATAATGGTTGTTCTGTTAAACTTAATGACTGAGTTTAAAAAGTTTCATAAAAATAATGTTACAATGTTTTCTGTAAGAAAATAAGGTCGCAATTTGTTCTTGATAATATGTGAAATCTAATATAGATAGACTTTTTGTCAAATACAAAATAAAAAAATTATAAAATCTATATAGGTAATAATAATAAATCATTGCAGAAAGCATTTCTGTAACGTATTTTATAGGATACTCTAAATGGAGGTTTAATTTAATAAAAATATAAAATTGTAGAAGTTTAAATTGCCTCCGTGACGACTACCATTGATGATTTCTTCTCGGACCACTTGTTATAAACATGGAACCATCTCCGCATTTTTCAATTGAGGATTTTAGAAATGTTTCTTTTACTTGTTTTAAACTGTCATTTAATAGGGTAGAGCATCGTATCTCATTGCCATCAATTTGCTCAATCACCCATTTTACGGATGGGTTTGACTTGTGGTAGATTTCATCTCCAATGTTAAAGTTTTCCATACTTATTTTTTTTTAATAAATGCGAATATTTTCTATACTTCTGACAGGAATATTTAATTTTAATTCCTTTTTTAGCTCTTCAGAGCTACTTTGTAAAAATACCAATTCTCCACTGCGTTGTTTCTTCATTATATCTGTACTTCCCCTAATTTCGATAAGATTTTTTATAATACTAAATCGAGAAGAATCACTATGATAAACTATGATAATTTTGCCTTTTGAGTGTTTTTTTTCAAGTGCTTCAATTCGATCGAAAACTTCATTTATATAAATTGCATCAGATTTATCTAATGAATGCCCCCAAAAAAAGAATTGATATAATTTATCTCTTCCCTCTATTTCATTAATAAATTTAAGATCAATGCCAAAATTTAATTTCTGGAAGTATTTCGTAAATGGAATCAAATTAGGGCCATCAATGGAGATATTTTCCCATTCATTTATACCTAAGACAATGTTGTTAGCTTCTAATTCACCATGAAGGAAACAGGTACTTGGCTTGTTTGATACTAATTTAGAAAAAGTTGGGGTATAATTAAAAGTAAAATGGTGAGTTATCTTTTGCAATAATATTCTCCTATCGTCTGATTTTAATAAATCATATAATGGTATTACTATTTCTCTTAAATATTCCTGAAATATATTTCTGAAAGTATTTAAATCATTTAAAATAGATGAAAACAAAATATCATTCTCAAAATCAACATGGAATTCATCGATTGATCTCAAAAAAATAGGATTTAATTGAGGAACCATAAAACTATTATTTAGGAAGATTTTAAAGTCTAATAGGGTCAGATAGATTTCATAGTTTTCTTTATGGAAATTTTCTTTATAGTAGATAATATCTGATTTAAAATATCTCCCGTTTTTTTGAAACGTTTCAGTTTTAATTTCACTAAGACTTGATTGAATAATTGATAATGCTTTTTCTATATATTTTTCGAAATCGATCCACGTATTAATTGTGAATATTCTAGATAGATAGTTAAACCACGTACTGCCTTGTAACCGTTTTTGGAAACTTTCAAAATCCTGAAAAGATGACCTTGGGACACTATCTGAAATTCGCAAGATAGAAATATCTTCTCGAAGATCATTCCAATCAAATTTGGAACTTTCCTTCAATTTCTTACAGATTTTTATAAAATCAGAATATCCTGTTGGTAAACCAAAACTCAAATCGAAACCGTTTCCCGTAATTAAAATTTTAGGCATAAATTCTTAAATAGTAGATAGTTTATATAGCGAAATTAATTTTGAATGAGCTCATCCGATGAAAAAGCTTTTTAAAATTTATAGGCTGGATGTCTTTTTTAATAATAGCTTCTTCTAAGATAGATAGACTTTTGTTGAAAAGCAAATCCTATAAGATATAATAATTAAATTAATTCGTCTTCCTCTGTCTCAGCATCCATTCATAAATTTCAGGTTTAGTTTCATATGGATATTGGAATTTGATGACCTTTGTGAATTTCTAATTTTTCATTTAATTAAGTCTTAATAACTAGTTGACTAGTCTTCATTTTTTGGCAACAGATGTGAAATATCTCTTTTAATATGGCTTTTTCTAGCTTCAGCAATTGCGACTTTTATTATTATCTCAACTTCTGTTTCTGTAATGTCGGATGTTATTAGGATATCATTTAATGTTAGTTGCTCAGGATTATGAAATCTCTTTATCATTGTATCATAACTCATATCAAGTGCAAATGGCATTCCTGTTGCATACGCTCCTGATACTTCTTTCATAGATTTTATATCATCCGTAGCAAAACGAGACTTAAGATTTCTTAGTGCATTCTGCAAAGCGTGTGGATTCACTCTTTTTTCTGATTTTGAAGTATTTCGTTTCTTAGCCATTGTATTATTGGTTTTAAGGCAAAGATGGGCGTATTCGTCTAGTAATCAGTCGATTATCATAATATTATTGATATATATCACAATTAATATGATATATAATTTTATATTTGTGTTTTTATTTTGTATTATTGTGATTGAAAACAAGTATTTTCTAATAATAATTTGATTTATACTGTTTTTGTGATTGAAAATTTGGTGTTTAAATCAAGAGTCTTGCGGCTATATTTCTGAGGACGCAACGCAAGGCAGCAGAATAAACACCCACATCTCCACTTATATGCTTATATTCGCATACTCTATATGGTAGATGTGGGCCTGCTGTAAATCCGTGTTGTGTAAAGCCTCAGAAACTTTAATTTAGCCACGGTATGTAGGCCCACATGTATTAATTAAAGCTGTCAGCCATTAGACTCATAACTATAAACGAGTTATGAAAAAACAAAAATCAAAGAACATCATTACGGCCCCTGAGTAGCTCGGCGACCAAAGTCATCCGATGACTTTCTTAGCTGCTGAAGACGTATCGAACCAATTATTAAATACTTGCAACTGTCATTTTAACGTCTTGCGCTTCCCGCATTTACAACAATTTTTTTATTTGTGACCTAAGCTAGGCTAAGGAACAAGAGGATACGTTTGTAGGTATCGATAAAAAATCCGAGTTAGCAGGTCACAGCCCTCAACACCTTTAAAAATGAACAGTTTTTACAAGGGTGGGAGTGAACTGCCTACTGTGAAAGTTTCCTCCTGCTCACACCGAATTAAATCCAAAAAATTAGGGCTTCTAGCCCTTAAATTAGTAGCGCTTTGCAGACTATATTTTACCAGCATAGATAAAGCACTCGTGAAGCACTCCCTAAGCACAGATATAGTACTATTTACGCAACAGTTGCGTAAACGATTAGAAAAAGGAAAAACCTGTTATCAAAGTGCTTGTCAACTGCTATATACTTACTTGATTAGTGGAAGTAGCATAACAGTTGAAAAGCTGGTACAAAAGCCTATAAAATCAAAGACTTTTTCTTCTGCCTTTTTCCTGACCAACTTCGCCCCAACTTCTGCCGTTCATGCATTCGGCCATCAGTCTTCCGTGGCTGTTCCTTTGGTTTTTCCCGAAGGTGACCCGAAGACCACCCGAAGAAATACCGAACAAAGGTGGGAAAATGGTAGAAGTTGGTCAGGTATTGGTTGGGTGATGGTTGACTATAGGTCGGCACAAGAAACACACAAGGTCGACTATAGCTTGACACAAGAAACACACAAGGTCGACTATAGCTTGACACAAGAAACACACAAGGTTGACTATAGGATGAGCCTAGCTTCACCCTTGTTAAGCACTTGTTATGCACAAGGAAGACACAAGAAATGCACAAGGGCTTTTCAGTCTAAAGAAAATTCTATTGTGACTCATGGAGTGGAATTGAAAGGGTTTGTTTTAAGCGGTTTTAAGTCGATCTGTGGGGTTCAGAGCTGTCAAGCTGATGCATTGCTCAGTTCGGTAGGTTTGATCGTACAGCGGGCTTTAAAATGCTTTTCATTCGTTGCAAGTCACGAACGTCTATATCGTATGATGTTGACATGCATAGTCTTAATGATGGTTTCTATGTTTAGTTTGTCAGCTCAGACGCCCCGCAGGGACAGCGGGGCCGATGGGCTTTCCAATCTTATGGCACTAAAACCAGGTGATAAGATCCCCGATACGGTATGGGAAATGCCCTTTGAGCTAAACTATTTCAATGGCAAAAAGAAAACGATTAAGTTTTCTGAACTGAAAGGCAAGGTGATCCTATTGGATTTTTGGTCTACAGGATGTGCAAGCTGTATTGAAGGTATCCCCAAAATGGAAATGATACAACAACGTTTTCAAGACGAGATATACATCTTAATGGTCAACAGCAAACGGAATAAGGACACAGCGCAGCGTATTAATAAACGATTTGAAAAATATAAACAGGATTTCAATTATACACCATCCTTGCCGACAATATTGGAAGATACATTCTTTACAACGCTATTTGAACATAACAGCCTGCCGACAATAGCGATCATTAATTCCGATGGGAAATTTGTTCTTAACTCGTTTGCAGGTTCCATAACGGAGGAGGGTATACGGGAATTGTTGAAAACAGGATCCTCGAATATGTTTATTGAAAAGTCGGCAATAAAAAATCTGAACCGATCAGATACACCGCCTTTAATCGATACAACGGGACTTCTATTTTGTTCCGTGATGTCTGGCTATCGGAAAAATTATCTTGGCGTATATCCCGCTGTGCAATACAAGAATGGTAATACACTGTTTCAGGTGGGGAATTATTTTCTAAATACTTGTTATCAGCTGGCCTTTCCAGATGTTTTTCGGGAGACTGAATTTAATCTTTTCGTTTTTGATCAGCAGATTGAAAAGGAATTTATCGATCTGTTGTACGACTTCAAAACCAGAAGGGGGCAATTTTGGTATCAACTTTATGTTCGCGATAGTATTCCTGAAAGCCATGCATTTAATTATTTTAGACAGGCATTACTCGAACGGTTTAATGTTGCGGCGGAGCGCAGAAATGATTCGGTCGATGCCTATATGCTCACACTCGAAGATACCAAATTGTTGGCAACAAAAGGGGGCATGCGCACCTATAGTGTCGATAAGGGGAACCAATCGTTGATTCTTCGAAATATACCCGTTAACGGGCTGGTCAATTTTATACGATCCGTATTAGATAAACCAGTTGTTTACAAAATAGATCGTGCTGAGAAAATTGACCTGGAATTGCCAGGTAGCTTCCTCGATTTACCAGTTGTTCAGAAAATAGCCATATTAAAGACATATGGCATTCATCTCAAGGCAGCGACATACAATGGCGTATACCCTTATTTCTACCCAGTATCCACCCAACATACGAGATAATGAAATTTATATTATTAACGCTCTTTATCGGCGTGTTTTTTTTCTCGGGCAAGGCTCAGGAAAAGAGGTGGATACATGGGGTTGTTCTTTCTGCAAAAGATAAAAAGGAACTGATCGGAGCCACAATTAAGAATAAAAGATCGGGGAGTCAGGTGGTAACTACAACACAAGGTAGATTTTCTATTCCGATGACAGGCGGACAGGATTCGCTTTTGATCAGTTGTGTTGGATATATAGACAGAACTTTTGCAGCGGGTTTCTTCGAAAAGAATAACACAATAAGCTTACAGCTTAAAGAGAACTATCTTGATGAAGTTGTTGTCAATACGGGCTATCAAACAATAAAAGCCAACGAGGTCACTGGAGCAATAGATGTCGTAGATAATAAAATGCTCAATCAACAAGTAGGTATCAATATACTCCACCGGCTCAATAATATGACTACCGCCGTACGTTTTGACAACCAGCCTATCCAGAATGCAGACCTGCAGAAACTGAATATTTCGGTAAGAGGATTGAGTACGATCAATGGGAATCTGGATCCGCTCATTGTACTGGATGGTTTTATATACGAGGGGAATATTGCCAATATTGACCCAAATAATATTGAAAGTGTTTCCATTTTGAAAGATGCTGCCGCAAGTGCAATATGGGGAGCCCGTGCTGGAAACGGTGTAATTGTAATTACGTCAAAAAAAGGAGCCTTTGCCGCGGAACAAAAAACGAAAATAACGTTGGCAAATACGCTCATCTGGAGAGAAAATAGTGATCTAACGAAAATCTATCAGTTAAAAAATAATGATTTTATAGCGCTTGAGAAGTTCCTTTTTGAAAAGGGATATTACGATTCGCGCTTGCTGTATCAGCCCTATAGCGCACAGACTCCTATCGTCTATATCTTGGATGCTCGTAGGCGAAATTTGATCTCAACCGCAGATTCTGCAGCTGCGATCAATAAACTTATGGAGCAGAATGGTAGACAGAACTATATGGATGCTTTTTATAATGTTCCATTTGTTAATCAGCATGCCTTAAATATTTCGGGTGGCGGACTTCGAAACTCATATGGCTTTGGTATTGGATATACAGGCGATAGATCCGAGTTGGATGCTTTTAATCGAAAAGTTAATATTCAGCTGTCAAATAGTTTTAGGCCTACGGAAAAAATTCAGCTCGACCTTCAGGCTGTATTTATCAATCATAACTTAAAGAAAGGGAAACCTGATCTTTCATCGTTGGGGTATGGAAGTTACCAGGCACCGTATGTTCAGTTTCTGGATGAAAATGGAAAAGAAATTCCATTCGAAAAGGACTTTAGAAGTAGTTATATGGTAGAAAACTTTAATAATGGTTTCCAAAGTTGGGACTATTTTCCGCTGTCTGACCACAAATATGCGACTGAGGTTAAACAGATCAATGAGTGGTTTTCGAGCCTGAATCTAAAGTATAAAATACTGCCTTTCGTCCATCTGAACCTAGGCGGTCAGATTCAGCAGCAACGTACCGAAAATAACGTGCTGAATACCTTGGAAAGCTATGAGGCACGAAAAATGATCAATCAGTTTACTGAGCTAGGAACGGGTACCGAGCCAACTAAGTATAATATCCCGCTTGGTGGAATAAAACGTTATTCCGCTGTCGTGGGGCGGTCTTATACCTTGCGTGGACAGGTGGATCTGAACAAGTCCCTGGGCAGGCACTTGGTTGTCGGAATTCTTGGTGCGGAACTGAGAGAGAATCTGTCGAATACCAATAGCTATACTGCATATGGATACAGCGAGCTTCCGATGCGCAATACGCCTGTGGATTTTACCAACCTTTTTCCTACAATCCCTGATAATGGAATGCAGGGTATCCCTGGTCAACCTGAATTTTATAAAAATGTGAATCGTTTTGTCTCACTTTATGGCAACATAAGTGATCGCTTTTTAGACCGTTACGGAATATCCATGAGCCTGCGCAAGGATGGAGCGAATATTTTCGGTGCTGCCACCAATGATAAATGGTCTCCGCTTTGGTCGATGGGATTCTCTTGGGATTTATATAAAGAACCCTTTTTTAAGCTGACTTTGGTTGATTACCTAAAATTGAGGGCAACGTATGGAACAAGTGGAAATGTTGATCTGCGCAGGTCTCCCGATCCAATCGCCTATATAGGAAATGGCACCTATACCAACTATCCGATGTTTCAAATCAGTACATTAAACGATCCGTCCTTAAAATGGGAAAGGGTAGCAACAAGTAATCTTGGACTCGATTTTTCAATTTTAAAAACACGCATCTCAGGCCGCATTGATTATTATGTAAAAAAAGGTAAGGATTTGTATGGCCTTAGTGAATATGATTATACGACTTGGGGCTTACAGGGGACTGTTGTTAAAAACGTAGCGGCCATGAGAGGCAAGGGGTTTGACATAGAATTGAATTCAAAAAATATCAATGGTAAATTCAATTGGGATACCCGCCTAATGATCAGCTTGAATCGGAACAAAACTACGCAATACTATAATAGGCAAAATAGCGTGACCTCATTTCTTTCCGATGGAAATGTAATTACACCCATTATTGGAAAACCCCTGAATGCATTAGCAGGATATAAATGGATGGGGCTCAATGACCAGGGAGAGGGGCAGGGCCTGTTAAATGGACAGCTAAGTACAGACTATGCGGCGATACGTAATCAGGCGAATGCATTTCAGGAGGCCAATGAGAGCATAGTCTATTTTGGATCGTCCAAATCGCAGGTGTTCGGTAATATCATCAATACTTTTAACTGGCAGAAATTGCTTCTATCCTTCAATATCAGTTACAAAGGGGATTATTACTTTAGAAAGCCCGTTACTTCTTACGCTGGACTTATTGGGAGTGGTACTGCTTTTCCAGACTTTGAGCAGCGTTGGCAAAAAAAAGGTGATGAAATGCACACACAGGTTCCGGGCATGATCTACCCCGTTAAATCTGGTGCTGATGCATTTTATCAATATGCGGATATCAATGTCTTTCATGGAGATCACATGCGGTTGGAATATATTTCACTAACATGGCAACAGAAATATACTAAAGGAGATAGGCCATTTAATATGGGGGTGTCAGTCAATGTGTCCAATCTTGGAATAATTTGGCGTGCAAATAAGTTGGGTATTGACCCTGAATTCCCTTATCGGTTAAGTCCACCAAAGGTTTTTTCACTGGGACTAAAAATTGATTATTAATCTATGATAAATGATATGAAAAGATATAGTTTAATTATATTCATTGGCTTGCTGGTATCTTCATTGATAGCCTGTCAAAAATACCTTGAGGTCCAGTCCAATTACGGACTGGCCGTCCCTAAAAATCTAGATGATTTCCAGAAATTGTTAGATGATTCGAGGATCATGAATTTAAGGTATCCTTCTTTTGGCGAAGCATCGGCTGATACTTATTTTCTAAAACAGTCAATTTATGATGCACTGATTGATTATGGGCAAAAGACATATCTCTGGCAAAATTATACGATGAATCATCCGAATGATTGGGCTTCCGCTTACAATACAGTATATAATAGTAATCTGGTATTGGACCGGATCAAAAAAATTGAAAAAACAGAAGAAAACGCCACGCAATGGAAGGCTATTTACGCTTCGGCGATGTTCTACCGAGCCAGCCAATATCTTGCTTTAGTCTGGACATATTCAAAAGCATATTCGGAAGAGAACAAGACCGATATGGGAATTGTACTGCGCAATAGCTCGGACTTTAATGAGGTCTCTCGTCGGTCTTCGATTGCTGAATGCTATGCCCGGATTATCGCGTATTTTAAGGAATGCGGAGACTTGTTGCCGGAAAAAGTCAGTCATGTGATGCGTCCTAACAAGTATGCGGCTTTTGCGATGCTTGCGAGAACCTACTTGTCCATGCATCAATACGATTCTGCACATTACTATACTGATCTTGTGCTGAAATATAATGCTGAATTGCTGGATTTTAATAATCCGGTAGACGTGAAAGTTTCAGCAGCATATCCTTTTTCGATTTTCAATAAAGAGACCATTTTTTACACAGAACTGTTAGCAAGTAGTAATTTAACTAGTGCACGTGCGCTGACAGATACGCTTCTTTATCGGTCATATGAAGATAATGATTTACGAAAGTCAGCCTACTTTAATGTTTGGGGAGATGGAACTACTGCTTTTAAAGGTAGTTATGCAGGATCAGCAAAGTATTTCTCTGGAATCGCAACTGATGAGCTCTACTTGATGCGTGCAGAATGTAATGTAAGAAAAGGGAGAGTGGAAGAAGGACTGAAAGACCTAAATCATTTATTACGTTATCGGTACAAAACGGGAACTTTCATTTCTTATAAGGTTAAGGGGCAAAAAGAGGCGCTGGAACTAATTTTAAACGAACGGAGAAAAGAACTTTTATATAGAGGTCTGCGATGGATGGATATTAAACGTTTGAATGTTGAGGGGCAGCATATTGTGATCCAAAGGAATGTAAATGGGCAGCTTGTTTCATTGGAACCCAATGCGAATGCATACGCACTTCCTCTTCCCGAGGATATCGTTAGGCTTGCTGGCATACCTCAGAATCCACAATAGAAGGTAGGCTCCCCAGGGAGCCTACCTTCACCATTTATCCCCTATTAGTAGGAGAAAATGGAGTCGAACTGCTACCTCCAGTTTTGGAAGGAATATAGTTCCCCCCTGAAGTCGGACTTGCGCCTAGCTGAATCTTAGTTGAATCCAGCCGAGTTGAACTGATCAGATCGTTCTGATCTACAACTTGGGAACAGGCCATAAGATTTACATCGTCACAGCTCTCTCCATTTGGTGTTGTAGTCCAACGGAACGCACTGGCAACCTCGGTTGCACTAGTCTCGTTTCCATGAAAATAAATAGTCACAGGGGCTAAGCTTTCCCCTGCATAAATCTCAGCACCTTTAAATGCTGAGAAACCAATAATCATGGCTCCGCCTAATATCATGTAGCCATAATTGTTTAAAAATTTGGTTAGCATAACGCTATCCTCCTTTCTGTAATGCGGACTGGCAATCTCGTAATACCTTGCCATTCTGCATACCTTTTGTAGATATTAATTGTCGGTACGGTTCTGCATACCGATCCTATGCGATGTGCCAGGCTGCCTACTATAGGCCTACTGACGTTTTCTTGTTCTTGATAATACTCCATGCTGTCGGGTAGATCCCAAAGAGTTTGTGTCCCCGCATGGAAAGTGTTTTTGTACTGATAGGCTCCTAATAAAAGAAAGGCTATAACAGAGAGCTTGATAACCGTTGTATCGGCCGGAGCTTCTGGTTTAGTTTTCCTGCAGTGATCGCCCAAAAGCAAACCGAGGATGGACAAGCCTAGAATAAGCAGATTGACTAGCAAATGGGTATTCCACGAAACTTGACTCAAAAAACTGGTACACATACAGGGCTTCTGCGCATAGACATCCAGGACACCTAAGCCAATGTAAACGCTGAATAGGCTGATCAGTACAATAGATCCCCACCACCCCCAGCGCTGCAACTGATAGGCCGGTAGGGCAAGCATGGCCGCTAGACCGATCTCAGTTAGCGGTAATAGCCAGAAGAGCAGGGGAGCCATAAAGCCGATCACGGGCTGCTGTTGCAGGGCAATCTGAAATGCACCCAGCAGCCAGATCTTATCCAGACCTGCATACAACCAAAAGAGCAGCATTACTGCCCGGAGCAGTTTGTAACTGATTGTGATTATTTTCTTTCTGTTCATGACCTTAATTTTTAATGTCTTCCAGTTTCTTTATTCTTTTTGTTTGAAGCATGTAAAACCGCATTTTGCTGTTCAGGAACAGGGCGCCACTGTCTTACCCCTCCCATATAAGACAGGGCGGCCAGTTCAAGCGTCAGCTTCTACTAATCGTACGCTTCAAAACAAAGATAGATCAAGAAACAGCCCTCCGTAGGGGGGATAAATGAGCCCTTTTATAGGCTAAAAGAGGGCTGAAGGGGTAAAAACAAAGGGGCTGGGGTATCCAGTAGGAAATACAGCCCTTTAGTAGAGTTCGTTCAGCTAGTGGATCTGAGCGGATAGGGGTACTTTTTGAAGGATCCAAAAGCGAATCAAATGGGGGTAGCGTGGGAATACCCCATTTTTCTTCGCAATAGACTTTTTATCTGTCCAATTCCGGAAATTGCCGATGCAGTTCGGCCAGCATGGCGTTTAGTTGTTTTCGGACACGAACAGCCGTAAAATATTCTGCGCCCTTGTCCATCTTGGTCAGGCTATGTGGGGAGAGCAAGGTACCCTCCCGGGTTTTGATGAGCTTGGAGAATTCAAGGGCGACTTCTTTTTTTTCCGTTGACGTGGTGAGGCCGGCTTTCACAGCAAGGTGCATCCAGAGCTTGAGTTCCTTGCCATTGAGGTTGCTATGGATATACTGGAGTGAATGCTCGCTTGCTGTTTTTAGCGTCGGATTGTTTTCGGCATGGATGTACTCACACATCAATTTAAGCAGGGAGCTGCGGTTGCCGTCGTAGGCAAACCCCTGGATGCAGGAAAAATGCTTTGGAAAACGGAGCATACTTTCCATATCACTGGGGGCTTCAGCGTACAATGCTTTCCACCGATTGAAAAAGCCCATATGATTAAAGTTGAAATTGATCATCAATACCAGAAAACGATAGTGCCAATTTTTATGGTTGCGTCCGTCGTTGGCTAGCTGCAGGAGCGCATCCATCAGTTGAATCAGATAATCCTGATGATAATACTGTAGATAGGGTAATTTGGTTTCTTCAAAAAGACTCTCAAATGCGCAACGGATTTCCTGTAGATAGACTTCGGGAATCTGTTTTTCCAACAGCTTGATGCAGACCACATCGATATGTCGCGCGATATAGGCTTTGACTTTTTGCTGATGGTGGCAGGCTAGCATAGTCTTTGGATCAATATCATTTTTGAATAGAAATTCGAAGCGTTCCAGTAGTTCTTCCAATGCGCATAATGCCACTGGATCTGTAGTATTGCAGCTGCCGCAGTGGTTGTAAAGCTTTTGGTGCAGGCGCAGCAACTGCGTATGGTACAGTTTCACCGCCTGGCTAGCGGTGACTGCATCTTGATATTGGCGGTAGGCCGTCAGCGCTTCCACAAAATTATCCTTGCAGGCGGATGTGATCGCCACTAGACGATGGGGTAATTCGACCTCGCTTATATGATCCAGCGTCTCTATCAGTTGGGTTAAAGGGAATAGACTCACAATCATTGGTACCTCCTTTTGATGTCTTTGTGATACCATGGCCAGCCATACACACCCGGATGGAGCGTCATGTGGAGCTTTCCGCCTTCCTTTGCTTGCTCAAAAGTCTTTTGATGTACATCGATCGGAAGTTGATATTCTTCACCCTCATAGCGAAAAGCGATCAGGAGCTCATGGATATCGCAGCAGACCGGACATTTCTGAACGACCTCGGCTTGGATATAGACCGCTTGGGGACTATCAACATGCTTGCAATTGTTCATAATAAGGTTCATCCGGATATACCAGGTACAGGCAAGGAGCATCAGTGGAAATTGGATGGCGTACAGCGTAACCAGATTGGCACGTTTGACGAAAATAATATTGGCCACAGCACAGCTGCCAAGGGCGATAGGTAAGGCATGTTTAAATGCGGGCCTAAGTGGTTGTGAACTCAGCAACAATTCATAGGGTAAGCGGTCATACACCGCTATACTACAGATCTGAATGCAAACAAAGAAAATAGCAAAAAGCTGAAGTACGACATGCTGGCTACGGATTTCCAAAAAGGGGATCAGTAATACAAGGACTCCTATACTGTATACCCTTAAATAAAACGCCGATGCTAAAAATGATGCGTATAAAGTAACAATGATCGCAATAGCAATGAGCAGGTGATTGCGGCCAAGCTGTCTGAAAATATTCTTTGTCGTCTCCATATTCAGGGGGCTTAAAATCAGTGGTTTGATGTTTCCTAAAATTACCTATAAGGGAAGCTAATCTTTTGGTATATTGGTTTTATTTCAATAAATGCATCTTTTGTCCATCGAAGGGCTGCATTGTGCAATGAAGCATACGATTTATACAATAAGGATTGTATTTCCTGATTATTTTGGCTCGATTTACCGTATTTCGGGGTGCACTATAGGGTGGTTTTACTCTTACATTGACCGGTTTAAAGGAATTATTATCTAAATTTATTAAACAGAAATTTCTTTAATACGATGTTTCTTTACACGATCAACCTGGCTGATTTTTATCTATCGATCAGTTTGGGTGCTGATCGTCAATATAAACTATAAATTATGGAAAATACCCGACAGGTCAAGTATTCAAAGAATACGGAGATGCAAGTGCATTATCCAGATTTTATCTGGGTATGTATTGCTTCGTTTCTTTTTGGAGGCGTCTGCTGGTATATAGGGACTATGGCAGCTTTGTCGAGCTGGTTTAATCATAGTCCGCTGCTATTCAGTTATCTCTTTCACGTACTGATTGCGGCAGTAGTACTCTTTTACATTCGTGTGGCCATCAGGTTTCTGGATCGGAGGAAAAGCTGGCTGTTCCATACCGGAGACCGCCTGGGCACGCAGTTTTTTTTCTGTGTGTTATTGCCCACGGTATTTTTGTTTGGAGTTATCAAACCTGTCGCCATGTCCAAAAGTGAGTGGATCTGGCTTCCGCTACTTGTGATTTTTGTTTGCATCCTGCTTTTCAATATGATCTATACGGTCTTTTTTTACCGGATCGTTTTGCGGAGCAAGGAGTATGAAATGGTCAGGCTGGAACGTACCGTCCTGCATCAGGAACAACGGTTGGCGGAGCTAGTGGGACAAACAGCAAGCTTGCCTGCTGATCTGTACAATGGGCCGGAAGCTGTCGCTGCCGAAAATGGGGCGAAAGAGGCGGTTCCTTTGGAAGAGATCAACCTGCCGCTGTTAAGAACGATGGATCCGCTCTGTGAGGGATTTTTGCTCAACAATAAATTCGTGACAAAAAAGATAACGTACAGCGAGCTGGGCATATTTTTATTTGAGAAAACCAATAATACAGCTCTCGTAAAGCTCTTCTTAAAAGATAACATGGAAGATAGCAAGTACTGCGAGCAGCGCAGTCTCAATGAGGTGGTACGCGATACGCGGGGATACGTACAGAAAATAGACCGGCATCATGCGATACCGCTGGGGATGGTAAAAGCCTGTTACCAGCTAAAAGGGGGGCGTCTTCGCCTTGTTCTGGCGGTGCCTTTTGGGAATATCGAGTGCTTCGATATTTCACCGACAACTTCCCGCCGCATCAAAGAATGGATCATGCTACAGGTTTCTATTGAAAAGGACACGCGCTGAATGATAAACCCTGATCTATCGATTATGGAACATATAAAAAGTAAAATTGGGAAATGCCGTGCAACCGGAAAGGTGATATTTCCATCGCGGTTTGAGGCGCGGTGTGCAATGTTTCGTTTTAAATTGCGATCGCGCGTCAAGAACGTAACAGACGGTCGGCGCATCAAACACCGCATGGGAAAACCGTCTTCCAGACGGGCCTACTATTGCCGCTTTTGTGCTGGCTACCATATTACCAAGTGGAAAAAGGGAGATTTTGAGCGTTACAAAAAAATTGCCTTGACCTGGGACATTCCTTCCGTGGTAAGCAATTGGAATTATTTCCTGGAATAATGTAAAAGTATTCCGTTTGTGTCAACACAGCACATTGATTCAAAGATAATTTATGAAATGGCCCATGATGACAGAACGACACCTTCAAGATTTGATCTTGACTTTTTTGCTCGATGCAAATTCTTTCATGACCTTGCCGCTTGAATAATTGAATGTAAATAAATATTTCTTTGTTAGTCTCGCAAATGAATATATTTTTTAAGGTTGTACTTATTTAAAACAGCTATTTTTTTTTAAATATGAGGCAAACCTATGTTTGTTTTTGATTAAAGTGTTTTCTGTACACGAATACGTTTTCGAGATTGGCACAATCGATTGCGTTGGTTTTCGCTGATAATTGTTTGAATCTAATCAACTAATATTACAATAGAAATTCAAGCAAAAGGTTTGTGAATGCCGGTTTGGATTGAATAAGTTAATATCTGCTGGATGATCCAGGATTAAAAACCAATCGTATGTCAATTATGAAAAGAAAGAAGACTTTTTATACCTTATTTTTCCTAACTGGATTCAGCAATTCAGATTTGCTTTCTGTTTTTGCATCAGACGTCAAAAAGGTTATTTCCTTTAAGTTTATCAGATCTTTCAGGTACTGTTTCAGAATCAAACAGATTTTTTTGTGCTTTCCTGATAGTGGGCAAGTGATGTTTTTATAAAATCGAAAGCCTAAAAGGGAACATAAAAGTTTGAGTACATGCTATCTATAATCAACATGCAGGATCTTTACTATATTTCAGCGCAACCCGTATCAGTTTATTTTATCTGGCAACTGGATTTGTTAATTTTTAATTTTAAGAATCTGGGATTAAGCAAGGAAAATATCCATATACTTTTTGCTTATAATAAGGAGGTTGACAAGAAGCAAATTTTAGAGGAATTCGTAACGCGAAATTCTAAATATGCTTCCATCTTTTTGTATAATGACACCAGAAGCAAAAAGAACTATTTATCTTCTGTAAGGCCCCATATCATCGCCAAACATATTGCTCAACACCCCTATCTGGAGCAGTCTGTATTATTATACCATGATTCTGATCTATTGTTTAAAAGACTTCCGGATGTTAATCTCTTCATGCATGACGAGTACTGTTATGTTGCCAATACCAAATCCTATCTGGGGTATAATTATATAATGGATTGCCTCTCAGAACGTGAATTTGGGAAAATGTGCAGTATTGTGGGGATTCCCTCAGAGCAGGTCAAAGGGCTGGACCAAAAATTTGTGGGGGGCGCTCAATATATCCTGAAAGGAACCTCTATTGATTTCTGGCAGAAAGTGGAAATAGATTCTGAAAACCTATTTAACTATATGACTGCGATTAATGAAAAAAAGAATAGAGATTTCCGTAGTAATAATGACGCCCTGGCAGGCAAAAAGATAGGGATACAGGCATGGTGCAGTGATATGTGGGCGATGCTCTGGAATCTCAGTCTAGGTGGAAAGGAAATCCGGGTTTTAGAGGATCTGAATCATTGTTGGCCCTGGGATCACATGAGCGAATGGGATAAAAAACCTATTCTGCATTATTCAGGCAGTATAACCAGTACAAGGTTTTTTAGAAAAGGCTTATATAATCTATTCCCGCCATACTATTCGAAAAATATCGCAGAAATAGACGTTGATACGGTGAGTAATGCAATGGCGCAAGGAATTAGAGATTTTGTGAAAGAGGAATTGAGGCCAAACACCTATACGGATAGTAAACATTCATTTATTCTGATCTATGACCGAATCAGTGCCGACAGCCTGGATGTCAATCTGCTATGGTTTTATAAATATTTCAATATAGATCTCATCATTTTGGATTTAGGTGCAAATTTTGGAAAGGAGCACCTTGATCTACTTGCCGGCTTAGGTTATGGATACTTTTCTTTAGATCATTATAAAAATAAAGAGCTGTTGATTGATGATCTTTCGGACACCATAAAAACGCCATTTGTCGGCTGTTTGCACAATCATACAATACTCTCAGAACAGCAGCTTATATCCGCCATGAAATTCATGGGAAGTATGAAGAACAAGGAGGTAAAATCGGTCATCCCTTACACTGAGAATGCGGAAATAGCACAAGTGGACAGCTTATTTCATGCCTTGTTTTCAGATTTTATCGATATAGATCTACTGATTAAGAATTATAACAAATTTAACCAGGTACAAAAAAACAAAAATGAAAGAATCGCAGCCTTCTTTACAACAACCGCAGAATTTCTGTCGCAATTGAGAGGAGTTGATCTTAAGAACTCCGTGGATGATATTTTTAGTCGTCCTGTAGAATCCAGTTATATTGATGGGCCCTGTTTTCAACTTTAATCAGAACACCGTGGAAAATACGATAATGAATCACCTGGGAAACAGGAACTGCGAAAAATTGCTAATTAGGGCGATCCAAACCGGCAAAACCAGAGGGAATAAAGATAAGGGGCATCTGACGGAGAGTTTTCAAAAATTAATTGCTGAACTCTATGACGAAGAGAATACGACATTTGGTAGCGGGGTAGTTGGTATGGCCTGGAGGCTGGAATGGATCGTTCAGAAAAAGTTCTTACTGCGGTTTGACATACAGGAAGTTGAGGAAATTTTGGAAGACGTGGATAATTTTATCTATAAAAGAACGATTTATCAGAATACATCTGATTTTTCACTGGCAAATGGTCTTTTGGGAGATTTATATTATCTGGTTAATAGACTGAATAGAATCAGCCCTGAGGTTAAGAAAATTCCTATCGCAAAATGTATTTTTATCTTGATAGACAGGTTATCTACAGCCTTTTCTGCTATAACTTCATCAGATATGGGGAGCCCCAAAAACGTTAATGATTGGAGTACCGATCAATTAAAATTTATTTCTCAGCTGTTTCACATATTGTCTTTTGTACCATTCTTACCCTACACAGAATATGGAGTCATCCAGCAATTGATTGATAAGATGTCGAATTTCATAAAATATCTATTTATTGAATCATTGGATATGCATTCGGATGAAATCTCACAGGAGCGATATATCGACCTGTTAATGTTGAGTGTATGTTACCATAACGTTGGAAAGAAATTGAAGATTGACAGATGGGAAAAAAGAGGAAAACAATATATCGCTCATTACATCAGCTTGATAAATTTTGATGAGGTATGTTCTTCGGTATATGCAGAAAAATTTCTACGGGTTTATGGGCTAATAGTAAGCAGCGGGATTGCAATAGAAATGAATACTAAAATTTTAATAGAAAAGTTATGGATTGAATACCAGAGCAGTAATCAAATCAGGAATGATCTGCTGGAAGTAATTATCGGTGGAAATGCTAAGCCTAGCCATGCTGCGATGATATCGGATTTACAATTAGTATCCATATAGTGAACGTGTACCATCTGAAAAATACAAAAGATAATATGCCAATAATTTCAATAGTAATTGCAACCTATAATAATGAGCATTCGATTGTCAACACCCTAATGTCAATCAAAAAGCAGACATCTGATCTTTGGGAATGTGTCATTATTGATGATTGTTCCACAGATGGGACCGTAGCAACAGTAAAGGCGGAAATTGCAGGATATCGTCGATTTCGGTTATTTGAGAACCGTGTAGGTAGGGGTATAGATCATTGTAGAAATCTAGGGGTAGATCATAGTCAGGGTGATTATCTCGTGTTTTTAGCCCCCGGTAATTTTTTATACGAGACCTGTATTGAGAAAAGAAGTTATTTTATTAAAGGGTGGTCAAAGATAGATATGCTGGTTTCTGATACCGCTTTGTTTAAGGATCAGGTAGACCATATTATTGGTAGCGTAAACCATAGTTTAATAGATACCGATTACCATGACCTGATCAATAGTCTGATAAGATGCTGCCAGATATGGACAATGAGCTCAGTGACATGGGGAAAAAGATTTCTGTTAAAGATCGGAAATTGGTCTACTCAATTTAAATCCTTTTCGGAAATGGAACTCTATATCAGGGCCCTCTTAGAGAGACCTAAGCTCCATTTTATTAAAATTGAAGATTCATTGATGAAAATAGAGGGACGCAAATCGGATGTTTTACAGGAAGTTAGGGAACTTGCCATGTTGCTCAATATATATTTTGAGGTAATCAATAGATTTTCGAACGGTAAGACGGTACAGGATATTTATAATGCATCTTTTATGTTTTTAATCAAGAATATGTTGCGGTTGATCCTATCAAACGAGATGGAATTAAGAGAGGGGGATAAACAGCTGCTCTTTTCAATATTGGAAAAAATAACCGATGAGGATGGTGTGCTCCAGGTAAGAGCAATTTTACAATAAACATATTAAAATGAATAATATAAATAGTTATCTATGTCCGTTTTGTTCTTTTTCTCTGCCGATAATGAATATTATTGGTACTGACTTTCCCGTGATTAAAGAAAAGAAGATTGTCGGAGGTGGAGAAAGGTACGGTGGGTGCCCCAATTGTCTCAGTACAGATAGAGACCGGCTCGTTTTCGTCTATCTGAAATCCGTCTATAAGATATTTGAAAGAAATGACTGTAAAATTCTCCATATCGCTCCGGAGTTTAACCTATTGAGATCTTTGAATGATCGATTTGCTGCCTCAGATTACATATGTGGTGATCTTAATCCCGGTTACTATAACAGCGGTCGGAAGATGATCGAAGAAATTAATATTCTGGATATTCCCTATCCTGACAAATATTTCGATCTGGTTATTTGTAACCATGTACTGGAGCATATCGAGGAAGATATTTTGGCCATGCAAGAAATTTTTAGAGTACTTAAAGCCAGTGGGCAGGCGATTCTGCAGACTCCGATTTCATTTGATCTGGATGTTACGTATGAAAATTTTGAGATTGTGAATGAAGCCGACCGTGAGACTGCTTTTGGTCAGAAAGATCATGTTAGAATATATGGAAATGATTACGTGACAAGATTAGAAAGTGTTGGTTTTTCCGTTCAAAAGTTCAATCTATATCCGGATTACGAACTTTTTGGATTAAATAGTGAAGAGCGATTATTTGTATGCAACCGAAATGATTAATGCAGTATGTATAAATAAGATATGATGGAAAAAGTTTTTATTTCAATAGGTGAAAACTGTCTTGCCGATGCAATTTTAGCAAGGTTCGGGCTAAAATCGTTCACGACTCCGTTTTCTCATGGTAAATCCAATATAGAATATCTATTGCAGCTTGAAAAAGAAACGTATAAAGATATTGTCAATACCGACTATTTGGAATATGGGAATCTAAATAATAATCCTTCCGGCAGAAAGGTTCCGGTGTTAAAAAAATATGTCAAAACCTGTAATATTTATCACGAGATGTTTATGGAAGGGGTGGTTTTTTCGCACAGTGACGTAATAGAAAGTAGCGCAATTAGGGATATTATCAAAAAACGTGCGGAGAGGTTAGTGGATATTAAAGGAAAAAAAGAGGTGTATGCCTTTTATCACCATAGATTTACGAACCATCGGTCTGATTTTGAAATGCTGATCGATGACCTGGATTCTTTTATACAATTATACTGTACGAATGAGGTTTCATCCAAATGCATTTTGTTTACACAGTATATTATTGATAACGCCCAGCAAAGGGGGGTAAAGTATGCGTCTCACAATCATGTCCATATATTCATGTTTTACACGCTTCAAGAATGGGAGGGGACTGACGATGACGTTTTCTGGGCAAAATGTGATGAAGATTTAATAGCGCAAATGATCGCCCATGTCCAAAATATCTAAAAATCGCATGAAAGGTAATATAATAAGTTGTTAATTATTTTTAAAATGAAAAGAAACAAGATTCAAATTCTGTTAATGTTAGCTATGTTAAGTCCGTTAAGTTTAGTCAAAGCGCAGTGGACCGGTAAAAGAGAAAAACCAACCAAAACCGTTGATGTCAAATACGGAACGATTACTCCGCCAAACAGGACCGATTCCGCAATGGTAGCTTTCCGTAATTATGGGCTCGGACAATTTATCCATTGGGGATTGTATGCAATACCCGGAAACGAATGGAATGGCATAAGTGCGAGACAGGGTGCTCCTGCATCTGAGTGGATCAGGACATGGGGCGGGCCGACCGCGCCAAAAAACTGGCTGAACATCTATGACAACCTCTATAAACAATTCAATCCAAAGAACTTTGATGCCAAAATCTGGGCTAAACGTGCCAAAGAAATGGGGGTTAAATATCTAATTTTTACTACAAAACATCATGATGGTTTTTGTTTATGGCCTTCTAAATATTCGGACTATACAGTGGCTAATAGCCCCTATAAAAAAGATATAGTTAAACAGGTTGTGGACGCTTATACCGAGCAAGGTATTGATGTCTTCCTTTATTTTTCTGTGACGGAATGGACCAACAAAGATTGCATTACATCCATCCCGAAAACCGCCGATGAAAAAGCAAGGTTCGACCGCTTTCTAAAATATACAAAGAATCAGTTACTGGAGCTGCAGACAAATTATCCTCAAATAAAAGGATTTTGGTTTGATGGTACCTGGGATAGCTCCTGGGTGAATTCCTACGAATTTACCTACAATTTGGAAAAAGAACTCAGAAAAAATAGTCCAAATCTAATTATCGGATCACGCTTTCGAAACGATGAGCACGGGAGCAGACATTTTGATTCAAATGGAGTGTTGTTAGGAGATTACGAACAGGGATGGGAGCGAAAAATGCCTGCTGATATAGATCTTCTTGCTGGCAATGATTGGGATTGTGTGATGACGATACCTCCAAATGGATGGGGATATGTTAAGAACACGGATGGTATGTACCTTAAGACCACCGATGATGTTATCGACCTATTGATGAGGTCCCGCTCGATGAACGGTAATTTTGTCCTCAATTTCGGTCCGGATGGCGATGGAAACATGAGCAAGCACGAAAATGAACTCATCACTGATCTGGGCAAATGGACCAAGGCGAATGCCGAAGGCATCTATAATGTCAGTCACTTTCCACTTGAGAGTAAGTATGGATACTATACTGTCAGTAAAACCGATTCGACCTCATTGTTCTTAACTGTTATGAATAGACCCGTCAATAATATTTTAAGAGTGGTATTTCCTAAGAATTCCAAACTTATCCCTGCCTCAGCAATTCTATTGGATTCTAAAAAGGATTTAACTCTAAAAAAGGCAAATATTGGCTTTGATAGAGATAAAAATATGTATTTCGATATTATTATTCCTGAAGATCTGCAATCTAAGAGAGCTTTTTTGGTAAAGATAAAGCTAGGGAACGCAAAAACTGCTGAAGACAAACTGATGGACGCGAAAATCTGAAATAAAGATATTATTAAACAATTATTGTTCTCTCGAAACTGTCGATAGTTTATATATTTTATTATTAATTATTTAAAAATTCAAAAAAAATGAAAAAGTTAAAATTAAATTTCATTAATCTCGGGGACGCGGAAGTTTTATCAAAAGATCAACTTAAAAAAGTCCTAGGCGGCGGTTATGGTGCAAATAGTGGTACTTATAATGGTATTCCTCCTACAGACCCTGGTTCAGTCACCAACCCTAGTAATCCCGTAACTGACCCTGTTACAAGTCGTTATGGTAATTTCTAGGCTTAAATTTTAAGTTATAGTATTTCAGGGAAGCTGCCTCCTTTGATGGAGGCAGTTTTTTATTGATCATGACCTCTCAAAATAACAATGAAACCAATTTCGATTATAATTCCGACGCATAACAACGAAAATACAATTGTTGATACAATAGAATCTGTTCAAAAGCAGACCTCCCGATCCTGGAATTGTATCCTGGTAGATGACCATTCTAGTGATCGGACGATAGCGAATATAAAATCTAGGATTGTCAATGATGAAAGGTTTCAATTGGTTGAAAACCCCGTCAATCGAGGCGCCAATTTTTGTAGAAATATAGGTTTAAAATTGTGCAAAGATGATCTTCTCCTATTTTTGGACGGTGATGATATCTTGTATCCTAATTGTATTGAAACCCGAAGCTCTTTCCTGAAGGGAAGGATGGATCTGGATATGCTTGTTTCTCAGACAACGTATTTTAAGCATGATATCAATAACGTAATTGAGGTATTCCGGAACTCCGAATCGGACAATAATAAGGAAAAATTAATCGTATCATTTTTAAAGCATCAGATCATATGGACCACTACCGCCGTAACCTGGAATAAAAATTTTTTAGTAAGAATACAGGGCTGGAACGAGGATTATCCACGTCTTCAGGATGTTGAACTGAATATCCGCGCCCTTATGGAAAGTCCTGTGATCGCGTTTACCGGAAGGGCGGATTCTTATCTGAGAAAGAGTGAATTCACTCAGGCAAAGAGGGTAGCTGCATTTTGGGGATTCACGAATCTGATTTCTTCGTTTTATGGAAAATTAATGGCCAGTACTGATGACGAAAAAACGTTAAATGACTATGGTGAAGCATTTCAGCATCTTATACAGACGATCGTCAAGTATTATTTTCTGGATGAGAATAATTATAATGAAGAAATGAAAGCCTACTTTTTAAAAACGGTCCACATGATCCTGGATGAGAGTTCCTATGAACAAATCTTTGAGGCACTTTCCCTTCTTAGTGCTGATTGATTTTGATGGCATACCTGAACTGGACCTTTACGATTTGAAATAAGTTTTTTACAGCATCAGTTTATTTATATTATCTGTAGACTAGAATGAAAATTCGACTTACAACATTTGCCCGCCCGGATGACGACTTGTTAACCCGATTTACTAACCGTTATCTTTCAGGAGGAAAAACATGGAAAGACATTGAGTTTGTCTCTGATGAATCATATGATCGCTTGGTTATCTTAACGTATCCCCATAAAGATACCCTAGAAAAAGGTTATGAAAAAAGTAGAGCGCTGACATTTATGACAGAACCTACGGTTTCCTATTACGCAAAGAGTCATCCGACGGAAGTAAGGATGAAAATACATCTTCATCTGCCCTTTTTTCCTAAAAATTTTTCGGTGCATCGAGAGATCGGTGAAAAAGTTGATATTGATGTTATAGAACAGAAGAAGGGTAAGCTTCTTTCTGTAGTTGTGAGTGAATTATCAGGGCTTCCAGGCCATAGGAGCAGATTGGAGTTTGTTCATGTGATGGATCAGCTTATCGCTGATGGTTTAGATATCTATGGAAGACCATTTAATGGCAATTTTTTTTCATTGTTAGCCAACTATCGGGGGTTCCTGCCAGATAAATACGATGGACTATGGCAATATCTTTATCATCTGGCCTGCGAGAATAGTTTTGAAAACGGTTATTTTACAGAGAAATTAATCGACCCGATTATGACCGAAACACTATGCTTTTATGACGGTTGTCCAAATATAGAGGAATTTGTTGATCCCCGGGCCTATGTGAAAATTAACATTCACAACATGGAAGAAGCATTAGGTACAATAGTAAAAACGATAAATGATCAGGAGTGGAAAACTAGATATCCTTTTATTGCCCGCCAGAAGACAAGATTTTTAACGGACTTACATCCTTTAAATCTAATTTGGTTGGCCGTTCACGACCGGGATGTTGACAATATCTATAAATGCTTTTAATCCAATGAAAGGTTTTTATCCTTTTAAGTCTTCATAGCCGTCATTCTGAATCTTATGTATATTTTGTTTCTGTTACCAATTAACCAACCATAATTACTAACTGAGCGTGCTAAAGAAATTTCCACATTATAAGCAGATGGATATGATGGATTGCGGGGCAACCTGTCTCCGTATGATTTTTAAATATTATGGACAGCTGGTTTCTATCCACAAGATTCGAAAACTGTGTCAGACCACCAAAAATGGCGTCAATCTGTTGGGTATTTCCGAAGCTGCGGAAAAGTTAGGATTCCGTACCTATGGCGTTCGGTTAAGCCTTGAACAGCTGAAAGAAGTACAACTTCCTTGTATATTGCACTGGAATCAAAACCATTTTGTAGTTCTGTATCGAATGAAGAAAGGCCGATATTCCATTGCAGATCCGGCAACCGGACTTGTTACTTTCCAGGAAAAGGAATTTTCAAAAAACTGGTATTCAACAAGGGAACTACATTCGGGGTTATCGCTTCTTTTGAGTCCCGGACCCGACTTCTATCAGTTAGATGATGATGAAGCTTCGGTTACTCTGAAGTGGGGCAAGATGTTTACTTATTTCTACCAGTACAAAAAGCTGTTCCTGCAGCTGTTCCTTGGCATGATCTTAGGAACGATTTTGCAGCTGGTCACCCCATTTCTTACCCAATCAGTAGTAGACATAGGAATCAATACAAAAAATATCAGTTTTATAAATTTAATACTGATTGCCCAACTTATGCTTTTTATCGGCAGTGTGTCAGTGTCTTTTATTCGCTCATGGATTATGTTGCATATCAGTACACGAGTAAATATTTCAATTTTGACAGATTTACTGATCAAGATCATGAAGCTCCCAATGTCATTCTTTGATTTAAAAACACATGGAGACCTGATGCAACGGATGTCAGATCAGCAGCGGATAGAATCTTTTCTCACAGGAAATACCTTAAATACCTTGTTTTCTTTAGTCAATATGCTGATTTTCGGAACCTTACTGATTATTTACAATAAGACAATTTTCTTGGTTTTTTTTATTGCAACAACATTGTACACGCTTTGGATCTTGTTTTTTATGAAATATAGAAAGGAACTTGACCATAGAAGGTTTAAGATAGGTTCAGAAAATCAAACCTATATGGTGGAAATGATCCAGAGTATCAAGGATATTAAGCTTAATAACGCTCAAAAGCAGAAACGCTGGGGCTGGGAGGCGCTACAGGCCAAGCTCTTCCAGTTCAAGGTGAAAAGTCTTGCATTGGCGCAATACCAGTCACTGGGGTCAATGGCAATCAACCAGACAAAAGGAATATTCATTACCTATATTAGCGCTAAAGCGGTTATCGATGGTGAAATTACCTTAGGGGGAATGATGGCGATCCAGTACATTGTCGGGATGGTCAACAGTCCCGTAGAGTCTTTATTAAGCTTTTTGCAATCTTATCAGGATGCTAAAATTAGTATGGAACGCCTAAATGAGATCTACGAAACCCCAGAGGAGGAAGATATCCAAAAGGATTACCTATCCAAATTGCCAACGCAAAAAGACATTGAAATTCGAAATCTGACATTCCGGTATTATGGCGCCGGAAATGAGCCTTTATTTCAGAAGCTCAATCTGACTTTCCCATCCGGAAAGACGACAGCCATAGTCGGAACCAGCGGTAGTGGGAAAACGACGATATTAAAGTTGTTATTGAGATTTTATGATTATGAAGAGGGAGAGATTCTTGTTGGAGGTAAGCGCCTGGAACAGATCGATTTTTCCCTATGGCGGGACAGTTGTGGCGCTGTGTTACAGGATAACTATATATATGCTGATACGATCCAACGTAATATAGCCATTAATGATGAATTTCCCGATGAGCAGCGACTGCAGAATGCCATTACCGTTGCTAATCTGGATGAATTTATCGCCGAACAGCCCTTTGGAATAGCCACAAAGATTGGGACCGGAGGGAAAGGGGTTAGCCAGGGGCAACGGCAACGTCTTATGATTGCGAGGGCTGTCTATAAGGAACCCGATTTTATCTTGTTGGACGAAGCTACCAATTCGCTTGATGCCAATAATGAAAAAGTAATTATTGAAAATCTGGATCGTTTTTTCCGAAATCGTACTGTCGTGGTGGTTGCTCACCGGCTGAGTACGGTAAAAAATGCAGATAACATTGTAGTGATTGAAAAAGGAGAAGTTGTGGAACATGGTACACACTCGGTCCTAACCCAACTAAAAGGAAGATATTTTGAGCTCGTTAAAAATCAGTTAGAACTGGGGAATTAAAGATGAAAAAATCACATTGGCTGGAAGAGGACCTTCATTCAGAAGACTTACAGGAGATTATCACCAAACCTCCATCTTGGTTATTGAAAAGAGGAATCTCCCTGATACTTGGAACTATTTTATTGATTTTAGGACTATCTGTGTTTATACGTTTTCCGGAAATTGTGACAAGTTCGATGAAATTCAATAGTGTCAATGCACCAAAGATTATCGTGAGCCGGATTAATGGCAACCTTGTGAAATTATTGGTCATGGATGGCGATTGGGTTAAACAAGGTACGGATGTGGCCTACTTGGAAAGTACGGCAGATCATGGTCAGGTGGCTATGTTACTGGAAAGATTGCTGAATTTGAGAAAGGTTGAAAACGAACGTTATAATTTAGAAAGCCTCATAGATCCTAATAGGTTAAATTTAGGGGAATTACAGAGCGGGTATCATAATTTTTATCTAGCTTATCTAAATTATATTGCTGCGAGTGAGAATGGCATCTACCAAAAACGTAAAGGAGCTCTGGAAGAGGAAAGGGCTAATTTGACCCGACAGCAGGAAAAAGCCTCCCAATCATTTAGACTTCAACAGCAACAATTAAAACTTGCAGAGGAAGAGTTCGAAAAGTACAAGTTTCTTGCTCAAAAGAAAATCATCAGCCCTTCTGAATTACGGGAGAAAGAGGCTTTATTGCTTGCAAAGAGACAGACCATTCCTCAAATGGAAAATACCTTGATCAGTTATGAAGGAAATATGCTTTCTAAAAATAGGGAGCTGTCTGATCTTGGTAATCAGATCGATGAAGAACGTAAAAAGTTTAAACAGGCTTTAAACAGCTTTATAAGTGAAGCTGAAACCTGGAAAAGGCAGTATATATTAACAAGCCCGGTCAGTGGTAAACTCATTTATGGATCCTTTTTGCAGGAAAATCAACAGGTTAAGATTGATCAGCCTCTTTTTTACGTCAATCCAAAAAATGAGCAATACTATGGGGAGCTGTTGCTCCCTCAGGTTATATCGGCAAAAGTTAAAAAGGGACAGGACGTAATGATAAAAGTTCGGAGTTATCCCTACCAGGAATATGGATATTTAAATGGAAAAATAGGCTATGTTTCAGATATCCCGATTCAGGACAGTGTATTTTTTGCTAAAGTGATCCTAATTCGATCTGTCAGAGATTCATCGATTATCTTGAAACCAGGCATCTATGGTGATGCGGAAATCATTACGGAGGATAAATCCATTTTTAAAAGAATATGGGATAACCTAACCAAGAGTCTGAAGTTTTAGCCTAGATAACAAAATACCGGACTTTCCTATGCAGATGTAAGGAAATTAAAATGGACAGACATTGCTGAACGGGTGGATGTAAAGCCGGTTTTTCACAAGCAGGGAAAAGGCCGAAACTCCATCAAATATTTCTTTGCTTCCTAAGGCACTTGAAATCATTGAAGGGCAAATGTTAGAATCTTAAAATTGATTTAAACCCTTGTAAGTGGGAGTCTTGTTGAAAAAGGCGCCTATCTTTTAAGATAGGCGGCCCTTGGTTTTATGTAAAAAAGCTGCTCGAGGACTGTAAAATGAGGCAACCGCTACCTCGCTTCGATCTTATACACATAAATTGGTATATCATCCTTTTGTCCTATGGGTAAAACAAGATTTAAATTATCTTTACCCTGGGTCCATTTCACCTTCGACGGACTACCGAGGAGGCTGATCGAGCTGATCGCAAGTTTGTTTTTCGCTAGCTCCGGAATGTCGATCCTCGCTGTTGACGGGCTCCGTACAAAGAGGTAGACAACATTCCCTTTCTGGGTAAAACGATAGTCTGACACAATTTCTTTCGGGGTTGCATCATTGACGGCATCCTTCATGCCGGCTTTTTCCTTGTCGGATGCTTTGTTTACCGTTTGTGCGCTCGCTTTTATCACCTTTGCACCGTTCCAGACCGTCGTACCATAGATGGCTTCGCCATTGACCTTCATCCAAGCACCTATGGCGTGGAGGTTTTCCTGACTCTCTATCGGCCAGCTGCCATCACCCTTGGGGCCGACATTGAGCAGGAGGTTACCGCCCTTGCTGACGACTTCAATCAGGTTGCGCACCAGCAGTTCGGGGCTTTTCCAGTTGTGGTCGTGCCGGTTGTAGCCCCAGTTTTCACTCATGGTGATACAGGCTTCCCAGTTTTTGCGTGCTGCAGAGACCAGCGTTTGCTCGACGACGGCATAATCGCCGAGACCATTGCCGATACGGCTGTTGATTATACATTGGGGCTGAATGGAGTGGATCAGATCACGGATTTCCTGGCTCTGTTTTTTGCTGATCAGCTCGGGTGTGTCAAACCAGATAATTCCGATGGGACCATACTGTGTCAGCAGTTCACGGAGCTGCGGTTTGACCTTGTTTTCGACATACTTGTTCAGGTCTTTGGCATCTTCGTCGGGATAGTCCCAGGTATTGCTGCGGCCGGCTTTTGTGGGCCAATTGGTCGGTACATCGGGGTGTGCCCAATCGCGGCCCAAGGAGTAATAGAAGCAGAGCTTTAACCCGTATTTCTTGCAGGCCGCCGCGAGGGCAAGCATCGGATCTTTGGCCCAGGGCGTCCTCTTGACAATATTATAATCACTGACGGCCGAATTGTACATCGAAAAGCCATCGTGATGCTTGGCCGTGATCACAATATACTTCATGCCGGCATCATGGGCCATCTGCGCCCAGCGGTCGGCATCAAAGGCGGTGGGGTTAAATTGGTCGGCGATCTTCGCATAGGTTTTGACCGGGATCCGCTCATAGAGCATAAAATGTTCGCCGCCTTTGGTGGGATGTCCGTTCCAGTCGCCTGCGGTCTGAGAATAGAGACCCCAGTGCAGAAAGAGCCCAAATTTGCCCTCGGTAAACCAGGTGGCGGGCTGGCCCGAAAGGTTCAATCCCGCCACAGCAAATAGCAGCAGCAGGATTGTTCTTATGTGTTTAAAAATGAATGTATTCATCGTAGCTTTTGGCCCTCGCTAACGGTTTTGTATTTTCATGGAGGATACTTTATCGTTGAACGTTGAAAGGTAGGAAGACGAAGAGGTCACGACAAGACTGTCGCCGGTAAAATTATTCCCATTGTATAAAGTGACTTTAACATTTGCGCCTACTTTAATGGAAGAGATGCTATTGTCGGTCACGCCTTTTGCCAATAAGTCCGACGTGGTATACTGCCCTTTACCAAAGCTCCCTTTGACACCGGCATAGGAGGCATTGGAATAGGTATATACCGAATCTTGATTGGTGGTCATAACATCGTTGACATAGTTGAAGTCGTAAACATTGGAGGTCGTGTATCCATTTTGCAATAATAATTTGACCTTAAGTTCGTAAGGTGTATTGCCCTTGTAATAGAGTTCATTGAGGTCTATGGTTCCTTGGATGCTACCGGAGGAAACTGGCGCAAATTTCCAGGTGACTGCATTGTAATCTTTGTTGGCTCCGGTACCTTCGTTGTTTACGTTGGGATCCATATAGACCAAGATCTCGCTCACCGGTAAATTGGATGTATAATTTCCGGTAATAAAGATTTTTTGCTGACTGTTGTCAATGACAAATTGAGGTTGGATGGAATAACTGGGGGCCTGGTAAGGACTGGCTGTAGCCACGGCCGATTGAAAAACTTCATTTCTGCTGAGGATTGCCGCATCGGAGCCGGTTAGGAAAGTAGGCAGTCCCTTGCTAAAGCTCACATTGCCACTTCCCATCAAAGATGTACCCAATGTAGGTTCTTCGCTGACATATTTCGCCCGGTTATGAGGCAGGTTTAACCCATGGCCCAGCTCATGCAACATGCCGCCAAGGTAGTTGGAGCTTGGGTTTGGAATTCCGTTGACGGACATGGACGAGTTATCCACGGCAAAGCAGTATTTGCCATAGCCATAGAAGGGCTGGCTGTTATCGCCGTCTGTCCTTGCAGGTAACAGTACTAAGTAGTGATTGTTGGATGAAAACTGGCCTGGATGGGCAGCCCGATATGTATTAATTTCATTTATAATTTTACCGGCTGATATTGCTGAACTGTAGGGGTAGTCTGCCTGGGCTCCCGCGGCCGGAATTTCAATAATATTCACCAGGCCTGAGGAATCTTTTGCCAGCCCCAGGTAATTGCTGTAGCCATAGCGTCCCATTTCATTATGTAGCCAGTCCTGGAAATGGACAAACAGCTGCGATAGCCTTGGACGGTAGCCCGGTAAGGCCGGATTGTCCGTAGGGACAAACATAATGATATTGAGATTGACCGGATTGCTGACAAATTTAAGGTTGCTTAGCGATGTGTCTATGCTGCCGTTGGAGGAGGCCTTTGACCGTCGGATTTCTGTAGGATTCTGCTCGGGCAATGGCTTTGAACAGGCGAAAAAAAGTGACAGTACAGTGGCAGACAATGCAATTCCCTGAATGATCTGCATCCATTTTTTTGTTTGTTTTCTCATAATTTTTACAATAAATAATCTATAACTGTTAATTGAGTATTGGTTAGTTAGGGTCAACCAAAACACAGATCTATAGTAGAAAATATATTTTGATTTACAGTGATTTACGTTTAAGTCAAACGTTTGCGTAACTTACGAAAACGTTTTAATTGTCGTGCTTTATTCAGAGGACTTGCGTGTCAGAATAGAAGCTTGTAATTCAATGTTTTGATAGGGGGGCGCAATCGCATTATCCGAATTTTCCAAAATTTTATGGAGAATAGTGAAAGCCTGAGATCCGATTTCACGCGAAGGCTGTACAATGCTTGACAATGACGGCTGAAAAATATTGCTGTATTGGAAATTGGCAAAACCAATCAGGGCCATGCGATCCGGTACGGCTATTCCGATGGCATGTAAAGCCTCTAACGTTAAATAGGTAAGCTGATCCGAGGCGGTAAAAATTGCTTCGGGAGGGATATTTGAATTAACGAGCTGCGTGAGGTGTTTTTTTAATTCATCCAGCACATCATTTCTTCTTCTATTAGTTCCTATTGATAGTAGATAATTCGAATTAAAAGCGATGTCAAAATCTCGCAGACATTGAATATAGCCGCGCCGGCGCTCCGTTGATGTTCCTGGCGATAGATTGGAAATAAATAGAATTTTTCTTTTGCCCCGATTGATCAACTGAGAAATACCCTGGTAGACCACTTTAAAATTATCTATTCCAATTTTATACGTATTTATATCGTAATTGGTCCGGTCAATAAGGACGATAGGGATGCCCTCTTCTTTTAACCGCTGGAGATATCTTAACGAGGTATTATTTCCTGTAGCTGCAATGACGACAGCATCCGCCCCCTTTTTAGATAACATTTCTAAATGTTTCAATTCAAGCTGGGGGTCATCTACGCTCTGCATAATAATGAGGTTGTAAGTCGTTTCTGACATCTCTCTTTCAATACCTTCGAGAATCTGCGAGAAAAATGGATTGCCGATCGAAGGAACAATCATACCAATAATATTTGTTCTCCCCTTACGCAATAATTTGGCATATTGATTGGATTGATAGCCATGCTCATTGGCAAACTTTTGGATTTCAACTTTAGTTACCGGGCTGATTTCATGACTGTTTGAGAGCGCTTTGGATATGGTGCCTATAGAGTACCCCATGGCCTTGGCAATATCTTTTATCGTTATTTTTTTCATGTTTTGGAATTGCTTTATTTGATTAGTCCGAATTGAAAAACTTTAGGCGGTCATTCTTAATCGTTTTGATACCTTCAATTTACTATTGGTTGCCAAATGAAAGTTCTTTCTCAAATATGCTTTGGCTTTAAATTGAGACTACCAGGCGATCTCGCCTGATAGTCACACTAAACACGCTAAATTAACGCGATGGTCACCTCTACCATTTTTTTGACCGACTGCCGGCTATTAGTTCGTCACGTTGACGATATACCAGACATTCAGTTCGCCGGACCGGATAGTGACGGTGTCTTTGCCTACGCTCAGGCCGGTAATCAATCCGCCCGTACTATAGCTGGCAATTTCTGGATGTTTGTTGCTGTACGTAGCGGTAGTTACGGTACGGTTTCCGGGATTGACTGCCAGATTGACCTGGAGCGGCGTGCCGATCTTAACGGGAATCTGCATAAATCCCCCCGAAAGTACCGCTTCCCGAACGGTCAGGTTGTCTTTGATCGGACCGAGGTCTTTTTTGCAGGAATGCAAAACTACGCTTCCGCACAGACAGGCAATGAACAAGTATATAGTTGATCTGATTTTCATAATGTTTTTTCTTTTTATCCTCCTTATTTTGCACCTAGCCATCCAGGGTTCTGAACCAGTTGACTACCATCTAAAGCGAGATCATATAAAGGCAGTGGCCAATAATAGCGGTAATCTGCCCATAGCGCCGTGCCATTGCTGATGTTCGGGCTCCTCGGATAGGCGATTATAAATCCATTGTTATCCAAAAAGATATCTTTATTGACTTCTTCTTTGAGGGCAATAATCGGTTTGCTGGTATGTGTACCATCGTACAGTTTTCCTTTTTCGGCCGTAAATTTCATTCCACGCAAGGGAACGGTCATCAGGTTGCCTGCTTTCCAGCGCATCAGGTCTTCGTAACGGCGGTCTTCCAAGACCAATTCTACACGACGTTCTCTTCTGATTTCACGGATGATGGGGCTAACGGCATAATCAAGTTTGCTGGCGTAGATTTCATCGAGTCTGGGATCCGCTGGGATGTTGCCTAGGTCGAGTTTGCTGCCGGGATATTTTGCAAAGTCAAATCCTGCGCGCTGGCGCAACAGATTGATCGTCCGGTCCAGGTCATTCTGGGTCAACGTGCCTAAAATGGCTTTCGCTTCTGCTAGCATGAGCAATACTTCGCCATAACGGAATTCAATGGCTGTCTGTTGCCCGTTGGTAGTCGCTTCGTTCTCGGCACGGTCGCCCATCCAATGTTTTATGGGCAGGTAGCCCGTTACGGTCGAGCCGCCACCGACATTATAGGACAGTCGGGGATAGGTAATCCCATTTTTTTCGAGGCTGGTGGTTCCGTCCGTTCTGTTAAACAGGGAGCGGTTTTCACCGGGGTAATTAATGGTCTGCTTCAGGCGCGGGTCGCGGTTTTCAAGTTCGGACCACATGCCATCGTATCCTTTGAAGAGCGGATTGGCGGTATAGTTGCCGGCTGATCCAGAGGAATAGATCGGCTTTCCGTCAATACAGAGGTACTCGTCTACGAGACCGCGTGTGGCCCCACCTGCCGGCCGTGCACCCGAAAGGCTATTGTTCTGGTCCCAATACCGTTGGGTCGCGTGGCCCACGACGGTACCATCGTATACCCGGGCCAGGATTGCTTCTTTGTTGCCGTCCGAAGTAGGATCCTTTTTGAAAGTAAACATTTTCCAATAGGGATTTTCTCCTGTGGCATAGAGCTGATATCGTCCGGTGGCGATGATTTTTTCGCAGGCATCCACACAGGCCTCCAAAAATGGTTTTGCCGTGTTATGTAAGGATAATTCCTGGTGATAGGTTCGGAAGGAGCCTTCAAACAGGCCTATCCGCGCTTTTAAAAATAAGGCCATGTCCTGGTTAATACGTCCATCCGGACGGCCGGTAATACCTTCCAGTCCCGCAATGGCCATATCGATGGTCTTCATTAACGAATCGGCAACCACGGTGCGCTTGTCCCGGGGTCTGTACAAATCCTTGCTGTCGATATTGAGGTCGCTGGAAAGCCAGGGTACATCACCAAACAGCATAAGCTTGCGGTAATAATCCATGGACTTAAAGAAATAGGCCTCGCCGATATATTTTTTCAATCGGGTAATGTCGTTATTGACCGCCGGCAATGCATTGCGGTAGTTCTGGATAAAATAATTGACCGAACGCAGGTTTTCCCAGGTCCAGTCAACCGAAGTACCTGCATTTTGCGGAAGAAAGGTATTGTCCAGGATACGGTCGATATTGCCATAGCGGACCATATTGTCGGTCATAAAATCGCTGGCCAGCAAATGGCTGCCCCCGACAACATTGGGATTGACTTTGGCATCTGCCCAGCCCGTACCATGTCCTAGGATATATCGACTATACAGGTTATTCAGGTATAAAGTTAATTCCGTTTCAGTATATAATGTGTTGTCCTTCGACAGGTCAGTTTCGGGACTTAGCTGTAGAAATTTATCGTTACAGGACTGGATCAACAAGAGAGATGATGCGGCAGCCATGACGATGAATCTGAATATGTTCTTTTTCATAATAGTTTAGTTAGAAGACAATTTGAGCTCCAAAGGCAATAGATCTTTTCTGCGGATAATCGGCAGAGATCTGATCGACATCAAAAATTGTTGGTATTTTTGTGACTTCAAAGATATTGTAACCGGCAAGCGTGAAACGTAGGCGCTCAATACCGAGTCTTTTGGTCATGTCATGGGGTAAGGTATAACCCAATACGGCCTGTTTCAGTCTGAGGTAGGCACCATTGATCAGGTACCGGTCCTGCACGTTTACAGTTAAGCCATACATCGGAAACTCCGCATCTGTACGCTCAGGTGTCCAGGACCGTTCATACATCCATTTCGATCCGGCTCCACCGCCCCAGTAAGAAGATAAACCAGTCCAGATATCACGCTTGAGTACGCCCTGGAACAAGAAATCAAGATCGAAATTTTTGTACTGGACATTTCCGGTGATACCAAAGCGATAACGTGGTGTGGAATTGCCGATAACGGTACGGTCACCCGGATTGGCCAGGGTATTGAGTCCGGCATCTATTTTACCGTCCGGAATCCCTTCGGGGCCGCCAAGATCCTGATACCAGATATAGCCTGGATAAAGTGTGCCTTGATAGGCGCCATTGTAGATCCAGTTGCCATTGGATTCGTTTCGTCCGGCAAAATCACTTTCCTGCAGTATGCCACCGGTGCGGTACCCCCATATTTCACCGATTGTTTTACCATCATACATCACCTCCCGGCCCGAAGCATTGGCAATCATCATGGTGGTATTGGCCGCATAATGCTGTACTTTGGTCAGGTAGTCGGAAAGGTTAAGACCTACACGATAGCGGAGTTCACTGTTAATGGACTGCTTCCAAAGAAAGGAAAGCTCGAATCCTCTTGTTTCGAGTATCCCTGAATTTTCCAGCGGTGCTGCTGTCCCCAATACCGTCGGATATGAAGCGCTGCCATCGGTCAGGATATCCGTTGTTTTACGATTGTAATACTCAAAGGTAACATCGAGGCGGTTTTTGAGAAATGTACCATCCAAGCCGATATTCCAGGTTCTGGCTTTTTCAAAAGTCAGGAAGGGGGATACAAGTACTGGCGGATTGATATAGACGATCTGCTGGCCATTGATCAGGTAAGGAGCCTTTCCGGTACCCATGGTTGCCTGATACGGATAGATGGATGAGGGCTGATTGCCCAGTTTCCCCCAGCTTCCGCGCAGTTTAAGTTCGTTGAGCCAACTTTTTGTACCTTCCATAAAATTCTCCTGCGATATCCTCCATCCGGCCGAGAAGGAAGGAAATGTTACAAATCGGTCTTCTTCGGTAAACTTCGCACTGCCGTCATAGCGCAGATTGCTCTCAAAAAAATACTTTTCGGCATAGTTGTAATTCACTCGTCCGAATAGGGCGCGTCCAGCAAGCGTATACGCATTCCTGGATACGGTATGCAAAGATGGATCCTCGGCAGCATCAGGGTTCTGTATATCTGGCGAGATCAACTTGCGGAAGGTGTTGGTAATCTGATTAAATTTTGTCTGCTCTTGATTATATCCGACGACGGTGGAGAAATTGTGTTTTCCAGCCCAGGTCTTTTTATAATCAGCATAGATATTAACCAAATATTTGTTGGTATTGTTGTTGTCAAAATAGGCCCGGTTTTCCGCCGCTTCGGCCTGTTGGGCGGTGTATTGCCAGGAGTCCACGACTTGGTTGAACTTTGGGCTGTAGCGGTTCAGGCTGTAAGACTGCGGCTGATAACTGAGGTCAGCCTTTAGTTTCAATGCATTTGGAATTAAGGTAAACTCAGGCGAGATCAATAACGATACCCTTCTGTCGGTGGACTGGTTGTTGGCCCCGTAGCTCAGCCAGGCGAGAATGTTATCGGTGTAGGTATTGGGCAAGGGGTCATTCGGTCCGGTCTGGATGGGCATATTGATGTTTTTGTGTGTCTCGCCCATCATGGCAGACCATATACTTCCCTTCCCACCCACGATGTAGGGGCTATTGAAATCTGTCTGGTCAAAACCAATCTTTCCAAAAACACTGAACCAGCTGTTCACCTTGGCATTGATATTCATCAGGGCATTGTAGCGTTTCAGTTTATCGGTATTGATCTTGTACATACCCGATTGATTCTGTAATCCTCCGGAAATATAGTAGTTAATGGACTCCGCCCCGCCGCTGAGATTGAGGGTGTGTTTTTGCATCGGGGTCCATTTTTTGACTGCTTCCTCAAAGGGGTTGACATTGGCTACCCAAATAATGCTGTTTCCCTCCTGATACCATGCATTTTCGGGCGTGGGATTATCCATATACTTTTGGATCATCTCCAGTTTTTTTTCATCTGCCGTACCGGGCTTGCCATTTGTCCATAGGGTTCTGTCCATGCCGGATTTTTGGATCTCATAGGCATTGAGGATATCAGGGATCCCGGATGGGGTGTCAAAGTTGGAATCGAAGTTGTAGGCTATCTTGCCTTTCTGATTGAACTCGCCTCGTTTGGTACGGACTAGGATGACCCCATAGGCGGCCTTGGTGCCATAGATTGCAGCCGCAGAGGCATCTTTGACAAAAGACATGTCCATGATGTCATTGGGGTTGAGCTGATTGAGGGCTCCCGTGGTACTCTCGACCCCGTCGATGATAATCAAAGGATCGCCATTGACCGATTCAAAGACCTGCGTATTCGCATTATAATTCATGGAGGTACCACCGCGCAGGTTAAATCCCGGCGTATTGTTCGGCGAACCGTTTCCAAAGGTGATGTTCAGGTTGGGGACAAGTCCCTGTAGCGCCTGACCGATATTGGCGACGGGCCGATTTTCAAAGGCTTCCTTGCCAACATGTGAAATGGCTCCTGTTAAGTTGACTTTCTTTTGCGTACCGAAGCCGACTACAACAACCTCTTCCAGCGCGCTGTCGTTTTCTTCTAACGCTATGTTCAGATCGCTGGAGGTCGTACTGTTGAATGCGATATTCTGTGCCTTAAACGAAAGGTGGGTTATGGTCAGCATGCCTGTTGGCTGTGCGGATTGCAGCGAAAAGTTTCCCTTGCTATCCGAAGATGTTCTGGTCGTAGTTCCATTTAGACTTATTGTTGCATTTTCAATGGGTTTACCGTCTTTTTTGGCGATCAACCTGCCTTTAATGCTGTATTGTTGCTGCTGTTGCGCCCGAACAGTACTTTTGGGTGCACTGGGGAGCACGACAACATGTTTTTTGTGGATCTCAAACGCCACCGGCAGTTCGTCCGAAAGTTCTTTAAGCACTGTTTCCAGCTTTTGGTTGTTGGCATCGACGCTGACCGTCTTTAGCCCGTTAAAGAGACTTTCGTCATAAAAGAAATGGTAACCGGTCTGTTTCTTGATTTCCTGAAAGATGGTTTTCAGGTCACCTTTGCTGACATGCATAGTGACCTGCTGGGCTTCTGATTTACCGTATACGCCATAGGTAAATAGTAATCCTAGAAACAAAGTGGCTTTGACTTTTTTTGAAATAAGGGGTGTAAAGCTGGGTTCGGTCATTCGACTCCCGAACACGTAATCTTTACATTTGATAAAGTAATTCATATATTCAGCAATAGGGTTGGTTTTTTTGGTTTTAATTCAGGTACTTAGGTGCCGTTGGTTAGTGTAGCCTGACGCGGTACCGCTAAGTTTGGTTAAGTAAATCTTTATAACATTGATAGGTCCTCCTTTGATAATTACTTGTTTTGTTAATACTTATTTTTTACGGTAACGGTTTTTCGGTCAATAACGAATTCAACTCCGGCACCACGTTTTATCAGTTCTAGGGCCTCGGCCAGGCTGACATCCCGGCTGATGCTTCCCCCAAAGGTTTTCTTGCTGATCGGGCCCTGGTAAATGACATCAATAGCATACCATCTTGCCAGTTGATCCATAATGTTCTGAATCTTGTCGTGCTCGAAATAAAAGTAGCCCTGACGCCATGCGATTTCCTTTTCAATATTTGCTTGACTGACACGCATGTCGCTGCCATCGAATTCAACTTTTTGCCCCGGAATGACCTGTTTTGTCGTTTTATTGGTATTGGTCAGCTGGATGCTGCCATTGACCAGGGTGACATTGGAGGAAGCATTGTTGTATGCCCGTAGGTTGAAAGCTGTGCCCAGGACTTTAATATCCCCATGTGCGGTACTGACAATAAACGGTCTATTTTTTTCATGGGCAACTTCAAAATAGGCCTCGCCACGCAGTTCTACTTTGCGGATTGATTTGCCGAAGGCCAATGGATAACTCAGCTCCGAAGCTGAATTGACCCAGACCTTGGTACCATCGGGTAGTACCATCCGATAGAATCCTGCCGCGGGCACAGTTAGGGTATTTTTTAAGTTCGCCAGTTCTGCCTGTGGACTGTTTGTCTTATACTGCAATTGTCCATTGCTAATCTGGAGCTGTTCGCCATGCTGTTCGTTCAGTGTCGCCTGTTGCTGGCTTAGTTCCACGGTTTTACCGTTAGAAAGTGTGAGTGTGGCTTTCTGTCCACCCGGCAAAACGTCATTTTTATAATTATACACCTGGTCGGCGACAATCTGCTTATCCCGATGTACCGTATTCAGGAACAGTGCGGCGCCGATAATGACGAGCAGGCTGGCGGCTAGGCCCACAAGGATTTTAAGGTTTCGGATGCGGGCATTGCCGGTAGCTTGGATTATGGGTTTGGCAGTTGGATAATTTAGGATGTTGGTTCTTGCCCGATCGAGGTCCAGGCTATTCCAAAACTGGGCATCGCTGGATTTGAGACCCTGGTTGGTGTATTTCTCCCATTGATCGCGCAAGCTAGGATCATCTTCAAAGATCTTTTGAAGGGACTGTATATCGGTTTGACTCAGTGTCCCGCTAAAGTGCTTTACTAAGTAATCTACTAGTATAAATTGCTGATCCTTCATGTTCTTCAATCGGTTGTTTAATTAAAGGAGCCACAAGGGATGTAAAAGGATGGAAGGAAAAATGGATAAAAATGTAAATTACTGTTAGTCAGGTAGTAAAAATAACAGTAACGCGAGCATCCGGCTATCCAAACGCGTGCGTAGAAGTTGTATCGCTCTTTTTTTCTGACTTTTGACGGTATTAATGGAAATGGTCAGGCTAGTGGCAATTTCATCGTTGGAGCGCTTTTCAAAAATGGCCATGTGCAGCACCTGCTTACAGCCCTGTGGCAATTCATTGATCGCTTCCATCAATTGGTTGATCACTTCAGCCTGCATCATGGCATCCATGATCGTCTGTTCTTCGATCATGTCCTTATCGAGCTGATCGAAGTACTTGCTTTTTACTTTTTCACTTCGGATCTGTTTGAGGCAGTTGTTTCGGACGGCAATAAAAAGATAGCCCTTGCGTGCGCTTTCATCTTCGGGCAAGGCATTCCGCCCTTCACAGAGACCGGCGAAAAAGCTCTGGACAATATCTTCAGCCAATGCTTCGTCATGCAGTATATTGTTGGCAAACAGACAGAGCTGTTTGTAATACCGTTGAAAAAGCGATTCTATATCATAAGGTAGAGATGTCTGCAAATTTTCCAAGTGATTTAATATGTATTAAGCAATTGACATAACAGGAGCTCTTGGAGCATGGCATAAATATAGGAAAATATGCTAACTTTTGAATCGGGGATAAGGTGAACTACATCGGAGTGGTAAAGTTTTTGGCAGGTCTTCGTCTTGACGAGGCCGCGCTTTCGGCTATTTACGGACGTATAAAAGACGTATAAAATAAGTTTTGGAATCTTAAAGAGTTCTTAATTATGTAGGCAGTCTGGTCAAAAGCCAGACTGCCTACATAGTGTGTCGGGATCGGTTGAATTTAATCGTTCATTCCGTCGTAATAGAGATCTGTATTGGTCAGGATATCCTGAATCTGTTGGTATTGTTTTTTTGTAAATCCCGTTTCGTGCACGGCAAACAAGCCCGGCCATTTTATTTTTTTGACCGAGGCCAGGAACGGTTCCCATTGTAAAGGATTATTGTTAAATGAAACATGGTTCAGCTTGGGATTTGTCGCCAATACTTCGGGTACGGATGTAAATTGGTTGTAGGAAAAATTAGCGTGTTCAAGTTTTTTGAGTGTCGCAATAGATTTGGGTAGGGAAGACAGCGCTCCACTTTGTACACCGAGTTCGACCAGTTCGGGTAATTGCTGAAAGAGATCAGGAAGTTCTGACATCTTCGTTGTTTCTTGAAAATTGCCAGAAGTATGTAAGATGGACAATTTGTTCAGACTAAAAATTTCTTTTGGAAAGGCCGTAAACCTGTGATTGTCTAATCCGATCTGCTTTAGATTTTTGAGCTGCGCAAATGATGGCGGTAGAACTGTCAGGGGGTTGTGGCAACTGAATTCTTCTAGTGCTGTCAGATTGGAAATACTGGCTGGAAGTGTTTTTAACTTATTTTGAGTTAATGTCAACTTTTTCAACCGATGATTGGGCGTTTTGATTTCCGGAAAAGCATCCAGTGCGAAATTGTCAATTGTTAAAACTTCCAATTGTTTGCCTTCGTTCATGACCTTTTGTAGAACGTTACTCTCCAGTGTTCTGTCAGAGACCATGGTCTTAAAAGACAGCTCTTTCAAGCTCGATAGATCTGTATGTGCTAATTCGTCTATATTTCTGAAGCGTATTTCCTTTCCGTCGGTTGTCGTGGCCCGGATAGTAGGTGTACTGGTCGTTGGCATCGGCGCAGCAAAGGCAGCAGGGTTTTCTGCACTTTCGTTAACCGGATTAGCTTCGACCACTGGGACAAACTCCACGCGCTTAGGTTCTGGATATTTTTCTTTCTTTTTCTTCTGTGCAACCGCCGTAAGGACAAGTAGAGAGAAGCTGAAAACGATAATATATTTTTTCACGTTAATCTTTTTGTTTTTGTATGGGTGCAAATATGTTTATTCAGGCCGAGTGTTTTCTTTCCTATTTATATCCGTGAGACTTTGTTTACGATTCGTGTCGGTTGATATGAGATCTGCACTAAACAATTTGATGGGCAATTTTATGTAGTCGCCGCGGACAAGGGCTGCTGATTCTTGCCTGTTTATAGTAACATTTTTTTGGATATGCATTTTTGCGGATGAGTTGTAGTTGATTGATTACAATTGTATTTTTTTGTCCTATAAATCTGGTTAAGAGCTCGCTGTATTTTTTTTAAAAGGAAAAAAACGGCTACTTTTGAGCCATCTACCTATTTTAATATTAAAAACATTTTTTATGGCTACGGGTATTTTACTTATTCTGTTGATTTTTATTGGAGCTTTTATTGGGAGAAAAAAACAATTGGCGCGACGTTTTAACGATAATGTCAAGATTGCGGTCGACTATATGGTTCAGGAATATCCCGGACAATATAGCGGTGACCGGAATGCGAAAAGTGGTGTCTTTATTTTCAATACTGAACGTGTAAACGATACCTTAAAAAGTGTTGTCATAAAAAAGGTGAATCCTTTACATTCGGCACTGAATGTCAATCTCGATCATATGCTACTGATCGCATTGGAGGGGGCTGCCGCTGCAAAAAATGTATCGGTCCGCTTTAAAGTCACAAAGAAAACGGCAAAGATTGATGATCTAAAAGATGTGCTGATCAAGGTATCCGGCGTACTCAACTTTAAACAAGGGGACACAAAAGATTTTACGGTTGTTTTACCTATCGCTGGCCTACATCAGCTGTCGCGTAGGGCAAAAAATGCTGATCTAAATGATGCTCAGGTGTTGGAGGACATCGCCGACCTCAATCTTTCGATGTAAAGCTAGGTTAGGCTAATCCTCAAAAATCATGGGGAGAGACACCTTAAAAATTCTTCCAGATCAAGATCCTTATCCACCCAAAAACCGAAGGTATTCCGCTGAAAATTACGGAACAGGCGGGTTATCTGATCAATCTAAAATCCGAAGATGGCAGAATGGAAGTATACTTTGTCGACAAAAAGTAAGAACAACAGCGGGTGACATTTGGATACTGACCCACTGGAGTCGAATAGGTACGCCCCTGCTTCCTGTAATGGTTTTGTCGCTGTGCCAGGTAGGGCAATAGATTGACTTTCAAATAAAGCCCTGAGACCTACTTTTGGCCTCAGGGCTTTATTTGGCAGGTCCCAAGAATTGTTGGTTATTAATCATCAAGACCGATGAAGCTGCCATCAGCATTAAATTTTAGATCCAGATCATTAGACAGATCTATCTGGTAACCGTAAGGTTCTTTGTCAATACCTTCGATAAATAAAGGCGCTGGATATTGCTTAACGACATAACTCAATATAGGTGACGGAATTAAGGTATCGGGTAGTTTTTGACGATTCCCTTCAATGTCGGTCCAATTGCCATCTTTGTCTAAATCGATCTCTATACCATTGTTCAATCTGACTTCATAGAGGCCGCCGTCTGTATCTGAATTGTTTTTTCGTGTAATACTGACTACCGTGTTTGCTTCAAAATGAGTTTCAATCATCGTTTTGCCCAGCTGGGGAAGTTCTGCATAAGTGATGTCGCTTTCGATCGGATCATCTTTGTCACAAGCCATAAATGTCAATGCACTGCCCGTTATCAATGCAGCTGCAAACCAAGTTAATTTCTTCATACACGCTATTTTTTTAATTCTATTACTCATCTTATCGGGGGCTGTTTTTAAAGCCACCTTTAGCTGGGAAATAGAAAATACCATAAGATAAAGTTCTATATAGATTCTGGAAACATTTGGGAAAGAAACTTGGAAGCTTAATATCAGCAGATAAATCTACAAATCGATCTGATTGCGGCTAATTGGTTGAAGTCAGGTTGCTTAATCTTTCTTTTACGACCTCCCAATGTTAAGGCTATATCTTCCTTGTCTTTTGGATAGACTAGGTTCACATTTAAAAGATTGTATGTGGGGATAATATAACATTGTTATTATGATGGATTAATGAAAAGTTTTTTAAGTGCAATGAATCCATATTTATACCCGAAGTGGTATAAATAATTTGTTTTTACTGTTTTTTATACCTTATCGGGATTATTTGTCAGATCTTATCTGTCCTCAGTAAACTATTTTGGATGTATACTGTCTTCTATTAAAAAATAGTATGGAAAAATCTTGCCTTCAAAAGATTGCACGCTATAGCTTAGGTGCTTTTTTAATGGTAGCGGGAATCGGACATCTGACCTTTGCCCGGAAGGAATTTCAGGCACAGGTACCTGATTGGGTGCCGATCGCTAAAGATGATACGGTCCGGTATTCGGGATTTGCTGAAATTGCACTGGGCACTGCGCTACTATTGGCTAGGGGCAAACAGCGTGCTACTGTCGGAAAAATTGCAGCGCTGTTTTTTGTTGCGGTGTTCCCGGGCAATATCGCCCAATATAAAGAACATCGGGATGGTTTCGGACTGGACAGTGATGGGAAAAGGCTTGCTCGTTTATTTTTTCAACCGATACTGGTACTATGGGCATTAAAGAGTACGAATAAACGAAAATAGCTTATTAAGTCAGGTATGGACAATTTAGAAGTATGGATGCGGGGACCAATCAAGGGGATTCCAGCTCTTTTGCAGCCGGTAGCACATGCGCTACTGCAAGTGGTAGAGGATAGCACAAAATATACAGCCCAGCTGTCGCCGGAGCAGCTCTGGGCAAGGCCCTGTGGTAATGCTAGTATTGGATTTCATCTGCTGCATATCCGAGGAGTGATTGATCGCATGTTTACCTATGCAGCAGGTAAATCCTTGTCTGCTGAGCAGTTTAATTATCTCCAGAAAGAAGGTATCGTGGATTTGAACCACAGCGTCGCTACACTAATCGGAAACCTACAGCTGCAGATCCGACAGGCTTTAGAAGTCTTGTCGATGACTGATCCCGCAACCTTGACTGATGAACGTTTCCTGGGGAGAAAGCAGATTCCAACGACCCTGATCGGTCTCTTATTTCATGCGGCTGAACATGCACAACGCCATGTCGGCCAGCTGCTGGTCACTTCCCGTTGTCTGAAATAAAGGTTGGTTACGAATGGATCCACTTTGGCTTTCTAGTCCTGTTAAGATCTCAGCTAGAAATTGATCCCAGATCAGTGCTGCCCGAGTATCTCCTCCCTGACGCTTGCTTTTGCATTTATCGGTGGGTTTGTATCCCTGTGTTTTATTATCCGCTTTGCTGTCGCCACAATCGACGGAATTGTTTTTTACTATGCTTACAAAAAGGAAAATAGCGATTAAGCAGCCATTTTTTATTCATTATACACTTAACAGAGGTCGCCTGTCCGATCGGACAGGCGACCTCTGTTATTTTTTCTTAGAGCAGGATCCTAGCATGGTTGGCTTATGCATGTTATGCAATCAGTCGGATCCCGCGGCGTTATTTAACTCCGTATCTCCCGCCGCATAAAGATATAGTAGGACCAGGCAAAACAGATCATCATGGCGGCGGTGAGCCCACTGATCTGTGGCCAAACCATCAGAAAACTTTCACGAAAGGAGAGGGGCGAGGGAATAGCCCCCACCATCTGTTCCATGGTGATCGGACCGAGGCTGCGTACCGAAGGCATCAGCAGTGTGGTGGTGGCGTCGGTGTAGAGCTGGCTCGGTGACAAGCGGAGCAGATTTAAGATCAGCTCATTGTAGCCAATGTACTCTTGCTCCGAGATGTAATTGGGATTGGGCAGGAAGGGGCGGATGGCCAGGTTTACCAGAATCGGGAAGAACACGGTAAAAAACAGCCAGATACCGATGGCGGTAAGTGCTGAAGTAGCCGGCTGACGAAAGCGGATCGACAGCAGGATGGAAAGGCTCAGCCAGAAAGCGACATACAACACACTGATCAAGGTGAATCCGAGAATGCGTAGCAATTCCTGCGGTTCTATCCGTACACCGGTGCCCATCAGTCCGCCACCGATCATCAGCATGACCAATGCAACAAACAATGTTCCCACAACGATCAATGGCGCCAAAAATTTGGCGAACAGTAGATTGTCGCGGTAGATTGGCTGCGCCAGCAACCGCGTAAGTGTACCGTTGTTGTACTCTGCATTGACCGCGTCAAAGCCCAGCGCAATGCCCAATAATGGGGCCAGAAAGTTTAAAAAAACATGAAACGGCGGAATGGAATTATCCGTCGTGGTCAACAACTTGAGGTACAAAAATGACTGGTCGGGATCACGCATATTGCTGACAGCATCTTTCAGCCCCATGGATGAAACATAAAGTGCGGCACCGAAGGTCAGCACGATAAGCAGGATCAGTATAATAAACCGCCAGCTGCGGATATGTGCAGCGATTTCTTTGCGTACCAGCACCTGCATGGGCGTGGAGAGCTTGCTATTGAAATCTTTTGAAGAAACCCCTGGATTTTTCATAGACAGTATCTTTTGTTATGCTATTCTCAAAATATGTATTGTAAATATCGTCGAGCTGGTAGTCATTACGGCTTACGGCGACAATGTCTGCCCCATTGTTGACCAAAATACGGACAGCTGCAGCGGTAACATCGCTGTCGGTTTTTAACTCGACCGAAAGTCCATTTATGCTTACCTTGCGAAGTCCCGGCAGCACCTTTAAGGCTTCTTTAAACCGCTGGGTATCCGGCGCCCTTTCGAGCGTAATGACGGTGCTGACACCTTCCTGTTGTTGAAGGTTCTGCGCCAGGCTTTCTATTGAGCCTTGGGTCAGCAGCTTGCCGCCCACAAAAATGCCGACGCGGTCACAGACGCGCTGTACCTGATGGAGATGATGGGAGGAAAGCAGTACGGTCAGCTTATGCTCCCTGCTGAGCTGCTTGATCAGCTCCAAAAATTCGTCAACACCTTTGGGATCTATGCCCAGTGTGGGCTCGTCAAGGATAGCAACTTCAGGTGCTTTGATCAGCACTTCGGCCAGCCCTAGACGCTGTTTCATCCCACGGGAAAAAGAACCCGTTTTTTTATGCATTTCCTGTTCGAGCCCCACAACATGCAACATGTCTTTGGCTGAAGTCTGTGCTAGGGATTTAGTCAGCCCATTGAGTTCGGCTATGAAGCATAGGTTTTCCAGTGCCGTCATATCCGGGTAGAAGCCCACATTATCGGGCAGGTAACCGACTTTGCGTTTCACGGCTATGGGGTTACGGGTGGCATTATGGCCACAGACATAGGCTGTGCCGGCACTTGGTTCGGTCAGGCCGAGCATCATCAGGATGCTGGTGGTCTTTCCGGCACCATTGGGCCCCAGCAGGCCAAAAATTTCGCCGGGATAAATATGCAGGTCCAACTTGTCTACGGCGGTAAATTTGCCATAGGTTTTGGTCAGGCCTGTCAATTGAATGATAGGATCCTTCATTGTAATTATCTTTTTTGTCCTACCTTTATCTACGGCCGTATTTGCGGATGAGATAATACACCAGTCCAATAGCCAGTACGATGACCAATAGGCCGACCCAGCCTGAAAGCAAAGAGGTCTTGACGATCATGCGGAATGAGATGTCGGCATTGCTATTGGCGGATTTGATCTCAAATTTGCTTGCATAGTCTCCGGCAATGGTTTTGTCGGGAACTTTTAGATTGACTTTGACGTCGATGGATTTTCCTGCTTCGAGCTGTTTGATATTCGCAGGATCAAAGGTTGCCTCCCATCGGCTGGGCAACTGGGAACTTAGTTCCAACGCATTGAGGGGGAGTGTACCGGTATTTTTGACTTTGAGCAGGATTTCTTTGCTGCTTCCAGAGACGACTTCGTCGCTGAGTCTGCCGCTGGGTGTGGTCAGCTCAAGTGCATAGGAGCCTTTGACCACGGCCTCCAGATCCAATGCCAGCGTATCCTGCGCGGATATCGCCTTTACAGGAATTTTATATTTATCGGGTTTGGCGGAAATAGGGCAGCTGATTTCAATGCTGATTTCCTGTGATTTATTTGCTTGCATCATCAGCGAGGTCACCTGTGAGCCTTCCACGCGGTAGCTGATCTGCCAGCCGTCTGGCAGCTGTGCGTTAAAGTTGTAATTGACCGGTTGTGCAGACCCATTGCTGAGGGTAGCGGTATACCGAAAGGGCTCATTACTGGGCGACTCGATATTCATTAGCCGCGCTTCAAAATTGGATTTGAGCGGTTTCACGGTCTGTGCCGGAAGTGAGAGCGAGGTTGCCAGCACGAGAAGTGCAGTGAAAAATGGCCGGAAAGAAAAACGTCGGTTTGTGTTTGTAATTAGTAATTCTGTTAACATGATCCAATAACTAAAATTTATATTTAAATAGAATATTAGCTTTTAAAAAATGTCGGTTTTGGTATCGGTTACCTTTTCGAAAACCGCGTCCAAATTAAAAATCAATTTGATAAATGTCAAGGGTAAAATAAAAAACGATCGGCCTGTTAGGCATCATTCGAAGTTCACGGCCCTGAAAGTCTTCTTGATGATGATCTTGGTGTTTTCTGCCAGTTCATCCAGTGTACAGTGGATCGATCTCAGTTGTGTTCTGGAATTTTCGGTATCATTGAGGAGAAGATTGATACGCAGCCTTCGGAGGTCAGAGGCCTGCTGATCCCCGCGCAGTTCGTCAAATAGTTCATGAACAATCTTCTCGCAGCTGTTCCGGTCAAAACTGGCGATGGTCATATAGCGTCCACGGCAGTACATCTGTAATTCGATATAATAATTTGAGCGTTCCATATCCTGCTTAAATAAAAATAGGTTAGCCTCCCCGGGGAGACTAACCAGGTTAAAGTTGCTATTTGGATCTTTAGGATATTTCGATAAGCCGTGGTTCTTTTTGTTTGGCTTCCTCTTTTTTTGGTATCGTCAATCGCAGCATACCGTTTTCGTAGCGCGCCTGGATATTGTCCTGATCGACCACATCTTTTTGAAGTTCAAAACTACGCTGGAAGGACTGGTAGCTGAACTCGCGACGGGTATAGTTATCTGTTTGTTCTTCGTTTTTTTCCTCTTTGGCAGAGGATATGGTCAATAGGTTGCCGTCGAGCGAAACCTTGAAGTCCTCTTTGGCCATGCCCGGCGCTGCAACTTCAACTTCAAAAGTATCACCGTTTTCCTTGATATTGACCGCAGGCACCGTGGTGCTTGTGGATGAATAATTTCTGTTGTCCCAGTTTAAAAGTTCACGGTTAAAATTATCAAACATGGGCGAAAAAAGTGAAAAATTGTTCCAATTTCTTTTTGCAAGTTTCATAGTAACCTCCTTTTAATGAAGTATAACAATAAATTCAATCTGTCAGTCGGCCGACTGTATAAAATAGCCCGCAAAAAAAATACCGAGCTTAAAAAACTGAATTTTTTGCACATAGACTGTCAATTTTTACTGATAAATTGACAGTATTGCCAGATTACATTCAGGTGGTTCTTGACATTGATCATTAGGTCCCCTGGTTTGCTCGCGGCCCTTTTGCGAGTTTAAATCTCCCGTTGACAATATTTTGTGAGGGATAGCGAATTGTAAGCGATCCTGTACGGATATTAAAGCCGTCTTACCGATATACTAACTATTCCTACCTTTATGCTCAAATAGATCATAAAAGAAAATGAACAGAAAAATAGTTACGTTGCTGTGCCTCCTGGTATTTATATCTTGTATGGGCAATCGTTTATTTGCACAAAAATTCTACCCGATGAATTTCGTCCATCTCTATACCGACGAGGGTATATCAAAAAATGAGGTTGCCATATTAAATCCGATCTATCTACCCGCTGCTGGATTTGCGCGGATAAATGATACGCTTTATATAAATAAGCAGAATAAAGAACAGGTTATGTTGTCCACCCGAAAGTATGACGACAAGAATGAAGTGTTATTAACCTATCGTACGGTTGCTGACCTAAAAATTTTTAAGGAGCGATTGCAGGAGTATCAGCCTAAGCTAGAACAGACCGACGCTCATACTTACCAAGCCACGTTTAAAAATCCATTGATCCAGTTTATAATCATGGAGGATACGGTCATAAACAATAAGCGGTTTCGTGATATTAAATTTATACTGCGCTATGATAAAGGGCAGAAATTTTCATTTTCTTCGGACAATTGCACCTTCCCGATTACGGATACCTATCCGTTCCAAAATACGACCTGGTATTTTTCGGCTAAATATGACCGGTCATCATCAAGTTCGGAGTACAATGATATGCAACTGATACTTGGTAAGGAAAAGACCGCCTACAAGATTGAATTCGTGGATGACATACATTTTAAAGTGACCTATACTGATCCAAAGAAAAAGGCGCATGTTTATCAGAGCAGGTATAATAGTTATAAATCCGAAATCAACTTTTATGCGAATAGTTTTGAATGGGCGGACAAAGATAATATGGGCAGGGCACTCGAAACCATGCCAGAGAAATATGCGGGATCAGATTCTTTCTTCGGTGAGCCCAAGAATTTTGCCCGAGCTGCGGGGTCGGCAAGGTACTTCCGATTTATTTTTTCAAAATCCTATCGCTGTCTTTACCACATTGATGGTGGGGTAATGGAATTGAAGACACAGGATTTTAAAGAACAGGAAGATGTGAAGATGATGCCTGAAAGTATGCCTAAGCGTGTAGATAATTAAAATAGAACGTTTATTTGGAAAACTTTCCTCCTTGTGCACTTGTTCAATTAGCACAGGGCAACGCTGCTATTGAATTTAAATCGAGTCGAGCCTGGAAAGCGTATAGATTTTTGAAGATTTTAAAAAAAGGTAATGCGATGAGAAGGGAACAAATAGAACAATGGATTGCAGAAGGATATAATGTCCTGGAACATAAGAGACCCAAAGTCGTTCCGGGCGATATCTGGGAATATTTGAATAACCACGATGGGCACGGAACAGACGTCTATGCTTTATCCGAACTGGCGAAATGTAGCGATCATGAATTGCAGCAGATCGAATTGCGCAAATATGCTCAGGAATACGGGCAATTGGGTGAGAAACAGTTTCTGCGCAATGAGGCCATCCGGTTGAAGTCATTTGATAAATACGAAGCCTTTTTACGCTTATTTTACCCGAATAGCGTCGAAAAAGAAGTGGAGGAAGCGAAATTTCTTGCCGGACGTGTACGGCAGGTAAACAAAGAGGAACTGGAGCAATGGGTAGTAGCTAACCATATTAATGTGCTGTTGTCCGATTTAAATTGTCTTGACGAGGATGCGATCCTGACCGGAATGGTGATTCCCTCCGAAGAAGTGGTTAGCTACACGGATGGAGGATTGCAGGATACCATGGATTGCCACCTGACACCCATGGAATTTTTTAGCCATACAGAGGCTACGCTGTTCTGGATCGATCCCAAAATAAAAACCTAGATCGTTGCATGGCTCCGCCCGTCAAGCTTGACTGATCGCTATTTTTTATAGAATAATGGATTAATATGTTAATTATAACTGTAATATGAATATTTGGCATAATATCTGTTACAATAGCGAAGTGTATCGACTTAACGGTAACAAGGAAGCGATATCCCATGATGACCGTTAGAAAAACCACCAAATAATATATAAGAGAGCCTCCCGATGGAGGCTTTTTTTCGCAATCGAAGTTATTCCTACAGATTGTTGGGTATTTTTGTTAAATCAAAAGATTCGGCTATTGATGGAATATTTGTTATTTTATGAAAGGTGATCTAAATACATTTTCAGTTTTTTACACAATATCTTTTTGTGCTTTGTTATTGTTTTCTTGTGGACCTATGAAAGAGAAGCGGGAAAAAGAATTACGGATTTTATTCAATCGCGAATCCGTTGATGAACAGTATGGGGTGGAAATGTACTTAAGTAATTCTTATAGGCATGATTCCACGGGATTTTTTGTAGCAGGCAATGATACAGTTCCCCTAGCAAAATGGTATAGCCTGCTGGATGAGATGTCTAAATTAAAACGCTACAAACCCGAAATGAATGATATTTTACATAAACATAATTATTGTTCGAATCTAGAGATCGAGTTTTATGATCATGAGAAATCGTTATGTCAATTGTGTTTGAATCCAGATAATAAAACTGTAAGGTTGAATTATCTAGTCTATGAAGCCACCCCGCAATTGCTTTCCTTTTTTCGTAATTATATATCACAGGATTCAGCAGTTTTTATGGCTAATGGAAAAAAGGGTTATATGAAGAAGGTCATGTTTAATAATCGGAAGACTAATCGGAATCAGTGAATAAGATTTAAGGGAATGGAAATTTATTCCGACGGATATGATAAATAATCAAATTTGAAATTTATGGAGAGATATTTTCTTGAAAAGTGGCATAAGATCAAATTAAGGCTTGATAGATGGGTGGAGCAATCATTGGTAGTTTAATTGGCGGATCTTTGAATTTTTGAAGCGCATAAGAATCATTTATTTGATTTTCGGTCTTTACTTTTTTACCTAACTTTAGTGTAACAGTTCTTGTTCCGTATAATATAAACACAAACGAGCTTGGTATTTATGAAAAAGATCGAACTTATTCCGCTTGTCGGAATACACATTGAAGATATAGGATCGGTGTCTTTGGGCATGGCACAGGCGGAGGTACAAACTATTCTCGGGCCACCTTCAGACGCGTTGGATGGCCAATATTATTACGATGAGCTTGAATTGCGGCTAGATTTCGATGATTTTGGGCAACTCGAATTTATCGAAAGCATCAATGGCCCCACACCAGAAAAAACCGAGATCAGTATCTATGGACTTAACCCATTTAAAGTAGAGGCTGAGGAACTGCTCAATATCCTAAGTGAAAAGAACAATGGCCCTGTAGACGATTCCGAAGCGGGGTACTGTTACGCTTTTCTGAATAGCTCAGTCGGGGTTTGGCGACAGATGACCGAAGAGGATATCCAGGAAGATATCGAAGCCATAAAGGCTGAGGGCGAGTACGAAGATAATGTGGATATGCTACTCGAAGATCTGGAAAAATCCAAATTCTTCTGGACAATCGGTATCGGCGTGAAGGGGTATTACACAGCGGACTAATATTGTTGAGGGGCAAAATAATAAAATTCCTGCCTTTGAAAGCGGGAGTTTATTGAAATAGTTGCCTGAATTCAAGAGGACTCTGTTGGGTGGTTTTCTTAAATACCTTACTGAAAGATTGTGGATGTTCAAAACCAAGTTCATAAGCAATTTCGCTGATAGAAAGGGAGCTGGTGCTAAGGCGTACTTTGGCATATTCAATCATTTTATGCTGGATATGCTGCTGGGTATTTTGTTGTGTGTAAACGCGGAGAACGCTGCCCAGATAATTTGGGGATAGGTTGAGCTGTTGCGCTAGAAAACTGACCGTCGGGACGCCTTTATCCAGCAGTTTGTCCCGGTCAAACTGTGCTGAAAGGAGCTGTTCAAATCGGGTTACAAGTTCCTGAGTGGATTTTTTTCGCGTGATAAATTGACGCTCATAAAATCGCTCAGCATAGATAAGCAAACGTTCGATCTGCTTGAGGATCAGTTCGCGGCTGAATTTATCGATATTGGACTGATACTCTTTTTCGATGTTCTGAAGAATATCCACAATAATTGCTTCCTCTTTATCTGAAAGAAAAAGGGCTTCATTGACTTCATATTGAAAGAAATCGTAGGTATGGATATGCTTTGCCAGTTCGCTGTTCCACAAAAAATCAGGATGTATCAGGAGGAGCCAGCCACTGGGTTCAGTTTGGACCTCCTGATTGATCTCCACTTTTAGAAACTGTAAGGGGGACACAAAGGTGAGCACCCCCGAATCAAAATCATACTGTTGCTGCCCATAATTAAATTTGGCGTTTACATTTCGCTTTAATCCGATGGAGTAAAAATGCTGGATCCAATTTAACTTGGTATCAATGACAGGGTAATGCACCTGACTATAGTCGACCAGACTAATCAATGGATGTTCTGGCTGGGGCAGTCCACAAAAGCGATGAAATTCCGAAAGGGAATGAAAGCGAAATGTATTCTCCATAGATGTAAATTTACTTATTTTCTTTTTTTATGTTGCCTGTTCTTTTTATACCATTTACTTTTTTCCAGCTATTTAACAGGCTGTTCAAATCCTGTGGATACGGTATAACTTTTCCATTTTTCAATCTCGGCAGTCAAGGTATCGATTTTATTTTTGGCGAGCGTATAGGCATCTTCACCCATTAAAAAATGTACTGGTGGATGCTCCAATGTACTTAGCTCAATCAGTAAAGTAGCTGCTTTCTGCGGATCGTTTGCCTGATTGCCATGGATTTGCTGAAGATGTGCGGTCTCATTTTCCCTCGCAGTGACGTAAGCCGGGATAGGATTGGCCGCAGTTTGTATAGATCCGTCGGATAAAAAATCCGTCCTGAAATAACCCGGGTAAACCAAGGTTGTGTGTACACCGAAGGGTTGCATTTCGACTGCAAGCGCTTCAGTAAATCCTGCTACGGCAAATTTTGTGGAGCAATAGATCCCAAAACCGGGGAAATTACCTGCAAGACCACCGATGGACGCAATGTTGAAAATATGACCCGATTGTTGATGACGCATATGAGGCGCGATATGTCGGATAGCATTGAGTGAGCCAAAGACATTCACGTCAAAATTGCGCCGGGTTTCTGAATCGCTGAGTTCCTCAATAGCGCCTGTTTGCCCGTATCCTGCGTTGTTGACGAGGACATCGATACGCCCGAAATAATCAATCGCCGACAGTACTGCCCGGCTGACATCTGCATTGTCGGTGATGTCTACTTCGAGTGGAAGAAAATTTTCGTTCTCACCGATTTCATCTTCCAGTGCGCGTTTTGTTCGTGAAGTTGCGACAACATGATAACCTTGTGCCAACAGTTCCTTTACCAAGTTTAAACCAAGTCCTTTTGAAGCACCGGTAACAAACCATACTTTTTGTGATTTCATTGTGTTTTTAGTTTAAAATAAATTGATGTTACAAAAGTGATGAATTGCGGTGTTTTGGATGTAGGCAGATCGACGGATCTTGTAGTCAAATCGTGGTTTTGATGTTTTTAACGATAATTGTATTTTCGAAGTGTAATCCTTATTTCACCTTATCAACGAGTGGAGAAAAAAGAAAGCCAGGAAGTGGATGACCACTTGATAAGAATGCGCAATTTAAACAAAAGATAATTATGGAAAACCAGGGCGCGTCCGTCGTAATAACACATCACATTTTGGATGATAAGCAACTCGAATACGACCAGTGGTTAGCGGAAATTGTACCGCTCACGAAACATGCGAAAGGGTTTATTGATCTCCAGGTCATTCGACCTATCCCCAATTTAACATTTGTCTATACTGTAATTATCAGGTTTGATACAGTGGACAACCTAAAAATCTGGATGGAGTCCGATACGCGCAAAAGAATGATTGAACAGGCCAGTCCCTTATTTCGAAAACAGGACCGTTATCAGATCAAGTCAGGCCTAGAGTTCCTTTTTGAAACGCCAGAGCAGGTTAATAAGATACCCCGACGCTGGAAGCAATATCTTGTTACCTGGTCTGCCATTTACCCCTTATCATTGGTTATGCCTATGATCCTGCTACCTGTTCTCCGATATTTTCATATTTCTCAAAATCGTATGTCCGATGGATTGCTGATCACAGGTTGTATCGTTTTTCTAATGGTTTATCTGGTAATGCCTAATTATACCAAACTCATTCGCAAATGGTTAAATAAATAATCAACTGTTCGGTTGACAACTTGGGGAGAGCTGATAAGGCACTAAAGAAGGCAATTTTAATCGTTCGTGATAAAACAATTCTTCCATGACAACACTTTGTTTTATAGGAAGAGTCTTTGGTGAGAATCGGTTAAACCAAATTGAGGCTCTGGATAATGGTTAAATTTAAATACGTTTGTATGTTACAGAAAAACGATGTTGCACCGGATTTTACGTTGTATGCGACTCCCGATCAGAAAATCAAATTGTCCGAGTTTAAAGGGTATAATGTGATCCTTGCTTTTTATCCTGCTGACTGGAGCCCAGTATGCAGTGACCAGATGGCCCTTTATAATGAAATGCTAAAATATTTTAAGAAATATGATGCCGAGATCATGGGTATATCGGTAGATAGCAAATGGTGCCATATGGCCTTTGCGCAGTCCAGAAAATTACATTTTCCGCTGCTTGCGGATTTTGAAGCGAAGGGTGAGGTCGCCAGAAAATACGGGGTGTATGATGAGGATGAAGGCGAATGTAAGCGCGCACTTTTCGTGATTGATAAAGAGGGTGTTATCCAATGGAGCTACTTATCGCCAACAGCAGTAAATCCAGGCGCGGATGGTATCATAGAAGCATTAGAAAATCTTAAATAGCGAAATTATGTCATTAAAACCAAAAGTCAGCGACAGGGACCATATCCAAGGAAATAGCAGTGCGGATTTAACGATCGTCGAATATGGCGATTATCAATGCCCACATTGCGGGGCTGCACATCCGATATTGAAAGAGATGATGGCTGAATTGGGATCCCAGATCAGATTTGTATTCCGCAATTTTCCGCTTTCAGAAATGCATGAATATGCACGTCCGGCGGCGCTCGCCGCAGAAGCTGCAGCGCTGCAAGGGAAATTTTGGGAGATGCACGATGCGATCTATGATAACCAGCGGAGCCTAAGCACACGTTTCTTAATGGACCTTGCCGAACGGCTAAATTTGGATGTCGATCAATTTAAGAGCGATATGCAAAAAGAAAGTCTGGAGGAAAAAGTGGAAGGAGATTTTGAAAGCGGCATGATGAGCGGTGTCAATGGAACACCTACATTTTTTGTTAATGGTCAAAAATTTGACGGCGGCGCGGAAGGTCTTGTTCAGATGCTACATGAAAATTGATTGGTATAATCCTGCCCATCGGAGAACCATAAAGCTACAAACTGGTAAGCAAATAACGAAATATCGTTGTTTTGGTAGCAAAGGCCATTTGACCTTCGAAGTCGAGGGAAGCTCTTTGATTGCTTATGTGATTCGTGTTGTTTATAAGTTAAATTTCTATTAAATATAGGTCTGCTAAACCTGTTTAGTTCGGAAGAGTATGGTTATTAATTAAATATTTATTAATATTAAGGTAAATTATAAACCAAGTGAAAGCGCCAACTTTGGGGCTGAATTCTAAACCAGACTAAAAATGCAGAAAACATTACTAATCAGTATGGCGTTGGGTCTCTCATATCCCACCTGGGCAAATGTAGAGCGTAATTATGCCAAATTGAACAGAGAGACGCAAGCTATTGCAATCCAGTCTACCGTAAAAGGTGTGGTAAAAGACAAAAACGGTGCAGCTATGCCCGGAGTGACCATCACCAATTTATCCACCCAGAAAACAACATCTACTGATGCCGCAGGAAAGTTTAACATGGAGGCTGCTATCGGCCAAAAGCTTAGGCTGACCCAAGTGGGGTACAATGAACAGGTGCTGACCATCAATTCCGCTCAGTTACAAATTGTAATGGAGTCCAAGGATACCGAATTGGAAGAGGTAGTCGTTGTAGGTTATGGTACCCAGAAGAAAGCTAACCTGACTGGAGCAGTCGATCAGGTCGGGTCGGAAGTATTTGAGGGCCGCGTACTAGCAAATGCCAGTCAGATGTTACAGGGGGTTGTGCCTAACTTAAACATTGTTCCGGCGGATGGTAAACCCAATCGCGCACCGAGTTTTAATATCCGTGGTGCCACTTCGATCGGACAGGGGGGAAGTGCCTTGATTTTGATCGATGGCGTCGAAGGGGACCCCGCTTCACTCAACCCAAACGATATCGAAAATGTCTCCGTATTGAAGGATGCTTCTTCCGCAGCAATATATGGTGCAAGGGGAACTTTCGGGGTGGTTCTGATTACGACCAAAAGAGCTAAGTCCGGAAAATCTTCCATCAACTATTCTGGAAGCGGATCATTTCAAAAGCCAATTGCAAGACCCAAATTCGTAACAGATGGCTACGAATATGCCTCTCATTTCTTTACGGCCTATAATGCCTGGAATAACTATTCGTCTATCCCAAGTAAACTGAACAAAACGCAGATCTTTACAACGGATTGGCTCAACGAATTCAAACGTCGCAAAGAGCAGGGAATTACGGATGAAGTGACGGTGGATGATAAAGGAAATTACGTTTATTATGGTAATGAAGATTATTACGATGTCCTGATCAAAGACAACACCTTTGTACAGGATCATAATCTCTCTGTAAGCGGCAATACCGAAAAACTGGATTACTACCTCTCCGGACGTGCCTATGGCTACAATGGTATGTACCGTTATAATAGTGATAAATACAAAACTTACAACACAAGGGCAAAAGCCGGTCTGCAGGTAAATGATTGGTTGCGTATCGCCAATAATATTGACTATAACTATGCGAAATACCGCGACCCGACTACAGCTGGTGAAGGAGGAAATATCTGGCGTAATATTGCAGATGAGGGCCACCCATCTTCACCGATATTCAATCCAGACGGTTCACTAAGTTTTTCGGCTGCTTACTCTGTAGGTGACTTTATCTATGGTAAAAATAGAACAGAAACTGAAAACCGGGATCTCCGTAATACGACCTCTTTTGAAACCAAATTCCTGAACAACAGCTTGCGCATCAAAGGGGATCTGACTTTTAGAAACCGCGATTTTAACTCGATCCGGGTACGCGTACCGGTCCCTTATAGTACGCAGGAGGGTAAGATGCTGAAGCTGGAAACAGATATGAACAACAATATTTACCAGGTGGACCAAAACTGGAAATATCTATTTGGAAACCTGTACGGCGAATACGAAAAAACAATAGGTGATCACTATGTCAAAGGTTTGCTGGGCTATAATTACGAACAACGTGTCTATAATTCTTCCTATATCACGAAAACGGGCTTATTGACCGAAAATGTGGATAATATCAATCTGGCTCTCGGGCAAAATACAACCGCTACCGCTGGTTATAATAAGTATCGCAATGTTGGTGTATTTATGCGCGCCAATTATATTTTCAAGGATCGGTACTTATTTGAATTCAATGGGCGCTACGATGGTTCTTCCAAATTTCCAACCAACCAGCAATGGGCATTTTTCCCTTCTGCTTCTGCGGGCTGGCGCATTTCTGAGGAGCCCTTCTTTACCGTTGACAAAAAGATTATTTCTGACCTGAAATTCCGGGCTTCTTACGGTTCACTGGGAAATGGTAACGTGGATCCTTATACCTATATGGATCTCTATGAGATCAGGATCATGGACCGCCTTTTGAACGGACAGAAACCTTCCTATACCTCGGTACCAAAGGTTATCCCTGATAACTTAACCTGGGAAACTGCCCGCACCGCCAATTTTGGAATGGATTTTTCATCACTAAACGGAAAGTTGACCTTTACAGGCGATCTTTACCAGCGCAAGACCTTGAATATGTATACCTTCAGCGTGGAGCTGCCGGATATCTTCGGGGCACAGTCGCCCAAAGGTAACTATGCGGATATGACAACAAAAGGCTATGAACTGAGTATTGCCTATAAAGACCGTTTCGACTGGAACAATAGCCCATTTAACTGGTCGGTAAAAGCGACTTTGGCAGACTATCGCTCGGACATAGACCGTTACGAAAATAAGGCTGGTCTGCTACAGACTGACCGCTATCAAACGGATCGCTACTATGAAGGACAGCGGCTCGGTGAGATCTGGGGGTATGTCACTCAGGGGCTTTTCCAAAATCAGGCGGAAATCGATGCTGCGCCAACACAAAAAGTCATTAGATCCTCCAATTCCGGAATTATCTACCCGGGTGATGTGCGCTTTGCGGATCTCAATGGCGATGGCGTTATCGACTATGGAACCAATACAATCAATAACCATGGTGACAAAACCATTATCGGCAATTACGAACCACGCTATATCTACAGTTTCAATATCAATATGGACTGGAAAAATGTCTATTTTTCTACCTTTTTCCAGGGTGTAGGAAAGCAGAACTGGTATCCGAGCAATGAGTCCATCTTTTGGGGACAGTACAATAGGCCGTACAATAATTTGCCCGAATGGCACCTCAATAACTATTGGACAGAGGATAATCCCAATGGCTATTTTCCACGTTATGCAGGTTACAATGAATCCATTAAGGCAACACCGCAGACACGATACCTGCAAAATATCGCCTATATCCGCATGAAAAATATCCAGATTGGCTATAATTTTCCAAAATCTGTCACGACTAAGCTCAAAATCAGTAGCCTGCGTGCGGGATTGTCCGGTGAGAATTTATGGACCTGGTCACCTTTATACAAAAAAACAAAGGACCTCGATGTGGGCAACCTTATGAAGTCTGACCCGGATATAAGTGATTCCAATAGTGGTGACGGGTTTAACTATCCCGTGATGAAGAGCATCAGTTTTAATTTATCGATTGGATTATAATTGTATTCAAAATGAAAAAGATCTTATTTATACCTATCATAGCGCTCTTATTCAGTTCATGTGAATTGAACGAGCTCCCTAAAGCATCGGCAACCGAAGAGGATATCTTCGGAACGGAGAATGGCCTGAAAAATTATAGCAATTCCTTTTACCGCGATATTACCTCTAGAAGTGATGCCTTTAAGGGGGACGCTATGGCTGATTATGCTGCGGTAAACAGCTTGAATGACTTCATGGTAAAAGGTGCATACTCTGCCGAAATCAGTACTGGCTGGAGCTGGACAGCTTTACGCAATATCAATCAAATGATTGCCAAATGCACAAGTCCGCAATTGAGCGATGCAGTCAAAAACAATTATATCGGTATAGCCCGTTTCTTTAGGGCCTGGTTTTATTACGATAAGGTGGTCCGCTTTGGTGATGTACCCTGGGTAGATCATCCCTTGACCGTCGATGAGAAGGATATCCTCCTCGCACCGAGGGATTCGCGTGAGCTCGTAATGAAACATATTATGGAAGATTTGGATTTTGCCTATGCAAACATTACCGGTGATGGCGCTGATGGCACCCTGATCAATAAATGGACGGCACTGGGGCTAAAGACACGTGTAGCATTATTTGAAGGTACATTTAGAAAATACCACAAATTGAACCTGGCGACAACAGCGGCAGATTTCTTTAAAATGGCCGCTGACGCCGGAAAAATCCTGATGGAAACAGGCCCATATAGTCTATATGTAGCGAACGATCCCAAGATGTCGCAGCGTCAATTATTTGTGAGCAACCAACCGCTGAAGCAGGAGGTTATGCTGGGGCTTGCTTTCAGCAAAGATCAGGCCCTGATGAACGATGCCAACTGGTGGTGGACTTCGGCGACCTATGGGCCTCGACTGAGTCTGGTAAGACCCTTTATTAACAGTATTCTGAACCTTGACGGAACACCTTATACGGATCGTCCAGGTTATCAGACGGAAGAATTTTATGAAGAATGTCAAAACCGTGACTATCGGTTAGCGCAACTGATCCGCACACCAGGATATAAACGAGCGGGTGAGGCTGCTCCGCCAAATTTTGCCAGTTATACGTATACGGGTTATCAACCGATTAAATACACCTTGGATGACCCTTACTACGACAACGGCGCTTATAACACCAATGCAGTTCCCCTGATGCGGTATGCTGAAATTTTACTGAACTACGCAGAGGCAAGACAGGAACTTGGCCTGTTGGACCTAACAGATTGGACCAAGACCATTGGTGCCTTGCGCGCAAGAGCAGGAATTACTTCAGGAAACAATAGCCTGCCGACCAAGGTGGACAGCTATTTGAAAAATACATTCTTCCCTGATATCAATGATCCTGTGTTATTGGAAATACGCCGTGAAAGGCAGGTTGAGCTGGCATTGGAGGGTTTCCGTTTCAATGATTTGAAAAGGTGGAAACTGGGCTCTTTGATGGCCAACCTTTCCTGGACCGGGATCTATGTACCAACACTGGAAAAACTGATGGACTTGGATCACGATGGCAAACCGGATGTAATTTTCTATGATGGTAGTAAGCCGGCTTCGTCCATTACAGCACCAAGTGGGGTAGCTAAAGTTGCGATCGGCGGCGGGAGCAAAAATTTCCAGACGATGACAACAGATAATCACCTCGAATGGTATAAGGCTGTGCCAAGAAGCTGGGAAGATAAACAATACCTTTATCCAATACCTGCTACTGCGATTGTCAAGAATCCCAATCTTGCTCAAAACCCAGGTTGGACAAAATAAGCGTTTTTTTGGTTACCATAAAAAGCATCTCGTAATGAGGTGCTTTTTTATGTTGTCGAACCTGTACTGGAATAAAAGTATGATAAACTGGGCGAAGAGAATTTCATGCTGGCGCTTGTGGACTGTATGCTTTATATTTACATTTATCGTTAACTTGCTGCTGTGAAAATAGCGAAAGCAGTACCCAATATCATGCTGATATCAGGATGCTGTTTTCTTCAGCTCAAATCATAGCTCATTTGGGTTTGGGTTATATTTTACACGAAAATAATTAGATTTAACGCATGCTATACGAAAATATCCTCAAGAATGTATCAAAGTGCATCACGCTGACGGATGAAGAAACCGAACGCTTCACTAGCCTGCTGACCATAAGGAAGGAACCCAAGAAAACGATGCTCCTGCAGGAAGGAGAAGTCTGTCAGTTTGAAGGATACCTTCAGAAAGGCTGTGTACGTATTTATTATCTTGACGAAAACGGTTTTGAGGTGACTTTGGCCTTTGCGGTCGAAGACTGGTGGATCAGTGATATCGCTTCCTTTCATTATCATTCGCCCTCCAGCCTGTATATGGAAACCTTGGAAGAATGTGAATTCCTGATGCTGACACCGGAGACGAAAGAAAAATTGCTGGAGACGGTGCCGAAGTTTGAACGCGTGTTTCGTATGTTGGTACAACGAAGGCTTGCGGTACTGCAAAATAGGCTGATCCATACCATGGCCAAACCTGCTGCTGATCGCTATCTTGAATTTATTGAATTGTACCCAACAATATCACAACGGGTACCGCAATATTATATCGCGTCTTACCTCGGTGTTTCGCCTGAATTTGTCAGCATCATCCGCAAGCGGCTCGCAGCAAAAAAATAGTTGTCAACACTGTTAAAGAAAATTTTTATGAGTATCGATGAAAAAGATTTTGGAAAGGCCTTTTTGTATTCCTGTTACGTTGATAAGGCTTTTGGTCATGAACAATTTATTCCCGAACATGTAGTCATGTTCCAGCTATCCGGTGAAACACACATTGACCATGAAAAGGGAAAGCTGGTGACCAAGGAGGGCCAGCTACTGCTTGCCCGAAGAAATCAATTGGCAAAGGCATTTAAATACCCCTCACAAAATAAGGACTATCAGTCGATCTCAATCTTGCTGCACACCGACCGACTCAAGAAGTTTGCGTTGGATCATCAGCTCTCTTCGGATAAAAAACAGTCTGCCGATACCAATATCATTTTGGAAGGTGATGCCTTTATCAAAAGTTATTTTGAGTCGCTCACGCCCTATGCTGAGGCTTCGGAGCGGGTCAGCCCGAAGATGGAGACCATTAAAATATACGAACTAATCACTTTACTATTGGAGAGATACCCCGATTTAAAAAATTTGCTATTTGATTTCTCCGAACCATTTAAGATTGACCTAGAGGAGTTTATGCTGAAAAATTATAAGTATAATGTTCCTTTGGAGAATTTTGCCAAATTATCTGGTCGTAGCCTGGCGAGCTTTAAACGTGATTTTGAAAAAATATTCCGCACCTCACCCCGGAAATGGCTGCAGGAGAAGCGTCTTTCCGAGGCCTACTACCTGATTGAAAACAAGCGGAAAAGACCCGTGGACATTTACCTTGACCTTGGCTTTGAAAACCTCTCTCATTTTTACGCTTCCTTCAAAGAGAAATTTGGAATAACTCCGGCGACAATTAATTCAATCGCCTAATCAGTTTTTCCACCAGTAACTCGGGCTGTTGTGGAGCTCATCCAGATCAACCACTTCACCGATGCGAGGGGTGAGCAAGGTTTGTTGCTGTAGGGATGCTTCTTTGGAAATACGTTCCAAAGGCTCGTACCATGCATGATTAGCAAGAACAAATTTGGAGGAGTGTACGGGTAATAATTTTGTTGCGCGTAAATCTTTTGCGGCCTGCACTACCTCTTCGGGCATCATGTGGATGTATTTCCAGCTCAAGTCATATTGTCCATTTTCGAGTACCGCCAAATCAAAAGGGCCAAGTTTATCGCCGATTTCTTTAAAATGGCTGTCATAACCACTGTCTCCGCCCAGGTACAGCTTCCGGCTTGGCGTCTCCAGGACATAGGAGGCCCAGAGTGTATTGGCCGACCAAATGCTACGCCCTGAAAAGTGTCGTGCCGGTGTGACCGTTACATGAAATCCATTTCCTAGATCTACTTGATCCCACCAATCTTTTTCTATAATCTGATCCTGACGGTAACCCCAATATTCCAAATGTTCACCCACACCAAGTCCAACGATTATTTTGCCGACTCGGGGCTGCAGTGCTTTGAGTGTTTTGTAATCCATATGATCGTAATGATCATGGGAAATAAATAGGTAATCGATGGCTGGAAGCGCATCCGCTGTTGTTACATCAGCGCCCGCAAAGGCTTTGCCGCTGCCCGGTATAGGCGATATGCTGCCGCTCAATACCGGATCGACAAGAATAGTTTTCCCGTCTGCACGCAACAGATAGGAGGAATGCCCCAACCAGACCAAACCATGGGATTTGGTAAAGAGACTGTCCCAATCGACAGGTACCGAAGGTATCTTGTGCTTGGGGCTGGTTTCGGTTGATTTTTTGAAAAGGTAATCGGAAAGGGCTACCGTCCAACTTTGCGTTAGCTGTGGTGTTGGGCTGCTGTTGCGAAATTTTCCGTCCTTGAATTGCTTCGATTGCTCGATACGTTTAAGTCTTTCTCCTGAGGGCCTTTTGCCAAATTGGGGATGCATCATAAAGCTTGTGATTAATCCGATGAGAACAACAAGCGTTAGGGCTGACCATTTCAAAAATCGGAAGAAGCTTCTGGCTTGGTGTTTTGTTTTCATCTTACTTGTTTTACGATACAAAAATAGCTCGCTCAGCTACCTATTGTTTTTGTGTAAAGCTCAATTTTTATGTGCTGTACGGCTCACGTCCCTACACAAGGGCAGGGCCTTGTTCGAGATAACGTCGCTGTAGACCTATTCAGCTGATTACAGAAGCTGACTGACTAGAGGTAATAGGTTTTTCTGACTGTCCGGTATCTTTATCCGTATTAATGGGGTATCAGTTTTATAAGGTTTAAAATAAAAGCCTTTGCGGTCAAATCGCAAAGGCTTTCTATACAAGTTGAGGCCAACATAAAAAACAGTTTTGTTGAAAATAAAAGCTATTGGTCGACAGATTTTATCTGATCAGGGTAGGGGATCTGTTGTCCGGTAGTCTTGTAGGTAGGCAACTGGGCTTTCCATGTTCGCAGCTGATCGGAAAGGAGCTTGCTAAGCGCACTGGTTTTTTCTTTCATCTGAGGTGCAAGGTTATTCAGCTCACCAATATCCTCCCGCAGGTTATAAAGTTCCAATTTGCCTTGCTTCATATCGTAAAGCAGTTTATAGTCACCTTGGCGTATGGCCGAAAAGAAATTGATACCGGGCCCATCGGGAACGGTCCATTTGTTGGGAACATTCCAGACGAGAGGACGCTGGTTCCAGCTGTTGTCTGCTTTGTGTGCCATTAGCTGAGTTAGATCCTTGCCATCAGGCTGTTGCTGCACGAGCTGATAATCTGTTACTTTGGCCATTTGGAGTATGGTCGGAAAGAGATCTTCTACCAGGACCGGAATGGGAGTGCTGCTTGCTTGATGCATGTTGGCCTGTTTAATCAATAATGGAATGCGGATGCCCCCTTCATAGAGCGAGCCTTTGCCTGCCTTGAGCGGGAGGTTTTGGGTATGGGGCTCGCCCGACCGTGGCGGGCTGAGACTGAGCCCACCATTATCGCTCAAAAAGATAATTACAGTGTTTTCGTAGAGATTTTTGTCTTTTAGGAACTGTACGATATCGCCCATGCTTTTGTCATAGCCTTCGACCAGCGAGGCATAGGCCGCTTCTGTCGAATCCAGCCCACGGTCAAGGTATTTTTGTACAAACCTGGGATCAGGCTGAATAGGTACATGCACGGCATAATTGGAGAAATGAAGGAAGAAAGGTTCCTTGCGGCGGATGGGTTCCTCCAGCGCTTTCAATGCTTCCTGCGTCAGCGCTTCGGTCAGAAAAGTGGATGTGCCATGATACTCCATCAGATCTGGAACGGCTTGGTAACTTGCCTTACCGGGCAGGTTGCCATAATTTTGCTCCCCATAGTAGTTCTGAGGATGTCCGGCGGAATGTCCGGCTACGTTGACCATAAAACCCAGATTGAGTGGACTGGCACCCGGAGTGCCGGCAGAGCCCCAGTGCGCTTTACCAATATGGATGGTATAATACCCGTTGGCCTTGAGTATGCTTGGAAATGGCGTCGCATAAACAGTATGGGGAATATGGGGCACAGGGCTCAACCCATTGATATTCCAGTCCGGAGGATGGAGCAGTTCGTCCTTACTATCTGTGGCGGTATTGGCTTTGGGGTTTGTCCAGTTGGTGACCCGGTGATGTGCTGCATTCAACCCAGTTAGAAAGCTCACCCGAGAAGGGGTACACACCGGCGTCGCATAAGCATTCGTGAATTTGGTCGCATCTTTGGCCAGCAGTTCCAGATGGGGCGTATGAAACTTTTCGTTAATTGCTGTTTTGTTTTTATAAAAAGGTTCAGACATGTCCTGCCAACCCAGGTCATCTACAAAAAATACGACGATATTGGGCCGGTCGGTCGGGCTAATCTGCTGCGCCTTGCTGGCGCTCTGGGCATGGACCGTCGATCCGATACCCCAGCATAACAGCGATAAGATGAGTAACCTGTTGTTTTTGAAGGATAACATAGAGACAAATTGAAGGTTTACTGCTTTTATTGGAATAAAGCTTACCTAATATAAGTATTATCGCTTAACATGCAAATTTCCATCCTTGTATTTCATCAAAAAAAACTAACTTTAGAGGCGAAACTTCAGTTTCCTCATAAACCATTGATTACTTAATTAATTATAATGCTAAATAAGAATCTCAAATTGAAATCTAAGGCAATTGTACGCACGATCTGTTGCTGTACTTTTTTTTCGATTTTTGTGCTAAAAGGTTTTTCCCAGGCCAAAAACGCAAAAGACCTCGTGGATTATGTCAATCCATACATGGGAAATATCAGTCATTTACTGGTACCGACTTATCCGACGGTCCACCTACCCAACAGTATATTACGGGTGTACCCCGAAAGAGGGGATTTTACCTCGGACCGTTTGTATGGTCTGCCGCTTATCGTAACGAGCCACCGTGGCTCGTCGGCCTTCAACCTGAGTCCAATGTTGCGTTTGCCAAATCAACTCCGTCCGGTACAATTGTATAGTTATGATCAGGAGGAGATCAAGCCTTATCGTTATTTCGTTGTTTTGGATCAGGAAGATATTAAAGTGGATTATGCACTATCGCACCAGTCGGGTATGTATACTTTCACGTTCCCGAATACGTCCACAAAATATCTGCAGTTTAATTCACGAGAAGGGGAACTGCAATGGGATGGTCAGGCGCTGTCGGGAATACAGGAAATTGGCAATGGGACACGTGTATATATTTATGCGGTTCCTGAGATCAAGCCTAGTGCAGTAAGCAAATTGCAAGGGCAACAGCTGGAAAAAGGAACAGAGGCCAAAGGACGGAATGCTTGCCTGGTACTACAGTTTGACCAGCCGGGAGCTAATTTAAAAATGAAATACGGAGTTTCATTTATTGATGCCGCGCAGGCCAAAGCAAACCTGAACCGTGAGATTGCTGATTTCGATCAAAATAAACTAGCGGAAAATGGACGTAAAATCTGGAATCAGGCCTTGGGAAAAATCGCTGTTGAAGGAGGCAATGAATCCGACAAAAACGTGTTTTATACTTCCTTATACAGAACTTATGAGCGTCCGGTAAACATTTCCGAAGGCGGACGTTATTTTAGCGCATTTGATGGCAAGGTTCATTCGGACGAAGGAAAGCCATTTTTTACAGATGACTGGATCTGGGACTCTTACCGTGCGCACCATCCCTTACGCGTACTGTTGGAGCCGGGGACGGAATCCAATATCCTCAATTCTTTTGTACGGATGTCAGAGCAGATGGACAAACCTTGGTTGCCGACCTTTCCAGAAATTACGGGAGATAGCAGAAGGATGAATTCCAACCACGGGGTTGCAACCTTGCTGGATGCCTATCGTAAGGGCATCCGTGGCTTTGATATTCAGAAGGCTTATCTAGCGGCAAAAGGAGCAATCACCGAAAAGACTTTGGCGCCATGGTCGGATAAACCTGCTGGAAAAATGGATGATTTTTTCAAAGAAAAAGGCTATATCCCGGCCTTGCATCCGGGCGAAAAGGAAACGTATCCCGAAGTACATGGCTTTGAAAGACGCCAACCGGTGGCTGTTACACTGGGCACATCCTATGACCTCTGGTGTCTGGCGCAACTGGCCAATGAATTGGGCATAAAAGCAGATTATGACCTGTTTATGAAGCAATCTTTCAATTATAGAAACCTATTCAATGAGCAGACCAAATTTTTCCACCCGAAGGATGAAAAAGGTAATTTTATCATGCCTTTTGATTATGTTTTTTCCGGGGGACAGGGTGCCCGTGAATATTATGGCGAAAATAATGCCTGGATATACCGTTGGGATGTGCAGCACAATATTCCGGATCTGATCAAATTGATGGGGGGTAACCAGTTGTTTGTACAGTATCTGGATGAAATGTTCCAGCAGTCACTCGGTCGCTCTAAATTTGATTTCTATGCGCAGCTGCCAGATCATACCGGCAATGTAGGTCAGTTTTCAATGGCAAACGAGCCGGCGCTGCATATTCCTTACCTATACAACTACGCTGGACAACCTTGGATGACGCAAAAACGTATCCATAAGCTGATTGGGGAGTGGTTCAGAAATGACCTGATGGGGGTACCCGGGGATGAGGATGGCGGTGGTATGTCGGCCTTCGTCGTTTTCTCTCAGATGGGTTTCTATCCGGTTACTCCGGGGCTGGCTTCCTATAGTATCGGATCTCCATTTTTCGAGAAAACAACGTTAAGCCTGCCAAATGGAAAATCTTTTGTAATTATCGGAAAGAACGCTTCGTCCAAAAATAAATATATTCAGTCGGCTACCCTTAATGGAAAACCGTTGAATAGCACACAATTAAACCATGCCGATATCCTGAAAGGTGGCACGCTTGAGTTTATGATGGGAGATAAGGCCAATAAAAATTGGGGAAATTAGCGTGATAATTGTTTATCTTACAGTGGGACGATACGCCTTTAAATTTTGAAGATACACTTTTAAATTATAAGATCTCCTGTTTGATTTTAACAAAAACAAGGTCCGTTAGTCTATCGACTAACGGACCTTGTTGTATTTTGAGATCCCCTTTTTTTGACATTAGTTTATGCTATCGGTTGCATGCGATTTTTGAATAAGAAGGTGACATAAGCATATTTTTTATTATCAACACAATCGATTGCGCTATTCACGCAATCGATTTCGTTTGTCCAATACTTTGTTCCCAAAGATTATCCCTCTAATTTAAGGGACTAAACCTGTCAATCTTAAACTGAAAAACTGATTGACACAATAATAACTAACTATTTAATTATGATTTCAAAATTTACAAGTAACCAAAAGGTAAGCCTACTTGCTATTGCTCTTCTTGTGGCGTCTTCGCAACAGACATTTGCGGCAGATCGGCCAGCTGTATTGATAAATGCCGGGCTTGTCGTTGAACAAAATCCGATTGGAGGTAAGGTCACGGCAGCGGATGGGCCATTGGTAGGAGCGACGGTTTCGGTGAAGGGTAGCTCGGTATCAACATCCACGGATGCGAAAGGTGCATTTTCAATTAAGGCAAAAACCGGTGATATTTTGGTCGTAAGCAGTGTGGGCTATAAATCCAAAGAAGTGACCGTCAGCGGGAATACGGTTTCCATTCAATTGGAAAGTGACAATTCGGCGTTGGAAGAGGTCGTCGTGGTCGGATTCGCCAAGCAAAAGAAAGTGAATCTAACGGGTGCGGTACAGGCAATTAGTTCAAAAGACTTACAAGATCGCCCCGTGACGAACGTATCATCAGCTATTCAAGGTAAATTTTCCGGTGTAACCATCACGCAGAATTCCGGTCAGCCGGGTAAAGACAATGGTACTATACGCATTCGTGGTCTAGGGACTATCAACAACGCCAATCCTTTGGTGATTGTGGATGGGATCGAAAGTTCGATGAATAATATCAATCCAAATGATATTGAAAGTGTATCCGTATTGAAAGATGGTCCGAGTGCTGCAATCTATGGTTCGAAGGCAGCCAATGGCGTGATTTTAATTACAACAAAAAAAGGCGGTAGTGGCAAACCGCAATTAAATTATACAGGATACGCCGGTATTCAGGATCCAACGCGTCTGCCGGAATATATGAATTCCTATGATCATGCTGTAATCTTAAATGAAGCGCTAAAGAACGAGGGAAAAGATATTCGTTTTTCAGCTCAAGATCTCGAGCTTTTCAAAAATGGCTCCGATCCGGATGGGCATCCCAATACAGATTGGTTAGGTTTGTTGTATAAAGGCTCGGGATTTCAACAGTCCCATAACATGCAGGTAACAGGCGGAACGGAGGATGTACAATATATGGCTTCCGGTGGATACTTGGGCCAGAAAGGTGTGATTAAAGTAGCGAGCTCTGATCGGTATAACTTACGGACCAATGTAGGTGCTAAAGTATCAGAAAGATTGCGCTTTGATCTGGGATTGGCCTATAATTACCAACGGATCACCGAACCGGTAAATCCATATACAGGTGATATGGCGCAGATCTTTAGACAGGTCAATCGGATTCCAAGCTTTATTCCATACAAATATAGCAATGGTGTATACGGTCGTGGTAGTGATGGTAACCCTATCGCCTGGATGGATATGGAATCGAAAGACAATATGATCTATAAGCATACGCAGGTCAATTTTTCGGGGGAATTTAAAATCTTGGAAGGTTTGAAAATTAAACAAGTCATTGGATTTCAACCCATCGATAATATGTCTTCCAAATTTGTTAAAGAAATTCAATACCAGGACCAAAATGGTGGTCTAGGGCCTAAACAAGGAATGAATAACTTAACAGTCTATAATTTCCAATCGGAGCGGTTAACTTTTCAGACTTTGCTGACTTATGATAAAAAAATTGCTGATCATCAATTTAATGTCTTAGGTGGATTTATGGATGAGACGTTCAAGGCTGACTATTCCAGTGCCTACGCGCAAGGTTTTTTGAATCAAGAATTTCCAGAACTTAATTTAGGAAGCAGAGACGGCATGAAGGTGGATGGCGGTGCAAAGAAATTAATTTTGCGTTCTTTCTTTGGGCGGATCAATTATGCTTTTGCGGATAAATATCTTCTGGAAGCCAATGTAAGACGTGACGGAACCTCGCGTTTCCTGGGAAATAATCGCTGGAGTACCTTCCCTTCGTTTTCGGCAGGATGGCGTATTTCACAGGAAGATTTTTTCAAAGAATCTGCGTTAGCTGATGGAATATCAGAATTGAAATTAAGAGGGGGCTGGGGTAAATTGGGTAATCAGCAGTTGTCTGCAACCTCGGACAATTTATACCCGACGGGCGATGCTTTCTATCCAGGCATATTCACCATTTCTCCTGGATTTAATTATCCGTTTGGGACCAAACCTGTTTCTGGTGGGGCAACCGTACAATCTGCCAATCCGTTATTGCGCTGGGAAGCGACCACAAGCACAAATATCGGTTTGGATCTGAACTTAAAGAATAATTTAGGTTTTGTCTTTGAATATTTTGATCGCCGTACAGATGGTGTATTGCTAAAACTACCTGTATCAGAGCTATACGGCCTTCCTTCTCCATACCAAAATGCAGGTAAAGTACAAAATAATGGGGTTGAATTACAGATCAATTATCAAAATAGCGTTGGTGACTTTAAATACAGTATTGCTGCCAATGGTTCCTACATCAATAACCAGATTAAAAAATGGGCAAGCGATGAACCACAGGTGAATGGAACATTTTATGTCTATGAACAAGGGAGACCGATCCGTTCGTTTTATGGTTATGAATCTGCTGGAATCTATCGTTCAAATGAAGAGTATAAAAATAGTGGAATAAAAGGTGTAAATGAGGAAATAGGTGCCGGGGATATTATTTACAAAGATCAAAATGGTGATAAGAAAATTGACGGTAATGATCGGGTGTATTTAGGTTCGCCAGATCCAAAATTCATCTTTGGCTTGACGTCAAATATGAGTTATAAAAATTTTGATCTAAGCCTATTTTTCCAAGGTGCAGCCAAAGTGAGTGGCTACCTATGGGGCGAAGCTATCGGTGGAATCTCTGGGTCAGATAAGCCAACAACCATCTATGCGGATCGCTTTAATGCCGAAACAAATCCAAATGGATCTATGCCACGTGCATTGACCAGCTGGGCACAAAATAGCCCTTCGGGTACTCCTTCGGACTTCTGGATTCAAAATGCGAGTTATGTACGTTTAAAAAATATCACTTTTGGCTATACGCTACCAAAAACGTTTACAGATAGAATCGGAATCAAGGGCGCAAAACTATATTACAGCGGCCAAAACCTACTGACGTTTACGGGCTTTGCAAAAGGATTTGATCCGGAAGCGCCGGCAGATTCGCGTGGTAATTACTATCCGCAGGTAAAAACAAATGTCTTTGGTCTTAACGTAAACTTTTAATTGTAAATCATGAAACTTAGAAATATAACAATCGCATTGGCTGTAGTTGCATTCATGGCTTCCTGTCAAAAACTTGATCAGGAACCTTTAGATGCTTTTAATGCCGATAATTTTTGGAAAACAGAAGCGGAAGCAGATTTCGCTGTAACTGGTCTGTATAGTGGTACAAGCAATTCGGATGGAAAAATTAACGAGGGATCCGCCTGGGAAGATGGAACACAGATTTTTTATATGGATTGCACCTCGGATAACTCCAACAGCGATTTTCCATGGGAGGGTTTCCAGGCCTTAGGAAATGGTACAGCAACGCCAACAAATTCTGGAAATGCTGATTCAAGGTATACTTATGAACATATTCGTCGGGCGAACTATATACTAGAGAATATTGACAAAGCTCCTATGGCGACGGAGAAAAGAAAGAAATTGATTGCTGAGGTTCGTGTGATTCGCGCTTATCGATACTTTGATATGGCAACCTTATTTGGCGGAGTGCCAATTATCACTAAAACATTGGCGAAAGAGGATGCTTATGTTCCGGCAAATACTCAAAAAGAGGTGTTGGATTTTGTTGAAAAAGAACTAAAGGAAGCTGCTGCTGATTTAAGCTTTGTAACTGGGGGAACTAGAATGTCCAAGGGGGCTGCCTTGGGTTTATTGGCGCGCTGTTATGCCTTCCAAAAGAGACATCAGGACGTTATTAATACGACACAGGAAATTATTTCTTCAGGAACGTATAAGCTTTTTAAGGACTATGCGACTTTATTTGAAGAGGCAAATGAAAATAATAGTGAAGTAATGATGAACATCGAATATCTAGCGAATGATCAGCCATATACGATGTTGGGCATCATGATACCAAATTCTATGGGAGGCTGGGGATCAATTGTGCCTACCCAAAGTTTAGTTGATGCTTACGAAACGGCTGAAGGAAAAACAATCGGAGAGTCGACAAATTATAATCCGGCAAATCCTTATGAAAATAGGGACCCACGTCTAGCAGCAACGATCGTTTATCCGGGAGCATTATATAAAGGAAAGTATTTTGATCCACTAAATCCAGATTCAAAAGATTATCCTTCTGCTGCTGATAATGCTTCCAGCACAGCATACAATTATAGGAAATACATTCAAGACCCGAGCAGTTACACGAATATATGGAATGTAGGAACCAATATTATTGTGATGCGTTATGCGGAGATCTTGTTATTAAATGCTGAAGCAAAAATTGAGCTGGGCAAGGTTGATAATAGCGTATATGAAAATATCGATCTGGTACGCCAGCGTGCAAAAATGCCAAAAGTGGATAAAGTTGTTTATGCTGCACAGAATAAATTACGCGAACTGGTACGTCGTGAACTCCGTGTGGAACTAGCTGGTGAAGGACGCCGTCGTTTTGACATCATCCGTTGGGGGATTGCCAAAGATGTGATGAACGGTCCGGTAAATGGTGCTTTGTCAAAAGGAACGGTCGATCCCAAAACAGGAAAAGTAACCTACACGTCTTTGACTGACCGCTTTTTCTCCGAGAACAGAACATTCAAAGCCGGAAAAAATGAATTATGGCCAATTCCACAAGCTGTTATCGACAACAGCAAAGGAACCCTGAAACAAAATCCTGGTTACTAATCGCGTAATAAGCACAATCCAGGCGTAATGCACGATAACAAGGCTCGGTAAAAACGGTTAAGCAGTAAATGCTTAACCGTTTTTTATTTTCGAAATCATAGGTGATTTTTATGGAAATGACAAAAATTATCATCTTATAATTGAAACTGTTCGGAATAGTGTATCTTTAATTACCTATTTCCGGAAATATAAACCGAATTAATCGTGCAGAATGAAGCGTATACTTTTCGCATTAACGGCTCTTATTGTTATTATTTTAGTTTTTAATAAGCTTATTTACAATGATCGGCTTCCGCCGAATTATCAAGCCCTGCGAGTAGATGTAAATCGCAATAAAGCGGTAATCAATAGTATTTCCATCATGGATAGTAACTTTTCCGATCTTCAAGTATTCGACCGTATTTTAAAGGATAATAGGATACTGATGTTGGGGGAAATGACGCACGACGATGGAGAGACTTTTCGGGCCAAATCCCGATTGATCCGTTATCTCCATGAGAAGTTGGATTATCATATTGTGCTGTATGAAGCTGGACAATATGATATGTGGGTCATGAATAAGGAAATGGATCGCCCGACGTTGCAACTTCCTAAACAGTCATTGGCTGGCCTGGGATTATTTGATTTCTGGTGGCGGAATAAAGAAACGGCTCCTTTGATAACTTACTATCAAAAGTCCAAATTATCAGACAAGCCAATCACACTCGGTGGATTTGATATTCAGTTTTCCGGTCGTTTACTTGGCGATAATCGTGCAAAGCTGCTGGAGGAATTTTGCCTTAAAAATGAGATCGATCTAAAAAATTATCCCTTATTAAAAAAAGAACTTAATAATCTAGCGTATCTGACCCTAGCTCGATATGCCAATAGAAAGCTTGATTCTACAGCTAAAAACCAGTTATTACATGAAATCGGGAAATTGAAATATGCTTTATGGGCCTCTGGCAGAGGTGAGGAACACCGGATTTATAGTCGATACCTAGCGGATATAAAAGCTAATTATGAAAAATCCTGGTCGTATGCAGCTGGATCCATGGCGAGTATGCATCTTCGCGACTCACTGATGGCCCAAAATCTCCAATATCAAATAGATTCCTTATATGCCGGAAAAAAAATCATTGTATGGTGTGCCAATATCCATACCTTTTCAACTGCTTATAACAAAGAATACATTCCTTTGGGCACCTATATTAAAAAGAAATATGGCCCTCAGGCTTATATGCTTGACTTTAGTTCCTATGGAAAGAAAAATGATGTAGGTCAAATAGTGGGTAAAGCCGGTAAATTAGCCATTGAAAATATTTTCCATCAAACAGGAGTACCTTATTTCTTTTTGGATCTACGGGGACTACCTGATACCGCCCCGCTCAAACGTTCATTTGTTTCAGTCATTAACCAGGGTATTGCGGAGGAAAGAAAATGGGCTGACTATATTGATGGCATTTTTTATATCGATTTAAATAAAAGACCAACAAATCTCAAACGCTAATGGAAAGTATCCTAACACATCAGCTTAGCTTTAAAATAGGTCCAAAAACCATTCTAGATCACATAGACCTCCATGTTCCGGACAAAAGTGTCTATGGTTATCTTGGGCGGAATGGTGCCGGAAAGTCTACCACCATCAAACTCCTGCTAGGGCTTCTGGAGGATCGTGCTGATGCTATTTTTATTCGTGGGAAAAGTTTAAAAGCCGATCGAAGCGCTATTTATGCAAATGTGGGCAACCTCGTTGAAGCGCCATGCTATTATACCAAATTAACGGTTTTTGAGAATTTAAAATATTTGGATATCATCCACAAAAAGGGAAATAAACGGATCGATGCCGTGCTCGAAATGGTAGACCTCCGGAAGGAGAAAAGGAAAAAAGCCAGTACCTTATCTATGGGGATGAAGCAGCGGCTGGGAATTGCCATGGCTATATTTCACGATCCCCAATTATTGATCTTGGATGAACCGCTAAATGGACTCGATCCGCAGGGAATTGTAGAAATGAGAAATTTGTTTCGCATGCTCAATGAGCAGGGGAAGACGATATTTCTGTCAAGTCACATACTAAGCGAGCTCGAAAAAATAGCCACGCATATAGGCATTATTGAGGGTGGAAAAATGATATTTCAGGGCACCAAAAATGAGCTGCTGGGTCAGGTGGAAAGGGAGGCACGACTGCGGACTTCTGATGCTACACGAGCGGCCATGGTTTTAAATAATGCCGAATTTTCGGTATTAAGAACTGAGGGACAGACGGTCGTAGTGAAAATATCAGGTGACAACCACTTTGATCAGATGATTAAATGCTTGGTACAACAGCAGATTGAAATTTATGGACTAGAGTCCCATAATGCAGATCTTGAACAGATTTTTATAAACTTAATTGCCCGATCAAATGACTAATACATTTTATACCGCCTTCTTGTCTGAAAAATTTAAACTGCTTCGAAACCGGCAGATTTTTGGCGTCCTTATCGCTCCGGTATTGCTCATTTTCGCGATCGATGCTTATATTATCTACGATATCATCAGGTCGGGAGGAGCAACTGGAGTACCTAACCCCTGGAAGGTATTGTTGGGAAGGTATGTATTTCAGTTTTTTTATTTGTTGTACCCTATTCTGATCGCACTGTTTGTTTATGCCTGTTGTGATGTGGAGTATAGGAATAACAATTATAAGGTACTATTTACATTGCCGCTTGATAAGTCAAAGATATTCTTTTCAAAGGCCGTGTTTATCCTGCTAACCATACTGTTTTCTATCTTGTTTGCTTACGCAGCATTCTTAATCAGCGGCTATATACTGGGTTTGATTTACCCGGTGCTTGGCTTTCAGAATCACGATTATAGGCTGGTGATTTTCTTCAGCTTTCTGAAGCTTTTGATTACGCTATCGGCTATTTCGATGATCCAATTGGCCTTAAGCCTGCTCTTCAAAAGCTTTATTTATCCCATTGGAATAAGCATGTTCATGCTGGTGTTTTCGGTATTTGTAGCGCAAAAGAGCTTCTCGGACTTTATTCCTTATACAGGTACTTATAAAGCCTTTCTGGATATAATGAATGAAAACGATGACTTTGGACGACTTGATTATAGTAATATCGCCATGATCTTCTTATTTATGCTGCTCAGTTTTTACATTTTTAGGCAGAAAGGACTTTTTAGATAGTCGATCGGTTATTTCTTGTCCAGTTCTTTTTTATATGCGCTCGGTGACTGGCCGTATTTCTTTTTAAACGCTGAGGCAAAATAGGAGGCCGAAGAGAAACCGACATGGCTGTAGATCTCATTGATATGGAGTCCGTCAGCCATCAGGCTTTTTGCCTTTTTGAGTCTTCTCTCAACAATATACTCACTGATGCTGCAATCGAGCAACTGTTTGACTTTGCGATACAGCTGTACGCGCGATAAGTTGAGTTCACCGGCGATATCGTCCACGCTCAGCCGCTGATCGGACAGCTTCGATTCGACTATAGCCGAAAAGCTATTGAGAAACCTTCTGTTGCTCTCGTTGATGGAATCCGATTGCTGTGCTTCAAATTGCTCGACATTACTACTATATTTTTCTTTAAGCTGATGCCGTGATTGTAGAATATTGGCAATCCTTGCCCGAAGGACTGCGGCATTGAATGGTTTGGTCATGTAGTCATCTGCTTTCAGTAGATTTCCTTCAAGGATGGTCTCTTCGTTCGCTAATGCACTCAACAGAATGACTGGAATATGGGCCGTTTGGTAAAATGTCTTGATGTCCTTGAGTATATCCAGACCACTGCCGTCAGGGAGCATGATGTCGGTGAGCACCAGATCCGGAAAATGTGTTTTCATCAAAGCGCTGGCCTGCCCCGAATCTCTTGCTAAGAAGAGATTATAATCGTTTTCCAGAATGGATCTGAGGTAATCTCTGATTTCATCGTCATCTTCAACAATCATAATGCTCTTCGATTTATTGGAATGAAAAGAGAGATTCCTATCAGGAGATTTTACTTCAGTATCCAATAACTCGTGTTGCCGGAACACAGGTTTTACATCGGATATAGCCGTTAGGATCTCCTCCTGTTCATAATGGGTATTACCGATAGGCATCCTTAGGGTGAAGATCGAACCATGGCCCAATTTACTGCTGGCCGTGATCTGTCCATGGTGCAGTTCGACAATCTGTTTGACATAGGCCAGGCCAATTCCGGATCCACTACGGCTGCCTGTTCCTTGATAGAAAGGATCAAATATATGCTCGATATCAATCGGTGCTATCCCAAGACCATTGTCCAGTACGCGCAAATAGAAATAATCTTTGAAACTATTTTCTTCGAGTGAAATTTCAATCCGGCCACTGGTTGCGGTGTGCTTTATGGCATTGGAAAGAAGATTGGAGAGGACCTGTTCCATCAGATATTCGTCGATCCAGACCTCTTTGAGCATACTTTTATTGATGTAGCTGATTGATATCCTACTTTTTTTGAGCAAGGGTTTAAAGCTGTTGATAACCTGCTGTATAAAAGGATCGATATGTACGGCCGATACCTGGAGCTTGATTTTCGATTTGCTGATCCGATGGATATCGATCAGGTCGCTGACAAGCCGCTGCAATTTTTTCGCACTTCTTTTGACACGCGACAACTGCTCTCGGACATCTTCTGATAGATCTTTCCGTATTTCGAGCTCCTCGATAGGGGCCAGGATAAGCGTTAGCGGGGTTTTAAACTCGTGGGAGATATTGGTGAAAAAATTGTTTTTGATTTCTGCAGCCTGCTGAATCTGGCTGTTCATCTCCACGATCTGCTTTTGCTGGGAAAGGATCTCTCCGTTCTGGATTTCGAGATGTTTGTTTTTCTCCCAGTTGCTTTTGATAACGATAATGGAAATGCCCCCAAATACCACGGCGAGCACCAAACTGACAACGAGCACATTGAGGACAGATTTTTGATTTTGGTAAATCCGGTTCTGCTCGGTGATAAATTCCTGCCTTTTGTCAATGTCGGCCTGTTGCTGTTGGATCTTTTGTGACTGTAGGGCCAATAGTTCGGCATTTGTCCGGTCGATAACGGCGGTAGCGAGAATGTTTTCGCGTTTATAATGCTGATTGTTAATAATTGCCAGTGCGGTTCGGATGGCTTCAGTTCCACCGGTAGGATAGAGCATAGAGGCGTACATATGACCTTGCATAATCTGCTCAAGACCATTACCCCGTCCGGGAAGCGCATCTACTCCGATGATTTTAATCTCTTTTTGAAGTTGCACCTCGTCCAGGGCCTTTTTTACGCCCATGGCCATCTGATCATTGAAGGTAAAGATAACATCACTTTGTGCCATTTGAGCGATATGTTTGCGCATTTCAGTGTATGCTGTATTCTTTTCCCATCCACCATGGATAATGGCGTTGACCTGCATACCGCTTACGGCTGCTATACTTTGCATAAATCCCTTTTCACGTTCGATTGACGCAGAGGTGCCCGATAATCCTGTCACTAATCCGATCTTTCCTTTACCTTGGAGGATAGTCTGGCTATATTGACCAGCAAGTTTTCCAATGGCCAGGTTGTCGGCCCCAACATAAGCGTTGTATTGGCCTGAAGAGGTTTTACGATCGGTAACAATTACGGGTATTTTGCGCTGGAATACAGAGTCAACAATCGGTGTAAGCGGTTCGGCTTCATTGGGTGAAACTATCAACAGGTCGATACCCGCTTTGGTCAGTTCGCGTATTTGATCAATCTGTTTCGCATTATTGCCCTGGGCATCGCGGTACAAGAACTCAATATCAGGATTAAAGGAGAGTTCCCGTTTCATTTCCTCGAGCATAGTTTGCCGCCATGCGTCATTTCCGATGCACTGTGAAAAAGCAATGACCCGCTTCTTTTTCTGGCTTGCCGATTGACAACCCCATAAAAGCAGCAGGACCAACATGCCATAAACGGTATATTTTCCCATGTTTTTTTCCCCTTTACATTCCGAATATACATTATTTCGTTTTTTTTAGATAATAAGCACCCTGTTAGTGTATTCTTTACACTAAAAACAGATCGATGAAATATGTATCATTTTCTATAAGATATGTCTAAAAACTGAAAGTTTGAAAATTTTGATTTCGCTTAAGTGGTTGGTATATAAATGTTTGTGCTATTTCTAAAAATGTTACATAAATAAATGTTTTTGCGCTCTCCAAATTTAAGTAAGCGTGAAGCTAGGGTTAAATTTGAGTTAATCAATTGTAGATCATAAGATGAACAAAAACACAGTATTAGCATGGTCTTTTGTAGTAGCATTAGGCGGATTTTTATTTGGCTTTGATACAGCTGTTATTTCAGGCGCTGAAAAAGCCGTGCAGGAACATTGGCATTTGAGCGAGTTTCAGCATGGGCTTACGATGGCCATTGCATTAATAGGTACGGTCGTTGGTGCAGCATTGGGCGCTTGGCCATCCGATAAACTGGGCCGAAAGAACACATTATTCGTTGTCGCAGCCTTATATTTTATTTCAGCGATCGGAAGTGCGTTGGCCAGTGACTGGACAGTATTTATTCTATTTCGTTTTTTGGGTGGTATTGGCGTCGGTGTATCATCCGTGACAGCACCTATCTATATTTCGGAGATTTCACCCGCAGCTTCACGCGGCAAGCTGGTGGGTCTCTTTCAGTTTAATGTGGTATTGGGCATTCTGATCGCTTATTTATCCAATTACTTTATCGGACAGGGCGGGGAGGAATCCTGGCGCTGGATGCTGGGAGTGCAGTGCTTTCCGTCTTTGCTGTTTTTTGTGCTGATCTTCTTTATTCCAGAAAGTCCCAGATGGTTGTTATTGCACAAGAATAACCTACCTGAAGCGACAAAGATCATGCAACGACTCAATTCGGAAGGCTACGAACTTGAAATCCAGAAAATTCAGGAATCAAAAGATAAGTTGGCGGGTGAGGGTAAATTATTTATTCGGGAAAATGCCCGGCCAATTTTACTGGCCCTCTGTTTTGCGCTGTTCAATCAGCTTTCGGGTATTAATGCGATTATCTATTACGCACCGCGTGTTTTTGAAATGGCCGGCCTAGGTTCACAGAGCTCCCTGCTTTCGACAGTAGGGATCGGTGTGATCAATTTTATTTTCACGCTGGTGGCCATTAATTTTATAGATAAAATAGGCCGCAAAAAACTAATGCTCGTAGGTTCGATCGGTTTGATCGTATCGCTCGCACTGGTTTCACAGGCTTTCTATACAGGGCAGACAACAGGTTTTGCCATTACGATCTATCTGATGAGTTTTATCGCCTTCTTCGCATTCTCTCAAGGGGCAGTGATCTGGGTATTTATTTCCGAAATTTTTCCCAATGATGTGCGTGCCAAAGGGCAGACATTTGGCAGTTTGACACATTGGGTAATGGCTGCAATTATTACTTTTTGCTTTCCCGCACTGACAGAAATGGTCGGCGGTGGTGGTACCTTTCTGATCTTTGCGCTATTTATGGTATTGCAACTTATTTATGTCCTGAAATTTATGCCTGAAACGAAAGGGCGCTCACTGGAGGATATGGGGCAGACAATCAATCTGCATTAAAATAGCGCTATTATAGATCCAATCACTTCGGTGAACAAATAAAGATGACAATGAAAAATCTGAATAAATCAATACAGGGAGTTTGTTTCGGAGAGGTTCTTTGGGATAATCTGCCAACCGGAAAGAAATTGGGCGGTGCTCCGCTAAATGTTGCTTATCATCTCAATAAGCTGGGTGTTGTTACACAGATGCTAACCCGTATCGGAAGAGATGAAAATGGTAAAGAATTGCTGGCAGTATGTCAACAGTTGGGAGTTCCGACCACATTTTTTCAGTATGACGACAGTTTACCAACCTCCACGGTTGAAGTGACGATTGATGCAGACCGTAATGTACAATACGACATTGTATATCCTGTGGCATGGGACAAAATTGAAGTAGGACCAGCCGTACTGGAAGCGGTTTCCAAAGCGGATTTTTTGGTGTATGGCAGTCTGGCCTGTCGCGATGATGTGAGCTTCCAAAGTCTGTTGACCTTGTTAAAGGCAGCCCCTTTTCGGGTGATGGACGTTAATTTGCGCGCTCCTTTTTTTGATCCGAATCGCTTGCATGAATTATTGCGTTATGCGGATCTCGTTAAAATGAATGCAGAGGAATTGCATATCATTGCCGAATGGAGCGGTGCGCCGGCAACCTATACCGACCAGCAGCGGGTGGATCTGCTGTTGGATTGCTTTGCCATTCAGGAAGCTATTGTTACCTATGGCGCGGCTGGAGCAGTGTACCATCATAAAAAAGCAAATATCAGTTATCATTTTCCTGCATTGAAAGTACAGGTGGAAGATACCATCGGAAGTGGTGATTCGTTTTTAGCGGCTTTTTTGACCAAACGCTTTCAGATGGCAGAAGGGATCGCCTTGGAGGAGGTGCTTGAGTTTGCGGCTACCTTAAGTGGTTTTGTGACACAGAGCAGGGGGGCATGTCCCGCTTATAATGAAGCGGATATCAACCGCTTCCATTGGCTGAACCCCATCTTCCGCGATAACGAACAGAAGATGAAGTTATAGCTGCCTGTACCGCAAAGAGGGAAAATGCGGTATAGGCAAAAAGAGGAAAAATAATCAATTAATAATCTACTTATAATAACCAATTATGTTTACAAGACAGCAAGCTATGTTGCTTCCGTCTTTGGCTCTCTTTTCGGTTGTTGCTTTTGCGCAGCAGACAGAAATTCGGGGGCGGATCACGGACAGTGCGACAGCAACCCCAGTTGTGGGGGCATCGTTGATGGTCAAGGGAACCAGCCAGGCAACAAAGACAAATGAAAAAGGGGAATTTGTGCTGCAGTTATCCGGCAGTAACGGTACCTTAGAAATCTCTAATGTTGGCTACGAATCCCAAACGGTACTTTTGGGGAACAGAAAGTTTTTGGATATCCGGCTGGTCAGTACCGAAAAAGGACTTGATGAGGTGGTTGTCACGGGTTATCAGCGCGAGCGTAAGAAGGATCTGACCGGTGCCGTCAGTGTCGTGAATGTAAGCGAAATGATGAAAGCTCCGGAAAATAACCCAATGAAAGCCCTTCAGGGCCGCGTAGCGGGCATGACGGTGACTTCCGATGGTAGCCCAAGCGGTGCGGCCACAGTACGCATGCGCGGTATCAGTTCGATCAACAGCAGCCAGGATCCGCTCTATGTCATCGATGGTATCCCCACCCAAGGGGGCATGCATGAGCTCAATTCCAATGATATCGAAAGCATTCAGGTGCTAAAAGACGCCTCTTCGGCAAGTATATACGGTTCGCGTGCGGCAAATGGCGTTATTGTGATCACAACAAAAAGAGGAAAACTTGGTGCTCCGAAGCTTACGGTCGACGCCTATGTGACCAGCACGCATTTTAATAATCGCATGAAAGTGCTCAATGCACAGCAATATGGTCAGGCACTTTGGCGGGCGACAATCAATAGTGGCGGTAATCCGAACAGCAATAATATCGGCTATCAATTTGAATGGAACAATGATGCCAATGGTCTGCCACAGCTTAACAATGTGTCTGTATCGAAATATATTGATCGCGAACATACCATGTATGCAGCGGATACCGATTGGTTTGATGAAGTATCTAAACCGGGCTTGCTTCAATCGTACAATGCAACCTTAAGTTCGGCGACAGAAAAGTCAAGTTCTTATTTTTCTTTGGGTTATCTGGACAATAGTGGAACACTGCGGTATACCGATTTCCGACGTATATCGGCCCGGATGAATGCCGATTATAAACTGTTTGACGGGAAACTCATCGTCGGTGAGAATTTTACGGTGAACAACACGGGCGAGGTACAGGTGCCCGGAGATGTGCTCGATCTATCGTTGAAGGCATTACCGATCATACCGGTACATACCGTAGACGGAATAGGCTGGGGCGGACCTGCCCTAGGAATGAATGACCGTCATAATCCAATGCGCCTGTTGCATGATAACAGAAATAATAAAAACAATTACTGGCGCTTATTTGGAAATGCTTACGCTGATTTGCAGCTGATCAAAGACCTGCACCTGCGCACGAGTTACGGTATAGATTACAGCAATTTCTACAAACGCAACCTCGAAGTTTCCTATCGTTCGGGTTTTATGAGCAGCAGTAGAAGCGCTGTGAATATGGAACAGACCCAAGGATTAAAGTGGACCTGGTCGAATACTGCGACGTATAGAAAAGAGATTGAAAAACATACCATAGATCTACTGGCTGGTATAGAAATGAATCGTCAGAACGACATCAATTTTAACGCATATACAGCCGGGGATGGTGCATTTTCCATTGAAACACCGGAATATATGTGGCCCGGGGTAAGTACGGGGACGGCTGCTGTGGGCGGTGGCTCTACCGGATTTTCACTCCTTTCCTATTTTGGAAAGGCTAACTACGCCTACGATGAACGCTACCTGGCCTCCTTCACCGTGAGACATGATGGTTCTTCCCGTTTTGGGAAAAACAATCGCTTTGCCACTTTTCCGGCGGTAACGGCTGGATGGCGGATTTCATCCGAAGGTTTTATGGCCGGTACTAAAGACTTTATCACTGATCTTAAACTGCGTGCAGGCTGGGGGCAGACCGGTAACCAGGGGATCGGCAATCTGGCAACCTATGCACTTTACGTTCCTGAATATGGCGTCGGCGATCCTACATGGAATATTGTGGATGGTACCGCTTATGATCTTTCGGGCGCAGGAACAGGGACGCTTCCTTCAGGATACCGAAAAATCCAAACTGAAAATAACGACCTAAAGTGGGAAACAACGACACAGACCAATATCGGTCTGGACTTTACGCTATTTGGCCAAAGCCTTTACGGATCCGTAGACTGGTATATTAAAGCGACAAAAGATATGCTGATCAATCCGGCTTATATCGGCGTGTTAGGTGAGGGTGGTTACCGCTGGGCCAATGGTGCTTCCATGGAAAATAAGGGCCTGGATGTTACCGCGGGTTACCGCAATAAGACTTCTTTTGGGCTGGATTATGATATAACTGCTGTCCTTTCGTCGTATAAAAATAAGGTAACCCACCTGCCTGAAGCCGTGGAAAACTCTTACGGAGGCCGTCAGGGTGATAATATTATCGGCCGACCATTGGGTTCATTTTATGGTTATGTAACAGATGGCATCTTTCAGAATCAAAAGGAAGTTGACGATCACGTCAATCAGGCCGGTAAAGGTATTGGCCGTTTGCGTTATGTCAACGTGTATGCCGCAGATCAGCAGATCACGGACATGGACCGCACTTGGATCGGCAACCCGCATCCTGATTTTTCTTATAGTTTGAATATTGCCTTGAAATACAGAGGATTTGATCTGTCGGCCTATTTTCAGGGGGTACAGGGGATAGATGTTGAAAACTGGCTGAAAAAACAGACTGATTTCTGGAGTGTCGATGATGTAAATTCCAATAAAGGTGTACGTCTGCTCAATGCCTGGACACCACAGAATCCCACTTCGACCATCCCAGCTTTGCAGACAACAAACAATAATGATGAAGGACGTCTATCCAATTACTTTATAGAAAATGGATCCTATATGAAACTTCGCAACCTGTCTCTTGGCTATACTTTGCCAACGGCTACAGCTTCCCGTTTGCGGATGAGCCGCTTACGCGTGTATGTGACCGGACAGAACCTGTTTACGGTAAAATCGAAGAATTTCACAGGTGTGGATCCCGAGAATGTAGGCTGGGGATACCCGATTCCGACGACATGGACTGCAGGTGTAAATATCGGCTTTTAATAGTGGGATCGAATAGAAGGGATCGAAAACCTTAAAAGATAAGAAGCGGAACCAAAACAATAAATCCATGGAAATATAGACTATTAAAAAATAGAATTCCAATGAAAAAAATAACCAATAAAATAGCGATAATGATGGTACTTGCCGGTATGCTGTCCGGATGTACCAAGTTCTTGGACCAGACACCGAATGGCGTTCTGAGCTCCGATCAGATCAAGGAACCGGAACGATTACTCACAGCCACCTATGCAGCTTTAGGCAATGACCATTATGATGTGCCTTTTAGCTTATGGCCCTATGGTACGGTACGGTCCGATGATGCCTATAAAGGCGGTTCGGGACCACAGGATATCCAGACATTTCATTTTTTGGAAGTGTCCAGCAATATGATGACCAATTTCGCAGAAATAGATAAGTTGTGGTTTCAGTTGTACGTAGCGATTTCGCGTGCCAATACGACAATAAAAACAATTCAGGAAATGGACAATTTCGAGGGTAAAGAAGGCAAATTGGCCGAGGCAAAATTCCTGAGAGGCCATTTTTATTTCATGCTCAAAACGCTTTTTAAGTATGTCCCTTATATCGATGAAACTGTACCAGTAGATAGTTATGAAACCGTATCGAACAGGGCATTTAATAATGACATGCTCTGGCAAAAGATTGTTGACGATTTTCAATATGCAGTAGACCATTTGCCTGCTGTACAAGCTGAAGTCGGCCGTGCCAACCGGATTGCCGCAGCAGCCTATCTGGCGAAAACATACCTGTACAAAGCCTATCGCCAAGACAACGAAGAACGGCATACCGTAACCGGGATCAATTCGGGCGATCTCGAAAAAGTCTTACAAAATACAGAGATCGTACTTGCCTCGAACCATGCCCTTGAAGCAGATTTTGCATTCAACTTTCTGCCCGGAAAATATGAGAATGGTACGGAAGCCCTCTTTTCCATCCAGTTTTCAAAAGATGACGGGACAAAATTCGGACGTGTGAATTTCTCGGATCTGCTTTCTGTACCAATGGGCTTGGGCTGTTGTGATTTCAACAAACCCAGCCAGAACCTCGTGAATGCATTCCGCACAACAGGAAAGGGTGTGCCACTCGATAATTACAATAGCTTGAATGCCTTCAATGCATCAGAAAAATATGATCCAAGGTTATTCCATACGGTGGCAATTCCAGGGCTTCCTTACAAATATAACAGCAAACGTATCTATGAGGAGAGCTGGAACCGTAATCCTGCGGATTATTCGGTGTATGCTTCGTTGAAGGAGAATGTTGATCCGGATTGCGATTGCTTTGTCCCAATGGCTCCATTCTTTGCGAATACAAAAAACCGTATTGTCTTGCGTGTTGCTGACCTCATATTGATGCGCGCGGAGGCGCTGATTGAACTGCACCGGTCGGCCGAAGCTTTACCACTGATCAACCAGGTACGTATGCGTGCAAAAAATAGCGCTTCAATGACCGGTTATGCTACGGATAAAATGCTGATAGAAACCTATAAAAATGGGGAGAACATCCTATGGAACGAGGAAAACGCCCGTAAGGCTTTGCGATGGGAACGTCGCCTGGAGCTGGCGATGGAAAACGGCCGCTTCTTTGACCTGGTCAGATGGGGGATAGCGGATAAGAATATGAATGCATATTATGAAACTGAGAAATCACGTCGTTCTTATTACGCATCAGCTCATTTTACAGCAGATAAGAATGAATATCTGCCTATCCCGGAAGCGCAGATAAGACTGAGTAAGTACCTCTACAAACAGAATCCGGGATATTAACTAACACAATAACCAATTTATACCAATGGGAACATTAAAATATATCGGATTGGGACCCATAGACCTGTTTATAACAGAACTTAATTTTACTCCGCTGATTGTGCCTTCCAATAAGGTTTTCCTAGACCATTTATGCCGATCAGGGAACAATTAAAGTCAATGCGATGAAAATCGAAAAATCATAAGAATTATCGTTATTTTAAGAACTCAGGTGAAATGGGATAAATGATATTAAACTAATTAAGCTATGAATAGAATGAAGAAATACGGAGCCGCCATGCTTTTTGCAGGCATGCTGAGCTCAGCTTTTGCGCAGGTAGGACAGCAGGGCAGTAATGACCAGCTGGAAAAATACCGGCCGAGCTACCATTTTACACCCAAACAGGGTTGGATGAATGATCCCAATGGCATGGTATATCTCAATGGAAATTATCACCTCTTTTTTCAGCATAACCCTGAAAAATCAGTTTGGGGGCCAATGCACTGGGGGCACGCTATCAGCAAAGATCTGATTCATTGGGACGAGCAAAAAATTGCTTTGTATCCCGATAGTTTGGGGACGATCTTTTCGGGAAGTGCGGTGATTGATAAAAATAATACCGCTGGTTTTGGAAAGGGGGCCATGGTCGCTATTTTTACACACCACAATCATCAGGAGGAAGACCGGAAAACCGGCCTGCACCAAAATCAGAGTTTGGCCTATAGCCTTGATCAGGGCGCAACCTGGACCAAATACAAAGGTAACCCGGTGCTACCAAATCCCGGGATTTGGGATTTTCGCGATCCCAAGGTGATGTGGTTCGAAAAATCAAAAAGCTGGATTATGACGCTGGCAACCAAAGATTGCATTACCTTTTATTCGTCCCAAAACTTAAAAGAGTGGAAAAAGGAGAGCGAATTTGGAAAGGAAGTGGGCGCACATGGTGGAGTCTGGGAATGTCCTGACCTGATCCCGATGAAATACAAAGAGGAGACGAAATGGGTACTATTGGTGAGCATCAATCCGGGAGGTCCCAATGGTGGTTCGGTGACCCAGTATTTTGTAGGTGATTTTGATGGGCATCAATTTCAGCCGGCAGACACTTCAATTAAATGGTTAGATTGGGGACCTGATAACTATGCGGGAGTAACCTGGAGTAATCTCGGCGGGCGGCAGCTGATGATCGGCTGGATGAGCAACTGGCAATATGCCAATGTGGTGCCGACGACGCGCTGGCGTTCATCTTCGACAATTCCGCGTGATCTAGCTTTGCAGAAAGTAGATCAGAAATATTATGTGAGCAGCTCAGCGGCACCGGAGTTGGCTAAAGCATTTCGGCCGGTAAAAAAATATCGGGCAAATCAATCCAAAGAGCTCAGTATACAGGAACAGTTGCCCCAAGCTTTTCGGTTGGACATCAATAAGTTAAAACAACAGAATTTTAAGGTGATTTTGTCAAATGCTATTGGAAATGAGCTTGTTGTGGGATATGCCAAAGATCAAAAAGCATATTATATTGACCGCTCAAAATCCGGAGAAATTGCTTTCAATGCCGATTTCCCCAAAAGAAGTACGGCCAAAAGATTATCCAATAGCGAAACCGTATCCTTAAGTCTATATATCGATGTCAGTTCTGTAGAACTCTTTGCTGATGGTGGATTAACGGCAATGACTGGCTTGTTTTTTCCGCAGGAGCCAATGACCCGGCTACGTATTGTAGGAGAGGATAACTTAATCTTCAAGGATATAGACATCGCGGCATTTAAGGATAAATAAGCGTTGTAACTTAATGAGCCTTTCTGCGTAATCAGAAAGGCTCTCAGAAAATAGTGTATAGGAAACGTTTCATAAAATGATTTGAATTATTGCGCTGAAGTCGCTAACTTCATGTTGAAATAATCAATTATGGACACCTATCACTGCATGCCTGAGAATGAACTCTTGCGCCTACTCCGTTGTGGGGATATGCAGGCCTTTGATGTCTTGTACCATCGTTACAGCCATACCATTTACGCCAATATCCTTAAATTCATCAAGGATAAAACTGTTGCCGAAGATCTGCTTCAGGATGTGTTTGTCCGGATATGGGAGAATAGGTTAAAAATAGATCCCGAACAGTCATTTGCCGCTTTTTTATACACCTGTTCGCGCAATATCACCTTTAATTTTAGAAGAAGGCTAAAATTGGAGCTGGAGTCAGCCATTCAGCTGGCGCAGGGGGCAGTGGAAGGGGAAAATTCCATCGACCGGATGTTGGATTCAAAGGAAGCGCAGCAATGGGTCGAACAACTCCTGCACAAATTACCGCAGCAGCGGCAAAAAATATTTCGACTTTCTAAACTAGAGGGAAAGAGCTATCAGGAGATCGCCCAGGAAATGGGGATTTCGGTTTCCACAGTCCGTGACCATATCGTCAAAGCCAACAAATTTATCCGCAATGCTGCCTTACAGGACAATGGTTTTTCTGCATTCATGTTTGCCTTACTGCTTTTTTCAGGAAAATAAAAAAAAATTGCCGATCGAGCAGACCTTAATTTTATCTCGTGTGTATTTACCTAAAATTACAGCACGGTGGATAATCGTAAATCTAAAATAGACCAATTACTTCAAAAGTATAAAGCGGGAAATTGTACTGTCGAGGAAATGACCTGGCTGCGGACGGCGTTAGCCGAAGCCGATCCCGAAGCCGATGTGGACCAGGCTATCATCGAGAGCCTGCTACAGCCTGTCGACGGGCTGAATGCAAGTGAATCCCACTTGGAAAAAACGCTTGAGAATATTAAAAGGCAGATTGCTGAGCAGCAGGTGAAAAAAAGATCGCTGCGCCTCATGCGATGGCCCTATTGGGCAGCTGCAGGGATTCTTTTCCTTTCGCTCTTCACCCTATTGATCCGGAACCAACACCCAGATACGGTGCAGCAGCTCACCAAGCATACTGTACGGCAACAGATATTACCTGAAGAACTGCCGCCGGGCGGTAATCGGGCAACATTACGTTTGGCGGATGGTTCTCTCGTTCAACTCAACGATCAGCAATCCGGTATCATTATGGGCGATGAAATTACTTATGCCAATGGTCAACCGTTGCAGAGCGGAAAGATGGAGCGAAATCAAGAAACAAATGACCTGAGCAAGGTGATGTTGGAACTGAGCACGCCAGTCGGGGGAATGTACCAGATTACATTGCCCGATGGAACGAAGGTCTGGCTCAACGCAGCATCCTCGTTGCACTATCCAGCGCGATTTGCACAGCATGAACGCAAAGTGACGTTGAAAGGCGAAGCTTTCTTTGAGGTAAGGAAAGATATCGCACGACCCTTTAAGGTGTTGAGTCAGGGACAGGAAGTGCAGGTGCTTGGGACTGCTTTCAACGTCAATGCTTATCCAGATAATAAACTGGTCAAAACGACCCTAGTCAGCGGACGGATTAAATTATCCAATGAGAATCCGGCCATCGCTGCGGTCTACCTACAGCCAGGGCAGCAGTCCAGCACCAACGCCACCGGTACCATTCGGGTCGCACAGGTAGATCCCGCTGCTTTTACTGCCTGGAAAGAGGGACTATTTTATTTTGATGAAACACCGCTGGCCGAAGCATTGCAACAAATCGGACTTTGGTACGATGTTGAGGTGAAATACAGTTCTTCTATACCACAAACTCATTTTTATGGTCGCATAAAGCGTGACAAACCGCTAGGGGAAGTGCTGGAGGTACTCGCCGAAGGCGGGCTGCGTTTTAAACTTGTTAAAGCCCGGGACAAACACGTCCTATTGGTAGCTGCGCAGCCTTGATCCACCTATTGAAAAAGGAAATAAACTAAAACCAAAATAACCATGAAAACAAACCGGCTAATGAAACCTACTTAAACAGGAACAAGGGATACATGCCGTATAAAAAAGACAGTGCTGGGGGGCACTGTCTCGAATGGCCGCATGTACCTACTTAAATGCCCGAGGGCAAAAATGTTGATAACCATTTATAAATAAATACAAAACCATACAAACATATGATTTTTTATCCATTTGTTAGGCTACATCCGTGGAGTTTAACGATACGCAGTATACTGATTATGAAATTGATCATACTCATTTCCTTGCTGACTATAATGCAGGTGTTTGCTGAAGGAAATGCACAAACTATCAATCTTACCGCAAAACATGTGACTTTAAACCAGGTCATGCGCAGCATTCAGCAGCAAAGCGGACTCAACTTTTTTTTAAATGGTAAAGCGCTGGCGCAGTCAAGGCTATCGGTCAATATACGCAATGCCAGATTGGAGGATGCCATGAATGCTATTGCCGCGCCGCTCCAGCTGGATTGGATTAAAAAGGATGAGGTCATTATCTTAAAATCGCGACGAAAGGATCATGCGGTCGACGAAATGCCGCAGCAGCGCAGCATAGGCGGGCGTGTGGTTAATAGCAAGGGCGAGGCGCTCATGGGAACCACCGTAACGGTAAAGGGAACCACCGTCTCTACAAACTCCGTCCAGGACGGTAGTTTTACCATCCTGCTTCCGGCAGGGAGCAATACCCTGATTTTTTCAAATGTAGGCTATCAAAGACTCGAAAAGACAGTCAGTGATGGCGACCAGCTGCAGGTTGTCCTACAGGAAGAAGTTAGTGGTCTAGAGGAGGTGGTCGTCGTCGGCTATGGGAGTCAAAAACGCGCCAATGTGATCGGTGCAGTGTCCACCGTGAACGGAAGTTCTTTGGAAAATAGGTCAACTTCGACATTGTCCTCCTCCTTGGCAGGCCTGGCTGCGGGGGTAAATGTACAGACTACTACCGGCAAACCAGGGGCAGACGGCGCCACGATCCTTATCCGTGGTAAAGGAACGCTAAATAATACCGCTCCATTGGTCGTGATCGATGGTATCGTTGGATCCATCGATGCCGTAAACCCCAATGACGTGGAGTCTGTTTCGGTGTTAAAAGATGCGGCAACGGCAGCCATCTATGGTTCACTTGGGTCAAACGGTGTTATTGTCATCACAACAAAGAAAGGTGCCAAGGGAAAAAATAATCTTTCGTATAGTGGAATGGTTTCCATGTTGCGCCCCAATAATGTGCCCGAGTTTATTACCGATTACCCGCGACATATGCAGCTGGTCAATGAGGGTTTTACCAACCTGGGGCAAGCGGCAGTATATACCGATGCGACAATCAAGCTGTGGGAAGACGCAAAGAAAGATCCAGAAGGATTGACGGAATTCGGGATACCCAATAAAGTCGCCTATCCGAATACGGATTGGGGCGATGTGCTGTTCGGGCAGCGTAAGCTCCTGCAAAACCATAACCTCTCACTCAATGGTGGAACTGAAAATACGCAGTACCTTTTCTCCGTGGGTTACTTCAATAATCCGGGTACCATGCCAAAAACAGGAGCCGATAAAATCCGTATGCGCATTAATCTGCAATCCAAAGTAGCGAAATTTTTGACGGTGGGAACACAGACCTTTGGGGACATGCAAAATTTAAGTGTAGCGGATGTCGGTACCGCCTATGCCTACCTCACCCAGACTGTCCCCGGCGTGTACCCTTATTACAATGGGGTTTACGGATTCCCGGCTGCAGCCGAAGAATCGGCTACGGCCAACAATGCGCTGGCTTTTTTAAACAGCATGGATGGTAAAAACCAGGTGAACCGCTTCAATACAACGGTTTTTGCGAAATTAAACCTGATGAAGGGACTGGAGTTTGAGTCCAAGATCAATTACAATCAGGCTTATTCTGAAAACAATTGGTATCTGGTGCCTTATGAAAAATGGAATTTTGCGACGAACAAATTAAGTACGGCAGCCTTGTCCCCAGGACAGCTGACTACACAATATAATATGACCAAGAGTTACAATGTCATCGTAGACAATGTGCTACGCTACAACGGCTCTTTTGGAAAACATGATGTTGGCGGTATTGTAGGCTATAACGAGCAATACTTCAATCAATACAATACAGGGGCAGCCAAACTGGGGCTCGTACATCCCGATCTGACAACCTTTAATTCTGCGACGACCATGAGTTCGATTAACGGCGACGAATTTGACTATGGACTGCGTTCGTTCTTTGGCCGGGCCAATTATGCCTATGCAAATAAATATCTCGCCGAAGCGGTATTGCGTTACGATGGTTCGTCCCGTTTCGGTGCCGCCAAACGCTGGGGTTTCTTTCCGGCATTTTCAGCAGGCTGGCGCATTTCGGAAGAATCCTTTATGGAAGCTATAAAGCCCGTTGTGGATGACTTGCGAATCAGGGCTTCCTGGGGGAAGACCGGAAACAATGCCTCGGGCAACTATGATCACCTACCTTCTTATGGTTCGGTTAATTATTCGTTCAACAATCAGGCTATCCGTGGTCTGGCCCAAACCAAATTAGGTAATGATCGCCTGCATTGGGAAACTACCACCACAACCAATCTAGGTTTTACCGGTACTGCATTACAGGGTAAGTTGAGCCTGGAATTTGATGTCTACCGTGCTTACACCGATGGTATCTTATATGTTCCGAATATTCCGGCGACGGTGGGGACAGCCCAGCCGGCAACGATGAATATCGCTGAAGTGAGCAAGCGGGGGCTGGAGCTCAGTCTCGGCTATCAGGGACGTGTCAATGATTTCAAATATAGCCTATCGGGAAATTTTGCCTACAATACCAACCGGGTGGAGAAATACAAGGGCCTGCTTTCGGAGGGCTATGTGACTGACGCTGCCGGCAATCGGGTGTACCAGTCCAATATCGGTCTGGTGTCCGCCGGCGCCAATCAACGTGTGATCGAAGGGCATGAAATCAATGAGTATTATTTATATAATACCTATCGTGGTTCGGGCAGCCACTTTTTGGCAGATGGTTCGGTAGATAAAAATGGTGGACCCCGCGATGGGATGATCCGCACCGAGCAGGATATGGAATGGCTAAAGGCCATGGCAGCCGCCGGCTACTCCTTTCAGCCAGCAGATGGTATAGATCCAACGAAAATCTGGTATGGTGACCTGATCTATTCGGATCTGAACGGGGATGGCATTTACGGTAATGTCTATGACCAAAAATTTATGGGCAAACGCGCAACGCCGGCATTCAATTATGGCTTAAGTGTCAACCTGACCTATAAAAACTTCGATGCGGCGATGATTTGGTCAGCTTCTTCAGGTGTTTCTTATTATTGGAACGAACTGTACCTCAATTCTTCTATCGTGGCACAGGGCAAGTCCGTTCCAGCTTTGGTGGCCAATGATCACTATTATTACAATGCCGCCAATCCCGCTGATCCCAACAATCGGATCGACGGCTATTATCCACGCTTGAAGGGAGTGACCGATGCGCAGAACGGACGCACCAGCAATTTCTATCTGTACAACGCTTCTTTTGTCAAGTTGCGCAATTTGCAGATAGGATATAGCCTTCCCGAGCGTTTGGCCAGCCGGTTTTCAATCGCTAAGCTGCGCATCTTTTTGGCGGGTGAAAACTTGCTGACCTGGACAAAATTCCCCGGACTGGATCCCGAAATCGGACCTGCTAGCAATGATCCTTCATTAATCAACGCTTCCACTGTCAATTATCCGACTATGCGCCAGTATTCGTTGGGACTTAACCTTACTTTTTAATTTGAACGAACATGAAAAAAATTATAGCGATTTTATTGATCTCGGGATTACTTGGATGTAAGCGGGATCTGTTGGATACTTCACCCTATTCATCCGTATCCACGGCAACGATGTGGACAACGGATAATCTGACTGACCTGGGGGTAGCTGGGATATATGGTTCCTTCAGACTACTCATGGGGCATAGCGGTTTGATTTCACCCTATGAGCTGTACCAGTTTGACCGTTTTTCGTTTACCGGACAGGGACGTTTTGACGAACCGCTACTAACGGGAACCATCACTGCTGGTGATCCTTTATTTTTAAAAGTGTGGCAGATCCAGTATGAAGGAATCCAGCGGGCCAACGATGCCTTGAAAAATATACCGCTCAAGTCACCTTCAACAGCAGAAAAGAAAGCCAGATACTTAGCTGAGGCGAAATTTTTGCGCGCCTACTTTTACTTCAGGCTCAATCAATTGTACAAAGGCGTACCAATTTACCTTGAACCATTTACAGCAAGCGAAGCCATCAAGGCACGTAATTCGGAGGCTGAAGTCTGGGATCAGATCCTGAAAGATCTCAATGACTGTATCGCCGAACCCAATTTTCCAGATCGCTATCCTGCGGGCAATGCGAATTATGGGCACGCAACGAAAGCCGCGGCCTATGCCCTGCGTGGTAAAGTATTTCTTTACCGTAAGGAATGGGCAAAGGCTACTGCAGACTTTCAGAAAGTAAAAGATGCCGGACACAGCCTTTTCGGAGATTATAAAGCCCTGTTTAAAGAGGCAAATGAACAATGTCCAGAAATGATCTTTTCCATTCAGCATAGGGGTGAATCCGGTTATGGTAATAATATGCAGCTGTTCTGCGGTTGGCCGTCGGTCTACTCGCGTGGCTGGAACTATTATATGCCCTCCCCACATCTCGTTGATCTATACGAAAACAAGGACGGTTCGAAGTTTGAATGGGATAAAGTCATTCCGGGTTATTCAAGTTTAAAAGAGAATGAGCGTGAGGTATTTTTTCTGCGCAATAATCTGACAGCAGCAGAACAGGCTGCAGCGGCTCAGCGGGGCGCTAAGATGAGCTTATACCTGCCGCAGGGCAATGAAGAACGAATTAAGAAAGCGTACGAAAATAGAGACCCACGCCTGCAGGCCAATATTGTGACACCTTATGCTACTTTTCGGGGTGCATACAACTTTACAAATGTGGAGAGCACTCAGGTGATGCGCTGGCCCTTCCGTGGACAGGCTCAGGTGGATGGGGATATCCAAAGCGATACGCAGATCAATTTCTTTTACTTCTACCGTAAGTTTGTGGCCGAAGGAACCAATGAATTGATAGACCGTAATTATGGTCCCATCGATTTCCCGATATTCCGGTATGCCGATATATTGCTGATGTGGGCTGAGGCCCTGAATGAAGATGGTCAGCTCAATGCAGCCCTTGCCAAGGTCAATGAAGTCCGCCAGCGCGCAGGCGTGGCACTGCTCAATTCCAATGCCGCAACTGCGGTGGCCGGCAAAGAGGATTTACGCCGTCGCATCCAAAATGAACGCCGGGTGGAATTTCCCAATGAAGGCATCAATTATTTTGACGAACTGCGCTGGGGCACCTGGAAAGAAAAAGTATTTCAACCGGGCAATGGCCGAAAACAGGTGTGGGGAACAAATGTGAGCAATTACAGTTATAAAGGTGACTTCCTCGATGTATGGCCGATCCCGACATCAGAAAGACAAATGAATGTCAACCTTACCCAAAATCCGGGTTGGGTAGATTAGTTTTACAGATTATCAGAAGTCAAAGCTATCCCATATCGTGTGGATGATCTTTGGCTTCTGATCAGACAAACCTAACATATATGATACGAATACCTTATCTGTTGCTGCTTCTTATAGTACCTTTTTTCTGCTCTGCGGCGACAGGCACTGATAGCAGTGCACTGGTGAAAAAAGGCTTTCAGCTTGCGGAAAAACAGTATGATTTGCTTTTTAATGAACATAAAGATCTGAGCTTGTACCCACGTTCGGCTGATCCGAATGGAAAAACATCGTTTACAAGCATCAGCGATTGGACCGGAGGTTTCTGGCCGGGATGCCTTTGGTATGTTTTTGAATATACTGCTAACGATAAATGGCGTGATGCAGCACTTAAATGGACCAATTCCCTGCGTGAGAACCAGTTCAATACCAATCACCATGATATCGGTTTTGTTATGAACTGTAGTTATGGTAATGCCTATCGCCTGACCGGAGATACCACTTTTAAAGCCATTCTGATTCAGAGCGCAAAGTCCTTGCTCACACGGTTCAATCCAAAGGTCGGTGCGATCAAATCCTGGAATAGTTTTGCCTCTTGGGATGGCGTGCATAACTACAGCTTTCCGGTCATTATTGATAATATGATGAATCTGGAACTGCTTTTCCTGGCCTCAAAGCTTTCTGGTAATCCTGTCTATCGGGAGGTCGCTGTCCGGCATGCCGAGACCACTTTGAAAAATCAGTACCGCCCGGATTTTAGTTCCTATCATGTGGTCAACTATGATCCTGAGACGGGCCAGGTTCTGAGCAGGGAAACGGCGCAGGGCTTTTCCGACAACTCGGCCTGGGCTAGGGGCCAGGCCTGGGGACTCTATGGTTTTACGGTGATGTACCGTGAAACCAGGGACCCGAAATATCTGCAGGCCGCTATAAAAATGGCAGATTTTTACAGCAAACACCCGCGGCTTCCTAACGATAAGGTTCCACTATGGGATTTTGACGTTGACCAACCCGGATTTGTGCCAAACTGGGACTATCGCAAGACCGATTTTGCATCGGTACCACGTGATGCTTCGGCAGCCGCAGTAACAGCCTCAGCATTGCTTGAGCTCGTGGGATATGTACAGCCCCAACAGCAGCAGGCTTATTCACAGCTTGCTCAGACCATTCTTGAGTCGCTGGCATCCGAGCATTACTCCAGCAAAGTAGGTGAAAATGGTTATCTTCTTTTAAAGCATAATGTGGGAAGTATTCCGCATAAAGGTGAAATCGATGTGCCCATAATTTATGCGGATTATTATTATCTGGAAGCCTTGTTGCGCTGGAATAAATTGGTCAACGAATCAGAGCAGAAAATCATGCGGGAATGGAAAGCAATGCATGCGAAGAAAGCTGCCGCCTGCGCTGATTTTCAAAAGCAGAAATTTGGCATGTTTATCCATTGGGGACTTTATGCCATCCCTGGTGGAATCTGGAATGGACAGAAAATTGAAGCCATGGGGAGTCCGGGAGTAGCGGAGTGGATCCAGCTCGTGGCTAAAATTCCTCGGTCTAGCTACGAAAATTTGGCCAGGCAATTTAATCCGGCCGCCTTTGATGCCGATGAAATTGTGAGACTGGCTAAACAGGCCGGTATGAAATACCTGGTCGTTACCAGCAAGCACCACGATGGTTTTGCCATGTATGACTCTAAGGTCAGTGCTTTTAACATCGTGCAAGCGACACCCTTAAAAAGAGATGTGATTCAGGAACTGTATGATGCTTGTCTGCGTCAGGGACTCGACTTTGGATTATATTATTCCCATAACATTGACTGGAAAGATGGCAGCGATGCGCAGTATGCTCTGACCAAAGCGCATAATGCCCAGCTGAATAGAAAGACAGATGCCTTTGGGGCCAACCGCTGGGATCCCAGTCCAAATTCCTTTGCCGCTTACCTCCAGGAAAAAGCAATTCCACAGGTAGTGGAACTGCTGCAACGCTATAAAAAGTTAAAATATATCTGGTTTGATATGCCGGGATTGATGACCCCACAACAGAGCTTCCGTTTTTACAAGACCGTGTATGATCTTAATCCGGAAGTTATTGTATCCGAGCGTATCGGCAATGGCATGGGCGATTATGATATCCCGGGTGACAACCGTATTCCGGCGGCCAATGAACGTTTTGACAAGCCCTGGGAAGCGATCGGTACATTTAATCATTCCTGGGGCTATAAATCTTACGATCAGGATTGGAAATCCATCGACGAATTGCGGTATTGGCTCTTGGAAATCTGCAGCAAAGGAGGCAATTACATGCTCAATATTGGACCCGATGCCCAGGGGCAACTTGCCGAACAGGTTAAACAAAATCTTAGTATATTAGGGGACTGGCTCAAGACCAACGGCGAAGCGATATACGGCAGCAAGCCCTGGATAGTACAGCACGAAGGACCTACAGCAATCCAGATTACAGACACCGAACAGCGGGAAAAGGAAGGTTTTAAAGCCAATTTTACAGCGTCTGATTTTTGGTTTACCCAAAAACAGGATGCCCTGTATGCGCTGGCAATGGTAGCTCCGGCTGATGGTAAAGTCAGCTTGCGCAGCCTCAACCAAAATACCGCTCGGGTGCGCTCCGTGGAAGTTCTTGGCGGCGGCAATGTAGTTTTTCAACAAGATCAGGAAGGTCTGCATCTGCAACTTCCAAAGGGCATGTCACAAAACACGTTGGGATATGCACTTAAAATTAGGATTGAAAAATCAATATAAAACCTGAATAAACGCATGTTAAACCGAATAAAACTAATTTGCTTCCTTTTCCTCTGTTGCCTAAGTATAGGGAATATTCCGGTGAATGGACAAACGAATGTCGTCGAGCCAATAGGAAGCGATGCCCGACCGGTAATTTTTTTGGGAAATAGTATCACTTACGCGGGCCAATATGTAGCGATGACCGAAAGCTTGTTGCTGATGGCGCAAGACCAAAGTAAAAGCCAGTTTATCAACCTGGGATTGCCCAGTGAAACGGTATCCGGATTAAGTGAACCAAATCATGCCAATGGAAAGTTTCCCCGCCCATGCCTTTTCGATCGCCTGGATACCCTACTGGACAAGGTTAAGCCTCGATTGGTGTTTGTGTGTTATGGGATGAATGATGGTATTTACCTCCCTTTTGATAGCAGCCGATTTGAAGCTTATCAAGCTGGTATAATGCGCTTGCATGACCGATTACAACATGCAGGTGTGAAACGTATCATTTGGCTGACTCCACCTGTACATGATGATCCAAAGTTACGCCTTCAAGGTTATAACCAAGTCTTGGATAGCTACGCCTCTTGGTTACAGACAAAAGCGGCTAAGGAGCAATGGGAAGTAGTCGACCTACATTTTCCGATGAAAGCTTATCTAGAAGAACAGCTAAAATTGGATAGCACATTTAAATTAGCATCCGATGGTATTCATCCGGAAACCTTGGGACATTGGCTGATGGCCAAAACAATTATTGCACATCTGTTGCCCGGAACAGCACTTGCACCTACTTGGGAGCAGGAGCTGAAAAGCCTGCCAAAACTCCAAAAAATATATCCTTTGGTGCTCAAAAGGCAGACGATCATGAAAGATGCCTGGCTGACTCATATCGGACACAAACGCCCTGGTATGGTTAAAGGTCGCCCTATAGCAGAAGCGCAACGGATCTATCAACAGCTGCAACTGGAAATTGCAGCATTATGCTCCGATCTCAACTGAACTTTTATGTATAAACTGAATAAGAATGAAAATTAACTTTTTAAAATGGAAATGTGCAGCGGCACTGGGAATGCTGCTGTGCATGACCGAGGGATCATTTGCCCAGACAAAATCACAGCCCTATGAGGGGGTGCCCGGATGGACCGAAAGCCAGGACAAACGGATGGAATGGTTTAGAGAAGCACGTTTTGGCCTTTTTATCCACTGGGGATTGTACAGTGCGGCTGGTGGAAGTTTTGAAGGAAAACAATATCCACAGCACTATGCCGAATGGATCCAGACCTGGGGTAAAATCCCCAGCAAGCAGTATGCAGCGGTGCTGAAACCAAAATTTACCTTGCGTTCATTTGAACCCAAAGCCTGGGCACGTCTGGCCAAAAAAGCTGGAATGAAATATATGGTCTTGACGTCCAGACATCATGAAGGTTTTAGCCTATTTAATAGCCAGCAGCCATACGCTGTAAAGAATGACATTACTGGCAGTGCAAACTTATCGCCAAAAGGCCGGGATTTATATAAAGAAATCATGAGTGCATTTCGTCAGGAAGGATTGAAAGTAGGTGCTTATTATTCATTGCTCGACTGGCAGCATCCAGATTCCTATGAAGCTTTTAATTTAAATCCGAATCCCGATAACCACAAGCCTGACCATAACCGCTATAAGGAATATCTCTATGGACAGATTAAGGAACTTGCGCAGAATTACGGTCCACTGGATATGCTGTGGCCTGACTTTAGCAGCAAACAGCACCAAGGTGAGGCATGGGGAACAAAACGTATATTGACAGATTTGATCAAATGGCAGCCGAATATCATTATCAACAATCGGTTTTGGGAGGGGCTGGAAAATAAAAACGGCGATATCGGAACACCTGAAAAATACATTCCACCAACAGGGCTTCCGGGGATGGATTGGGAGGTCAGCCATACCATGAACGAAAGTTACGGTTACAGTGCGCACGATCAAAATTGGAAAAGTTTCCCTAAAATCATGCAATTGTTTGTGGAAACGGTCAGCAAGGGAGGGAATTTCCTGTTAAATGTGGGGCCTGATGGAGATGGGGCTATTCCTGCGCCGGCCGTGGAGATAATGGAGCGTATCGGGGATTGGATGCAGATCAATAGCGAGGCCATTTATGGGACAACAGCAAGCCCATTTCAAGCTTTGGACTGGGGGTATTGTACGCAAAAGGAAGGTAAATTATACTTGCATGTATTTGATCGGCCAGCAGGCGGAAGCATTGATCTGCCCATTAAAAATAAGGTCCTAGCAGCCTACGGATTGGCTGCTCCCAAGACCAGGCTGAAAGTGGAGACAAAGGCTGGAAAGCCCCAGATTCCGGTGGATGCATTTACTATTGAAAGTGGCCCCAAGGTGATCGTGGTCGAGATCCAGGGTAAACCGCTAGTGGAACAAAACCTGACACAGACCCAAGCCGATGGACGCATTATTATGAATGCCAATAATGCGAACCTGCAAGAGGCCAAAGGACTGAAGATTATCGGTGCCAATACCCATGATCCCAATCGTCCAAATGCTTTAGGGCAATGGAAAGATCCTAATGACCGGATCTATTGGGATATCAAAATCCAAAAACCGGGCAAATACCGTGTATTGATCAATTACCTGCCAAATGCTAAACATACAGGCACACTACTGCTTTCGGCACTTGGTCAGAAATTCCCATTTGTTTTTGGCGTTGAAAACGGAAGCGGGTTTAAAGACGCTGAATTGGGAACACTCGAGGTGTCGCAACAGGTAATCGGTGAGCCGAGTACACGGATTAATTTACAGGCAACAGAAATCAAAGGCGACGCGCTGCCAGAAATTGCATCCATTACCCTGATTCCGATAAAAGAATAAATCCGGATAGGAAAACCTAAACAAAATTTATAAATCACCTGATGGACCGCCCTATTTAAAATCATAGCCAGCTGACTCTGCTGAATGAATTTTAAATAGGGATAAGGTTTATCCAAAAGTTTAAGACATGAAAAGAAGAGAATTTATAGCCAAGGGTGTACTTTCCTCACTGGCGTTTACCATTGTTCCGCGCGCTGTGTTGGGGGGAAATGGATTTTTAGCACCAAGTGACCGCATTAATCTGGGGTTTATTGGTGTCGGAAAACAATCCTATACCCTCATGAACGGGCTCAACCGTTGCAAGGAAATCGCTAGTTTGGCAGCCTGCGATGTAGACCGTAAAAAATTGCAGGCATTTATTGTGGGTACAACAAAAAAGCAGCTGGAACTTGGAAAGACACAAAGTACGGTGACGGCCTATACGCATTACCGTGAGCTATTGGAGCGGAAAGATATTGATGCGGTGGTGATTGCGACACCAGATCATTGGCATGCCCAGATTGCTGTGGATGCTGCTAAAGCCGGAAAGGATATTTACTGTGAAAAACCACTGGCGCTCACCATCGCCGAAGGACGTGCCATGGTGGATGCGACACGCAAGTTCAAAAGGGTATTCCAAACCGGGAGCATGCAACGTTCATCGTACAATTTTAGACAGGCGGCGGAATTGGTTTCGAATGGTTATATTGGAAAAATAAAAGAAATTAATGTTTCTGTCGGTGAACCCGTCAAACAATGTGACTTGCCTTCCATGCCGGCACCGGATTATCTGGATTGGGATATGTGGGTGGGGCCTTCACCTTACCGCGGGTATAACCCAATTTTGAGCCCGCCTATCGAAGATGATAAATGGGCCTGGTGGCGTGGCTACCGTGATTTTGGAGGGGGATATATCACCGATTGGGGGGCACATATGTTTGATATTGTACAGTGGGCATTGGGCATGGATAATTCAGGGCCGACGCAATTTCTACCGCCCAAACAAGCCAACAGCAGTAGCGGGCTCTCGTTTATTTATGCCAATGGGGTGAAAGTCAATCATGTCGCCTGGGGTGTACACAATGCGATTCAGTTTATAGGTGAAAAGGGGAAGATCGAAGTGAGCCGCGAATTTATACGTTCCAGTCCCGAAAATCTTGCTAATATGAAATTGTCTGCTTCTGATCGACGTCTTTATTATAGTGACAACCATTACCATGATTTTGTGGATGCCATTAAGAAAAGAAGCAAACCAATCTGTGATGTGGAAATTGGTCATCGGACCAGTACGGTCTGCAATGCGGTCAATATCGCTTATGAGCTCCAGAAAGATCTGAAATGGGATCCTAAAAAAGAAGAATTTGATAATGAGTATGCCAATCTCCTGCGTAGCCGCCCTTATCGTGGTGAATGGGATTTTAGGAAGTTTTAACCAGGGCGTCCGGCACTTATTTCTATCATTTATACCCGTTATAACAGGCTCGGCAGCCCCAACTTGAAGCAAGTTGGGGCTGTTTTTGATTATGCGGTCATTCGTTTATCGCAGAGACAAAATGCAGTATCAAGTGTATTCATAGGATTAGGGCTGCTGAAAGAGACTGAAATTTGACGATGAACAAAAAGAAAATTTGTTATTCTGGAAAGATAATTGCTTTATTTGCATAACGCAATTATTAAGCGCTTAACAGCAGAGGGAACAACCGCTATGTCTCAATTAACAATCGTCGATCTGGCCAAAAAACTAGGTTTATCAAAATCAACCGTTTCTCGTGCATTTCGGGACAATGTGGATATCAATCCTGCAACCAAGGCCCGTATCCTGGCAATGGCCGAAGAAATCGGTTTTTCACCCAACGTATATGCCAGCAGCCTTAAAGCAAATAAAAGCCTGACAATTGCTATCATCATTCCCGAATTTGGAAATAAGTTTTTCTCCCAGGCCATTAAGGGTATCGAAGCCGTGGCGAGGTCAAAAGGGTATCATACCTTGATCTATGTGACAGATCATCAGGTGCAAAATGAAGCATCGATTGTCCGTTCCTTGGTCAATGGTCGCGTGGATGGGGTTATTATCTCGGCATCAGGGGAGGGGAAAGATCATTCCCATATCCAATTGCTTGAGGAGCGGGGGATTCCGGTCATGTTTTTTGATCGGACCTACGACGATTGGAAGGGTGGTTATATCACGGGAAATGACCAGGATTCGGCTTACGAGGCGACGAAACATCTGATTGAAAACGACTGCAAAAGAATAGCATACCTAGCAATAAATCCCCATATATCTATTGGTAAAGTGCGCAAGGAAGGCTACGAGAAAGCCCTGACGGAAGCCGGATTACCTATTGATCCCAAATTGATACTTGATACCGTCAACGATGCCGAACAGAATATGAAGGATATTGCAAAGCTCATTGAAACAGAAAAACCGGATGCCATATTTGCGGCGGTCGAACGTTTGGCAATCTCGAGTATCCGGGTGGCAAAGCAATTAAATATACGGATTCCGGAACAACTGAAAATAATCTGTTTTTCTTGTCTCGATATTGCGGACCTGATCGATCCGGCTCTCAGTGTCGTCAAACAACCTGCCTTCGAAATGGGCGAATTAGTGACAAAACTACTGTTGGAGAAGATGGATGACCCCGATAACGAGAAGTTTGCTAATTCGGTTTATCTTGATTCCCAGCTTATTTTTCAAGAATCCAGCCAGAAATAAGTAAAAAAATATTTGTTTTTAATATACCCAATACTTAGCTTTGATTCACTTCGGGAACATTCCCGAAGAATTTAAATAATCAATTTTGTAAAAACATTGGAAGGGAATTAATAGGCAAATCGCAACAGGCGATTTCTTTTTTCCTTAGTTTCGGGAACGTTCCCAAAAACAGGCCAAGCAAAGCTAATTATCGATGGGCAAGCATATCATTTATTACCTAGGGTATCTTTGGATACTCATCCTGTTGTCTTCTTGCGCCAACAAAAAGGACATCGTTGATCCCGAACAACCGCCGATCACTGAGCTCGATGCTACCGGTCTGGTATATACTTCTCCGTCCTTTATCTTTTGGGATAAGGATATTACGCTGCAATTTGATTTTTCGAAAGGTAATGGAGCCTTAAAAGGAAATTCAGCCGAACTATACCTGCATGCCGGATTAATTGCGAATAGCGGAGGAGACTGGCAACATGTGCCGACCGATTGGAATAGGAACGATAATGCCTATAAACTACAATTTGTATCCACTGGTAAATACCGGTTCATGTTTAATCCGGCAACATTTTTTAAGCGTAGCAACGGTACCGGTTTTGGTCAGATCGCGCTGCTGGTGCGTAATGCGGACGGATCGTTGGTCCAACGCAACCGTGATGGTTCGGATTTATTTCTGCCACTGGCCGGCGAGCATGGCGCTATCCGCTTTCTTTCTCCGGTGGCGCAACCCACGAGTCCACTGCTGGCAGAAGATAACTATCGTGTTGGCGACCTGTTAACGCTCAAAGTGCAAGGCAGTCAGGCCGGGACAATGACCTTATGGGATAACGGTGTGCAAATTGCCCTAGAAGACAATGTGTCTTTGCTGGAAAAAAAGCTAAGTCTGCAAGTCGATGGCCTGCATGAAATTGAAGCCCGGCTCCAAAGTAATGGTAAGGTTGTGAGCAGTAAAATGCAGTTACTGGCACAGGCAAAACCTGCAATCGCCGCATTGCCAGCCGGGGTCAATCCAAATGGGGTTACGATTGACCGAACAAAAAAGCAGCTGAGTTTTGCGCTCACCGCACCCTTAAAAAAGAATGTATACCTACTAGGCGATTTTAACAGCTATAAGGCAACGTCGGCATATGCGATGAGCCAGACACCAGATGGAAAAACATGGTGGATAACCCTGTCGGATCTGGACTTTACAAAACCATATACCTATCAATTTCTGATCGATGGTCAGCAATATATAGCCGATCCCTATGCCGAACTGGTTCTCGATCCGCAAAACGATGCTGCATTGGGAACTAACATCGCCAGTCTGCCCGCTTATCCACAGGGGGGGCGCGGAATTGTTGCGGTACTAGACCTTGTTGCGAAACCTTATCCCTGGAAGGTCAGCTCTTTTGTTAAACCTGCCGCCGGGGATCTGCTGATCTATGAACTCCTGGTACGTGATTTTGTCAAGCAACATCAGTATGCGACACTCAAGGATTCGCTGTCCTATCTAAAACGCTTAGGGGTCAATGCGGTTGAACTGATGCCTGTACAGGAATCTGAGGGCAATTCGACTTGGGGCTATAATCCCTCTTTTCATCGGGCGCTGGATAAGTACTATGGATCAAAGAATGACTTTAAGGCTTACATTGATGCCTGTCACGAAAATGGCATTGCTGTTATCCTGGACGTGGTATTTAACCATGCCTTTGGCCAATCGCCAATGGTACAGCTGTATGCCGAAAATGCAAATGTTTCCAGTGATAATCCTTGGTTTAATACCATTGCCAGACATCCTTTTAACGTGGGCTTTGATTTTAATCATGAGAGTGCCTACACGCAGACCTTTGTAAAAGATATGTTGAGCTATTGGTTAAAAGAATATAAGATCGATGGTTTTCGTTTTGATCTCTCGAAAGGTTTTACTCAGAAAAATTCTGGTACATCGGAGACCGATCTATCGGCCTGGAATGCCTATGATGCCTCGCGTATTGCGATTTTAAAGCAGTACCAGCAGCATATCCACAACCTAGATCCAACTTGTTATGTGATTTTGGAACATCTGGGTGGCGAGCAGGAGGAAATGGAATTGGCGCAGTCCGGCATGTTGCTCTGGAATAATATGAATGCGGTCTTTAACGAGGCCGCGATGGGTTGGAACAGCAACAACGGATCTGACCTCGGTCGTCTCTTTGCCAGCAGTCATGGCATGTCACAGCCGGCATTTGTTTCCTATATGGAAAGTCACGACGAACAACGCCTGCTGTTCAAATGCCTCAATTATGGAAATGCATCAGGAAATTACAGCGTAAAGAATTTAAATATCGCCTTGGCACGCATGGAGCAGGCTGCCCTGTTTTTATTGACCGCTCCAGGTCCCAAGATGATCTGGCAGTTTGGCGAATACGGTTATGATATCTCCATCGATGAAAATGGGCGTACCGGGGAGAAACCAATCCTTTGGGATTACCTCAAACAGGATAAGCGTAAACAGCTTTTTGAGGTCTACGCCGCACTGACACGTTTCAAAATAAAGAACAGCATTTTCCGGGATGGAAAACTCGTAGAATCGGGAATGAAAGAGGCCATGAAATATTTTCTGTTGGAGAAAGAGGGGCAGCAGGTAGGGGTACTTGGCAATTTTGGTGTGGAAACCACTGATTTTGCACTGCCACAGGCTTTACGTACCGTTTGGCAAAATAATTTTACAGGGAATACCCTGGATTGGACCAAGCAGACAAAAGTCAGTCTTCAGCCGGGAGAGTATCTACTGGTCAGCAAAACTAAACTAAATAAATAAACAGTTATTTTATGAACAAACAGCTATTACGTCCATTTTGGGCCTTGAACATGTTACTCGGGGTGAGTGCTTCGGCATTCGCACAGCAGGCCACGCTTCAGGGGAAAGTAATGGACCAGAAAGGAACTTCCTTGAGCGGTGCAACGCTGCGCTTCGAGGATATTCAGCGATCGCTGTCTACCAATGCAAACGGGGATTTTAGCTTGGATAGACTGAAAGCGGGCAAATTGCGCCTGAAAGTCAGTATGGTAGGTTATGCTACACTCGATACACTGATCCAGGTGCAAGAGGGTAATAAGCCTTTAAACTTATATCTTAAATCGGATGCAAGCCAATTGGAAGAAGTGGTTGTGATCGGTTATGGAACCCAGAAAAAGAGTGAACTTACCGGTTCGATCAGCACAGTTACTTCCAAAGACTTTCAAAAAGGGCAGATTTCCTCGCCCGAACAATTGATTACGGGTAAGGTGCCGGGGGTACAGATCACCACAAGTGGGGGACAGCCGGGTGCAGGTAGTACCATCCGCATCCGTACAGGAGCCTCCCTGAATGCCAGCAATGATCCATTGATTGTTGTGGACGGTATCCCCTTGGCCGGCGGATCGGTATCGGGTGTGGCCAATCCGTTAAGCTTGATCAACCCCAGTGACATCGAGACTTTCACCATCCTGAAAGATGCCAATGCGACAGCCATTTACGGTTCGCGTGCGTCTAATGGTGTTATCCTGATCACCACAAAAAAAGGGAGTCGTTCGGGTACGCAAATCAATTTTTCGACACAAAACTCCTTGGCTACCGTAGGTAAAAAGGTAGATCTGCTGACTGCTGATCAGATCCGGGACTATGTCAATACACATGGAACCGATGTCATGAAAAAGCTGCTGGGTACTGCCAATACCGATTGGCAGGATGTGATCTATGGCAATGCTTTTACCACGGATAACAACATCAATATTGCTTCCAAAGCAGGAAACATGCCTTACCGTATTTCGGCTGGATACATGAATCAGGACGGCGTGCTGAAAAACGATAACCTCAAACGTACAACAGCGGCGCTGGCCTTGACACCGAAATTTCTCGACAATCACCTTTCATTGGATGTGAATGTACGCGGAACCTGGTCAAAGTCCAAATTTGCAACACAGGATGCCATCGGTTCGGCTATACAGTTCGATCCAACACAGCCCGTCTATGTGGACGATAAAAATAGCTTTGGTGGATATTATGAGTGGATACAAGGGGGAAAACCCAACCCCAATGCGCCCCGCAACCCGCTGGCCTTGCTGGAGCTCCGTAAAGATAAAGGGGATGTGTTCCGTAGCATCGGTAACGCAAAGTTGGATTATAGTTTTCACTTCTTGCCGGAACTACATGCTAATTTAAATGTAGGCTACGATCTCGCGCGATCCAAAGGGAATACATTTACACCGGCCATTGCAGCACGTAATTTTAATGAGGGCGGAGAACGCACGGAATATAAAACCGATATCAACAACAAAACGCTGGAATTTTACTTAAAATACGATAAGGAGATTGCTGCAATTAAAAGTAATATCGATGCAACATTGGGATATGGCTATTATAAAAACAGCAGTAAAGTCTATAATTTCAACCGGACCAACGCTGAAGGGGATAAGGTCTTAAATGAACCAACGCGGGCCTTTGACAAACCCGAAAATTTGCTGATATCCTACTATGGACGTTTGATTTACTCGTTTGACAACCGTTATATCCTTTCCGGAACCCTACGTATTGATGGTTCCTCGCGGTTTGACCGCCAAAATAACAATGCCTGGGGCTATTTCCCATCTGTGGGATTTACCTGGCGTGCTAAAAATGAAAGCTTCTTAAAACAGTTGGATGCCGTATCGGATCTGAAGGTTCGCCTGAGTTATGGGCAAACCGGACAGCAAGATGGTATTGCGAATTATTCCTACATGCCTAATTATTCCATCAGTGGTAATGAATCCATGTACCGGTTCGGTGATACCTACTATTACTTGAATTCACCTTTAGTTTACGACCGCGATATTCGTTGGGAAAGTACCACAACCTATAATGCAGGTATTGACTTTGGTTTTCAGGATAATAGATTCTATGGCAGTATAGATTATTATTCCAAAAAGACCAAAGACTTGTTAAGTACTATCCCGATTCCGGTGGGATCTAATTTTAGTAATTTCCTATTGACCAATATCGGTAATATGGAAAATCAGGGCTTGGAGTTTAACCTTCACTATATTCCCTTAAAATCAGAGCATTCTTCGTTGGATCTGGGTTTCAATTTTACCTACAACAGAAGCAAGGTGACTAACCTGACGCAAAGCGATGATCCTGGTTTTATCGTGGAGACAGGAGGTATCCGTGGCGGAACAGGTGGGAATATTCAGGCACATAAGGTGAATTATATGCCCAATAGCTTCAATGTTTTCCAGCAGGTGTATGACGAGCAGGGGCATCCGGTTGAAGGGGTTTACGTCGATCGTAATGGCGACGGCGTGATTAGCGATAATGATCGGTATTTATATAAATCCCCATTGCCTAAATATCTTTTAGGTTTTACGGCAGCCTACAGTTACAAAAAATGGTCCGCATCCACGGTGTTGCGTGCCAATCTGGATAATTATGTGTACGACAATGTTTCCTCTAATCTGGGAAGTGGTGCCAACATAAATGATCAGGCAGTTTTGGTCATTAACAATGCGCCGGTGGACTTTCTAAATACCAATTTTCTCCTCAAGCAGCTACAAAGTGATTATTACATCAAGAATGCTTCTTTCTTAAAGATGGATAATATCAATTTAAGCTACAATCTAGGAAAATTTATACGGAACAGCAAGGCGTCTATGTCGATTTCAGCAACCGTACAGAATGTATTTACGATCAGCAAATATAAAGGCGTTGACCCCGAGATTTCGAATGGAATAGACGACCGTTTCTATCCTAGACCACGTACCTATGTATTGGGTGTAAATGTGAATTTTTAAATGAATAACAATGAAAAGTTTAAATAAATATATAGGCATCTGTTTACTGGCCATTGCATTGAGCAGCTGCCATAAGGATCTGGATTTAAAACCGACCAATGATATTACAGCAGATGTTGCCTACCAGGATTTTAAGGGTTATACTTCATCCTTTGCCAGATTATATGGTTCGTTGGTGCTGACGAGTACCTCGGGGCCAAACAATTCGGATCTAGGTGGCCTGGATGCCGGAACCTCGGATTTTTTACGCCTTTTTTGGAATGCGCAGGAACTCACGACCGATGAGGCAGCATGTGCATGGCTTAACGACCCGGGTATCAGCGGTCTCGACTATCTCAATTTCGACGATAGCAATCCCATGCTCCGTGGTCTCTACACCCGTTGCATCTATAGCGCGACCTTGGTCAATGAATTTTTAAGAGAAAGTACCGATGCCAAATTAAGCGCCCGCGGAATTTCGGATGCCGATAAAGCTGAAATCGCTTATTACCGCGCCGAAGCAAGATTTTTACGTGCGTACAATTATTGGGTATTACTTGATTTGTTCGGAAATCCGCCATTTGTGACCGAAGAAACGCCTGTAGGTAAAGTGGCTCCTCCTCAGATTAAAAGACCAGCGCTTTTCGCTTATGTGGAGAAAGAGTTGTTGGAAGTAGCAGGACAGCTAAAGGGACCTAAGCAGAATGTATATGGCCGGGTGGATCAGGTAGCAGCGTGGGGATTGCTGGCTCGTTTATACCTCAATGCCGAAGTGTACCTAGGTGCCGGGAATAAAAAATATACTGAAGCCATCACCTATTCGGAAAAAGTATTGAATTCGGCTTATCGCCTGGGGGCAAATTATCGGGAGCTTTTCTATGCCGATAACGATAAGAACAACCCCGAGTTTATTTTCTATCTGCCTTACGATGGAACCAAGACGCAGAGCAAGGGGGGGACAACTTACCTGATCAATGCAGCGATTGATGCAACAATGAACCCGACATCTTTTGGTGTACCGGGTGGAGGTTGGGCCGGTAATAGAACTCGTGATAATATCGCAACTATTTTTGGCGACTATTCCGGAGCAACAGATAAGCGGGCAATGTTTCACCTGAACTCAAGTGTCAAAATTGAAGATATCGCTGTCTATAAACAGGGATTGGCAGTGACCAAATTCCGCAATGTCAACAAGGATGGGAAGACTGCTCCTCCGGCTGCCGAGGGCTTCGTTGCATCTGTAGATTTCCCATTGATCCGTCTGGCAGAAATGAATTTGATCTATGCCGAAGCGACTCTACGCGGAGGTGCTGGTGGTACTTTAGTAAAGGCATTGGATTACATTAACAAATTACGTGTACGTGCCTATGGTAACAATACGGGCAACTTGACGAACCTTTCGTTGGACGATATTCTCAACGAGCGTGTGAAGGAACTCTACTGGGAAGGATTTAGACGTTCGGATCTGATCCGTTATGGCAAGTTTACCGGGGATAGTTACCTCTGGCCTTTTAAAGGGGGCGTGCTTGGCGGTCAGGCAGTTGCGGGGTATAGATCGCTGTTTCCGTTACCTGCTTCGGATATTATAGCGAATTCGAATCTAGTACAGAACCCTGGCTACAATTAACCGGAGGATCAAACTTTGATCCCAGGGCTTCTATCGCTAGGATAGAAGGATTAAAATCTGGGTAGGAGAGTTTGTTTTAAGTGATTAATAAATAGATGTTTAGAAATGAAAATTATACATTATATAGGATTGGTGCTACTGCTATTGGCGACTTTCCAAAGTTGTAAAAAAGACGAAACGCAAGCAAGATTGGCTGGTACTGACGCTGTAAAACCGGCGACTTTAACGCTTGACAAGACGAACCTGACCTTGTCCAAAGCAAATGCGAATGATACGGTATTGCACCTTCGTATGATCCAGCCTGACTTTGGTTTTCAGGCTGCAGTGAGCAATGTGCTTCAGTTTGGCCTTAAAGGGGACAACTTTAAAACGGTAAAGGAAGTAGTTATTCCCAATGGACGCAGCGCAATGGGATTCACAGGCTACGAATTGAATAGTTACTTGCTTTCTCTTGGCGTTCCTACTGGAACGGCTTCTGAATTTGATGTTCGGCTTAAGTCAAGTATCAATACAAAAATTGCGGCTGTGTTTTCTGCTTTAGCTAGCCTTAAAGCTGTTCCTTATGCATCAACAAGCTATTTGTATGTGCCCGGCGCATACCAAGGCTGGGATCCGGCTACTGCTGAATCAATTGTCTCGCCGACGAGTAACGGCATCTACACGGGCATTATTTCCTTCCCGGAGGCGAATTCGGAGTTTAAACTGACCACCGAACGCAATTGGGCAAATTCCTATGGACAGACGGCAACGGGTAAAATTGCCTACAACGGTGGGGATAACATCAAAGCACCGCGCGCAGGCAATCTCGAAATTGAAGTCAATACAACAGCGAATACCATCACATTCAAAGACCATAGTTGGGGTATCATCGGAAGTGCTACACCTAAAGGATGGGATGCAGACACAGACATGAAATACGATAATGCCAACCAATTGTGGAAACTCAGGGTCAACCTAACAGCCGGCGCGATCAAGTTCCGCAAGAATCATGACTGGGGGACCAATTTTGGCGGTGCCAATGGAAATCTTGTCGCCGGTGGCGCCGATATCGCCGTAGCAAATGCGGGAACTTACGATATCGTCCTTGATCTCAATGCGAATACATACACTTTAACCAAGAAATAATGCCGACCCTATTAAAAACAACGATACGACTTACCACAGGAATTGTGGCACTAACAGCGCTTGGATGGAGCCCCTTAAAGGGGCAATCCATTCAGCGGGTAGAACCTCTGAATTGGTGGGTAGGAATGGAAAACCCAAGCTTGCAGCTTGTCGTCTATGGCCCTCAGATTGGGAAAAGTGAGGTACAGGTTGACGACAAAGGCATCGAACTCCTTAGGGTGAACCGGACAGAAAATCCCAATTACCTGTTTTTGGATGTTAAGATAACAGCGGCAGCTCAACCGGGCTGGTCTACCTTTACCTTTAGTCAGGGAAAGAAGAAACTGACCTATCGCTATGAACTAAAAAAACGGGATCAACGTGTCAAAGCACAGGGAGTAACCAGCGAGGACTTAATCTACCTGATTATGCCCGACCGTTTTGCGAATGGCAATAAGGCAAATGATCAGGTAAAGGGGATGTTGGATATGAGCTTGAACCGGGATTCCATGTATTTGCGGCATGGAGGTGACCTGGAAGGGATTATCGGTAAACTGGATTATCTCCAGGATCTGGGGGTGACCTCGCTCTGGATGACACCCGTATTGACCAACGATATGCCCTTGGCTTCCTATCATGGTTATGCCAATACCGAGACTTATCATATTGACCCGCGTTTTGGAAGCAATGATACCTATGTCCAATTGGGGGAGCAGCTGCATAAACGTCGGATGAAACTGATTTTTGATGTCGTGCCCAATCATATCGGCAGTTACCATTGGACGGTGAAAGACAAACCCATGGCGGATTGGCTCAATGAATGGCCGGAATATACCCAAACCTCTTATAAGGATCAGACTGTGTTCGATCCTTATGCCTCCGCAGCGGATAAAAAGAAAATGGTCAAAGGCTGGTTTGTGCCGACGATGCCGGATATGAACCAGCAGAATCCTTATGTACAGAACTATTTGACGCAAAGTCATATCTGGTGGATAGAGACGGCAGCCATAGACGGATTTCGTATCGATACCTATCCTTACAACGATCTGGATTTTATGGGAAAATGGACCGACCGCATTCAAAAGGAGTATCCAAACTTTACTTTTTTTGGTGAAACATGGGTACATGGGGTCGCAAACCAAGCTTATTTTCTAGGTGGGAAGCGTGTGGGGCAGGAGGTCGATTCGAAGCTGATGGGGGTGACGGATTTTCAGCTGAATTATGCCATTGGCGATGCACTCAATCAAAAAAGCGAATGGACAGCGGGAGCAAATAAACTTTATACCACGTTGGCCTCAGACTACCAATACCCACAACCGGAACGAAATGTGTTGTTCCTGGATAACCACGATAAAGATCGGTTCTTTTCAGTGGTCGGCGAAAACATCCAAAAGTATAAAACGGCAATGGCCTGGCTGCTGACGACAAGGGGAATCCCCCAATTGTACTATGGAGCCGAAATCCTGATGAAGAACTTTTCCAATCCGGATGGTCTGTTACGCGAAGATTTTCAGGGTGGTTTTGATGGCGACAAGAAGGACAAATTTACCGTAGCAGGCCGGACAGCAGCCGAGCAGGAGATGTGGTCTTTTGTACGTACCCTGGCCAACTACCGCAAGCAGCATCCTGTCCTGCAATCGGGAAAAACCATGCAGTATGTGCCGGAAGAAGGCGTTTACGTCTATTTCCGCTACAATGAGCAGCAAACTGTAATGGTGATGATGAACTGCAACGATCAGGAAAAGGAAGTGAAGCTCGACCGCTTCGCTGAACGGAACGCAAAAGCAACAGGTTATGTGGATGTCATCAGTCAACAGGTACTGAAACCAAGTGATCATAAAGTCAAGTTGGCGGCTTACGAGACGAAAGTACTTGACCTAAAATTTTAATACAACGCGATATTTTAAATTTCATTTTTTCAATGATTAATTATACTACTGTAAAAGCCGTAATATTTGATTTGGACGGTGTGTTGGTGGATACGGCAATCTACCACTTTCAAGCTTGGCATAGACTGGCTACGAGTCTGGGCTATTCTTTTTCTGTGGCTGATAATGAGCAACTGAAAGGTGTGAGCCGGGTGGAATCGCTGGAACTTATTTTGAAATGGGCCGGATTGGAAAAATCCGAACAGGAAAAAGAGCAGTTGTTGATTCAGAAGAATCAGTGGTACCTGGCCCTGATCGAACAGCTCAACCCTGGGCAGCTGCTTCCGGGCAGCCTCGACCTGCTCAATAAGCTTCGCGAAAAGCATATTTTGATCGCATTGGGATCGGCCAGCAAAAATGCATTGAACATCCTTCAGAAAACTGGGATCGTGGATTATTTTGATGCATTGATCGACGGGAATGTCGTCAGCGCATCTAAGCCGGATCCTGAAGTATTCCTTAAAGGAGCAGCGGCTTTGGGGGTGGCACCTTCGTATTGTCTGGTACTTGAAGATGCCCAAGCGGGCATTGATGCCGCTAAGGCTGCCAATATGCAGGTTATTGGTGTTGGAGAGGCCGATAACCTAAAAGGAGCGGATGACATCGTGGCCAATTTAGCTGCATTAGTCGATAAATTTTAAATTATAGTAGCAATTAACAAATGAAAACATATATCAAGCATGACCCTTGGCAAATTATTGAAAATGAGTTTAGACCTGATCATAACGAATTTTCGGAAAGTATTTTTTCCATTGGTAATGGACGCATGGGACAACGGGCCAATTTTGAAGAACAGTTTAGTGGAAGAACGTTACAGGGCTCTTATCTGGCAGGCATTTACTATCCAGATAAAACCCGTGTCGGATGGTGGAAAAACGGTTACCCCGAATATTTTGCCAAGGTAATCAACTCTTTCAACTGGATCGGACTGACAATCATGATCGATGGTCAGCCACTGGATCTGGCAAAGGTTAAGGTAAAATCATTTGAACGCCGCTTGGATATGCAAAGGGGGATTTTGCAGCGCAGTTTTGTTGCGGTGATGCCCGATGGAGCAGAAGTAAAAGTAGAGGCCAGCCGTATGTATCATCTTTTTGCTTCTGAAACGGCTTCCTTACAATATACTATCCAGGCACTGACAGCTGATGTTGTGATCGAGCTAATTTCGTTTTTGGATGCAGAGGTCGTCAATCGGGACAGCAACTACGATGAGAAGTTTTGGGAGCCTTTGTCCCAGGGGGTAAAGGGAGACAATCTGTTTGTCTGCTCACGGACAAAGAAAACGGGCTTTGAAGCCTGCGCGGAGCTCCAAACGCGGATTACAGGAGCGGACGGCATGATTAGCGCAGGAGACAGTATTTCGGAAAATGGTTATATAGGCCAGCGTTATCGCTCGAGCTTGGCCAGATCACAAACACTCTGCATTGAAAAAAGAGTCGCAATCGTAACATCCGAAAACCATGCGGCCGCAGACTTGCAGGCAGTTGCAACAGCGCGCCTGGCGGAGTTGGCCCCATTGCAGTTTGACCAATTGAAGGAAAAACAGGCCAAAGCCTGGCAGGCAATCTGGGCTGAAAGTGATATCGAGATCTTTGGTGATGTGGCTGCTCAGCAGGCTATCCGCTACAATATCTTTCAGCTTAACCAAACGTATACCGGTGAGGATGCCCGACTGAATATCGGGCCAAAAGGTTTCACGGGCGAGAAATACGGGGGGGTAACCTACTGGGATACCGAGGCGTATTGCATCCCTTTTTATCTGGCAACACAATCGCCAGAGATTGCACGAAATCTCTTATTGTATCGCCATCAACAATTGGGCAAAGCAATTGAAAATGCGGAGAAATTGGGCTTCAGCAATGGCGCGGCCCTCTTCCCGATGGTGACGATCAATGGTGAAGAATGCCACAATGAATGGGAAATAACTTTTGAGGAAATACACCGCAATGGTGCCATTGCTTTTGCCATTTACAACTACGTCCGTTATACTGGGGACACGGATTATATCTGGTCGCATGGATTGGATGTTTTGGTGGCCATCAGCAGGTTCTGGGCCCAACGCGTTAATTGGAGCACGGATAAACAGCAATATGTCATGTTGGGCGTAACCGGACCTAACGAATATGAGAATAACGTAAATAACAACTGGTACACCAACCGGATTGCATCCTGGTGTTTGGAATATACCCTGAACTGCTTGAGCGATGCTGAACGTGCTCAACCGGGATCGTTTAACGCAATGTTTGACCGACTAGGGGTAAGCGGTGAGGAACGCAATAGCTGGCAACACATCATCGATAACCTTTACTATCCCTATGATGAAAAGCGGCAGATCTTTTTGCAACAGGACGGTTTCTTGGATAAAGAGCTGATTGTAGTAGGGGATTTGGATCCTTCACAGCGTCCTATCAATCAGAAATGGAGCTGGGATCGCATCTTACGTTCCTGTTATATTAAACAGGCGGATGTGCTCCAGGGCTTTTATTTTCTTGAGGAATGCTTTGATGATGATACCCTGCGGCGCCATTTCGAATTTTATGAACCGCTTACGGTACATGAAAGTTCGCTTTCTCCTTGCGTACACGCCATATTAGCAGCTAAGCTTGGTAAAACTGACAAGGCTTATGAGTTCTATTTACGGACATCGCGCCTGGATCTGGATGATTATAATAACGACACCGAAGATGGTCTGCATATCACCTCCATGGCCGGTACCTGGATGACGATTGTAGAAGGATTTGCCGGAATGCGTGTAAAAGAGGGAAAACTATATTTAAATCCCATGTTACCTAAGGAATGGAAAGGGTATAAGTTCCGCGTTCGCTTTCGCGGTGCTATTCTATTGATTGAAGTAAATGGCAATGGGTATACAGTCGACAACATCAGCGATACAAGTGTTGATATAGCGACTACGACCGACATATTTGTGTTGGCCGGAGGAAGCCGAAAAGAGGTTTCCCAAGCCAGATAAATTCGCATGCGCAAGTGTGGAGGGCTTCTGCACTTGCACATCGCTGAATTGGTAATTAAATTGTATTTTGTCTTAAATTTTGATAGCTAATTATGGGGAATAAACCTCAATTGAGTATAAGCCAGGTTGTTAACATGAGTTTTGGATTTTTGGGAATTCAAATGGGCTTTGCTTTACAGAATGGTAATGCTTCACGTATCCTTCAAACTTTTGGTGCCGATGTGGAGCATCTGTCGTTATTCTGGCTAGCGGCACCGATCACTGGCATGATTGTTCAACCCATTATTGGGCATTATAGCGATCGGACATGGACCCGTCTGGGACGTCGTCGCCCTTATATCCTCATCGGTGCACTACTGACCACATTGACCTTGTTTCTCATGCCCAATGCGGCCTTGTTTACAGCTCTGCTACCACCGCTTTGGATCGGCGCGGGACTACTGATGTTTATGGATGCCTCAATCAACGTGACGATGGAGCCATTCCGTGCTTTAATAGGGGATAACCTATCCAGCAGCCAGCGTAGCCTGGGCTTTTCGGTACAAACCTTCCTGATTGGCATTGGCGCTGTAGTTGGCTCCCTGTTACCTTATATTTTTACCAATTACCTGGGCTTTGCGGGTACGGCGGCGGAAGGCCATGTCCCACAAAACGTTATTTATTCGTTTTATGCTGGGGGGCTTGTATTATTGGGAACGGTGTTATGGTCAGTGTTCAAAACAAAAGAATATAGTCCGGCGGAACTAAAATCATTTGCTGAAGATTCCGTTGAGCCTGTGGATAATGCTGCTGCTTTTGGATTAAGCACGATTATACGGGATATCAAAGTCATGCCGGCAGTGATGAAGAAATTGGGCTGGGTACAGTTTTTCTCCTGGTTTGCCTTATTCATGATGTGGGTATATACAACACCGGCTATTGCGGAATCGGTGTTTTATTCGAAAGTTGGAAACCGTCAGGATCTCTATATGGAAGCCGCAAATTGGGTCGGTGTGCTATTTGGGATCTACAATGGTGTTTCGGCTATTTATGCGTTATTTATTCCTAGGATCGCTAAACGATATGGGCGCAGTAAAACCCATGCTTTTGGCTTGATCGTCGGCGGGCTTTCGTTAATATCGTTGTTCTTCATAAAGGACGCTAACATGCTTGTTTTACCCATGCTTGGGATCGGCATCGCCTGGGGCAGCATATTAGCGATGCCCTACGCTATTTTGAGCGATCATTTACCCGCCACAAAAATGGGGGTGTATATGGGGCTTTTTAACTTTTTTATCACGCTGCCGCAGATCGTCTGTGGATTTTTTGGAGGAATGATCATTAAATTTATCTTCCAGAGCCAATCCATCTATGGCTTATTGCTTGCCGGTGTATTTATGTTCTTGGCCGCATTCTTTGTTCCCAAAAGCAAGCATTAAATTTGAGGAACTGCATGAGCCATCTTTGGAGCACATGCAGTTCTTTTTTTGACTTTCTCAGTAGTTATCCTTACCTGCCGGATGATATGATCAGACTATTCTAGGATTTGATCGGCTGATTTAAGCTCTTCATTCACCCCATTCTTTGTACGGTCTCGATAACGATCACTTCTGATATTTTTCCTTAATCGTTGCTTACCCCTGGGACAATCAGCTGTTTTCGGTCATGTAAATACTTGGCGGCATACCATAGTGTTTATGGAAATCTCTTGAAAAATTGGATTGTACGGTATAACCTACCATCGTGGAAATCTGGGTAATGTTATATTTTCTTTGAACGAGCAATTCGGCTGCTTTCTTTAAGCGGGAGATATTGATCAGTTCATTGGGTGTCAGGTCGGATAAACCTTTGATTTTACGGTATAATGTCGGGCGGCTCATATTCATTAGGCGCGCCAGCTCGTCCACATTGAGGTCAATATCCGAAATATTATCATAGATCACGGTGTTGAGCTGACTGATAAAATCCTTGTCAGGGGCAGATACATTGATATCCGTCAGATTAGAAACGGAAGAATTTGTAAAATAATTTTTGATGATCTTACGGTTGTTCAGGATATTTCTGATCTGTACAGTAAGGAATTCCAGTGAAAAGGGTTTTTCGATATAGGCATCGGCACCAATTTTCAGCCCATTAATTTTAGAATCAAGTGCATTTTTGGCCGTGAGGAAGATGACCGGAATATGGCTGTACAGGATGTCACTCTTAATACGTTTGCAAAGTGCGATGCCGTCCATAATAGGCATCATGATATCTGTCAAGACGAGCTGCACATTGTCCTGATCCAATATTTCAAGCGCTTCAGCTCCGTTACTGGCACGCAGAATTGTATAATCAATTTTCAGTTCCTTATTGAGATAGGCCAGTATTTCTTTGTTGTCCTCGACAATAAGGATGACAGGTCTTTCGGCGTTTTGATCTGTTTTTGCGTTTAGATGGTCTTCATGAGGAACGACTGTCTCTTCGAGGATCGGTTTGATGTCCAAGGTCTGTTCCTGCAGGATGGGGAGCGAGAGCAGGAAGATGTTTCGGTTTTCTTCCGTATAAGCCAGCGATAATGAACCCTGATGGAGTTCGACTAGGGAGCGGGAGAGAGGAAGGCCAATACCCGTTCCGGTATCTTTATTCGATTCGTTTAGCCGATAAAAGGGTTCAAAGATTTTTTCCCTTTTTTCGAAGGGAATGATATCACCATCATTTCGAAATTCGATATTGAACATAATATCATCACTGTTGAACGGAAGCAATTTGACATGTACCTGATGAGCGGCATATTTTATGGCATTATGAATCAAGTTGGTGAATATTTTCCGCAAAGCTTCTTCATCGACTTGGGCAGTGAGTGTAATCCGGGGCAAGGAAAGATCATATTGCAACATCTTTTCCTTTGCTAGGCTGTTCAGATCATTGAATACGTCAAGTAATAAGTTGTTAATGTCCGTTTTTGTAAAGATAAGGCTCATATTATTTGTTTCTGCTTTTCTAAAGTCCAAAAGTTGATTAGTTAGCCTAATCAGTCTTGTTGTGTTTTTTTCGATCAAGGCAAGGTCATTTACCGTGTCATTAGCGTCAAATTGATGTGTCCGGATGAGTTTCTCCAGGGGCATTTTGATTAAGGTCAGCGGTGTACGGATTTCGTGGGCGAGATTGGTGAAAAACTCAAGTTTAAGATTATAGACTTCTTGTTCTTTTTTACGTTCATAGCCATCCATTTTTTGCGCGTTATTTGCTTTGATCAGCAAAAAATAATACCTCAAAATCAATAAAACAACTGTACTAAAGGTAACGAAATAAATGGTATACGCCCAGCTGGATGACCACCAGGGGGGAGATACGACAATACGTAGTTGTTTTTCCGCCGGGTTCCAGATCCCATTGTTGTTAGCTCCTTTAAATCTAAAGGTATAGGTTCCGGGAGGAAGCTTATTGTAATAAATTTTTTGGCTGCCGGTGATATCTGTCCAGCCTTTGTCATAACCTTCCATGATATAGCGATAGGGATTGCTTTTTGGCGAAACAAAGCTCAAGGCTGCGATATTAAAGCTGATATTGGAACTATTATAGGAGAGCTGAATCTCTTTTGATAGCGAGATGGATTGTTTCAGTATACCATCTTCACGAACTGGAATGCTTTCGTTGTTGATCTGAATGTCGCTAATGAATATGGGCGGAATAAAGTTATTCTTAATGGATTTTGTCGGGTTAAAACTTACCATCCCTTTTATGGTACCAAAATATAATGTACCGTCCGCATCTTTAAATGCTGAATTGTAATTAAACTGATCGGCCGGTAGCCCGTCTCGGGATGTATAGATGACCCTATGGGGAAGATGGCCATCCAGTCTGACCAGGCCACCACCTGTTGATATCCATATGCTGTTGTTGTCGTCTTCCAATACTTTAAATACTTGATTGGAAGGTAAACCCGATTCGGTTAGATAGTTGGTGAAATGCCCATCACGGCGGTACTTTGAAAGGCCACTTTCGGTACAAAACCACAGATTTTTTTTGCTGTCTTCGAATAAGCCATTGACGTAATTATTGACGAGCGTATTTTGTTTGCCTTGCTCGGAGCGTAGATGTTTTATCTCGCCCGTACCCCGATTGTATTGGTAAACTCCGCTGCCATAGGTATTGACCCAAAGTATACCATCGTTATCTTCGTAAATCCCTTGTATCCAGGCCTTAATGGGGAGGAGGTCAAAACTGTCGCTATGTTTATTGTAGCCATATAGTGCGCGGTCTGTCCCCACAAACATGCTGTTGTCTCTGGACTTAAAGAGGCAAACGGCGAAGCTGCTTTGTAAGGGGCCTCTGCCGATGCGGTCATAGTGCTTTTTTAATTTTCCGGTCTTTACGTCGAGTATATCCAGTCCATGTGTTGTGGAGCCTACCCAAAGTTCATCGCCGATGGTTGCCAATCCATGGACATTATTATGTGCAATACTTCCTTTTTTTCCATTGGCAACGAAATGCTGGATCTGTTGTGTTTGAGCATCTATTTTGTTGAGACCACCATCTTCTGTGCCTATCCAGAAATTTCCATAGTTATCTTTTTTTATATCGTGTACGATATTCCCGGATAATGCAGATTTTCCAAATCCATATAGGTACTTTTTGAAATTGTCGAATTGGTTGCTGTATTGGTTAAAACCGCCAAAAAATGTTCCAAACCAGATGTTATCTTCACGGTCCCGATAGAAATTCAAAACGGCATTGTCCGATATGGCAAATGGATTGAGCAGATCTTTTTTGATGTGTTGGCTCTGACCCGTATGAATGTCATAGGTATATATTCCAGTCTCTGTTCCGATCCAGTATACCGACTCTGTCTGTTGGATAATGCAATTTGCCTGGATGACTTTGTTGGGGTAATGGTTCGCAAATAGGTTTTTTAAGGTTCCGTTTTTAAAATCAAACAGGTAGGCTGAATTGATGGTACCGACCATGAGCAGGGAGTCGTTGATAGCGTAGACGGTCTTTGTGTTGGCCAGTGCTTTCCGATCTGATTTTTTGAGTGCAATTTGAACAAATTTGCCGGAGTTAACCTGGTATCTTTCGATTGTACTGTTAATATCTGTGGTCCACAGTCCCCCTTTTTTGCTGCTGGTAATGGCTACGAGCGTATTTTTGTTTTGATCAAAAGAAACGATTTCCGTTGTAAGAGGATTATAACGATAAAGTTTTCCATTGGAAAGCAGCCAGATAAAACCGGCATATTCATGGATGGCGTTTACTTCGCCAATCGGTATGCTATTAAATGGTTTGAAGTTTTCTTTAACCGGATTGTAACAATAGGTACCCCGTGTTGTTCCTACCCATAGCACACCTTTGCTATCGGTAAGGATACTTAAAATTGACGAGCTTCCGATGCTTGTAGAATCTGAGGCATTATGCCTAAATATTTTAAATTGATTGCCATCAAAACGATTAAGACCATTCCTTGTCCCTAGCCAAAGAAAGCCCTGGGTATCTTGCGTAATACACTTGACAGAACTATTGGATAGACCATCATGGGGTTGATAATTTTTAAAATAGAACGATTGCGCCTGTAGGTGGGGCCATACAAGTAGGAGATAGAGGATAGGTATAAAGGTTATTCCGCGCAAAATTGATAATGTATTGCTAAAAATAGGCAATAAAAAAGAAAAAAAAGAGATCTCTTGATACGTTTTGATATAAAATTGAGACGCTATGATTGGGGTTGCAACATGGATTTAGCGATTTTTATAATACGAAATAACCAAAAAGTAAACTTATGTCTTGCCCTAAAATTATGACAGCAGATAGCTGCATTCTTATTTTTTTTAAAGCGAGTTACTTATCAGTCTATAGTGCGATACAAGCGTATGCGGCGAGGGTTTTCAGGCTCTGTAAATGGACCTATAGTTAGCCTGATCGATAGTTGCGTAAAGAGCTGCGGAGATCACAGGCTTTATCGGACTGAAAACATCGAATCACTTAACATTTTTGTTTGAGCGATAAATTGCTCAGAAATACAGAATCAATTAAACCACCAATTTAAAAGCGTATGAAAAACAAACTACTTGCGCAATGTGTAATGATGCCAGCATTACTGTTCACCACCTTTATTGCGGTAGCCCAGACCAGGGTGCTGAAAGGAAAGGTTGTGGATGAACATCAAAGCCCTTTGACTGGCGCTACAATTAAAGTAAAAGGCAGTACCACAGCAACCACCACCGATGCTGATGGTGCATTTTCACTGAATATAACCAATGATGCCAAATCGATTGAGGTATCCTATATTGGCTATGCATTGAAGGAAGTGCCAATTGCAGGCAATGATATGACCATTGCACTTGAACCGAGCTCCAATCAGGGGCTGGAGGAAGTGGTTGTCATTGGATATGGTACTGCTCGAAAAAAAGACCTGACGGGATCTATGGTCACCATCGGAGCCAAAAACTTCAACAAGGGTATTATGACAAGTCCCGATCAATTGATCCAGGGAAAAACTCCGGGTGTCATGGTTATTAATAACACGGGACAGCCTGGGGGATCGACCACGGTACGTATTCGTGGTAACTCCTCCATCCGTGCGAGCAATAATCCCCTGTTTGTATTGGATGGGGTGCCGATGTCCGGTAACTCGCCATTGCCGGAGGGAAGAGGCGGATTTTCTTCAGACAGAGGGAATCCACTGACCTATTTGAACCCGGGTGATATTGCGAGCATGGACATTTTGAAAGATGCTTCAGCAACGGCTATCTACGGTTCGCGAGGTGCAAACGGTGTTGTGATTATTACCACCAAAAAAGGGAAAGAAGGTTCGCCGGAAGTCTCAATCGGTGCATCAACTGGGGTGTCGACAATGCGTGAATATCCGGATGTACTGAATGCTTCGCGGTTTAGAGAAGCATTGAAATACTATACGCCAGACGAAGTCGACGACGCTGATTTTGGCGGGAATGAAGACGCGTTTAAAGCGATCACACGAAAAGCTATTACGCAGAACTATTATGCCGATGTAGCCGGCGGGACAGAATATGGGAAATATCGCTTATCAGGAGGCTATTTAAATCAGAACGGTATTATCCGCGGTTCGCAGCTGAAAAAATATACTGCCAATCTTAGTGGTAATTTCCGCTTTTTGGAGAACAAGCGGTTGGGACTTGATTTCGGTTTGTTTTTGACGCAAATGGACAATAAATATGCGCCGATCAATGCAACGGTGGGTTCAGAGGGGAATGTCATTTCTCAAGCCCTGCAATGGAATCCAACCAGACCATTGCGCGATGCACAGGGTAACCTGACTTTCGTCAGTACAACGACCCGAAATCCGCTAACCAGCATCGAGGCATTCAGGGATCTGGCGACTACCAATACCCTGGTCGTCAATTTGGCACCTTATTATAAAATTACCGATGATTTAGAATACCGGTTTATCTATAGTGCGATGCGTCAGACCGGTAATCGTCAGGGAATGTACCGTGCCGGCCTGATTGATCCATCAAAATCCAATGATGAGGAAGCTTTTATTTCCAATAATGGCGAGACTAATCTGCAGATGACGCATATGCTTTCCTATAACAAACAGATCAATGAGGATTGGAGTGTGAATGCTGTCGCTGGCTATGAATATTTGGATTATAATTTTAATAACAATATCTCTTTTGGTAAAGGGTTTAGTTATATGGGCCTGGATTACTTTGATTATATTCAATATTCTCCGGTTGCAACTCGGGAGATCGCATCCTATCGGAGTCCGAAGAACCAATTGCAGTCGCTTTTTTTGCGTGGTGGATTTAATTATTTAAATCGTTACTTATTAACTGCAACGGTAAGACGGGACGGATCAACAAAATTTGGTTCAAACAACAAATACGCCATGTTTCCCTCACTGGCAGTCGCATGGAATGCCGCGGAGGAAGATTTCCTAAAATCAAGTGGCATTTTCGATCAGCTGAAAGTACGTTTGGGCTGGGGTAAAACAGGAAACCAGGAGTTTCCTTCCGGCGCTTCATTGAACCGGCTTGTTTTTGGTAACCAAAGCATCAGTCAGGCGAACTATGGTAATCCGGACCTAAAATGGGAGACCTCTACTACCCTAAATGCGGGGATAGATTTTGGGATACTCGGCAACCGCTTATATGGTTCGATAGACTATTTCAATAAAAAGACAACGGACGCTTTATTTGAGCAAACACTCGCTCAACCAGCACCAGCCGGCCGTATCTGGGTGAATTTGGACGGTGAAATCGTCAATAAAGGTGTCGAAATTGCCTTGACAGGTACTATTGTGAAAAACGACAATTGGACCTGGGATCTGACCGGTAACGCAACCTTCCTTAAAAATAGTGTGAGTGGCCTGGTAGGCTACTATGAGACGGGAGCGTTAAGAGGACAGGGCTTTTCAGGCGTATTGGGACAACGCATGGTGAATGGTCAACCATTGAATGTCTGGTATTTGGCCGATTATCAAGGGATTGATCCGCAGACAGGTACGAGCATGTACCTGGGCTTGGACGGTAGCATCAGTACCAAAAATGACCCTGCTGTCAATAAATACTATATGCATAGCCCAAATCCCACCACTTTACTAGGTATTTCTACAAATGTAAATTATAAGAGCTTTTCTTTGGCCGCCAATATGAACGGTGCTTTGGGCCATTACTTGTTTAACAATACTGCCGCGACAGGCTTGGGATTGACCAATTTGTCTTCACGAAACATTGGATCCAAATTTTTTGACACCTCGGTCAAAGAGTCAACCTCGAATTCGGCAGCACCATCTTCACGTTTCTTGGAAAAAGGAGATTATTTAAAATTGGCCAATTTGACATTAAGCTATCGCGTTGGAAACGTAGGTAAAACATTGAAGAATTTAAATGTGTCACTAACAGGACAGAATCTTTTTATTATAACAAAATATACTGGATTTGATCCCGAAGTGAATACAGACGGTTCTACGAATGGAATCCCTTCTTTGGGTATTGAATATTTACCTTACCCGCCTGCGAGAAATATCTTATTGGGTGTTAATTTTTCACTTTAGACTAAGAGATATTGTCATTGGATAAACAAAAATATGAGACAGATGAAATTAAGAACTTTATTATATATCGGATTAATGGCTTCGGTTGTGGCAAGTACATCATCTTGCACCAAACTGAAAGAGGAGTTTAAGGGTGAATTAGAGGAGGGAACCTCTAATGTCGAACCCGGGGGCTTGTTAACTACAGCTTACTCTTCGCTAAACACGCCCTATCAGCAGGAACAGCGCTGGGTGATGCAGGAGATTTCTACCGATGCAGCAATGGCACCTACGCGCGGTGGAGACTGGGACGACAACGGAATGCACCGGGCCATTCACTTGCATACCTGGAATGCTGACAATGCTTATATGAACAATACCTTTGTCAGTCTGGGCACAGCCATCTATAATGCCAGCAATGTCCTGCGCTATAAGCCCAATCCGCAACAAACTGCCGAGGCTAAATTTATCCGGGCATTAGCCATGTTTGATATTTTAGATCTTTATGGGGTAGTACCTATTCGCGAAGGTGAAGCAATGGAGGACTTTAGGATCGCTCCAGAAGTTTTGCAACCACAGGCAGCCATTGATTATATCGTCAAAGACCTGAATGATATTCTAAGCAGTCTTCCAGCAGACGGGGCCGCTTATGTAGCAAATAGGAATGCCGCGAAGACCCTGCTTATGAAAATTTACCTAAATAAAGGAGCATTTTTGAATAGACAAGCACCTACTTTTGCCGCCGAGGACATGAATAAGGTCATCGCTTTGGCAAAGGAAATTACGATGACGGGTAAATATGCAATATCGGCCAAAGGTAAATATTTTGACAATTTTGCGCCGGACAATGATGTGAAGTCTACCGAAAATATTTTTACATTGTTTAACAAAAATGGAGAACGGGGCGGAAATGTGGACCGGACCTGGAATACTATTGCGCATTATAATATGAATCCGGGTGGCTGGAATGGCTGGTGTACATTGTCGGATTATTACGATAAATTTAGTCCTACCGATGAACGTAGAGGAATCTATTATGAGTATGCTGCAGATACGACTTCCAATAGAAAAAAAGGATATAAACGCCAAAATGTGGGCTTTTTTGCTGGGCAACAATATAATTGGAGCACAAATAAACCGTTGATGGCCAGAAATCCATCAAGTGCCCCCTTGTCATTTACCCGGGAGGTGACCATCCGCACATCAGGAGCCACCTTAGAAACGGCAGGAATTCGCCCAATGAAGTATGCATTTGACTATGCGGTTTCTGGACAGCGGAACAATGATTGGGTGGTGTTCCGTTATTCGGATGTGCTACTGATGCAGGCAGAAGCAATTTTGAGAGGCGGTACTGGCGGGGCAGGTGAGGCGCTGGCTTTGGTCAATAGTATTCGGGCAAATCGGGGTGCTACCAACTTTACGGCCTTGACATTGGACAATCTATTGGATGAACGCGCACGTGAATTGTATTGGGAAGGCTGGCGGAGACAAGATTTGATCCGATTCGGCAAGTTCTTGCAAGCTTGGCAGGAAAAAGCAGCGGATCCGGATCCAAAAACACTGGTCTATCCATTGCCTAGCCAACAGATTGCGGTTAACCCTAACCTGAAACAAAATCCAGGTTATTGATAAAGAACCGACCAGCGGTGACAGCGAAAAAATGTCTCCTAGCTGGTTTGGTACGTATAAAAGGTCTTTAGCATGGGGGGATTTCCCCCTATGCTAAAGACCTTTTCTTTGGCTAAGCGGGTACATGGATGATCATCGTATTGCTCACTAATTCATCGGGGCAGGGCTAGGTCTCCTTCGGATCAGCTACCTATCTGCTTCGCTATGTCTGCGTCATGAATCCATGCTGAGTCCGTGGTGAGTCCGAGTTAGACACGGATTCACCACGTAACGAAACTGGTCTTACCCTACTCGCACCCCCTCTATGCCTCGAAAAAGGGCCATAGCAGGTACGAAGCGGACTCGAATGAATTGTAATAATGCGTTTGACACGGACTCTGTTTATATAAGCTATTTATTTGTATTTTAAAATGATTTAAATGTTTTGTTATTGTGTCTATTTGGGTAGAAAATAGATATGATAAAAGCTAATTATTTGGTTTTATCAATAAATATGTAAAGAATATCGATAATGATTTTTACTCTTGGATAGAAAACGATAGGCTGACTTTCAAAATGATTGCCCAAATAGAGAAATGGAATATCGTTTTTAAAGTTTTTTGATGTGACTTCTTGAAGATGAAAATATTATCTTGTTTTTTTGATAAAAAATAGTCACTTTAGTTGTGGATAACTAGCCAAAAAAGATTGGTGGTTTGATGGGCGAAACTTAGACGTCTCTCAAAGGCCAAGTTCCGATGTAATGGTTGTAAACAATGATTGCAGGGAAGCAAGACTATCTAAATGTAGATTATGATTAACGAAATCCTACAACGGGCACCGACAAACGAAAAAGAGTTTTTTTTAGCTTATCGTTATTGGTATAGAAAATTATATTATTTTTTATATCAGAAAACACAGTGTTCGGATCTTGCTGAAGATGTTGTCCAACAGACATTTCTGATCGTTTGGGAACGGAAAAATGAATCGAATCAACAATTGTTATTTAGTACACAGCTCTTTCAGATTGCACGTACCAAATTGATTGATGAGCTTCGGCGCCGGGCCTTGAACAGAAAGTATATTGATTTTGAAAAGCCTTTTGTGCTGAGCCAGTACGAGGATATGGAACGCAGGATAGCCTACAAAAACGAACTGGAATATGTTAAGGGACTAATCGCTCAAATGCCCTTTATGCGGCAGCAGGTCTTTTATCTGCATAAGTTTGAAGAGCTGAGCTACAAAGAAATAGCCGTCAAGTTATCCATTTCGCCTAAGACCGTAGAGAACCACATCAGCATCGGTCTAAAATTCATTAAAAAATTTTTCAAATTGCTTTAGGGGATACAGTGGCCTTTGTTCGTATTACAGTTAAATACCCGTTCGCAATCGGGTAGCAACTGTTATGAATCGTAAGCAATTATTAAATAAATTCCTGGCAAACCAATGTTCAGCGGAGGAGGCTAAGCTTGTATTCTCCTGGCTTAACGAGGATCCGAAATTGTTGGATGACCTGATTTCGGAAGATGATTGGTCAGCTTATATCGCGCGGGAAAAAAGCAACAAACGTGGCGGCGATTTCCTGTTAAAGAGCCTGCTCGTATTTTTTGTATTTGGACTATTATTTGTTTGTTCAAACCTGCTTCAGGATACCGCTAACGAACGGACGATAACATCAGCAAATCGAATCAAAGAAATTTATTATAACCCATCGCTACGGACCAAAGAAATCATTACAGCGGATGAGTCCCATATTTTTCTTGAGCCCGGGGCTTTCATTGCGGTTTACATCAAACCAAACTTGGATCTCCGACAGGTCCGGGTATTGGAAGGAAAGGTCCGCTTTCACGTCGCCAAAGATCCATCGAAACCATTTGTTGTACAAAGCAACCAGGTGATGACGACCGCACTTGGGACGCAGTTTACAGTAGACTATAACAGTCGCTCCGCCCAGGTCACCGTTCAATTATATGAAGGGAAGGTACGTGTGGCTTCTATTGATGAAACAATTGCCAAAATTTTAAAACCTGGACAGCAGGTTTATGCTGCATTTTCACAACTTATTCTTTCAGATTTTAGCCAGTATGCTCATGCAAGTGCTCCTCATACGATTGAGCGTAGCGGCGGCGTTGTGAGGAATGCGAATGCATATACCTATCCGACAACAATGCATCAATCGGATGACTGGTTGCAATTAGACGAAACATCCGTCTCGGAAATCATTCAATATATCAATCATGAATTAGATATGCCGGTGTCATATGACTCGCTGCTGGTGAGGAACTATCGTTTAAAAGGACGTTTCCGGAAGAATAGGTTGATGGATTTAAAGGACAAAACCCAGTTGGCTGAATCTATCCTGCAATTGATCGTTGAAGTGAACCCCTTTAAACTGGAAAAACAACAGAACACATACATACTCAAACCTAAAAAATAGAATTATGGTAAAATTCAACTTAACCAAGAAACCATTTTTTGTTTTGCTGCTCCTGACACTGATATCTATTCATGGTCTGGCTGGAACGATCAATGGTGTCATCAAGAATGCCGCCGGGCAGCGGCTAGCTGGAGTCAGCATTATGTTGAAAAATGCAGGAAGCAATTTTTCGACAAGCGGTTCCAGTGCGGCCGACGGAAGTTTCCGTTTTGCGGATGTCCCTAATGCCAAGGGCTACGAATTGACGTTCTCCTATATTGGTTATCAAACTTATGTAGAAAAAAATGTGCAGGTATCCGCCGCGGGAACAACGACTTTATCCATTATTTTGGAAGATCAGGTCAATCAATTGGAAGATGTAGTCGTCATTGGATATGGTAAACAGAAAAAAAGCGACCTGACGGGGGCCATTGCCTCGCTTTCCAGCAATGAGCTGACAAAAGGCGGCGCAGTGAGTAATGTCGGACAGGCATTGCAGGGTAAAGCATCCGGGGTAGTGGTCACACAGAATTCCAAAGCACCAGGAGGCAGCACATCCATTCGGATCCGGGGGACGAACTCCATTAGTGGCAGTAATGATCCCCTCTATGTGATCGATGGATTCCCTACAAATAACGGGATAAACATTAATCCAGAAGATATCGCTTCTATGGATATTCTCAAAGATGCCTCTGCCACGGCGATCTATGGGTCAAGAGGAGCAAATGGGGTGATCATTATTACAACGAAACGTGGTAAGACTGATCAGAATAACATCACCTACAGTGGTTACGTAGGGACACAAAACCCGATCAATCCCTTCACTTTTTTGGATGGTAAGCAATATATGAACCTGGCAAACGCGCTATATAAGGAGATCGAAGGACAGGAAAATCAGGAGTACGCGGTGTACACCAAATCGCAGCTCGAATCGGATGTCAATACCGATTGGGTAAAGGAGACCATGCGTAACAGTGTTTTGCAAAATCACAATCTACAGTTTTCGGGCGGTGGTGAGAAAACGAAAGTATTGACAAGCTTAGGCTATTTTGATCAAAAAGGTATTTTGAAGACCACCGATTTTAATCGGATATCCGGTCGTATCAATGTGGATCAAAAGGTCAATGATTATATCCGGACAGGTGCAACCATATCTGCTCAACGGGAGAAATCCAATATGCAGCTTTATGATGGCAATATTCTGAATTCGAACGTATTGTATAGTATATTGACTTATGATCCCACTATTCCGGTTTATAATGCGGATGGTAGTTTTGGAAGACCTCCGGGTGGACAGGGAGACAATCCTTTGGCCAACCTGATTTCGCGAATCAACGATGTGCAAAGGGATAAGTTAAACGGGAATATCTTTGTTGAAGTCAACCCGATCAAAGAATTGACTTTACGTATGAATGCCGGAACGGAAATTACCCATGACCAATTGGGTAGTTATCTGACCCGGGATTCTTATCAGGGGGGGATTGATGGCGGGGTCGCCAGCCAGGCAGATTATAATGAAACACATAATCTGATTGATTTTTATGCTACCTATGCCAAGGTCTTTAATGAAAAGCATAATCTGAATGTGATGGGGGGATATTCCTATGAGAAATATGTGCGTAACAACAAGGGCATCAATGTCAAAGGTTTCTCGACCGACTTATTGGAATATAATAATCTGGGAATGGCCTCAAGTATTACCGGAGTGAATTCTGCCAAATCGGAAAACCTGGTGATCTCTTTTTTTGGTCGTGTGAATTACAGTTACGACGATAAATACCTGTTGACAGCAACTTTACGTCGGGACGGCTCTTCCCGTTTTAGCCCGAATCATCGTTGGGGAACTTTTCCTTCAGCAGCTTTTGCATGGAAAATAAACAACGAGGATTTCATGCAGGGACAGCAGTTGTTTTCGGACCTCAAGTTTAGATTGGGGTATGGACAGACCGGAAATGATAGGGTGGCCGATTATGCTTCTTATGGATTAATGGACAATGGACATTATACTTTTGACGGTATCAATAATGCGGGTGGGGTAAAGCAAAATCCGACCTATCCTGAAAATGACAAACTGAAATGGGAGTCGACTACCCAGTATAATGCCGGGATTGATTTTTCGTTCTTTAAAAATAGATTGGCGTTTACCTTGGATGCCTATTACAAGAAGACAAATGATTTGCTGATCAGAAGTATTCTACCTTACTATACGGGATATACTTCCGGACAGCGTAATTTGGGTTCTATGAACAATAAAGGGCTCGAGTTTTCCGTAACGAGCAAGAATATGACCGGGGAATTCACCTGGGAGACAAAATTAAATCTTGCCATGAACCGTAATAAGGTGTCCAGTCTTGGTGGTGAACCTGAGCAGCTACTCACATCTTCAAAACCGATGGGTAATGTCTCCGAAGAAGCCTACTCTGTAATTCGTGTCGGCGAATCGTTGGGTTCTTTGTTTGGTTATAAATACCTTGGTGTCATTCAGCAGGGAGAAAAATATGCGCCTCAGCCCAATTCGAAACCTGGAGATCCGAAATTTGCCGATGTCAATGGGGACGGTACGATCAACTCAGCCGACCGCACAATTATCGGACGCGGCTATCCGAAACTGAATTTTGGTATGACCAATTCATTTACCTATAAACATTTTGATCTGACGGCCTTTGTCTACGGAAATATCGGCAATGACCTGCTCAACATGACGCGTATGAACATCGAATGGAAGCGCGGAATTGAGGCATTAAATCGCTGGACGCCGAACAATACCAATACGGATATTCCACGAAATGGGTTCTATTATATGAACTATGGCGGCTATATTAACGATCACTTTATTGAAAATGCTTCATTCCTACGTTTGCGGAATTTGACCTTGGGTTATACATTTCCATTGAAAACGAAAGCAATTCAATCGATACGTGTTTATGGCATGGCGGAAAACCTGTTTACCATTAGCAATTATTCGGGCTGGGATCCAGAAGTTGACACAAAGGGTTATGAAAATGATGCCTTGGTCAAAAATAGAGCTGGAAACAACCAAAGTGCCAATGCCGGTGTGGGACTGGATTTTAATTCCTATCCGTCCATGCGTTCTTTCACTTTTGGCGTAAGTGCCACATTTTAACAGGTAATACCTTAATTTTAAATGACATGAAGACGATTAAAAGTAATTTTAAATATATCCTAGGGCTAGCCGGATTAGCGTCCATTCTTACCGGAAGTTTGCAGAGCTGTACCAAGCTTGAACCGAAATTGTACAGCGATCTGACTACCAAAAATGCCTATTCGACAGAAAGTGACATCAATGCGGCTTTGACCGGTATCTATACCAGTTTGTCGCCTTATCCCGGTGATGCTTATTTATATTATGCGGGATATCTGGTGATGATTACGGATTATGCCACCGATATGGGATTTTCGACTGCTGCCGGAGATCCTACCCGGATGAGCAATTTTACCTATGATGACAATAACCGCTATTTTAAATTTAACTACCAAAATATGTACCAGGTCATCAGCAATGCCAATATGCTGATTGACCGCATTGACAATGTAACGATCCCGGAGGATCGAAAAAAAGAAATTATTGCGCAGGCAAGATTTCTGAGAGCATTATCGTATATGGATCTAACGGACGCCTGGGGGCCTGTGCCGCTTATTACGACTGTGAAAAATCCGACGGAAAGCTATAATGAGCCTTTGGCTGCGGTGGAAAAAATCGACGCGCAGATTGCGGCAGATTGTCAATATGCCATTGATAACCTTCCTGAACGGTGGTCCGCTGATATAGGACGTGCTACGAAAGGAGCTGCGCTTACGCTGATGGGTAAGATGTATATGCGTTCGCATAGCTATGATAAGGCAAAGACCTATATTGATCAGGTATTGGAGCTGCGAAAAAAGGGTATATATAAATTAAATCCTGACTTCAAGAACGAGTGGTCTGATGATAATAAAATGGATATGGGCCTGATCTTTGGTGTTCTACATGAACCAACACTCAATGGCGGGGAGATTACAAATCACTTTGGACCCACCGATAATCCTGAGGTACCTGACCGTTGGCAATACTACGGCGTTTCACTTGATTTCTGGCGAAAATATAGTGACCTAGATCCACGTAAGCAGTTTTTTTACTACAATTATGAGGGCAAGGCAGCAAGGGATAAGAATACAAAGCATGGGTTCTTTTATATGTTACCTGCCAAAGGACAAACAACGCCACCTATCGATACGGTCAAATTTTTGCAAAATGTCGCTACAAAAAAATACTCCTATGGCATGATCAATAACTCTTATCTCGATGGACGGACCATTCAGGTGTTTCGTTTAGCGGATGTTATTCTGTGCAAAGCAGAAATCGAAAATGCCTTGAATGGACCTGCGGCAGCATTGCCTTACCTCAACGAAATACGTAAACGGGCCGGTGCGCCAGCGTATGGAGAGCATCCTAATTTTCCAGTTCCGACGAGCAAAGAAAGTATGATCGATGCATTGGTCGATGAACGTGGTTTCGAGCTGGTGTTTGAATATAAAAGGCGTCAGGATCTGATTCGATTGGGCAGATATGAAAAAGTAAGCAATGCCTATCTGAAAGGCCGTGGACTGAAAGAAAATGTGACCGGAGCGATGCGTTATTTCCCTTATCCATTGGAAGAAGCCCGCCTGCATCAGGAAATGACAGCAGCAAATCCATCACGATTACCGAAATAATCAGGAAAGCGAATAAAAAATATGCAGATGAAACTATTCAAAGCAATTATTGTACTAGCTGTTATTGCGGCTGCTTCTGCTGGTTACTATTATTATACGAATCAGGTCGAAATTGACACAATTGAACTGACGTCGCCCAATAACCTACCGCTGGATGAAGACATTCATGTGCGTCTCAATAAACCCGCGGATGTGTATATCGAATACTGGAAAGAGGGGAATGGGGATGTGCAGCGGACGGTGACATCAAAATCGGTGCAGCATCATACCTTTCACTTGTTGACGCTGGAACCGAATAGCAGTTACAAATTTCGGGTGGTCATTGACCGGGCCATCCCAATCAAATCCAGTGAACAGTCGTTTAAGACAAGACCGCAATCCCCATGGATGGTACATGATTGGATCAAATCCGACCATCCACACGATGAAAAAGCACTTGGGAATGGTCTTGTATTATTGTGCTATCGTGGCTATCCCGGCTATATGGCCATGGTCGATGGTAAGGGAACGATCCGTTGGTACTGGCAGGACGAGAAATTGGGTGTTCGCCTAGCTTCATTAACCCCAAGGGGAACAGTTTTAGCCTTACTGGCTCCTGCCAGCAAAGATGAGTTCAATAAGCCCAATCAACCGAGTAAAAAGTCCACCAATGCCAGTTATTATCTCCGCAGCGGAAGGACCGGGTTTGTAGGGGGGACCGTCTTGGTGGAGATTGATCTGACAGGGAAGGAAATTAACCGAATTGACCTGGACAAAAAAGGGATCGTGATGCACCACGATGTACAGATGGACAAGCGGAATAATATTGTCGGTATTGTCAGGGATTTTAGAATAGATGACCGACCTGGTCATCCCAAAGATACGCTTTGGGGAGATGCTATCTTAACCATGGATACCAAAGGAAATGTCTTAAAAAAATGGTCCCCCTGGGAAAAATGGGATATTCTCAAGGACAAAAAACTGGATAGCTTGAAGCACGATAGATTCCACTTTAATACGATTTCTTTTGATCGGGACAGCAATTACCTCACTTCGTCGCCAATTGAAAATCAGGTTTGGAAAATTGATGCGAAAACGGGCGATATTCTCTGGAAATTAGGAAAGGACGGTGACTTTAAATTGAAGGAAAGCGACCTGTTCTATTTTCAGCATGCACCACATATCACGAAAACCGGTGAACTCCTGCTGTTTGACAATGGTGATTTCTCCCCCCGCGATAGTACAACGGCTAACAAACAATCCCGCGCCATTGCTTTCAACCTAGACCAAAAAAACAAAACGGCAACATTGGCTTATGCGGCCCCTATCCCCAAAAAACAATTCACGGCGCGGATGGGAAGTGCTTATGAACTAGCGAATGGTAATCTGCTGCAAACAAGTTCAAAGACGGGATCGGTACTGATAACGGATAAAAAAGGTAAGGTGCTCTGGGAGTTAAACGCCTATTTTATACCTTATCGGGCCGTGTATGTTCCAGAAGAAATTTGGAGTAAATATCGAAAAAACTAAGGCATAAAAATAGATCAGGTCATCTTGAGTGAAAGTGCGTATACCATATTAGCTCAAGATGATTTTTAGGACGATTAATAAATATAGTGACATATCGACGTGTACAGGCATTTGTGTACACCTAACACCTTGTATGATGAAGAAAAGAACAGCCTACCCTAAGTTGGCAACAATCCTTGCCGTATCATTTTTAGTAAACGCTGTCCATGCGCAGCTGGCTTATCCGCCTGAAAAGCAAAAATGGGATGCAGATCAGCTTGGTAACCACCGTGCGGTATTGAAAGTAAATTCAGACCAAAAAGAAGTGCAGGTAGCTATTCCCTGGCGTAACCGATGGGTGGAGGCCAACCAACAGGTGATTATCGTGGACAGTGCGAGCAATAAACAGATCGGGTCGATTAATTATCTCTGGATGAATGCCGAATCGGGGGGCTTGCGTTTTCATCCGACTTCAGGCAAGGGAATATATTATGTCTATTATTTACCGTATAAAATGGGCGGGCGGAGCCGCAATTATCCGGACGCAATCTATCTGAAAAATTCAACATCGGCACCGGCGCAAGCAGCAAAAAGTAGAAGCATAAGCACCAAAGGTGTTCGTGTTGAACGCTTTGATGCCGTGGATCAGTACAATAGCAATGATCCTATGGAAGTGTTGGCTACTGGGGCGGAAATCAAAAGTTTCTTAAACCGCAATGCAAAAGAAGATTATTTTGTTTTCCCTGAACGAAGGGAGTCGCCCATAAAAATGGAAAATAACCTCCCGCAATTGTGGATGACAAAAACTAAAACCCCGTCTCAGCTTGAAGGGAATGCCGAAAAAGGCGAGTATTACGCGTTTCAATTGGGCCTTTGGTCGCCGAAGCAAGATCTTCAAGCGATTCAGGTATCATTTTCGGATTTTAAGTCCAGCGATGGGACAATAATTGCCGCTAATAGTTTGAACTGTTTGAATACTGAGGGTACAGCTTATACCGGAGAGCCCATGCACCTGACCGTAAATGTACCTTCGAATAGGGTACAAGCGCTATGGTGCGGTATGCAGGTACCGGAAAATATTCCGGTGGGCACTTATACCGGCACCGTGACCGTCAAACCAAAGAATGCGATAGCGAAGAAGGTGCAGCTTATATTTCATGTTTCGGACAATGGCAGTGGACTTGCTAGTGTTGACCAGCCCTGGAAAATGACGCGGCTGCCTTGGCTTAACTCAACTTTGGCACAAAAAAATACAGTCATTGCACCCTATACGCCAATTGTGTTGACGGCTGACTCGACCTTACAGCTACTGGGGCGTGAAGTTAAGCTGAGCGCAAGTGGTCTGCCCAAACAGATCAGTACATTTTTTACGCCTGAAATGACATCGATCTCGACAAAACCAAATGAATTGTTGTATGAACCGGTGCATTTTCATTTTTATCGCACCTCCGATGGTAAGGAAATACTCTTGAAAGCCGCGGGTGTACAATTTAAAGAAAAAAATGAGGGTGAGTACAGTTGGATAGCCAAAAATGAATCGGCCGACCTTACTATGGAAGTGGAAGGTAAACTGGAATTTGATGGTTATTTACATTATGTGGTTAAGCTAACCGCATTAAATGATATCAGTTTAAAAGATGTCAATATGCATATCCCGGTTATGCCTGACAAAGCAAACTATTTTATGGGACTGGGATACAAGGGAGGAAAGCGTCCCGAACAGCTTGCCTGGAAATGGGATGTGGCGAATAAGAATCAGGATGGTGGCTGGATTGGTGCTGTAAATGCAGGACTTCAGTTTTCACTACGCGATGAACATTATTCACGACCACTTAACACAAACTTCTATCTTCAAAAACCACTGGTGCTACCAAGCTCCTGGGGCAATGAGAATAAAGGTGGAATAGATATCGGCCTCAAAGGTAAATCGGTATTGGTCAATAGCTATAGTGGTGAACGTCAGCTTAAAAAAGGAACAGTACTCTATTATAATTTTAACCTACTAATTACCCCATTCCATCCGATAAATACCGAAGCGCAATGGAACGAGCGCTATTATCACGCTTATAAACCAGTCGATTCGGTCGTGGCAAGTGGATCAAACGTCATTAATATCCACCATGCCAATGTGATCAATCCTTATATCAATTATCCATTTATCGCGACCAAAGAGATGAAGCAATATATTGATCAGGCGCATCAAGCTGGACTAAAAGTGAAGATTTACAATACGGTGCGGGAAGTCTCCAATAGAGTTTATGAACTTTATCCACTACGAAGTTTAGGTACCGAGGTATTTTCACCGGGCAAAGGCGGTGGTTATTCCTGGTTGCAGGAACATGTGGGGAAAAATTACATTGCGGCTTGGTATGTGCCAGAATTTAAAGATGCCGCGATAATCAACAGTGGTATGAACAGATGGCACAACTATTATGTGGAGGGTATGAACTGGCTGGTTGACCATATTGGTATTGATGGGATTTATTTGGATGATGTTGCTTTTGACCGGGTGACAATGAAGCGTATCAAACGCGTGTTGACCAAAAATGGAAAATCGGGCCTGATTGATTTGCACTCAGCGAATCAATATAATAAAAACGACGGCTTTAACAACAGTGCGAATCTCTACCTCGAACATTTTCCTTATCTCAATAGATTATGGTTTGGAGAATATTTTGACTATGAAAATAACCAACCTGATTTCTTTTTAACAGAAGTGAGTGGCATCCCGTTTGGATTGATGGGCGAAATGCTTCAGGATGGTGGTAATCCATGGCGCGGAATGATCTATGGGATGACCAATCGGATGCCCTACCAAAAACTGACACCGAAGGACTTGTGGAAGACCTGGGATAACTTCGGTATCAAGGGGAGCAATATGATCGGTTATTGGTCACCAAACGTTCCAGTAAAAACGGATAACGAGAAAGTACTGGCAACGGTTTATACCAAACCCGGAAAAGCGATGGTTGCGATAGCCAGCTGGGCTGATACAGATGTCGATGTACAGCTAGTTATTGATTGGGAAAAACTGGGTATTGATTCCCACAAGGCCAAACTATCGATTCCTGCAATAGCCGATTTCCAATCTGGTACAGCTTATAAGATGAACGATAAGATTTCTATTGCCAAGAATAAAGGGATCATTTTGCTAATAGAATAATAGCTAGTAGCCTATATATCCTAGGGAGTTAATCCGGGTTCTTTGGAGAAGATGTGGAATGCTCGTATTGCTGGAGTTGGCACATTTATCTGAAAGCTTCCGGGCAACTAGTTGATTAATGAATAAATACATATTTCAATGAAAAAATGGCTCGTGTTAGCGCTATTGGGGCATGCGATATTAACTGTATTGGCGCAGAACCCTACAAAGATCGCTGAGGTAAAAAAACGGTATACAACCTATCCTTTTTCGGATCCGGACCCAATCGCTTCAGCACAGAAATTGTATCCTTATTTTCGATTTGATGGTTTTACAAATACCGCCATTGAAAAGGAGTGGAAGACTGTGATCTTAGAAAACGATTATATCCGGGTTCAGATTATGCCGGAAATAGGGGGAAAGATCTGGTCTGCTTATGATAAAATAGGAAAGCGGGATTATATCTATAACAATGGAGTCGTAAAATTCAGAGATATCGCGATGCGAGGGCCTTGGACCAGTGGTGGTATTGAAGCGAATTATGGAATTATAGGTCATACCCCCAACACGTCTACAGCGGTGGATTATTTACTGCAGGAGCATGCGGATGGAAGTGCAAGTTGTTTTATACATGCTTTCGATCTTTTGAGCCGCAGCAACTGGACGTTGGAAATTCGCTTGGAAAAAGACAAGGGTTATTTTTCGACACGTTCTTTCTGGTCGAATGGCAATGCCATTGAGCAACCTTATTATACCTGGATGAATCTGGGGGTCGCGGCCGGCGAGGACTTGAAGTTCCTATATCCGGGCAACCGGTATATCGGCCACGACGGGGAAGCGCATTCATGGCCCATTGATGGCGAAGGCCGTGATCTGTCCAACTATCGGGAGAATGCATTTGGGAGTTCGAAATCGTATCATGTGCTGGGAGCACATAGCAAGGCCTTTGGGGTATATTATAAGGAACACGATCATGGGATGGCCCGATATGCACTGCGTGAAGATAAATTGGGTAAGAAAATATTTCTGTGGTCACAGGCCGGAGATGGGCAGATCTGGGAGAAGTTGCTGACCGACCGGAGTGGTCAATATGTGGAGATCCAAAGCGGTCGATTATTCAATCAGAACGTGCCGTCAAGTAGTTTAACGCCATTCAAGCAAATTGGATTCGCACCTTATCAGAGCGATTCATGGACGGAGTATTGGATGCCTTTTGCCGGAATAGGTCAACCGAAAGATTTTCAGTTATCGGCTGCGCTACAGGTAAAACAAGAAGCCAAAAAGCTCCTGTTGACCGTTGATCCCAAACGACCATTACAAGATAGCATTTTTGCACTCGACAAGAATGGCTTGCCGCTCGGAGCTAATTATCTAACCGCTCGAGTGGGGGAAGTGAAACAGCTTGTTGTGGAATTAAAAAGCGATGACAGCCCCTATTATCTCAAACTAGGAGGGGATTATTTTGATTTACGACAGCATGATATTGCTAGCACATTGGATCGACCTACTGAACCAAGCCGTGAAACGATGATCGATAGCAATCAAACCAAGCTACTCGAAGTACGAGATTTGCTCCGGTTTCGACAATATGGGGTAGCAGAAACTTTGCTAAACAGGTTGACCGAAAAGCAAGTACCCCAATTGGATTTGTTGTTGGAGAAGGCCAAACTTGCCTGGTTCAGGATGGATTATAGGCAATGTTACGATTATGCGCGTCAAGCATTGGCGATTGATACGTACGATGCTGCAGCCAATTACTATTATGGTTTGGCCGCAGTCAAGCTCGAAAGAACGCATGATGCTCTGGATGGCTTTGAAGTAGCTTCGCTGGATCCAAATTGGCGCAGTGCGGCTTATTTACAGCTTGCCAAGTGCCATTACCGGATCAAACAGGATGAACCGGCTTTGGCCTATGTGGAGAAAGCATTAGTGGCGAACGGACTAAATATAGACGCATTGCAATTGCGGCTGCTCATTCAAAAGCGGCAAGGAACAGCATTGGATACGGCATCCTATGAGCGGATTGTTCGCAACGATCCATTCAATGCCTTTATTCAATTTGAAGAGAAAAATGAAGTGCTATCCAGGCAGGAATTTGCTTCGGAAAAATGTTTTGAACTGGCCATTTGGTATGCCGATCTACATGAATATAAACGTGCGGCTACTGTACTCAATAAAAATAAGCCAAATACAGAGATGTTATTGTGGCTGGCCTGGCTGACCAAAACTAATCCTACAGTGAGTCAGGAATATTTGGCAAGAGCGGCAGCTTCCAATCCAACCTTTGTGTTTCCATTTCGTGAAGAAAGTGGACCGGTGTTTGAATGGGCAGGCGAGCAGTTGAAAAATTGGAAAGTTGCTTATTTGCAGGCATTACTTTATCGTTTCCGAAATCAGGGGGGGAAAGCGAAGCGGCTATTGGATGCGGTAAGTACTGAACCATCGGATTTTGGAGCTTACTTTGCCGTGAAATCTAGCCTTGAAGAAGATCAGCAGATCGATCAGTCCATTACAGCGATGAGACAAGCGACAACAGCGGAACCACATGAATGGCGCTATGGCCTGCGTTTGGTCGAATTGTTAAATAAAGGGAAATATTACGATCAGGCACTCGAGGTTAGTGGGAAGTATCATCTGGCATTTCCCAAAAACTATATCCTGACCTTAGCCCATGTACGGACTTTGTTGTTAAATAAAGAATATCTGCTCGCTGAACGTGAATTGCAAAAGGTCGAAATCCTTCCTTTTGAAGGAGCGACAGAAGGACATAACTACTATGTACAGACCAAATTAATGCTGGCTTATAACTACCTACAACAAAAAAAATATAAAGAAGCAAATCTGAAGGTGGAAGAATCAAGAGCCTGGCCGGTGCAACTGGGGGTAGGAGAACCCTATCCGGAAGGTAAAAATGAAATTCTGGCGGACTGGCTCGCAGCTTATCTACAAAAGAAAATGGGTAACAGTCATGGTGAAACCGACTTTCTACAGCAGATAAGCCAGCGTAAGCAGCCTAATAATAAATTCGAACTCCTACTTCAACAGGCCGCCGTACAGCAATTGACGAATAAAGGTATTATTGTTCGTGGAGGTCAAGCTGTCCGAGGGATCAATCAGTCAGATGCTGTTTTTTTTGATCAGCTTCAAAAAGGAAACTTAACAGCCTATTGGCCGGAGTTGATCAGGCACATTTATTTTGAGCAAGACCAACGTATGTTTTAATTCTCTTTGTCGTTGATAGCTGTAAAACCACAATAGTTTTATGGTATTTTGTATTCAATAAAAAAGATGTAAATTGAATTAATTATACAAGAGATGAAATAAATGGTAAGAATGATCTTTAGGCAGCTCTATTTGGTATTATTGATCATAGCATTTTGCCAATGCCACGGTAATAGCAAATCGGTGGAAAATCAGGGAAAACTTCAGTCAAGAGTGGATACGTCGGAAAAAGTGCAGTCAGTTAGGGGGCAGTTCAAGTCGAATAACCAGGTTATTCAATTAAGTGCTGCAATGGAAAAGTTACTTTTTGTACTTAATAAAGGTGATATCTATCTTCCTGAAAATGGTTTTTTCCTACATTTAAGTCAAGCGGATGCCAAAAGGCTGGGGACAGCATATATTTTATTGATCCCTCTTTTTCCGGATAGGGAAAACTTATTTTTTACCTATGACCGGGATTTTACGTTTGAGATAGTTGCTGTTCCGGGTATGGAAAACTGTTATTATACAAAGAATGTTACGTTTTTCAATGCACATAATAAAGACAAGATTGCTTCAGAAAATGACCGTTATCCAGTCACTATTTTTAACCAACCTACATTAAAAGATACCATCGAATGGTCTATTTTCTCTGATTATCGCGACCTGCGCCATGTGCCACAGTGGATAGATCATTTAGACAATAATCAACAGGTTATGGTTCACTATGTGGGCTGTGCTGAAACAACTGATGGAGGATATGCCATACATGATTACAGACCTACTACGGTGGCTGATCTTGCGAGAAAAAGGTTGAATGATGTCAGTAACCAGATGGAATCTTTGGGCGTACCGGCGGCCGAGGCTTCACAGCATGAATGGAAAACCTGGTTAGATAAGGTAATCAGTCTTAATCCCAAAGATCAGTTCAAAAAAAGGGGAGCGAAAGTATGGACGAAGACATTTCAAGAAAACACGAACGGACTATTTGCTTTAGATGAAGCAAAGGACAAAATCATCCGCTTACACCCACAGCCAAATTACCTGAATTTTAAGGATCAGCAACTATTGTGTATAAATCCTGCTGACAGTAGTATACAGGTCGGTAAAATTGCTTCTCCACAACAACCAAATGCAGCGGAATTCGTTGATTTTAGGGTTGAAAATGGAACGCTATTCACCATCAATAAGCTATTCCAATGGGGGCAATACAGTGCGGAACCAAGCAATGAAAAGACTACATTTTATAAACAACGGGCTTCCAAAAAGTTGTTGTCGTTGGTACGGGATATGATCATCGATCATACTTATATGACTCCGGAGCATAGTTATATCCTTTATCATAAGGATCGGACCGTAAATTATGAAATGTTATGTATCAACAGTAAGACAGGGGCGATAATAGCGCAAAAAAATGTAGACAGGTTGTTAACAGAAGCACATATTGCCAAAGGAAAAATCGAGTATCTACCCTCAGCAGCAATGAATACCATTTCGCCGGACTTTCCATTGCTGTTTAAATTAAACGAGGTCATCTATCACCTATCGCTCAATGCTAAATTGGAACCTGTTGAAACAGTGAAGCTGCCTCCTAATTTACCATGGCATCCCCGTTATCTGTCTGCTGATAAACAGGCGTTTTATTTTGATAAAGCCGATAATGAACTTTGGTTTTATCCGATCACTCAAAAAAAGTCCATACCATCGATCAAACTAAAGGATCATCTTTTTGATCGGTATATCATGCTTCCAGATGGGGATAATTTTCGTTTCTTTTATGAATATGGAGACACATTCACGCATGGCATAAAGACGGTTTTAATCAATGGCTCTACATTTAAACAAGAGGGAGAAGCTGAGCTTGTTTATTCTTATGTACCATTGGAAACGGAATCCAGTGATAATACACCCAATAATTTAAACGCTTTTAAAATCGGGAGTAAATGGATAGTAACTTTTATGTTGGAACAGAAGCTGGTGGTGGCCGAAATTTGATTTATCCAAAGGGTTTGCTTGAATCTCAAGTTATAAAAAAGAAAGACCACTTCATTCTTAAAATGAAGTGGTCTTTCTTTTTCTGTCGGGATGGCCGGATTTGAACCGACGACCTCCAGCACCCCATGCTGGCGCGATACCGGGCTACGCTACATCCCGAATTATTCCAATAACCTGAGATAGGATGATCCTAAGCTCTTTTTTTAGGAAAAATTTTTGGTAGCGCTAAAATAGTAATTATTGACAAAAAATAAAATCTAATTGAAAAAAAGAGAATGCCTGAAATTTTAAGGTACTAAATTTCGGACATTCTCTTATGACTTCTACCCCTTTCTAGCTTTGCACGCTATTTTCAATCGTCAAGGGGCATTTGTGTTTTTTGTGGTTTTTCTAATAGCTGTTTTTTTTTAATAAACCGCTATTAGAATTTATAGCCAACCATAATACCGACGGTTTTATTCTTGGCATCCAGTGTTTTATCCACGCTGGTGAACCCATGGCTATAATAGGCATCTACTGTAAAGCTACTGACATCAATGCCGATTCCAGCTCTACCGTCAAAGGAGAATTTCTTATACTCTGTAGTAGGACCGGATTTGACAGTCTTCAGATCATAATTCAATTGCGGCCCCAATAGGCCACGGAAACTGAAATCACCATTTTGTAAAAATGTATACCCAACTTGAAGTGGAAGATTGACCTGATAGAACTTAGGGGTCTTTTGGCTACCTTCAAAAGTATACTCTTTTCGCAAAAGACTAGCTCCGATGCCCGGTTGAAAGAAGATACGATCTCCGATCCGCGCGAATGCGGCAACAGAAACTCCTACTTTACCGTTATTGTCTTTAACGGACTTGTTTCCAAATGAGGTCATGTGATAGTTGCTTCCTACGTGTACACCATAGGTGACCTCCTGAGCTTGTCCCGTTCCTGTTATTCCTAGTAATGTGAATGCCACTAAGGCCGCTTTAATTGTTGTTTTCATTTTAATACTATTTTTTATTATCTAGTTTTTCGTGTCGCTTTATACTATGACAACGGAAAATCAGTATACCCTTAGAAAAAAAACATTTTTCTATTTTTAGATAATTACCTTTAGTGCCAATCTTGGATAGCTGATCGATCATTGTCGTACTTTAATTCCAGCGGGCTGTATATACTTGATGAACTTGGGCTGGCAGTTTATTAGTAAGTTGATGGGATATTATTATCGGCAGGAAAAAAAAGTAAAAAATAAATAAGGGTAATGATTACTTGCGTTGTCTTAGTATAAAGTAGATTGTTTAATCAAATGGTAGATTTAACCAATGTCGGAAAATAAAGAAAAGAATTTCGAGCAGCTTTTTCGGGCGCATTACAAGGAATTGCATCGTTATGCTTTTAGGTATCTGGGGGATAGCGATGGGGCCGAGGAGGTCGTACAGCAAGTATTTCTGCGGTTATGGGAGAAAGATTGGGAGGAGCAGATCCACACTTCGCTGAAAGCTTACCTCTATCGTGCGATCTATAATGAAAGCATGAATGTTCTTAAGAAGGAGCAACGTAAGCTCAAATATCAGTCTTATGAACAGCACAGACAGGAATGGGAACCAGCTGTAGACGAAAGCAGCAAGGACCTGGATAAGAAACTCAGGGTGGCTCTGGCCGAATTGCCCGAAAAAAGTAGGACGGTGTTTGAACTGAGCCGCTTTCAGGAGATGAAATACAAGGATATTGCAACTACGTTGGATCTTTCGATAAAAACAGTCGAGGGGCATATGAGCAAAGCATTGCGTCACCTACGTATTGAGCTTATGGATTATTTAACATTGATTATTTTCTATCTTATCTATATGTTATGAATAAGGAATTACTGGAAAGATATATCGTTGGGGAAACCAATGAATCGGAGAATAATTTGGTGCAAAGCTGGTTGGAACAGGATCCTGCCAACAGAGCGGAATACTTAAAAGTGAAGAACGTATTTCTATCTTATCTATATGCGATGAACAAGGAACTACTAGAAAGATATATGGTCGGGGAAACGAATGAAGCCGAACGTACGATCGTAGAGGAATGGTTGGAAAAAGACGCTAATAATAGGGAGGCATATTTGCAAATGAAAAAGTTATGGGATAGCTTGCCTAAGCCTCTGGAAGTTCCAGAAGTGGATGTGGATAAGGCTTGGATGAATTTTAAAATTGTTAGGGACAGGAGAGCATCGGAGCTTACCGGAATCCCCACAATGAAAACAAAAGTGATTCAATGGAACTGGTGGGCTGCGGCGAGCATTCTGCTGGTCTGTATGGTAGGATTCTACGTATTCGACCGTTCGCAGCGCGAGGAAATGCATCTTGTGAGCCAAGAAGCTGTGCTTAGGGATTCATTGCCAGATGGGTCTACGGTAACACTCAATAGAAATACGGAGCTGGCTTATGCGAGTACCTGGAGTAATAAAAACAGAAATGTCAAATTGAAAAAGGGAGAGGTGTTTTTTCAGGTGAAAAAGGATAAAAAGCATCCTTTTGTGATCGAGACAGGGAATTCGAAAATTACGGTACTGGGGACGAGTTTTAATGTGCGTCGCATTCCCAAAGCAACAGAGGTCATCGTCGCCACCGGACTGGTCAAAGTAGCCTATGCCGACAAGGAGATTTTTCTACGGCCGGATCAGATGCTTACGATAAGGGATGCCGATACTGCAACTGTACAAAAAAAGCCTGTCCAGGATAAATTCTATAAATACTATGTAGACAGTAAGTTTAATTTTGTGAATACACCCTTGAAGGATGTCGCTGAGCTGCTTACCCGTGCGTATGACTATAAAGTTATTATAGATGATCCCAGCCTTCAACAAATACCGTATACAGCCGAATTTGAAAGAAATAGCCTGACCGAAATACTCAAGGTGATGGCAAAGAGCCTGGACTTAAAGGTCGAGGTTCAGGGCAAAGAAATTCACTTAACAAATAATCAAAAGCGATAACATGTTTTCGAAGCAAAATTGTACAGATAGCATCATGATACTATTTTTTATAAAGCGAATCAGGTTTTATCTCCTATTCTCCCTGCTATGCTCCTTTCATTGGGGGCTAGCACAGCAAAAGCTCGCGGCGGAAGTTCAGATGCCCGCTTTCTCAAAAATAACGGTCGGTGAAGTCTTTCAGCTATTAAAGGAACGGCAGGATGTATTGTTTTCTTTCAATGGAAATATTTTACAGATGGATAGCGTTATTTATCCCCGGGCTTATAAGGGGAATTTATATGATTATCTCGATGGGATTTTGGGCAAGGAGTATAGCTTTAAGGAATTAGGCAAACATATTATCGTTCAATATACACCGCAAAGAATGTCGGTTGATTTTGAGGTACAGACACCGAGGAAAGATAAGGTTGTCATTACCGGATATATCAAAAATGTCCGAACGAATAACCCAATTTCCAATGCCAGTATTTTCGACCGTAGCGCTTTATTATCTACATTGACGGACAAAAATGGTTATTTTGAACTGGATGTCAAGAAAAGAAGTAATCTGATTGCGGTGAATGTGAGTAAAGAGATGTTTCGGGATACCAGTGTGATGGTTATTTTTCCTATTGAAGCACAGACGGGTGACAAAAAGAAACGTGAATATGGTTATTTCGAAGGCTATGAAGAAGATCATGGCCTTTATAAATCTTTTTTTGGTCGGATATTCCTGTCACCTGCCCAACAGATACAGAACATGAATCTCGGCGGAATGTTCTTGTATAGTCCTTATCAGATATCCATGACACCGGGGCTAAGCTCACATGGATTTATACGGTCACAGATTGTCAATAAGTTTTCATTAAATATCATCGGCGGTGCAACCGCGGGAGTGAAAGGCGTTGAACTTGGCGGGGTATTCAATATCAACCAATATAATATGCAGGGCTTTCAGGTGGCAGGCGTGTTTAATACCGTAGGTGGCCATGTAGGTGGTGTACAGTTAGCTGGGGTAGGCAATCGGGTTTTTGGAACCGTTAAGGGAGTCCAGATTGGTGGCGTATTGAATAAGGCCGATACGGTACGGGGCGTTCAGCTTGCCGGAGTTGCCAATACAGTGCGGGAAGCCGGAGGAACAACCCAAATAGCGGGGGTAATAAACAACAGCAGTGGCAATGTGGGCATCCAAATAGCAGGTATTGCTAATAAGGCAAAAAAAGTAAAGGGATTTCAGCTTGCAGGAATAGTTAACATTGCCGATAGTAGTGATTACCCGATCGGGCTATTAAATTTAATCAAAAACGGAGAAAAAAGCCTTGCATTGGCCATAGACGCGGATCGTTATCTTTCGCTACAGTTTCGTTCCGGAGGCCGTGTGCTCTATAGTGTCCTATCGGTAGGTGCGGCTCTATCGGATGATGGACCTTCGAAATATTTCTTTGAAGCAGGTCTGGGGGCTGTGCTATTGAATAGGTCCAAATTTGCACTCCGTACGGAAATTGCGTCACGTAATCATTTAACGGACAATTTTAAATTGTTGGACAATCACCGATCTTCTTTTCGTGTCATTCCTTCGTATAAGTTGACGGATGCCTTGTCTATATTTGTGGCGCCCAGTTTCAATTATGCTGAGCGGGATGAAGATGTTATATCAGGTGGTGGTACCCGTTGGAAGCCCTGGGGAAGAGACCGTGCGAGAAACACGTTTTATGGTGGTGGAACAGCGGGGTTAATGTTAAAATTATAAAATTAAAACTATTTGGTATGTGCCGTTGTTATATAAGTAGCTTTTAAACATTTAACATTTTACGTTAGCGCCCTTTGTTGAAACAACAAAGGGCGCTGATGCTTTAACCGATACAGAGGCTATAGACTCGTATGTATAATGATCATTTGGAATTACGCGTTAACTACGCAACAATTGTGGCAGTTTTCAACACATTCCGATAAGGATAGGAATGGAAAACATGTCTACGTGCAAACCGTCCCAATGAATCTGCATTGACAAATTTTATATAGTCATTTCGTTGGACACCAAAATACTCATATTGGCTACCATCGTGAAAAGTGATCGTTAAAACTTGAGCTTTCCAATCGATATCCTGAATACCTGAATTTGTGATTGTCTTAGTATAGATAGGTAATTGTTGCTCAATTGTCTCTGGACAGATGCTTACCAAGAAATGATAAGCTTCAATCATTTCCACACTTTTTTGTTCCGCTGCCAAACGTCCTTCTTCATCATTGACAAATTTATCCGGATGACATTCCTTCATAATGGTCCGATAGGTGGATTTTAGGGTTTTGAGATCCACTGATTTATCCACATTTAACAACTTACGGTAGTCGGCAATTTTTTTCATGGCGGCAAAGATATGCTTAATAATCAGATTATTTGCAATATCCTGAAAATAAGATTATTTTTTACCTAGGGTTTTTAGATACAGTTGTTCAACCTTCTCACGGGCCCAAGGAGTTTTCCTTAGGAAAGTTAGTGAAGATTTTACGCTCGGATTTTCATTGAAGCATCGGATAGATATCCTTTGCCCCAATTCTTCCCATCCATAATATTCCACTAAATATTCGATGATTGTATCCAACCGTTTTCCATGTAATGGATTGTTGACTTGTTCTTGCATGCTGTAAAGTTAGCAATCTTTGTCTATTTTAAATTGCTTTTTACTACAATGTTATGCTATTTGGGATCATGCATTGGTATTTTAGCTAGCATTTTGTAAGCTGTTTTGCCAGCTGATCAAGTTGTTGCTCAAGTTTGTCATCCCAGATATTTCCCTCTGCATCCAGTTTTCCTTTGACGCCCTGAATAAGGAGGTTTCTTTCGGGATCAAGTTGGGCTCCAAGTCCCTGCATAATGCGTTGTAGTTCGGCATGTCCCGTTTCCCCTTGTGCCGAAGCTGTAATAATGCTGACGGGCTTTTCTGTAAAAACTGTTGTTGCGGCACACCATTCTAGTAGATTTTTCAATCCGCTGGGTACACTGAAAATATATTCCGGACTGCTGAACAATATCAAATCTGCGTCCTGAATGACCTGACGCAAGGCAACGATCTCGATGGGTGGTTGTGAGGTGCTTTCTTCAGGATCGAAATGTGGCAGTTCCTTCAAGCGGTCAAAGAGGACTAGATTGGCCTCGGGGTTTACTTTATGTTGGAGATGACGTACGAGCTGATGATTGGATGAATGTGCGCTCGCGCTACCGATGATCGCGAAAATGGTTTTCATTGAATATATTTTAAATAGCTATAAGAAGCCTGATTGTTTAATTGTTAATTTGCTGATGTTTACTTATCAATTTTACCGTATAAGGTTTTGAAGCGACTAATTTACGATTATTGACCCAAATGATTGATATGGTTTTGGCAATGACAATTTAGGAGCCTATACAAGATAAGTATACCTAAAGATAAAAACTTTTTCCTTTTACGGATTAAGTTTATACTTTTGGAAATAGGGACTTATATTAGCTTTAATACGGATGATATGCTTTTGTTATGAGAAATAAAATGGGGTACCGCTTGTTGTGGGAGCGTATTCGTACTGGAGACGAGGCCGCATTTTTTGATCTGTACGGAGCACTTTATCAGGAGCTTGTTAATTTTGGAATTCGTACCTGTGGTGATACGGATCTAGCAAGCGAAGCGACGGATCAGGTTTTTGTCAAGATCTGGGAAAAAAGAACGCAGCTTGAACGCGTTGAAAATGTACAGTCCTACCTCATTACCTTCCTAAAAAGGCGTATGCTACGCTTAATCGAAAAGCAACATAAAATCAATACGGCACTCCAGAATGTAAAAGCGGAGGATGAATGGATTGAAATGCCTTATGAAGAGTTTGTGATCAAGGTGCAAACCAATGAGATTATTCAGATCCGTTTAAAAGAAGCATTGGAGAAACTTTCGTTTCGTCAAAAACAATTAGTCAACCTTAAATTTTTTGAAGGTTATACGTACGAAAAGATCTCAGAAATCACGCAGATGTCGGTAAAAACAGCGTACAATACGCTTTACGATGCCTTAAAGATATTGCGGGAAGAGCTGAAGGATATTTAAGGGCTGAACGTTAAGCCTAATATCTTTGCGAGGAATGGTCTGGTAAACTGCGGCGGTACCCTATAGCTTTTTACGTTAATTAAAAAAATAAATAACTGTATATTAGGTATTTGTAAAATATCTTGTTTTTTTCTTAGGAAAAAGATCAGCTCTTGGGCACTATAGGATAAATACCCATTAGAATGAGCCAAAAAGATTATAAACAGTTAGAAGATTTTTTGATAGACGATACTTTTCAAAAGTATTGTTCAGGAGAAGATAAAAACTGTGTCCTTTACTGGCAACAATACTGCTTAAATCATCCGGAGCAGGCCGAAACGATCCTAAAAGCAAAACGCCTTTATCAAATTTTAGTTGGAAACCGTAAATCTATCCATGAACAGCTGGAAAGATTGAAGACAGATCTCCAACATGTGCCAATAGAATCTGTATCCATCCGCCAGATGAGCTGGCAAAAGTGGGCAACTATTGCTGCGGTGTTTGTTGCTATAGTGACCGCGGGGTTATGGTACTATTCGGCTCCCGTGGATGATATTGTTCCACAGCCAATGACACATATTGGCCAGGTTTATCAGACAAAAAAGGGTGAAAAAAAGACCTTTGAGCTTATTGATGGGAGCACCGTTACCCTCAATTCAGCGAGTAAATTGGAGCTGTCCTCGGATTTTAACGCTGATTTGCGTCAGGTTCGTTTAGTTGGCGAAGGGTATTTTCAGGTCGCCAAGAATAAGGAAAAACCATTTATGGTGCAGGCTTCTGATTTTGACATCAAAGTTTTGGGAACGACCTTCAATGTGAAAAGTTATCCCGAGGAACCAACGGCCGAAGCTGTACTGGTGGAGGGATCTATTGAGATGAAAAGCAAAGGACAGCGAGAGAATTCTGTTGTCATCAAGCCAAATCAAAAGATTACCATATTTAAAAACCAAGCTGAGCTTGCGGTAAATGCAAGCAAAGGTAATAAGCCAAGCCTAAGCAAGCTGCCCATTAAGGAAATTGCAATCGAGAATATTCCCGTTGTGGAGTCAAATACGACCGAAATACCCGATATCGCATGGAAGGAAAATAGATTAGAAATCGTGGACCAAGATTTCGAATCTTTACGAAGAACATTGGAACGCTGGTATGATGTGGATATTCAACTTCAAAGTGAGCAATTAAAAAACTATCGCTTCACGGCAACCTTTAGCAAGGAGAATATTACTCAGGTATTGAGTGCTTTACAGAAAGTCGAACCATTTAAATTTGAATTGTATGGGAAAAAAATAACTATCTCAGAAAAATAAAAAGGATGGTGGACCAACACCATCCTTCATTGAAAAAATGATTAACCAAAAGCAGCAACATTGGGGCGTGCTGCTTAATATTAATTTTAACCAACACTAAAATATGATTAAAAATTGCTTATTGCAAATGCGCAATGGATATATTGTGCATTTTAGATTCATTATCCGGATGAAACTAGCCTTAATTATGACTACGTGTGCTGTAATCAATGTTTCAGCATCTGTATTTTCCCAAAAAAAAGTGTCCTTGGATGTTCAAAAAACCAAACTAAGCAAGGTACTTAAACTCATCGAAGAGCAAAGTGATTATTATTTTGTCTATAATTCGACAAATGAGAATTTAAATAAAGAGGTTTCTGTCAATGTCAATAATACGAAGGTATTGGATGTTTTGGCGAAGCTTTTCAATAAAAGTGGGCTGGTTTACTCGGTTTCCAAAGAGGGGCTTGTAGTGGTTAGTCAACAACAGCAAGTCGTTGTTTCGGGTATTGTAACAGACGACAAGGGAAATCCCTTAGCGGGGGCGAGCGTACGTGTTAAAGGTACTGCTGTGGGTCGCGCGACAGATACGAATGGCCGGTTTTCCATCGATGCCGCTACCGGTAATACCTTAATTGTTTCTTTTGCAGGCTATGGATCACAGGAAGTGCTCGTGACGAAGGATGGTGATATGAAAATCATCTTGATCGAAGACAACAGAATGTTAAATGAGGTGGTGGTGACAGCACTGGGCATGAAAAAGGAAAAACGCTCTTTGGGTTATTCCGTAACACAAGTCGCTGGCGAGTCGTTGACCACAGCACGTGAAAATAATGTGATGAATTCGCTTGTCGGAAAAGTAGCCGGTTTGGATATTAGTGCTACTTCAGGTGGAGCAGGGGCTGCGTCGAATGTTACCATACGTGGAGTTTCCAGTATCTCGCAGTCCAATCAGCCTTTATATGTGATCAATGGTATTCCAATGGAGAGCAAGCCCGTTGGAGTTGGCAATGCCAATTCCAGGGGAAACTCGGGGAGTCAATGGGACAATGCACCGGATCTGGGCGATGCAATCAGTAATATCAATCCTGATGATATCGAAAGTATTTCGGTATTGAAAGGAGCGGCGGCTTCCGCATTATACGGTTCGCGGGCTAAAGCGGGGGTTATTTTAATTACGACCAAATCCGGAAAAGGTAATTCCATCGATTTTAATAGCAATTATGTCGCGGAAAGAATTATCGACCAAACGAATTGGCAACAAATCTATGGTCAGGGGGCAAACGGTGAAAAACCTGCTGATGGCAAGGCTGCTGCACAGGTTGGAGGATCGAGCTGGGGCGCGAAATTGGACGGTAGTCAGGTGCCTCAGTTTGACGGTGTATCGCGACCATATTCCTATCAATCGGGTAATCTGGGCCGTTTTTATCGGACAGGTTCAACTTGGACAAATACCTTGGCTTTGAATAAAACATTTGAGGGCGGTTCAATCCGTTTCTCAGGTACAGACGTTAAAAACAATTCTGTTGTTCCCAATTCGGGCTTAAACCGACAATCATTTAATTTGGTCGGTCTATTTGAACCATTGAAAAGATTGACCATCGATGCGCGTTACAACATGATCCTGGAACAAGTAAAAAATAGACCCATGGTATCCGATATGTCAGGTAATGCTAATTTTAACGCGATGTTCCTGCCAACCAGTGTCAATGTGAACGATTTAAAACCTTGGAAGAAAGAAAACGGGTACGAGCTTCCTTTTACAACAGGTAATATCTACGCGACCAACCCTTGGTTTGCAGCTTACGAGTTCCAGAATAATACAAAAAGAGATCGCTCAATTGCTTCATTAACCGCGAAATATACGCTTGAAAATGGACTATTTATCCAGGGGCGTGCTGGTCGTGATGCCTATACAGATCATTATCGAAATGTTCTACCTACCGGAACAGCCTATTATGAGTATGGAAAAATAAATGAACAGGATACAAAATTTGCAGATATCAATGCGGATGTCTTAGTGGGCAAAGCTTTTAGTTTTGGGGATTATACAGTGACACCAAATATCGGTGCTAGCTATCGCAATACAAAGATGTCGCAGTTAACGAACTCAGGAACCGATTTTATTATCCCTTTCGTTTATAATATATTAAATGCCAAAAATAAATCCGTCAATTACCTGGAAAGCGAGTCGGAAACTCAGTCTGTATATGGTACAGCCGAGTTTGCCTATAAGGATGTGTTTTATCTGACCGGTAGCTTGCGCTCGGATTGGTATTCTACTTTGGCAACGCCGGGTTACAACAATAAATTGAATTCAGTCTATCCTTCCGTTTCAGGATCATTCATATTTTCGGAGTATTTCAAACCCTCTTGGTTGTCATACGGTAAATTAAGAGCAGGTTTTGCTCAGGTGGGGCAGGCTACTGATCCATATCAGACCTTATTGAGCTATAATTTTAGAGGCGAAAATTTAAATGGAGCACCTTTGGGCTCGATTAATAATAGGAATATACCAAACACTTCATTAAAAGCTTCGATTGCAAATGAGTTGGAAATCGGTGCTGAACTTCGCCTACTGAACGATCGTTTGAATCTAGATTTGACCTGGTACAACAAGAAATCCAAGAATGAAATTATCTTCAATACGACAACACCGGCAACTGGGTATGCAGCAGCTGTACTGAACTCGGGGGAAATGCAAAACAAAGGTTTTGAAGCATTGATTTCAGCGACCATCGTTAAAGCTGAAAACTTTAAATGGATTTCTTCGCTAAATGGATCTTATAATGACAATAAGATCATCTCATTGGCAGATGGATTGAAGGATCAGCTCGTTGCAACCTCGCGTTCCAATGTTGGATTTATCATGAATAAAGTGGGGCTGTCCGCATTTCAGGTAATGGCTTATGATAACAAATATGACAAGGATGGTAACATCGTAAAGTTAGCTGATGGTTCACCTGACCGTGGCGAATTAAAAGCTTATGGCTCTGCAATGAATAAATGGTTTGCGGGATGGAATAATGAATTTAATTATAAAAATTTCAATCTGTCTTTCCTGATTGATGGTAAATGGGGCGGGAAATTGTTCTCGGCGACAGACTATTATGGTTATATCTGGGGATTACATCAGCATACGGTGGAAAGACGTGAGGAGATCGGAAGAGCGGCTGCTAAATACTACGAAAATACTGCCAACAACGTCTCTAAGAACTTTGTCAACAGTGCCGACTTTATAAAATTTAGACAATTAATCATTGGTTACAGCTTCCCAACAGCAATGTTTAATAATAAAATTAAATCTTTAAATGTAAGTGTTGTGGGACGGAACCTCTTTACATTAATGCGCAAAACCGATAATATTGATCCGGAATCAAGTTATAATGCAACATTCCCAGGTCTTGAATTGGGGGGTGTACCGGCCATCCGTACGTTTGGAGCAAACTTAAGTGTTAAATTTTAAACCTAACTGAAATGAAAGCAATGATTAAACCGATTATATCTACGCTTGCCCTTGGTCTATTATGTGTGATGGGCAGCTGTACAAAAGATTTTGAAAAAATAAATACTGATCCAATTTCTTATGGTAAGGAAACCTGGGATCCCAATTATACTTTGTCCTCATCCCAATTATTCTATACGGGCAGTTTTGACTTTGCTTATGATACCTGGCGCGGAAATTTGATTTATTCGGCGACGATGATGCAGGGATTATCTACAGTAATCAGTTATTGGGCAGGTGATAAATATTTGTTAAATGAAGGGTATACTGCTGCTTACTGGGGGAACGGAACAGTAGGAGCGTATATTGAGCAAGTAAGGAATATTCAGGACGTTATTGTCAATACCAAAGGAAAACCGGAGCTGAATAACTTATATCAGGTAGCCCGTATCTGGCGTGCCGTTATCTTTGCCAGGCTAACCGATCTCTATGGCGATGTACCTTATTCAGAAGCAGGTGTTGGATTTTATGAAAAGATCTATAAACCCAAGTTTGATAAACAACAGGATATCTATACAGATCTACTAAAAGAAGTTGACGAAGCAGTCGCCGCTTTAAAGACAGATGGCGATCGTGTTTTTGGGGATGTAATCTATAAAGGGAATATTGATAAATGGAAACGTTTTGGAAATTCCTTTTTGTTGCGTCTAGCGATGCGCCTAGTAAAAGTGGATGAAGCTAAAGCAAAACAATATGCTACGAAAGCTGTAGCGAATACATTGACTAGTAATACCGAAAATGCATACATCACACACGATGAAAGTGGTTCGCGCGTGACTCAGAATAGAAATTCACAAGTCTTGTTGGGTGATGGGGGACAGGAATGCTATTATGTGAAGTGGTCAAATACATTTATTGATTTTCTAAAGAAAAATAATGATCCTCGTTTAGGTTTAGTAGCAGTGACTAAATTATATTTAAAAGACGATGTTAAAGCCCAGAATCCAGATTATGTAAGTAATGCCGCCGTTCAAAAAGGAATGCCAAATGGAAAGGATTTGAGTTCGGATCCTAAATATAGAATTGGCAGTGATCCGAGTTTTACGACGTTTCCGGACTATTCATCGCCAAATCCAAAGATGATAAAGCGGAATGGTATCACATTTATACTAACCTATGCTGAGACAGAGTTGTTGAAGGCTGAAGCTGCACAACGGTGGGGCATTGGCGGTTCGGCTGCTGAGCATTACAAAAATGGACTGAAAGCTTCTATTACATATTTGAATCAATATGATGCAGAATTAGCGGTTCCAGATGCGCTCGCAGAGTCTTTTGCTGCTGCAAATCCTTATGACGCAAGTAAGGGGTTGGAGCAGATTAATACACAGTATTGGGCGCATACGATTACGATGCTTGACTTTTATGAAACTTGGGCCAACTGGAGACGCACGGGATTTCCAAAACTGGTGCCTGTAAACTACCCTGGAAACGCTACTGGTGGAACTATTCCACGTCGTTTTCCATACCCTTCTACCGAAGAGGCTATTAACGGTGAAAATTTCAAAGCTGCTGCTGCAGCAGTACCTGGCGGTGATAATCTTGCAGGCCGGGTCTGGTGGGATAAATAATCACAATGGTTTGTTTTTTTTGAGGCTGAACTTTCGTAGTTTGGCCTCTTTAAACCTTTTATAAAATAATATGAACCTAAAACATCAAATTTTACTGATCGCAGCCTTGCCCTGCATCGCCTTTTCCTGCAATAATGCAGGTGAGAAAAAGACGGAAAATGAGACTACAAAAAACAACAAGCTGAGCGGAACATACAGACTCTTAGAAGCGAAGACCATCAAAGAGAAGGATACGGTGACAGCTTTCACCGATACAGCAAAAACTGAAATGTTTAAAATGTTCAACGAGGATCATTTTTCGTTTTTCAATCATGATAAGGAACAGGGAAAAGGAAAGGAGCCTCATTTTATTGCAGGCGGTGGAACATATTCGTTTGATGGTAAAAAATATCAGGAGCGACTGCAATACTGTAGCCTGCGCGACTGGGAAAGTAAAAAGTTTGATTTTGAACTGGAGTTTAAAGGAGATACCCTTATCCAACACGGGGAAGAGAACTTGCCTGAATTAGGAGTGAAACATACCATTATTGAAACGTACGTGAAAATAAAATAAAGGCAGTCTTATTAAGGAGTTCATAAAGCTTCATGCTATATATTTGTTAATGCAGGCACCCATGGAATTTTTCATGGGTGTTTTTTTTAGGTTAAAGGATTAAAAAGTTCATTTTTAGCGATCTGCAACAGCTGGTTATTTATTTTAGAAAAAAATAAAATTAAATTGCAACATTTTCCAGAACAATCCGACTATACAATAGAAACATAAGAATTAACGATATTAAATAGTAAACGTGCAAAACCAACTTAGCGATAAAGAGTTATTAGCGATGTGCCAATCCGGTAATGAGTCGGGCTTTGCACAGCTCTATCATCGCTATGCGAAGAAGATTTTTAATTCGATCTATCGGATTTTGTCAAATCAGGAGGAAAGTGAGGATGTTTTGCAGGAAACTTTTATAGAGTTTTTCTCAAAGTCGGATAAATGGCAGGCGGTACTTAGTGTGGAAGCCTGGTTGAGACGGATGGGGGTGAATAAGGCTATTTCTCTTTTACGGAAAAATAAGCAGTATTATACGCCGATCGACGATCTGGAAATTCAGGATGAAGGCGACGATGATCTATTGGAGAAAGAATGGCGAGAATGCCGGCTGACGGATTTAGAATCGGTCATTGACCAGCTGACAGGGATACCCAAAATGATTATCAATCTGTATCTTTTTGAAGATATGAGCCATGACGAAGTCGCTGAATCTTTGGGAATGACAGCGGTAGCGGTGCGTAGTCAATATCATCGCGCCAAAAAGAAAATTTACGAACAATTGAAGGAGAGGTATAATTATGCGGGATAATTTGAAGGATTTTGTGAACGCCAATCGGGATGCATTTGACCGTAAAGAACCGTCAGCGGACTTATGGAATAAAATCAGACCACAGGTTGTTCCCCAGGTAGAGGAAAAGAAGATAAAACCTTTGTGGCGATGGGCGAGTATTGCGGCGGCTACATTATTGGTCGGAACTACAGCTTTTGTGATCTTCAATCAGGAGAAAAAGGATGATCGCATGGACAAAGTGGCCGTTTTGAAATCCAGCCCTGTACAGCAGAAAGAGCCGGAGGAAATTATGCGCCCTTCCCAACGGGAAATTGTAGCAGAAGCTGAACAGAAAGAGTCTATAAGGTCGATACAGACGATGACGAGTAAGCAAAAAACGCATCTTGTAGCTAACAGAACTGCGCAAAAGATAGCTGTAGAGAGGGAAGAAGAGCATGAAAAAGATTATATGCAAATGCTCCAGGATTCAGTTAGGGCAAGTACACGTCTGGCGGCAGTACTCGCGCTCCAAAAACAGGGAAATCTGAAAAAAGATGAGACACGGGCTCTAGAGAAAATCGCTGTTTCGGACGAGAGTAGTAATGTGCGTATGGCTGCGATCGAGACCTTACTGGACGGAATGACGCCGGAAGTTCGGCAACAAAAGGTTCAGGACTTTTTTGTCGCGCAGAATGATCCTACATTACAGGTTGAGCTCATGCAGATGATTGCACAAAGAGACGAACCGGAAATGAAAAATAGTACGAAGGATAAGCTGAACGCGATTGTAGAAGATCCTTTTACCTTGAAATTTGTGAAAGAGCAAGCGTATGCAGTACTGCTGCAGCAATAGGAAGAATACTAACAATATCACTATACAATGAAGTTGCAGAGACGTGAGAAGCTAATGGAATAAACCTCTGCACTTCAACAAACAAAAAAAGAGTTCGGGCTTTGGAACCCATAAATGCCATTGAAAAAATGGGCAAGGTAATAATAACTATGATAATGATGAAAAAGATAAGATTAATAATGATGGGAACGGCACTGATCTTTGCCAGTGCAGTACAGGCGCAAATAACGGAAAATGCGGAAGGCGTCGTTCCGCCAAAGGCCCCTAAACCGCCAAGAGCAATGCGAGGTGCGGGTGGAAACAGCGAGAACCGAGTATGGAAAGAAATTAAAATCCCCAACTTAGGCGAAAAGCTCCTGTTGAAATTTGATAACGTCTCTATTGAGGGATATAACGGAAAAGAGGTTGTGATTTCCGCTAAAGTAGAAGAAAAGGAAGAGAATGATCGGGCGAAAGGCTTGCGCGTGGTAAATGGTTCTGGCTTGTCCGACAACTCAGGTATGGGAATGAATATTCAAACTACCTCGGGTGTTACGGAAGTCAGTGTGGTGGGGATGCCATTGGAGGATGTTGTAAATGTTCGGGTTCCTTACAATCTACCGGTTAGCGTAAAAGGTCGTGGCGGTTTCTTTAATGGTAGTGGTATCGAAGTAAAGGATATCCGCGCGGAAGTGGAGATTTCCAGCACGATGGGGGATGTAAAGGTAACCAATGTCACTGGACCGCTCAGTGTAAAAGTCGCTCAAGGTGATGTGATTGCCAAATTTGTGCAGCCAGTCAAAGGACCTATTTCACTCATTGCAGCAATGGGGGCGGTGGACGTGGCCTTCCCAGTAAAATTTGGCGCTAATGTAGATATGAAGACCTCAATGGGAAATATCTATGCTGCTGATGAATTTCAGTTCGAAAACCCTGTCGAAGAACCTAAAAATTCTTACATCATGTCAAATACTGTCAAGGGAAAAATGAACGGTGGTGGCCAGGATGTGATCTTGAAGACTTCTATGGGAGATATCTATATCAGATCCCAAAAATAGGAAGGATCCTGAAATAGACCAACTGGTTTTTAAAATGAAAAACCTTAAATACCCTAGGGGCATTTAAGGTTTTTTTTGTTCTGTCAATTCGATGCGAGAGCTGACATTATCTTTTCTGTTCCATACGAACTAAATATTGATCATGCTCGTCTTCATATAGAATCTGGACAACCCAGCCTAGTTCATGGGCTATTTTTATCAGTTTATCCTGGTCCAAATAAAGCCATTTGAAAGGGTTCCCCTTTTGACCTTTGTACTCGTACTGATACTGGATCTCTCCAAAATAGTGGCTGGGCTTTTTGATGTTATAATCTTTATACAGATAACTGATATCTGAAGAATCAAAAATGAGTTGTCCTTTATCCGTGAGAAGCTCCTTACTATGCTGTAAAAGCATTTTAAAACCCTCAATATCACCAGCTATACCTATACCATTCATGAGAAACAAAAGTGTATCATACTTTTGTCCACTGAATTCATAGAAATCCTGGCAGATGATATGTTGCACACCACGTTGTTGCATAATGTGACAAGCCGTTTGTGAAATCTCCAAAGCATCAACCTCAAATCCCTTTTCTTGTAAATATAGACTATGACCGCCCACACCGGCCCCTACATCCAACACCCGGCCATCACAGAGCGATAATCCAATGAATTCCAGTTCTGGAAAATCGTCAGCATCTCTAAAGAAAACATCCACAGGCATTTCATCTTCATCCCCGTAGCTTGTATGTAGTATTAAAGGGAATTTTTCTTCCTGATGGATAAAGTAATCATCCAGGGCCTCACCATATACGTCTCTATACATTGTCATTATCAATCATTAATACTTTTTTGGCGATATAGATGGAATCTTCGTCACCGGTATGTTTCATGGGTTCGTCCGATAGCTTGATGACCGGAGTCCATTGATCATCTTCCGGAAGTGCATCAGTCATTTTGATTACAATATTCATGGGTTTAAGTCCCACATCATTGGTAAAGTTCGTTCCTACACCAAAAGAGTGTAATATTTTGCCTTCACAATAGTTTGCGATTCTTTCCACTTTTTCATAATCAAGGCCATCGGAAAATATAATTGTCTTTGAAAGTGGGTCTATGCCATTTTTCTTATAGTGTGCGATAACCTTATCGGTAAACTCGAGTGGGTCACCACTGTCGTGGCGTACGCCATCAAATAATTTGGTCAGCTTTTTATCGAATTGCTGGAAGAAAACTTCCGTTGTATAGGTGTCCGATAACGCAATTCCGAGGTCACCCCGATAAACATCAGACCAATGCTCCAGCCCCAAAAGGTTGGCCATCTTGTAGCCATATTTGGCCGCATGAAACATAAACCATTCGTGGGCATGGGTACCGATTGGTTTGGTCTCATATTTCATGGCCAGGTGGACATTACTGGTTCCGATAAAAGTTTTTTCACCATATTGTTTTAGTGTACGGACGACCAAGTCGTGCACTTCGTAAGAGTGACGCCTACGCGTACCAAAATCGGCAATGGTAATATGCAGTTTTTTATATTTTTCAATTTTATCTTTGGCTGTTGCAATAACCTCTTCATCCGATGCACGAATCAGACCCTGCGATTCATAGAAAAGTTCACATATCAGTGACATTAACGGCACCTCCCAAAGAATGGTACGATACCAGTATCCCTCAATAACAACCTCGAGATCAGGGCCGTCCTGCGTGATTTTTATTTCATCGGGATCATAACGGTAGCCTTGCAAAAAATCAAAATAGGTAGGATCAATGTAGGGGCAAGTCCGGGCAAAGAAGGCTTTCTCAGCTTTTGTTAGCCGCAGGTCTGCCATTTCATTTACAGCCTCCTTTAAAAGAATGTCAAACCCCTCCGGAAACTTATGGTGCCCCCGATTGATAAAGTGGTAGCGTGCTTTTGCCTTAGGAAAAAGCTTAACTACCGCATTCTGCATCGTGAATTTGTAAAAGTCGTTATCTAATATAGAGGTGAATGAAGCCATCTTTATTGCGCTGATTTTTGTTTGAAGCCGTAAATTTACTAATTAACATGAAAATGTGCGGATTGTTCATCACAAATAAAACTTTCATCGTTTCATTAGGCCCGAAGTAAGGGTGTTTTATTTGAATTGCTAAAGAAAAGTACACAATCCACTTGGGGCCACAAGGATGGAAGCATCTGTCATTTACTGGAGGGTGAGCCCAGAGCTGCCTATGCAAGATAGCGGGAATAACTGTAATTTATAAGGTCAAAAAAACGGGGGCAGTGATGTGGACTGCCCCCGTTTTTTTATGATGAAATTCGATCTGTTATCGTGTTCTTGATCGTTCTGAACGACTAGATCCTTCGGACGACCGGCTTCTTGAGACCGAAGAACTTCCTTGATTTGAGGAACTCGATCTTTCTATCGAAGGAGCTGAGGACCTTGTTCGGGTGTTCTCGTAACTTCTGTTTTGCACTGGTTGGCTAGGTTGCGCTGCAGGTTGGCTAGCGCGCGTTCTGCCGCTACCAGTATCATAACTTCTGTTTTGCACAGGTCGACTAGGCTGCGATACAGGCTGACTCGAACGTGTCCTTGTATTTCCTGTATCGTAGTTTCCATTTCGTTGCGGCATTGTTGTTGGCTGCCCACCGCGAGATGAATTCATATCAGCAGCATTTCCTTGTCTGGTTCTACCGGTAGAAGTAGGGTTGTTATTATTTGATGGATTCGACTCTCTGCTGGACCGTGTTCTAAAATCGTAATTATTTGAATTAGGTGTTGTCCCTACATTATTTCGATAATTCGAATTATTGTCTCTTGTACGGCCGTTATTTTCACTGGAACTACGAGTGGATCCGGTATTGGTATTTGCATCATTACGCGATCTTACCGAAGCATTACCGCTATTGTCAATATATAGCTCCCGATTTCCAGATCTCGTATTGATGTTATCCCGATTGGAGATGACACGGTTGTTACGATCGGATATCGAACTATTATTATTGCGTGTACGTGTTGAAGCATCGACTACGTTTGTCGGACGCGCGGATGAACGGGTATTGCGGTCTACACTTGGACGGTACATACTGATCTCGTTGGATCTGCCCCGGTTGCTGCTGCTGCGTGTTGATCCTGGTCTGTCCGCACTAGTGATACGATTGACCGTTACATTTCTTCCTGTATGACGTTCGATGTCAGATCGACGTGGGCCACCTACATAATAATTATTGTTAATGATCGTGGTATTGTTGATCACCGTGGTTCGGTTATAGATGTTGTGGTAATTTCGGCGATTCACATAATAGCGATCCATGTTGCGGTTCATGAAATGATTGACCGAAACAAAGGTCCAGAAGTTCATCGGAATATTGACCGACACATTGATACTCATGCCGGGACCTAGTGGAGCCCAACCATAATAATCGTTGCTCTGGCGCCAATTTACCCATGCTGGTCCCCATTCGTAATCTGGAATCCATCCCCAGCCATAACGATCGTTGTAATTCCATCGGCCATAATGGAAAGGAGCCCAGCCCCAATCGTAATTGGAAACCCAGGTATTACCGTAATCTGTCATGGACCAGTAACCATTAGTTGCATAAGGCTGGAAGTCAGGGCCAGCATCGGGAATCCATACATAGCCATAATTCGGATCATTGACCCATTGTCCATAGGGTGAAAGTTCATCATAGAAGGTCTGAAATGAAATGCCAGAATTATTATAGTTATTATAACCGGCATATCCACCTCTTTGGGCCATCGAAGTTGTGCAACTTGTAAAGGAAGCAACACTGATTAAACCCAGTACCCAATATTTTATGTTTCCTAAATTTTTCATCTTCGTAATATTTTAAGTACGACAAAACTCTATGCTGTTGTCTTTGTTATTATGACAGCATAACGTATTAATGGTTTAATCAGTACATACTAAATCTGATTTTTTTTATATAAAAGTCAAATTGATGATCTTTTTACATAAACGACAATTTTAGATACATATTTTTTATTTACCTTTACCGCTCGAATTGTTACGTGTTTGTTGAGCATATGAGGTGTTTTATGACACATTAATTTGACATAGACATATTTTTAAATGGCTAAAAAACTTCAGACTTTTTTTCTAGAATTCGCAAACATTCATCGTTTTTTATTACGGTTTTGGCGCGAATTAGTAACTCCACCATATGAATTCAAAGAAATTATACGCCAGTGCTATGAAATCGGCTATAAATCTTTGCCTTTGATCAGCTTAACCGGATTTATTGTTGGTTTTGTTTTTACGAAACAATCGCGTCCTTCCTTGGAAGAATTTGGTGCAACCTCCATGTTGCCATCGTTAATTTCAATTGCGATTGTTCGTGCCTTAGCGCCCTTGGTAACTGCTTTGATAGCATCGGGTAAAGTGGGGTCGCAGATTGGGGCTGAATTAAGTTCTATGAATGTGACGGAGCAGATCGATGCAATGGAGGTGTCAGGAACTAATCCTTATAAATATTTGATTGTAAGTAGAATTTTAGCTACAACTATCGGTATTCCTGTGCTATGTTTTTATGTGGCAGGTATTGGCCTTTTGGGTGGTTATTTGAGTATGATGAGTAAAGATGATTTGAGTTTTTTAAGTTTTTTTACACAGGTATTTGAAACAATCGCCTTTAAGGATTTAGGTGCTATGGTATTGCGTGCAGTGATATTTGGCTTTACCATTGGGGCTGTCAGCTGCTATTGTGGGTATTTTTCCTCTAAGGGTACTGAAGGCGTAGGTAAGGCAGCCAATGCCGCCGTAGTTGCTTCGATGTTTCTTGTCTTTATTGAGGAGATAATTATTGTTCAGATTTTGTCGTTCTTTGGATAGAGGTATATGGAAAAGACTAAACTAAATATAGATCATTCTCAATCAGTCATTGAAATCAGAAATGTGAGTAAATCTTTTGGGGATAACCATGTACTTCGGCAGGTTAACCTGGATTTATATAAAGAGGAAAACCTTGTGGTATTGGGACGTTCGGGTACAGGTAAATCCGTATTGATCAAGCTGATTTCGGGATTATTGAAGCCTGACGAAGGTACAATTGATGTATTGGGTGATTCTGTTACCACTTTAAATGATCGTCAGTTGCGTGAATTACGATTGAAAATTGGTTTTTCTTTCCAAAATAGCGCGCTTTATGATAGTATGACGGTTCGTGAGAATCTGGAGTTTCCATTGGTGAGAAATAAACGGAATCTAACACGAGCTGAGATCAATCATGCGGTGGAAGAAGTTTTGGATGGCGTGGGACTATCGCAGGCTATCAACCAAATGCCGTCTGAGCTGTCCGGAGGCCAACGGAAGCGGATTGGTATTGCACGTACCTTAATCCTTAGGCCGGAGATCATGATGTATGATGAACCTACAGCTGGACTGGATCCGATCACTTGCTTAGATATCAATGGATTGATCAATGAGGTTCAGGAGCGGTATAAGACTTCGTCGATTATTATTACACACGATTTGGCCTGTGCAAAAGAAGTGGGTGATCGTATTGTGATGTTATTGGACGGTAAATTTGAAAGACAGGGGTCTTTTGAGGAAATTTTTGATACAGATGACGCACGGGTAAGAGCGTTTTATAATTATAATTTTATTCTATAATATACATGAGTAAGGCAGAAAATAAAAGAGCAATCATAGTTGGCATTTTTGTTTTTTTAGGCGTATTGATTCTTTTGGCCGGGATTTTTATTTTGGGCAGTCAACAGAAGAAATTTACAAAAAACATCGAGATCACGACGTCATTTCCTGATGTTGCAGGATTGAAAGTAGGGAGTAATGTCTGGTTTTCCGGAGTTAAGGTGGGTATTATTAAAAATATTCATTTTAAAAGCGTACAGGATGTCGAAGTTGTTTTGACCATTGAGGAGAAATCCGCAGAATATATCCGTAAGGATGCTGTTACGAAATTGGGTTCTGATGGACTGATCGGTAATAAGATTGTGGTTATTTCAGGAGGGTCTCAGAATGCACCTACGGTGGAAACGGGTGATTTTTTAAGATCAGCGAAAACCGCAGACATGGAGGCCATGATGGAGACATTGCAGGTAAATAATGAGAACCTGGCGAAAATTACAACGGACTTTGTTGAGATATCACGTGGTTTGGCTGATGGTAAAGGTATGGTCGGTGCAATGTTGACTGATACGGCAATGGTGAATACCTTACGTGCGAGTTTACTGTCGATCAGTGCAGCAATGAATAATGCAAATAAAGCGTCTGCCAACTTGGTTACGCTAACAAATTCGCTGAATAGCAATAAAGGGTTGATTCATGATTTGACTACGGATACTGCGATATTTTCGAATTTGCGCCAGTCTGCAGCGCAATTGCAAGGTGTCTCTCAGACTGCAAATGCATTGATCAATAACTTGAATAATGCCTCCAGCCGACTGAATGACAAGGATAATGCGGTAGGGGTTTTATTGAACGATCCTGCCTCAGCAAACCAAATTAAGTCAGCGATCAATAATCTGAATTCAAGTACTGAAAAGTTGGATGAAAATATGGAAGCTTTGCAACATAACTTCTTGTTACGCGGCTTCTTTAAGAAAAAAATGAAAGAGAACGCTAAAAAAGCAGAAGAGCTTAAAGCAGATAGTGCACAGTAAATTTGAGTAAGAAGATATGAAAAGGCTTTACGCTTGCGTAGAGCCTTTTTTTCTGATAGCATATGCCATTAAAGACAAGGACTGTTTGAAATTTAAACAAATCAAACAGGTTTTTATAGGTAGTAATTCATATGGTATTTCAATCCGATTATATTTAAATAACGGATGTTTGAGTAAGCTTTTAGTTTAGAAGAAATGAATAAATCTGAAATTACAGATAAAGAGGTGATTTTTGAAGATAATCACCTGATAGCGATTAATAAAAGAGCAGGCGATATTGTGCAGGTGGACGAAACCGGGGATCTTTCTTTAGAGGACATGGTAAAGAATTACCTGAAAAAGAAGTATAACAAGCCTAATGAAGCGTTTGTGGGGGTTATCCATCGTTTAGATAGGCCAGTGAGTGGTATGATTCTTTTTGCGAAAACAAGTAAAGCTCTCGAACGTATGAATAAGTTCTTCCAGGACCGAACTGTGAAAAAAACTTATTTTGCGATTGTGCGGCAACGCCCGCGTATGGCTGAGGGTAAATTGATCAACTGGTTGATTCGAAATAGACAGACGAGAGTCACCAAAGCTTTTCCCCGGGAGGTAAAGGGCGGTACCTACGCGGAATTGGACTATGCCATCGTGGGTGAATTAAACGGATTCTATTTATTACAGGTTGAACCGTTGACAGGCCGTACACATCAGATTCGGGCGCAACTCGCTGCAATGGGTTGTCCTATTGTTGGCGATAATAAATACGGATATCCAAGAGGAAGTTCCATGGGAAGCATCTGTTTGCACTCGCGGTCATTAGTGTTTACACATCCCATTAAAAAAGAACAGATGGAATTGATAGCCTCATTGCCGCAAGATGGTTTTTGGGACAAATTTGAAGCACTGGCACGCTAATCACTAAATTTTCAGTAACTTTGTACTATGAAATGGTTTAAATATCTACTCGTAATATTTACGCTAAGCTGCTCAACGGTATCTATTTCAAGCGCTCAATGCGCAATGTGTACATTGAATGCTGAAAATTCTACCAAGGAAGGCAATATGCAAGGCCGGGGTTTGAATGATGGGATCTTGTTTCTATTGGTGATTCCCTATTTGGCAGCTGCTGGACTGGGGTATCTATGGTATAAAAAATACCGTAAAAAGAATCCGCCGACTAAAAAATTTATTAACGAGATAAAATAAAATCTGATGCCCACATCTAAATTTCATGCAATGATTCATTCCAAATGCCCTAAATGTCATGTTGGGAATGTATTTGAAGGAAAGGTTTACAGCCTGAGGAAGCAGCAGATGAATGAGGTATGCCCGCATTGTGGTGTTAAATACGAGGTTGAGCCGGGCTATTTTTATGCAGCGATGTATGTCAGTTATGCCCTTTCTGTTGCTGAAATTGTATCCGTCTCGGTTGCTATCGCCATCTTGACCGGAAGTGAGTCCCCTTGGTTCTATTTGGCAGGCCTGGCAATTACCATCTTAATTTTTGCACCCTTTAATTTTAGATATGCCCGCTTGATCTTACTACATTTCTTAACACCGAAAATAAGTTATGATCCACGCTACGAACTAGCGTTGGAAATCGGTGAAAAGGATCAGGAAGCCAGAGCAAATAAGAAGAATTGAGAATAATTTAATTTATAGAAGTATTTAAAAAAATAAAGAGCTATATAGCTCTTTATTTTTTTAAATACTTCATGGTGCTGTCGAAAAGGAAAACTTTATCCTTGTACAGCTCTGAAATGAATTGTTGTAAGGGGATCAAATGTACCTGCTGGAAGTCTGCTATATGTTCCTCTGAGGGTAAAACCACTTGAATACAATAAGTCATCCCTTCATGGGGAGACTGGAGCATTTCCAGAAAATGCACTTGGAACTTTTGGGATTGCACGATATTATCCTGAATCCAGGAAACGATATCACGATGAACCGTTTCTTCTGCTATAACAGATACATTGTATAAAAACATAAACAAAAGTACGGTTTTATAAGCTATTTTTGAATATTACGTTTAATTACTATATCTTGTAAAAATAAGGTTGCATTGACTGCAATTTGCTATTTAATTACAATATTTGGGTTAATTGATAAGGACGCATTTGGGATTATGAGGTTGCAATTTTGGACTGTTTTATTTTTTTGTGCATTGACTATGTTGGGATGTCAACAACATAAGGTTGATCCTATACCCATCAACCAGTTCTTTTCTACACCTGAAAAATCAAATTTTAAGATTTCTCCCAACGGTCGGTTTATTGCCTATATCGGCATGGATAATCATTGTAAGAATATCTATTTGATCGATTTGAAACATCGGGATAGCTCCAAACAATTAACCTATCAGAATGATATCAACGTCAAATCCTTTGCCTGGAATAATGATTCCAAAATTTCTTTTTTAACAGAGCAATCTTCGCAGGATAGTTTGCGTTTGTATGCTGTGGATATAAACACCGAAAAGATCTGGGCATTAATCAAACCTGTGCGTGCACGGTTTAGATGGATTCATTCGATCGCATCGGGTGGGGAGAGTTTTGTGGCGGGTATCAATGATCGGGACTCCTCCTTTTTTGATCTATACCGCATTTATCTGGATGGTAGACCGCGTGAACGAATCCTGCAAAACCCAGGCAATATGAGTTCCTGGATCGCTTCCAATGATGGGCAGATACGTTTGGCTATCGCCAATGATTCCGTACAGCAGTCTGTTCTTTTTCGCCCTTCTGAGCAAGAACCTTTTAAGGAAATCATACGTTGTGACGTAGAAAGTAGTTTTACTCCGCTGGGTTATAAAGATAGTTCAAATCGTATTATCTATGCCTTATCGAACATCGATCGTGATAAATTAGCCTTAGTAAGCTATGATCTGGTCGATGAACGGGAGTTGGGAGAATTGTTTAGCCATAAAGCCGTGGACGTAAGCCCAGGAGGTTATTTCTCGGAACTGAATCGCCTGTTGTTTGTAAATTATACAACTTCAAGGCAAAACAGACATTTCTTCGATGAGCAAACAAAGCAAAAATATAATGAATTGTCCAAGCAAATAGATGGTTTTGAATTCCAGGTACTCAATACTGATGCTTCCGGGGAAAAAGTAATCATTAAAACTTATACCGATGTTAATCCGGGAGGAATTTATTTTTATGATTTTATTACGAAAGAGCTAACCAAGTTAACGGACAATAATTCCGATCTTAAAGATAAAGAATTGTCACCCAACGAGTTTGTTACTTATAAAGCACGGGATGGGGTAGAAATATCTGGATACCTGACCTACCCAGTGCATTCGAATCGAAAAGATCTGCCAATGGTGGTATTGCCACACGATGGCCCTAATGGTCGTGAAGTATGGGGCTTCGATAATGAGGCACAATTTTTGGCAAACAGAGGGTATTTGGTTTTTCAGATGAATTATAGAGGCTCAACAGGATTCGGAAAGAAGTTTTGGACAGCGGGTTTTAAAGAATGGGGCGGAAAAATTCAAGATGACATTACCGATGGGGTGAAGTGGTTGATTAAGGAGGGGATAGCGGATAAGAATCGAATTGCCATTGTTGGAAAAGGATTTGGGGGATATTCAGCTCTTCACGCAGCTTGTTTCAATTCGGATCTTTATAAATGCGCGGTTTCTTATTCGGGATATACGAACCTATTCACCTACTTTCGGGACATCCCACCTTATTTCAAATCTTATGTGCAGAAGATGTATCAGATTGTTGGCAATCCTATCCGGGAAGCGGAATTGTTTAAAAATATTTCACCGGTGTTCCATTCGGATAAAGTAAGGATACCCGTGTTATTGGTTCAGGGCGGAAAGGACCGGTTTAGTTCTGTAACAGATGCAAATCAATTTGTTCAGAAGTTAAAGAACAACAATATTCCTGTACAGTATCTTCTGAAGGAGGATGAAGATAGAACCTTTAAAAAAGATGAGAATGTATTTGGCTATTATAATGAACTGGAGCGGTTTTTGGCAAAATATCTAGTAGACTAGAGACAGCATATGAAAGCAGAAAAATACAGCTACCGAAAAAATTATGGGTTATTGTTGGTGTTTTTTATCGTCATCAGTGGTCTTTATATTTTTGCGCTTTTTCTATCCAGAAATTATACTGAATCTCACATAAAGAATGAATTTACGAACCGTAAATCTGAGATTTTTGATCAGACGCTGATTCCTTTTAACGACTTTTTCCAAAATAGAATCCCTGAAGTTTCTTTTTACCAGGGTTTTCTGGATTCTGTGCAAGCAGGGAAATATGCATACAGTATTTTAAGTTCTTATCCATTTGTACGGGAAATTGGTTTTTTTGATCTGCAATTCAACAATGATCATAATTTGAACTATGGTTTTATCGTTAATAACCTGCGGATCCAACCCAAAACCATTACCTTTTTTTCAATATCGCGATCGGGATTGAATAAAAATACCATTCTTGATCGGGGGCAAATGGCGCTGCATTCCGAGGAAATCAATAACATAGGGGTGAAACTGGCTACTTATATCGATAAGTTGCAGGCGAATGCGAAGCTTTCAGATAAAGATATATTAAAGGTATTTTATACCATCAGGCCAGGGCAGATTACCTATTTAAATATACCAAGGGTTAATGATCTGATTGTTTATAAATCCATTATGGAGGGGAATCTGGATCATACTGTGGGTTATGAACAGGATATGTTCAACTTTCAGATTGACCCCATGTATCTGGAAGTGAAAAACAGTTATGCTAACCTTTACGAAAAAGTAGAGATTGTACCCTTAGTGGGAGCTCCTATTACACCGGAGAATGATGAAATTTCGACAGAAATGCCATTACCGGGAGCTTTGGCCGATTATAAGTTGCTTTTCAGGTCCAGTAAAAGTTTTCTTTCGGAAGAAATAAATCGGAGTTTTTGGCCAGTATTGGGGGGGATTTCATTAATTTATATTATTTTAATAGCGATTCTATATTTAATTTATAGAAATTTAGAAATTAACGGCAGACTTTTTAAATTGCAATATGATTTTATTAATAATCTGACCCACGAATTTAAAACACCTGTTAGCGTGATAAAAATTGCGGGAAATAATATTAAGAGTGCACAGGTCCTTTCTGACGAAGAAAGGAAAATGTACGGTAATATATTGGATCAGGAGGCTGATCGGCTCAATAACTTAATGAATAAATTATTGTCTTTTAGCCAAATTGAGAATAAAACCATTAAATTAAATAAAGAGGAGGTTGATCTGGAGGAGTTTACCGAAAATCTGGTCGCTTCTTCGAGAATAAAATATGCTGATTTTAAAATTAGCACAAAAATTGATGTAAGGACATCAATGCTTGCCGATCCGGTACTGTTGAGCAGTGTGTTTCAGAATATGATAGACAATGCCTATAAGTATTCGAAAGCGGGGCATAAAATCTTGGATATTACAATACAACAAAATAAGAAGAATTTTGTTATCACTTTTAAGGATGAGGGGATTGGGATTGAAAAGGCGGAGTTTAACAATATCTTCAAAAAGTTTTATAGAATAAAAAGTCAATATAATCAGCAAGGAAGTATTGGTTTAGGTTTGGCGTTCTGTAAGGAAATCACCGAGTTTATTGGTGGTGACATTACCGTAAAAAGTCAATTGGGACAGGGCACTACCTTCACGTTGGTATTTCCGGTTTAAAGAATAAATTCAGCTATGAAATATTCGTGTTTAGAAAAAGCAAGACTTGTAAAAATAAACTGGATATTCCATAGGACATTTAAAAGACAAATTATTTACTTATGAATAAAGACATCACTGTTGCTGTTATTGAAGATGATGAGAACTTACGTTTCTTGGTAAAACATCGATTAGAATCTGAAGGCTATCAAGTCATCCAAAGCGGAAATGGGAATGAAGCAGAAAGTTTAATCTTGGAAAAAAGGCCTGATGTGGTCCTTTTAGATTGGATGCTCCCTGGAAAAGAAGGTAACGAGATCTGTGAAGATGTCCGTAAAGCAGGATTTGAGAATATCATTATTATGATGACAGCAAAATCCCAGGATGTGGACAAGATTGAAGCATATAGCTTTGGTGTGACGGACTATATTAGTAAGCCGTTCAATATGGATGTGCTGATTGCAATGATAGATAATAAGGTGAAGTTTTTTCTGCCTAAAAACAGTCCCGAGATCTACAAGTTTGGGCAGACCGAGCATCATCCCAATATCCATTCATTAATACGGGATGGTAAAAAAGTCGAATTAACTATCTTGGAAAACAGGATTTTATTGCATTTTCTCCAAAATTTGGGTCGGGAGATCACACGGGAGGAGCTAATGGAAGTGGTATGGGGGTATAGTTCAAATGTCAATACACGTACGTTGGATATGCATGTTGTCCGTCTGCGGAAAAAAATCGAGACTAATCCTGACAAACCGCATTATTTGCAAACAGTTCGGGGATTGGGGTATAAATTTGTAGACGAAGAGGAGATTTAATGATATTTGCTTGAGAAGAATTTGTTTTGTTGAAAACAATTATTATCTTCGTATAGATTGAAAGCAAGACCATGTTACCCGACGAGGGTAATATGGTCTTGTTTCTTTTTTAAAATGTAGAAAATAAGAAAAAAGATAAAATTATGGCAGAAGTAACTTATTTTACGGAAGAAGGATTGCGTAAGCTGAAAGAAGAATTAGCTTATCTGAAGACGGAAGGAAGATCTAAAATTGCCAATGCTATTGCAGAGGCAAGAGACAAGGGTGATTTGTCTGAAAACGCGGAGTATGATGCTGCTAAAGAGGCCCAGGGACTTCATGAGGCTAAAATAGCCAATCTGGAGAATACTTTGGCGACAGCTCGATTGATAGATGAATCTAAACTGGATACGTCTAAAGTTCTCGCTTTGTCTATTGTCAAGATCAAAAATAAAAAGAATGGAGCTGTGATGACTTATCAATTGGTTGCTGAATCAGAAGCGGACCTTAAGTCGGGCAAAATTTCAGTTAAATCGCCTATAGCCCAGGGATTATTAGGTAAGTCTAAAGGTGATACGGCAGAGATCGAAGTACCTGCAGGTAAGATTGAATTTGAAATTGTAGAAATTTCAAGATAATATATGTCGGTTATGTGCGGTACGCCATAACCGCACATCCACAAATTAACTTTATATTAAGAAGGTCGGATTCTAGCAATCGCGACCTTTTTTGTTTATATTTGTTCAGAACATCATATGTATGTTACTTATGATCGTTTTTTATCGAATGTGTTTAGATAGTAAATATTAGACATTAGACTTTTCATATGCCAGCTGATGGCCGCACTGCCAAAGTCTCCATACTGAATACTACTATCTCAATATTTTATTACAAAAAGAATTTATTCCAATATAGAATAATATGTCAACAATTTTTTCAAGAATCGTTGCTGGAGAGATTCCAGCTTACAAAGTGGCGGAAAGTAATGATTTTCTGGCCTTTTTGGATATCAGCCCTTTGGCAAAAGGTCACGTACTGGTCATCCCAAAAAGAGAAACAGATTACATTTTCGATATCGAAGATGATGAATACATGGCGCTTTGGGTATTTGCGAAAATTGTTGCACAAGGGATAAAAAAGGTAATTCCATGTGTTAAGGTTGGTGTGGCTGTTGTGGGGCTGGAAGTCGCACATGCACATATCCATCTTGTTCCGATCAATAAAATAAGTGACCTAAATTTTGCTGGACCTAAGTTGAGTCTGGAGGAAGATGAGCTTCATCACATCGCCGAAACAATTCGGGAGTCCATTATCAGCATAACTGCACAGAATCAATAACAAGATTATATTACAATGATTTACCTTCGTTTTTTAGAAGAATACTATATTTGTACTTTGTTGTTTTAAAATTATACAGGGATAAAAGTAGGCTTTGATTCTAAAATTCAGAAAACAACATTGATTTTTACTGAAAGTTATGCATGAACTTTTGTTGTCATTTCAACAACTAATGAATCCTGAAGAGCTCTTGAGTTCGGGTGGGTTTTATTTAGTTATTTTAATCGTATTTGCCGAAACAGGTCTGTTTTTTGGTTTTTTTCTGCCCGGCGATTACTTATTATTTCTAGCAGGATTGTTTTGTGCGCTCAATAAGATAGACGTGAGTATTTATACACTTTGTTTGGGCCTATTGGCGGCTGGTATATTGGGCAATTTTACGGGGTATTGGTTTGGTTATCGAGCCGGTCCCATGTTATTTAAGCGAAAAGATAGTATCATCTTTAAGCGAAAATATGTGGTGATGGCAGAAGAATTTTATCATAAATATGGGGGAACCGCATTAATTATAGGTAGATTTGTCCCAATAGTTCGTACTTTTGCACCTATCTTTGCGGGCGTTGTAAAATTAGATTTCAAAAAATTCGTTTTATTTAACGTCAGTGGAGCTTTAATATGGGTCCTGGTATTGACTCTTTCCGGATATTTCCTGGGGATAGAGTTCCCATGGATTATCCATTATGTTGAATATGTGGTCGTGGGGATGATCGTGATCGCATTTTTACCTATTGCAATTACTTTGCTCAAAAAGCGAATAAAAGACAAAAGAAACAAACAAAATATACAGTAAAATAAAAATGAGTAAACAAAACCCTTGGCACATGGTTTCTCCAGGTGAGAATGTGCCAAATGCCGTAAACGCTATCATTGAGATTACAAACGGATCCAAAGGAAAGTACGAATTAGACAAAGAAACAGGTTTGTTGCTTTTGGACAGAGTAATGAGTTCATCTGTCGTTTATCCAGCCAATTATGGTTTTATTCCACAGACTTATTGCGACGACAAAGATCCGTTGGATATTTTGGTAATTTGTTCGGTTGATATTTTACCTTTAACATTGGTTGAAGCGCAAGTTATTGGTGTAATGAATATGGTTGATGGTGGCGAGCAAGACGATAAAATTATTGCTGTGGCCAAAAATGATCCGGTATTCAACTACATTAAAGACATTGATCAATTGCCACCACATACCATGAAGGAAATTGTACAATTCTTTGAAAGCTACAAAGCGCTAGAAAAGAAACACGTTATCGTAGAAGGAGTCAAAGGACGTGAGGAAGCACAAAGAATCTTGATTGACGCTATTGAATTGTACAAGAAAGAATTTGTTAACAAATAACCCCAAGCATGGCGCTCGATATTTTTTGGACATTGTTTTTAGTATTAGCCAACGGATTTTTCGTTGCCGCTGAATTTGCTATTGTCAAAGTCCGAGTCTCCCAAATTGAAGTTCAGGCGAAAACAGGTAGCAAAGTTGCTACAATTGCCAAAAGTATAACGGAGCATTTGGATGGTTATTTGGCCGCTACACAATTGGGTATTACACTTTCTTCACTGGCCTTGGGTTGGGTAGGAGAGGCTGTAATGACCCAGATTGTGCAGGGGGCACTAGGTTTCTTTGGTGTTGAATTGACAGGTAAGATCGCTACCAACGCAGGTCATGTGTTGGCATTTACAATCATTACCGTGTTGCACATTGTATTTGGTGAACTGGCTCCTAAGTCAATAGCCATTCAAAAACCTGTTGCCACAACGATGAAGATTGCGGTTCCACTGCAATTTTTCTACTTTATTTTTAGACCCTTTATTTGGATACTGAACGGTTTTGCAAATTTTCTGCTTAAGATTTTAGGGTTCGAAGTGACCAAGGGTGAGTCTGCGCATTCATCTGAAGAACTGCAATACCTTTTGGATAAAGGAAAAGAATCCGGAGCACTGGATATTTCCGAACATGAGTTGATTAAAAACGTCTTCGATTTTAACGAGCGTATCGTAAAGAATATTATGGTACCGAGGACTAAGATTGTCGCTGTTGAAGTCACAGCAGATGCTTCGGAATTGATTGAAACGATGACGGAAGAGGGCTATTCGCGTATTCCGATCTATGAGGATAATATCGATCAGATTGTGGGTATTGTCCATACAAAGGATATTCTTCCTCTTTTGGCAAAAGGCAAAGAGGTGGTCATGAAAAATATCATGCGTAAGCCCTACTTTATTCCTGAAACGAAAAAGATCAATGATCTGATGGCTGAGTTTCAACAACGTCGTCTTCAACTGGCTATTGTCCTCGATGAATTTGGTGGCACTGCTGGGATGGCGACCTTAGAGGATATCGTGGAGGAGTTGGTCGGAGAGATCCAGGATGAGTACGATGAGGAAACACCTGTTGTCGAACGTATATCTGAAACAGAGTATATGGTGGATGCCGGAGCGAGTATTCATGATGTGAATGAGTTTCTTCCAATAGAGTTGCCCGCAAGCCAGGATTACGATACAATGGCAGGATTGGTCAGCGAAATCTTTGATAAAATTCCTGAAGTAGGGGAGCGGAAAGAAGAATACGGTTATGTATTCACCATTATTCGTAAAGCCCAACAGAATATAGAATTTGTCAAACTGGAATTGGTGGAATCCGCTGATGACGATGTCACCGAATAAGATCATAACGAACAGTACATGCAGTTATTTTTTACTCCCGAATTAAATCCTTCCCTACAAAACTTTATTCTCAGTGAGGAGGAAAGCAAGCATGCTGTCCGTGTGCTTCGTATGAATACAGGAGATCATTTATACTTAATAGATGGCCGTGGTGGCTTGTACGAAGCAGAGATTATAGATCCACATCCCAAACGTACCGTACTTGCCATCTTGGATGTCAAGGAGAAATACCAGCAACCAAATTATCATTTGCATATCGCTGTCGGGCCAACTAAGAACATCGATCGTATCGAGTGGTTTTTGGAGAAAGCCACTGAGATCGGAATTCAGGAGGTTACGCCTATTATCTGTGAGCATTCGGAGCGTAAGGAGGTGAAGTTGGATCGTTTGAATAAGGTCATTGTATCAGCGATGAAGCAGTCTTTAAAAGCGTATTTGCCTCGCCTGAACCCTGCAGTATCGTTTAAACAGTTTCTCAAGGACATACAGTTAGATGGTACCCAAAAGGCTATTGCACACTGCGTTGATTCCGATAAGAAATATTTAAATCAAATAGTTGAGCCAGCGCAGCATTATATTATTTTGATAGGTCCAGAGGGTGATTTTTCAGCGGAGGAGATAGATTTAGCCCTAGCTGCAGGCTTCAAGCCCATATCGCTTGGAGATGCCCGCTTACGTACGGAAACAGCGGCGTTGGCGGCTTGTCTTGAGGTCTCACTCCTTAATCGATAAATTCAACCTGTTTTTTTGGCGTATCCATGTGAATCTCATCTAAGGATAGGCAAGATTCACAGCGTAACAGGGCGATCTACTTATTTTATGAGTTCAGCATCGACGATCTGAATTTCAGAATTTCCCTTAAGCGGATCTTTTGTAAAAACCATCTTCCCTTTAAGCTTAATAGGATCTTCGGAAAATTTAATTGCTCCCCCCTTTAAGGTTACTTCGACCATCGGTGGAATTCCATTCGAACCACAAAATTGACATTGCATGACAGGCAGTACAGACATCATAAAGTTTTTATGATTGCGTCCACTATGCAATGGAACCATATAACCTGGCAGCTCGACTACTTTGTTTTCCAGTGCTTTGAGTTCTTTTGGATAAAAAGGAGTATAGACTTTTTTTGCGCCGTTATAGGTTACTTTATAGGCCATCTTATCGATGGCATCCCAGGTTTTGTTCATCATGGGGGTATGATCGGGTACATCGGCATTGCTACCGATCTGCGCATGTGCTTGTATGATGCTGAAGAATGTGAAGAAGAATGCGGTGATAATTTTTTTCATCTGTTTAATTTTTTAGCTGTGATGAAGCTAGCAGATTTATCCGGTGATGAATAAATCATAAGGGTTTCATCTGTTTTAGTATTGAGTATAACGTATTGCGTGCTGAGATTTCGCCGATGCACATCCAGGATTTATCTTGCATACGCTATTCTTATGTTTTTTTACCCCAATTAACCATTCGTCCTATTTGTTTGATAAAGTACCAGCTATACTTGTCCTGTACGCTTTCACAGCAGGAATCAGCGCTGCGAGGACGCCAATGAGACAAGCGATAAGCAAAAATACCAATTCTTTTGGATGTAGCCTAAAAGCTTCGATAAAGTCAGCGCTCTGGCTCGTTTGGTTACTGATATAGTATAATGCCAGATGTGCCAATAACAGTCCCACCAATCCACCGACAATCGTTATAGTCAGACCTTCCAATAGAACAATGTTGAATAATTTTCTTTTGGACGCACCAAGTGTACGCATAATGGCCAGATCATACTTACGTTGTTTCAGCGCGTTGTAGAGATTGATAAATACACTCAGCCCGGCAATGAGCATGATGATGTAGGCCAGGATAGCTAAAGAATCTATTCCCACGCCTAAGAGTGAAAACAGACGTGTACTTTCCATCGCCGGAGAGGCGGCTTGCATATCTGTTTGTTGGTCGATCATTTTAGGCAATATGCCGATAGCGGCTGGTGACTGATATTTTATCAAGATAGCCGTTATTTCCAGACCGTTTTGTTTCACCATATCTGCTCCAATAGATTTGACAAATACACCTTCCTCCTCGTGGTCGTGATCTGCGTGATCGTGCTGTTCTTTTTCTTCAACTAACGCCTTAGCCGAAGAATTTTCCTCGAGGTCTTCGCCATGGTGATGTTGGTGTGCTTTGACTGTTTCTTCGCGGTCTTCTTCTCGTTCACGTTGTTCTCTTTGCGCTGCTGTTTCCTGTTCGGCATGATGATGGGCAATACCATGAACATCCCAAACGCTCTCGAGATTGGTCAAAATAAGGTTGTCGGTTACGTTATTATTTTGCTTTAAAATGCCCACAATCGTAAAAGGGTGCTCGTCATGGCTATGGCCATCTTTGCTTAGGCCATGTGAGCTGTTGATCTGATCACCAATTTTCAAATGCTGTTTTTTAGCAACCTGCTCACCGATAACGACTTCAAAGTCTTTTTGCCAGATACGGCCCTCATGGATTTTAGTATCGTAAATCGCCAGAAAGGAAGAATCTGTCCCCACAATCCGATGCCCTTTAAAGTTATCGCCCAGGGATAGGGGTACGGCCAATTGGACAAGCGGATTCTGGCGTAAGGGTTCGAGCTCATCTAGGGGTATATTTCCTGTTGGATTGTCGATATGGTATACACTGGATAAGATCAATTGGAGCGGACTACCTTTGGCACCGACAACAAGGTCAATATTCTTACTATTATTGTCGAGCTGCTTTTCAAATGTTTCACCTGTGATGGAAAGCACTGCCAGAATGGAAATCCCAAAAGCTGTCAGTAAAATACTCAGAAAGACAGAACCAAATTGTCTACTTAAATTTTTCCAAACCAACTGTATCGTGTTCATAACAAATTTTAAATCTAAGAGGGTGATGAATAAGAGGCCGTAAGCGATTATTTTAAGAGATACATTTTCGAAAACCGATCTTTGATCCGTTTGTCGTGTGTTGTGATCAATAGGGTCGAGCCAGCGGTATCTGCGATACCCAACAGGAGTTCCAGTACACGATTTGTATTGTTATCATCTAATGCTGCTGTGGGTTCATCTGCAATGAGCAGGGCCGGTTTATTAATGACGCTCCGTGCAATAGCAGCGCGTTGTAACTGACCACGGCTTAATTCATTTGGATAGGCTGCTGTTTTATGATCCAATTGCAGCTGTTTCAATACTTGGTGGATCTCATCCACAGCTACATTTTTTCCTGCGAGGGATTGAGCCAATTTGATGTTTTCCAGTAGGGTTAAATTTTTGAGAAGATGAGCTTCCTGGAAGATAAAACCAATGTATTGCGACCTGAACCTGTCGAGCTTGCTGTTAGATAATAGGGAAAGATCCTGGTCATTGATTTTAACATGTCCTGTTTCAGGTCTGGATAGACCGCCAAGCATATTCAACAAAGTCGTTTTACCTGTGCCTGAATCACCCAATAATAGGGTATGTTGTCCTTTCTCGATATAGATGTCCGGAAATTCGATGCTTTTCGCATGGGTATATCGGAACGTTAGCTGTTCAGTAGATACGATCGGATTGCTCATATGCTCAAATATTGAAAATATATTCAAACTTAGAGAAATTGCTTTGCATATGCAATATTATTGCAATAATAAGGTCGACCTTTCTTCTAAACAATAATATGAACGAATATCCTGTTCTTATCGAATTACAATGATATGCATAAGTAAATGTACTAAAACCTAAAACTGACCTTAATATGTTAATAACTTTTCGACTTAATAATTTTATTACACTTCATTAATATCGTCTCATCGAAAAATTGAATAATCGCTCAAAATACTGCTTCAAGCGGGATTTTATCTAGGGTTTTAAGTTAGAATTTACAAGGTAACATTAAATTAACAAGTGGTTTACGTAATGGTAATTCGTTGTTAATGTTAATATAATATTCCGCCAATAGCTTTGCAGAAACAAAAAACAAAATAAATTGGAACCACAATTACAACTTAAAAGAATCGCTGCTGCCATTACGTTCGTCGTAGCTGCGTCAACAACAGTTTATGCACAGAGCAGCGGGAAGTTAATGGGGACTATTACAAATAGCAAAACAGGAGAAACGATTACGGGGGTAACTATTCGTGTTATTGGAACTTCTAGAGGCGGAAGCTCAGATGTTTCTGGTAAGTATAGTATTCCTGCTTTGCCTGCTGGAAAATATACTGTCGAGTACGCTTATATCGGTTACGCTACGAAACAAATTACTGAAGTTGAGATCAAAGCGAATGACATGACCAATTTGGATATTGTCCTTGATAATTCGGAAGGTAAGATGTTAGATCAAGTTGTGATTACAGGTTCTTTTAAGAAGGAATCTATTGGTGCATTATATGCACAGCAAAAAAATAGCGCATTGATTTCTGATGGTATCTCAAGTGAGCAAATTAGAAGATCACCGGACAAAAATACCTCTGAGGCTCTACGTCGTGTAAGTGGAACCACTATTCAGGACAATAAGTTTGTGATTGTAAGGGGGCTTAGTGATCGATATAATGTGGCTATGATGGATGGTTCAGTGTTGCCGAGTACAGAAGCTAACCGTCGCGCATTTTCGTTTGATATTATTCCGTCAAATTTAATTGATAAGATTACAATTTCAAAAACTGCGACACCAGATCTTCCAGCGGATTTTGCGGGTGGTGCGGTTCAGATCACAACAAAGGATATTCCAGACAAGGATTTCGTATCCTTTGGTGTGGGATATGGTTACAATACAGCTTCTACATTCAAGGATTTCTTACAAACTAAAAAGAATACTCAAAATTATCTGGGTTTTGATGATGGTTCTAACAAACTTGCTAAGAATTTCCCTGCGAGGGAGGAGATTCAGGCTGGGTTATCAGGGAAATGGAATCGTTTGGTTTTAAAATCATTGCCTAACGACTATGCGGTACAGAATAAGTCGGCTTTACCTTCTCAAACCTATCAGTTTTCCTTAGGAAAGGTAAAACAATATGAAAATAACAACCGTTTTGGTGCTCTGTTCTCTGTGAATTATAGAAATTCCCAAAATACCTTATTAGATCTTAAACGTGAATGGTATCAATACGACTTTAGCGATAATGTGTATAAGTTTTCAACGAACTTAGGTGCGTTAGCGAATTTCGCTTATTCGTTCGGAAAAAATAAAATTACATGGAAGAACTTATATAATCGTACATACGACAATAACTATCTAGAACGTCGAGGAACGGATGCATCTAAATTATCTGACAATAAGTTCTTTGCCTATGACATTTTGCAAAAATCACTGTTTAAATCCACGATAGAAGGAGAGCACGTTTTAAGCGATAAAAATGATAAGTTGAAATGGACAGCTTCTTGGAGTAATATAGGTAATAGCCAACCAAATCAGACTAAGATCAACTACAAACGCGATATTGATGAGACGAACCCAGCTACCCCTTACTTAGCGGATGTTTCCGGTATAGGAAAGAATAATGCGCGGGTATTTTCAGAGATGAATGAAAATATATTTTCGGGAGAAGCAGGCTATGCAAGACCAATGAGTTTTTTAGATGCTCCTTCTACAGTGAAATTTGGCGGCGGTGCGCAATATCGTAAACGTAATTTTGATGCACGTTTTGTTGGTGCCGAGATCAATGCATTGACTGTAGATCCTGATGAGATCAGAAGAGTTACCGCTTTACCTCCAGATCAATTGTTTTCAATAGATTTGATCAATAAAAATTATTATAAATTCAATGAAATCGTTGGTAGCGGTGACTTATACAATGCGAATTCACTGACTTCTTTTGGTTACGCAATGCTAGATCAGAAATTTGATGATAAGTTTAGGGTAGTTTATGGATTGCGCGTTGAAAATTATGATGTGAAAATCAATTCAAACGATGTTGATAATCAAAATAAGATTAGAGAGGTTGTTAGTGATAAGAAATTTGATTTATTGCCTTCCGTTAATTTCACTTATAGCATAGATTCCAAGATGAATTTGAGAGCCTCGTACTATCGTACTTTGGCACGCCCCGAACTGAGAGAGTTAGCTCCTTTTCAGTTTTATGATTACGAAAATTTAGGAATGGTTTCGGGTAACGTGAATCTAAAGAGAAGTTCTATTAACAATGCGGATTTACGATTTGAGGTTTATCCTACTGCTGGAGAAATATTGTCAGTTTCTGCTTTTTATAAACAATTTACGGATGCAATCGAACCATTGCGTTATGATGTTAATTCGACAGTTGATGTGTCATATTTCAACACACCAAAAGCAACTTTATATGGAGTCGAGCTGGAGGCACGTAAAAACTTAAGCTTTGTTGTGGATAATGACTTCTTTAAAAATACAATCGCTTACCTGAATTTGTCTGTAGTTCATTCAAAAGTAGAAAATCCAACTGATCAGGACTATATTGAGAAAACCAGACCAATGGTAGGCCAATCTCCTTATGTTATTAATGCCGGTTTACAACATACTGCCTTGGATAATAAATTGAGTATCAATATCCTGTATAATCGTGTCGGAAAGCGGATAGCTCAGGCTGGAAGTATTCGATTCACCAGCGCGTATGAAGCACCTCGCAACGTATTGGATGCCCAGATAGGTTATAAAGTATTAAATAAGAAAGGTGAGATCAAATTTAACGCTGGTGATATTTTGAACAATGCTGTGAATGTTTATTTTGATAATAAAGCGCAAAATAAACCAAATGAAACTCTTTATAAATATAAAATGGGTGCAAACTATTCATTATCATTTAATTATACTTTTTAATAGGTAACAAATATTTAATACAGTCTTAATCTTGAAGTTAAAACAAATTAAGTCCTTTGATTAACAAAATAAAACTTAACAAATCGGCTACAGCATCTATTCAACAACACGAAATAAACAGACGGTAGGTCTGTTGCCGATAAAAAAAATTATCCCAATGAAAAAAAGATTTTTATTTTTCTCCTTAGCAGCTTTATTATTTGCCGGAGCTTGTAAAGAAACTAAAATTACAGATGATGGTAATGATACTGAAACTCCAACGAACCCCGTGGATAAAGATGTCGTTGTTGTCTCTGGAGAAATTACATCAAATACAACTTGGTCAGCTGATAAAATCTATTTATTAAAAGGGTTTGTTTTTGTAAGCAATGGTGCCACTCTAACCATTGAACCCGGAACTATTATTAAGGGTGATAAAGCTTCAAAAGGAACTTTAACAATAACCAGAGGCGCGAAAATCAAAGCTGAGGGAACTGTTGAGAAACCTATTGTATTTACATCAGCATTGCCTGCTGGTGCCCGTGATAAAGGGGATTGGGGCGGAGTAATTATTTTAGGGAAAGCTCCAGTAAATGCGGGCGAAGCTAAAATTGAGGGCGGTTTGAATGCTCCAGCGGGTAAAAATGAAAAAGATTATATCTATTATGGAGGTACAGAGGCCGCAGATAATTCTGGGATAATGAAATATGTACGTATAGAGTTTCCAGGAGTTATGTTCTCGCCGGATAATGAAATTAATGGTTTAACATTAGCTGGTGTAGGTAGTGGGACAACATTAGATTATATACAGGTCTATCGTTCCGGTGATGATGCCTTTGAATGGTTCGGTGGTACAGTTAATGCATCACACCTTGTTACAGTTGGTACTTGGGATGATGATTTTGATACTGATTTTGGCTATTCTGGTAAAGTTCAATTTGCAGTTGCTCAACGAGTTCCTTCTCTTGCTGATGTATCTGGCTCAAATGGCTTTGAATCTGATAACAATGCAGATGGAAAGAATGTTACTCCTAAAACATCAGGTGTTTTTTCAAATGTCACTATATTAGGTCCAAAACAGACAGAGAAAAACTCTATTGCTGAAAATAATCAACATGGTATTCATATCCGTAGAAACTCCTCTATTTCAGTATTAAACTCTGTGATCACTGGCTTCAGACTAGCAGGTATTCACGTTGATGATACTAAAGTCGAAACGCCAGAAGCAACAGCGAAGAATATTATTGCCAAAGAATCGGTCTTTGCGAACAATTTGTTTTACGGCAACCTTGTAGATTTTAAAATCAGCCCTGTTGGCGGATCATTGAGCGCACAGCTTGAAACTCTTCTAAAAACTAATAATGTGTTTGATGGTAAACAATTTGCAGCTGCCTTGTATAAAGCTCCTTATCTTTTTGCTAAGGATATTTCGAACAGTAGCGGTACTCCTGATTTTGCACTTCTTGATAACTCGGTAGCCGCTACAGGAGCAGATTTTACGCATGCTAAACTTTCAGATAGCTTCTTTAAGAAAGTAACTTTTAGAGGTGCTTTTGGTGCGGAAGATTGGACAAAAGGTTGGGCTCATTATGATCCACAAACTTTGGCATATACAACTCCGGGTCAAGTTAAATAAATTATATAACATCCATGAACTTTTAGAAAAATCCTGCTTATAGCAGGATTTTTTTTGTCGCATTTTATGCGAATATTTCGTTATATAGTCAAATAATATAAACTTTAAATTATGAAAAAAGCGATCTATTTATTTGTGTTAAGTATCTTCCTATTTTTAGGGTGCAAGAAATCTGATGACAAAACTGATCCTGAACTTGCTGGACCTCAAGTAGAAATAAAAGGGGTATCTGGTTGGGGCGACGTTGTAAATATCATTATTGACAAAAATAAAACAGAAATTAGATATCCAAAAAGCATTGTTCCGGAAGCCCCAAAAGATAAAGTTTATAAAACAAGTGATGTCACATTTGAACAGTTGTCCAACTATATCGATGCCTATAAATTAATGGATGCTAAAATTGAGGAATGCGCGCGCTGTGTGGATGGAACGGATTATGTGATTACATTAAAATACAAAGGCAGAGAAAATACAATTACTATTGCCGCTCATCGTACAGATGGGAAGTATGCTGACCTATTGAAACTTATCGGTACACTTTATTGATGGGAAAATGAGTCGTCGTGTTTGATCAGCTTAAAAACATAGAGTAGGTATAATCTTTATCTCTTGCTATAAATTAAAATTGTCGGTAGCTTTTGGAACAGCATTTTACCTTGGCTCATAGTGATATACAATCTGGTAAGATTGTTTTTTTAGTTCATCAGACAGTTGGCCTATCGCCAGACTTTGAGCCTGTGGTGTAGGTTCGCAGACTGAATAGTACTTTCCATTATATAAAATAGCGTCGTCACCAATGGGCTGTTCGAATTGAACGGCCATGGTGATATGCGTAGGGTAAAGCAGCGTAATCATCGGGAGATTGTAAATCTCTTTGACGAGATAAAAGAACAGCGCTGCACGATCATCGCAATCACTATATTTATTTAATAAGGTCTGTTCTGGAGATAGCCGTTTTTCCGTTCCAAAATTCTCTTCATCATTTTCGTACAGAAAAGCGTAGCGTGTAAACCGCATTAAATAATCTACGCCTTCTTTTTCTTTCTTCCCTTTTAGATTTTCTTTGAGTGCAGGAACCAGGGATTGATAAGTTTCCTTACTTAATGGGATATTGAAATAGGTCTCGAAATCGACACCCGGGTAGTTTTTAAAAAGGTCGCTGACTTCATTGTTCAACTTAACATTAAAGTGATAGGCCTTGTGGCCATATTTGAATGCAATTTGTTTTTCGATGTAGTTTGCAGGTACAAAATCGGGGAGCTTTGTGATTTTATAGCTAAAATCATGTGTGGCTTCCGGTACTTTAATCTTTACGGGGATATAGGTGTCTGCACGTTGAAATAGTTTTCCGTAATCATGAAAATTCAAGCAGGTATACTTTTTACCGTCAACGTCAAAAAAAGGAATGTCGGAAATATCTTCGTTGTTTTGAATGAAAAAGATAATCTGGTTATTTCCTACAGCCAAACGGGCATCATATCCAGATTTGCACATTAGAAACCATTTGTAAAGTGTATAGCGTGCATAGTTCTCTGCTTTTGGCGCAATCTGTTGGGCCGTGCGACGTACAAGCTGATAATATACCCAGTCGTTGAGGTGTTGTTTATCTTTGTATTCCAGCAAACTATTTACCAGATCATGGTATTCTGTCTGATCAGCAGCTTGGTAGAACTCCTGTACACGAGCTCCTGTTAAACTGTCATTGAAGGGAATATTGAAGGATGGCGGAACGTTAATCGAAACTCTTCCATCATAAAAATCAAAATCATGACGCTGTGCTTTAGCAGTTGAGAGACTGCAGGCTAACCAGTATAAAATGGTTAAAAAAGCAATATGGCATCCTTTGATCTTCAATTCTTAACAATTTAATAACATTATTGTAATATAAATTTAACAAATTATAATCGCTTTTTATAGGGATTTGAGAAAAATGTTTTTGCGATTACAGTCTTCTCGACATCATTCGCCTTTTATGTGTATCTACTTCAGTTTTAATCGGAACTCTACTGCAAATTAGTGATGCATTTGCGTTCCTTTGTTTATCTTCCAAATAGCGGAGCGATGAGAATTGGACGTGCCGACTTTGATTTTTAGGTTTCAGAATCTCTGTTTTATTTTTTAAAATCCGTATCTTCGTGCAATGGATAATTTTATTGTTTCTGCACGTAAATACCGCCCGATTACCTTTGATTCGGTTGTAGGTCAGCAACACATTACAGGTACCTTAAAAAATGCAATTCACAACAATCAGTTGGCGCAAGCATTTTTATTCTGTGGGCCACGTGGTGTTGGTAAAACTACTTGTGCCCGTATTTTGGCCAAAACGATAAATTGTGAGCAGATCTTGCCCGGTACTGAGCCATGTGGTGAATGTGACAGCTGTAAATCTTTTCAAAACGGAAATTCATTTAGTATTCATGAACTTGATGCTGCATCTAACAACTCGGTAGACGATATCCGTAATTTGATTGATCAGGTCCGTATACCCCCTCAGGCTGGAAAGTATAAGATCTATATCATCGATGAGGTGCACATGCTCTCGCAGGCTGCTTTCAATGCCTTTCTGAAAACATTGGAAGAACCACCTTCTTATGCGATTTTTATCCTGGCAACAACGGAGAAACATAAGATTCTGCCGACGATTCTTTCACGTTGTCAGATTTTTGATTTTAATCGCATAAAAGTGGAGGACATGGCGGGCCATCTAGCCAGAATAGCGGATCGTGAAGCGATTGCTTATGATCAGGATGGTCTACATATCATTGCGCAAAAGGCCGACGGTGGTCTTCGTGACGCCTTGTCCATGTTTGATCAAATTGTCAGTTTCTCAAATAAAAACGTAACCTATCAGGCGGTTATCGATAATCTGAATATTCTGGATTACGATTACTATTTTAAGCTAACGGATGCGATCCTGGCTGAGGATGCTGCGCAAACGCTTTTGACATTTAATGAGATTTTAAACCATGGCTTCGATGGAAGTCATTTCATTGCCGGTTTGTCGGCTCATTTTCGCAATTTGTTGGTAGCAAGGGAACCTGCCACATTAAAATTATTGGAAGTTAGTGATAGCATACGTCAGAAATATTTACAGCAATCACAGAAGGCCTCTTCGGGATTTTTATTGTCAGCGTTGAATATCTCAAATCAGTGTGAAATAAACTACAAGACAAGCAAAAACCAACGTTTACAAGTGGAACTTGCTTTGTTGAAAATGTGTCACATTGCAAGTGCCATTAAGTTAAGCCAGCTTGGTTCTGTACAGATTCCTTCAGCTGCTGAAGGAGTAAAAAAAAAACTTCCTGAGCCAGTAATCCCGCAACCGAAAGAAAGTTCTTCTACGTCAGCCCTTTCGGGAAATGCAGTGCAAAATGCGGTACCAACATCAACGGTATTGACAGCAGTACCAGCTTCCAATCCACAAAATCCAGTTTCCAGTTCTCAGCCTTCGGTGGTCAAGCCTGAGGTGAAAAATGATGTTGTTTCAAATGTGCCTCCAAAAGTAAAAAAAGGCGGATGGGGAGCCTCAGCTTCAGCAATTATTCCATCATTACCGGATCTGAACACGATTTATGACAATAATTCGGTTGCCAAAGAGGGCGATGAACCTGAATTAATAAGGGGGACCGAACAGCGTGAGGTAAGCTTTAATCAATTTATAGCCATTTGGAATGCTTATGCTGAGCAGTTGAAGGCCGAAAATAAAATTAACCTGTATACGATGATGACTGCTACTCAACCGCGGTTGAATGGCACCCTCATCGAGATTGATGTCGAGAATGCTGTGCAGATGGATGTACTGCAAAGCGCGAAAGTGGATGTCTTGAATTACCTTCGGGTAAAGTTGCAAAATTTTGCGCTGGATCTACAAGGTGTGATGATGGAATTTACGGTTTCACGCAAACCCTATACTTCGCAGGAGAAGTACCAGGCAATGGTCAGTAAAAATCCGCTTTTAGATACTTTGCGGAAGGAGTTTAACTTGGGTTTAAGCTAAATCGGCCATTCTAATTCCTGTTAATTTTTGTACCTTTGCAATCTCTTCTATTTTGGAAGGTAATATTTAGTTTTATGATGCAAGGAAATTTTCAGCGACGTGATCGCGATCAGGGCGAAAGACGTGAGGTAAATCAGATGGTATTCGGTATCCGGGCCGTCATCGAAGCGATCGATAGTGGTAAAGAGATTGAATCGTTATTTGTACAACGCGGATTAAGCGGTAGTTTGATTTTAGAACTGAAATCCTTACTGAAAGAGCATAACATTGCTTTTCAGCAGGTGCCCATTGAGAAATTAAACCGTATCACACGGAAAAACCATCAAGGGGTCATTGCTGTTATTTCACCAATTACCTATCAGAATATTGAAGAGCTCCTCCCACAGATCTATGAAAAGGGCGAAACACCTTTACTTTTGATGTTAGACGGGGTGACCGATGTGCGTAATCTGGGGGCTATTGCGCGTACTGCTGAGTGTTCAGGTGTACATGCAATCATTGTCCCTAAAAAAGGATCCGCAGAGGTAAATCCGGATGCAATTAAAACATCAGCTGGTGCATTGTACAAGATTCCGGTCTGCCGTCATGATAGCCTTTCAAAAGTGGGTAAATTTCTGATAGATTCAGGAGTACAATTGGTTGTTAGTACAGAAAAAACAACTTCGAGTATCTATGACGTGGATTATACAGCACCTACCTGTGTCATTATGGGCGCTGAAGATGTAGGTGTATCAAATGATTTGATCCGTATCGCGGATAATCTTGCCAAGATACCAATGTATGGTGAAATAGGCTCCCTTAACGTGTCTGTATCAGCTGCCGTTGTGATTTATGAGGCAATTCGTCAACGTCTGCCTAAGAAGTCGTAAGAATAGAAAATATGTAATATAACATAGCCTTTGTCTCCCTGACAAAGGCTATTTTTTTTGAACTTCGATCTTCTTGATTTTAATCTAATATTTAAGCAAGAGGAGTTGGCTCAATTTAATACGAACCTTGTGGATCCTTGTTTCAATGTACAGATAAAGGTATCCGATCCACTTACTGAAATCTTATATGCTTTGTTGTATGATCCTGAGAAATAGGTTGTTTTTTCTATCTCGTTAAGCAGTGTAGATCGCCTCAACTTCTTTTTCATATTTCTGAAGAATGATTTTCCGTTTCATTTTTAAGGTAGGGGTTAATTCACCTGTTTCTATCGTCATTTCGTTCGGAATAATCGCAAATTTTTTGATCTGTTCCCAATTGCCAAAATTTTGATTGATGCGATTGAGTTCGGACTCAATCTGTTGTTTGACTTCGGGGCTTTTCAAAAATTCTATTTTGGGTAGTTTTGCCAATGAGGGTGCGGAATTTTTGCTCCAGTCCAAAAGATTGGCATAGTTTGGTACAATTAAAGCTGCGGGGAATTTTCGGGACTCGCCAATCACCATGACCTGCTCGATAAGGGAAGATTCCACAATTTTGGATTCCAACTGTTGTGGGACAATATATTTCCCGCCGGATGTCTTGAACATCTCTTTCTTGCGGTCGATTATTTTGAGAAATTTATCGTCAATCCATTGGCCGATATCTCCGGTATATAACCAGCCATCTTTGAGCACTTCAGCGGTAGCTTCCTCATTTTTGTAGTAGCCGATCATATTGTTGTCGCCTTTGGTTAAGATCTCTCCATCTTCGGCAAGTTTGATCTCGATATTGATCAACGGAAGGCCCACTGTGCCTATTTTCATTCCTCTTTTAAAACAGTTTACCGCAATACAGGGCCCAGCTTCGGTCAGCCCATAGCCTTCATAAATAGGTATTCCGGCTGCCATATACAGACGCGTTAATCTTTCCTGTAAAGCCGCGCTGCCAGATGCAATCCCTTTGATGTCGCCACCCAATGCTTCCCGCCATTTTGAAAAGACTAACTTTCGTGCGATACTTAATTTGATAGCATACCACCAAGAGCGGTTTTCCAATGTGTATTGTTCACCGACACGAAGAGACCAAAAGAATATCCTACGCTTTAATCCGGTGAGCTTTTCACCTGTCGCAATAATTTTTTCATACACTTTTTCAAGTACACGCGGCACAGCAGAAAAGATATGCGGGCGGACTGATCTGAAATCTTCTCCAATACTATCCATTGACTGGGCGAAAAAGATGGTCAATCCCTTATACATATAAACATATTGGAATACGCGTTCATAGGCATGGCAAACCGGTAGAAAGGAGAGCGCACGGTCTCCGCGTACTACAGGAAAAGAATATTCACTGCTCATGGTATCGGCCAATAGATTACGGTGAGTCAGCATGACACCTTTTGGATTGCCGGTTGTGCCCGATGTATAAATGATCGAGGCAAGGGAGTCGGCGTTGACCGCATTTTGCAGCTGCTGAAGCTGCTCATCAGTTATGGAATCGCCCATGGTCACAAAATGCTGCCAATGTGGTAAATCGTCTTCTTTATCTAGGGTGAAAATATGTTCCAATAGTGGACATAATCCCTTGATCGAAGTAATCTTGCCGTACAATTTTTTGGAACTTACGATACAGTTTTTAATCTCGGCATGGTTGAATATATAGCTATAATCGGATTCAGAAATATTGGGGTAAATCGCGACGACAACAGCACCAATCTGTTGGATCGCAAAATCAAGAATATTCCATTCGATACGGTTTTCACTGATTAAAGCAATCTTTTCACCCGGCTGGATGCCGAGAGCAATTAAACCTTTGGATACCCGATTGGTCCGTTCAATAAATTCTGTATTGCTTACCGCTACCCAGTTTGTTCCGTCTTTGTAGGAAAACATCGGAAAGCCAGGTGCAGTTTCTTGTTGCAAATAGGCTAAATCAAATAATCTCGTTGCTGTTGGCATGGTGGAAATCCAGTTCGTGTAATTAAGCTAATTTACGCTTTTTTGAGGAGATTATAGCCTGTGAAAAATGAAATTAGATAGGTGTTTTGACATGGACGGCTTGGCTATTCGGGGCGTATGCCTATGGGAAGTCTTATAAATGAAAAAGACCCTGATCTACAAAGCAGAGGCTTTCCAGATCAGGGTCTTCATACGTTTATTTAAATACTAAATTTAGTATTTGCTTTTGGATTCTTTACGTTTACCTGAGAAATCGCGGAAACCTCCGCCATTGCCACCACGGTCACGTCTTTCGCCGCTGAATCCGCCTTCACGTCTTCCGCCTCCGTATCCACCTTCACGTCTTCCGCTGCGATCACCACCACGGTATCCACCTTCGCGTCTTCCGCCACGGTCACCACCACGGCTTCTGCCACGATCACCACGGCCTTCACCTCTCGCTTCACCAGATACTTCGATACGAACTTGACGACCGTTGAAATCTACACCCTGGAATCCTTGGAATACTTTCTCTACTTCAGCATCTTGTACTTCAAAGAATGTAAACACACCTTTTAAGTCAATCTTACCAATGGATTTTCCGGAGATATTTGCATTGTTACAGATAAAGCCTAACATGTCTCCACGAGAGAATTCATCTACTGAACCTAAGTTCATAAACAAACGTGTATAACCTTTTGAGCCTTCGCGGGAACGACCATCACGTCTGTCACCACGATCTTCACGGGAACCTTCACGGGCTTCGATATTTAAATCAGGAGCATTTTTGTAATAGTCCAAGAAACGGTTGAATTCAAGGGATGCAAATCTTTTGATGATATCTTCTTTTGAAAGAGATTCCAGATTTTCCATAATTGCAGGCAAGAATGGACTGATTTGTTCATCATTTACCTCAACGTTTTCAATCTTTTTAACGATAGAGAACAATTGTTTTTCACACACTTCAGCACCTTGAGGAACTTGTTTTTTCTCAAAAGGTTTACCGATAATCTTTTCAAGATGACGGATTTTGCTAAGTTCTTTTACGTTTACCAAAGAAAGAGAAATACCAGTTTTACCTGCACGGGCAGTACGACCTGAGCGGTGCGTATAGTTTTCTGTTTCATCCGGTAAAGAGAAGTTAATAACGTGAGTTACATCACTTACATCAATACCACGAGCGGCTACGTCTGTTGCGATCAATAATTGTAAACTACGGTCACGGTAACGTTTCATTACTTTATCACGTTGTTGTTGAGACAAGTCACCGTGCAGCGAATCTGCATTGTAACCATCTTTGATCAACGCTTCAGCGATATCCTGTGTTTCGATTTTTGTACGACAAAATACGATACCAAAGATATCAGGGTTTGAATCCACGATACGTTTGAACGCAGCATATTTATCCTTTGCTTTGATCAAATAATAGTGGTGTTCAATGTTGGCATTACCGGTATTTTTTGTACCTACAGTAAGCTCAACAGGATCGGTCATATAATTCTTTGCGATACGACGCACTTCAGAAGGCATTGTCGCTGAAAATAACCAAGTTTTTTTCTCGTCAGGAGTTTCTGACAAAATGCTGTTGATGTCTTCTTTGAAGCCCATATTGAGCATCTCATCCGCTTCATCTAATACAACATATTTTACATTTGAAAAATCAATCGCATTTCTGCCAATGATATCCAACATACGACCCGGGGTCGCTACTACAATTTGCACTCCACGTCTGATCTGACGTAGCTGGTCTGAGATATTTGCACCTCCATATACAGCAACAACATGTACGTTGTCAACGTATTTAGCAAATTTTTCTAAATCTTTTGAGATTTGTAAACATAATTCCCGAGTAGGGCAAAGGATTAATGCCTGTGGGTGTTTTTGAGAAAAGTCTAATTGCTCTAATAATGGAAGACCAAATGCCGCGGTCTTTCCTGTGCCAGTTTGGGCTAATCCGACAAAATCGTCGTTACCAGTCAATAAAACAGGAATGGCTTTTTCCTGAATTTCAGAAGGTTTTTCGAAACCTAATTCTGAGATGGCATTAACAACTTCCTCACGGATTCCCAGTTCTAAAAATGGGTTCATGAAATATTATATACAATAGGCACTATTGCCTAAGGCGTTGCAAAGGTAGAAATAATATTTGAATAATCCAAGGATTTAAATAATTGATTTTTAATGGAATCGAAATATGTTCTGGGGCTGGGACAATAAATTTATTCACATGCACGACCAGGTGTCAGCATATTCTTTTAAAAGAAGGTAGATACTTATCAGAAAAAAAGGCATCACTTAAATGTGATGCCTTTTGGCCTGTATAGATCGAATAGGATCGATTAATAAAGTGTAAATTCTACGCGACGGTTTTGTTGACGACCAGCAGCATTCTTATTGGATGCAATTGGTTGGTCAGGACCGTAACCTGTTGCTTCGATACGTGAAGCGTTCGCACCCTGAGATACTAAATAAGCTTTCACTGACTCCGCACGCTCTTTGGATAAACGCATATTCAATTCACGTGAACCTGTATTGTCGGTATGGCCGGCTAGTTTCAGGCTAAAGTTTTTCTCGATCAACAATGCCGCAACTTTGTTCAGCGTTGCAAATGAAGTCGGACGGATAGTTGCTTTGCCCAAGTCAAACTCTAGGTTTTTGATCGCATCAGCAACAACTTTTCTGTCCGCTTCTGTAACAACAACTTTCTCGACAACTTTAGTTTCGTTTTTCACGACAATTGGACAACCTGCACCATCCACCTGTACACCAGAAGGCGTGCCTGGACATTTGTCGTATTTATTTGCTACACCGTCACCGTCGTCATCTTTTAAATCATTGTTTAAACCATCCAATTGACTTTGTAAAGCTTGATTTTTTGCATTAAGAGCATCATTTTGCGCTTTTAAATCATCGTATTTTACAGTGTAGTCATTCACAAGTGTGGCTACTGGATTGGAATTGTTCAAGGCTGGTTTGCTACCGCTTCCCAATGCAAATTCTAGACCACCATGGATATAAGTGAATAGGTCATTTTTGTATTGACCGCCTTGGATCCCATCAAAGTTTTGGTTAACCCAGTTTAATTGGTAACCCAATTCAAAGTTGATGCCCTTAGCAACAGCAAATTTGAAACCCATATCCAATGGTACATAGATTTTGGAAATAGCATCAGCTTCTACTGAGGTAGAACCAGTCGTTAAAGTTGTTTTGCTGTTCATGACACCCACACCGATTGAAGCGTAAGGTTTGATGAAACTATTAAAAAATCTCCAGTTGGTATTTGCAGCTTGAAATTCTCCGGATAAAGCAGCCGACCAAGGTGTTTTTGCTTCGAAGGATTGATCTGCCGTTTTTGCTAAAAATGCGCCACCTGTTTTACCACCGAAGTAGCTGGCTTTGATGCCAAAAGATGGAGAAATCTGCTTTTTGATATAAGCACTGTATCCCAAGTTCCAAGCTAGGTCTTCGTACCCAGCACGGTTGAAACCGGCGATATTCGTTTGATTCGTTACACCGGCACCGACACCGATAGACCATGTTCTATACTGTGTAGCTGAACCAAAAGGAGTAGTACCTTCGATTGACGATACCTTTGAAGTTTGTGCAAAAGCAGCATTGGCAAATAAGCCTGCAGTTGCAAATGCAAGTGCTAATTGTAAATTTAGTTTCATAGAATTTGTTTGTATAAACCGAGGCAAAAGTAATAGGTTAAAAATTAAATTCCCAATCGGTTTGTAGTTAAAATATGACAAAAGACTAAATAAAACGGTATTATATTGAAAAATACCGTTTTATTGTGTGTAATTTATTAGCTATTAATAAAGTGTAAACTCTACGCGGCGGTTTTGTTGACGACCGGCAGCATTTTTATTGGATGCAATTGGTTGGTCAGGACCGTAGCCTGTAGCTTCAATACGTGAAGCGTTTGCACCTTGGGATACCAAGTAAGCTTTCACCGACTCCGCACGCTCTTTGGATAAACGCATATTCAATTCGCGTGAACCCGTGTTATCTGTATGGCCAGCTAATTTTAGGCTAAAGTTTTTCTCGATCAACAATGCCGCAACTTTATTCAATGTTGCATATGAAGTCGGGCGGATGGTTGCTTTACCTAAATCGAACTCTAAGTTTTTAATCGCATCAGCAACTACTTTTCTGTCCGCTTCTGTGACAACAACTTTCTCAACAACTTTAGTTTCGTTTTTCACTGTAATTGGACAACCTGATCCATCTACCTGCACGCCAGAAGGTGTTCCTGGACATTTGTCGTATTTATTAGCTACACCATCACCATCATCGTCTTTCAAGTCACTGTTCAATCCATCCAACTGGCTTTGCAAAGCTTGGTTTTTAGCGTTCAACGCATCATTCTGTGCTTTCAAATCATCGTATTTGACAGTGTAATCATTCACTAAGGTTGCTACTGGATTTGAATTGTTCAATGCTGGTTTGCTGCCACTACCCAACGCGAATTCTAGACCTGCATGGGCATAGGTGAAGAGGTCATTTTTGTATTGTTGAGTTGGTCCAACTTTATTATCAAACCGTTGGTTTGCCCAGTTCAATTGGTAACCCAATTCGAAGTTGATGCCTTTCGCCACGGCAAATTTAAAACCGAAGTCTGCAGGTACATAGATCTTAGAATACGAATCACCATATTCCCCTGTGTTTCCACCAGCAATTGCCGCTGTCTCTGCATTCATTACCCCCACACCAATTGATGCATATGGTTTAATGAAACTATTGAAAAACCGCCAGTTTGTATTGGCTGCAATGAATTCCCCGGATAGCGCTACTGACCAAGGTGTCTTTGTCTCAAAACCTGTTTGTTTATCACTGTTTTCATAACCGGAGGTCTTTCCACCAAAGTAAGTTGCCTTAATTCCGAATGAAGGAGAGATTTGTTTTTTGATATAGGCGCTGTAACCCAAGTTCCAATCCAATTTGTCATAACCTCCATTATTGAATTTCGCAATGTTCTGCAAGCTCGTTACACCTGCTCCTACACCAATAGACCAAGTCCTGTATTGTGTTGCTGGTCCAAATGGGGTAGTGCCTTCAATTGATGACTGTTTTGCGCTTTGGGCAAAGGATGCGGTTGAGATAATTCCTGCCGCTACTAGTAATCCTGATTTTTTAAGGCTAATTTTCATAATGTGTTTTTGTAAAATTTTCTACTATAGAATTCTTGTTAAATTAACTCATTGACTACTCTTACAATAAATTTGCCAAAAATTATTTGGTCAATCCACTCGACCGAAAAAATTTGGCACCTCAATTTCGAAAGCCATGTGCTTAACAATATTCTCTGTAAAAATGTTTTGGAAAAAAGTTTTCCTACTTTTCGTAATCAAAATCACATCAATATCTTCATCTCTGATAATCGTATGTATTCCGTTCGCAATGTTCTCCCGCGAGCCCGCAAAATAGCTTTGCGCTTTGACAATATAGGAGATGTCTTCAATACCTGTCTCTGCAATGATCTGTTCAATCCATTTTTCAAGCTGTTGTCCTAAAATACTGATTTCTAGGTTGTTTTTGTTGATATGGATGAGCTGTAGATGAAAATCTTTTCCATATAATGGGATTGCTTGTTTGAGGACTTCCAGTTCTCCCGGTTTAAAATTTGTCAATAATGCGATATTATCTTTTTTTAATTTTACGGCATTTTTTGGAATCGCTAATACAGGTATTTTTGATTCCTTAATGACGTCATACGTGTTGCTGCCGATCAGTACGGATTCTAGTCCAGTGACTCCTTTTGTACCCATAATCACAGTATGATACTTCTCTTTTATCTCCTGTTTTTCCAATGATTCAGCTAAAATTCCGTTGTCAAATAAGGTCGAAATTTTTAACGAAGGATATTTTTGTAGAAGTTCGGCGACAAGTTCCTCCATTTTATGACGGGCCTTCTCTTCGGTGGGGTCTACTAAATGCTTCGCATTTGCGAATTTGTTGCTATGTGAAGTAAAGGAATGGAAGAGTGTGATTTCATCATGGGTTTCCTGAGCAATCTGGGCGGCATAGTTTGCGGCGACTTGTGCATTTTCGGAAAAATCTACAGGGATTAATAATTTAGACATAGCGATATACTTTAATTATGCTTTTATGCTTTGGTGAAAAATATAGGAACTAAAGGATGACTAAACAATGCTTTTGCTACCGATCGGGTGAAAACACGTTCAAAAAAGGATTTTCGCGAGCGCGTGACAAGCAATATCTTGATTTTTTCGGTGTGGATCATTTCGTTGATAACCTCGGGAACAGTGTCCAGATCCTCTATGTCACCTTGTATGGAATCGACCTCTATGGCTATATTGGTCACACCGATATATTTTTTGATTTTATATTTCCATACTTCCAATTTATCTTCTATGCGATTTTCCGAAGAATGATCATAATGGACATGCATCAACTTTAACTCAAACTCTTTTCCCATTATATTGACGAAATCCTGCACCGTTTGCACTTCTTCCTCTTTGAAATTGGATAATAAGCCAACTTTATCAATCTGTTCAAATGAGGCTTCAGTAGGGATGGCCAGAACCGGTATTTTGGCTTTTTTGCTGATCACATAGGTGGTGCTGCCTATCAGCTGACTATCATCATTGGTAATACCTTTTGTGCCCATAATGACAAAATCAAAACGATCCGGAGTAGCTAGGTCCGGCAGGGTTTCAGTGATCATGCCACGTTCGCACTGGGTGCTTACTTCAAGGGATGCATGCGTTGATTTTATCTGCTCTGAAAGGTTTTTAATCAGGATATCGGCTTTAAATAGGGGATTTTGCTTTCCAATGGAATCAGTTTCTCCTTCAAATACTGCAGAAGCCGATGTGTAGTTGTGATAAAGGTGAATACGATACCCCTTTTGGGCGGCCAGATCCACCGCGTATTTTACTGCGTTGTTAGAATGATCCGAAAAATCTACCGGTAGTAGAATGTTTTTTTTCATCTGTTTAAATTATTTATAAGTGTTGCTCTCATCGGTATAAATGAGCTCGTTTCACTCGGTTTGTTTGTTTCGATATGATGAAGCTGTCATATTTAGTTTTTACATATTTTATCTTCTTACAGCTGTCCAAGCGTTCATCCAAATATTTCGGATTCGGGTTCTTTCTTTGCACGAGATTCAGGTGAAAGTTGTTTCCGACTGTATTCTGAAATCCCTATACTTAATTTGAATAGATCATGAGGAAGTCATTTGAATGAATTTTAGTTAAACAATCTTGTCTTCATGTTTAGAATCTCCTATCTCTATCAAATGTAATAAAACAAATGCAATTGTGAATGACGATCAGTCAAATGTTTTTATTGTTTAACGTATTATTTTTCCTCTGAGCCTTACAAATGTGGCTAACATTTAATGCTTTTAAAATGTTGTATTTAATGCATATTTGTGATCGCTGTCATCCCGAAAATTAGACAATTCTGTCCTTCTGAATTTTATGTCCTGATTTTTTTGTTTGAAAAGTCAGTCAGATATCGAAATCGGGCATTACTAAAAACGCTGTGCCGGGCTTATTATCTCGTATTCCACATTGCATAACAGACCAATTTTGAGTAAGTTTGCACATATTTTTAGATAATTAAATGACAAGTAGAGAAATTCGTCAAGCCTTTTTAGACTTTTTTAAAAGTAAAGGGCATCAGATAGTACCTTCAGCACCAGTAGTTGTAAAAAATGATCCTACATTGATGTTTACCAATGCGGGGATGAACCAGTTCAAGGATTTATTCCTTGGAGAAGCGCCGATTAAATTTCCACGTGTCGCAGATACACAGCGTTGTCTGCGTGTTTCCGGCAAGCACAACGATTTGGAGGAAGTTGGTATCGATACCTACCACCATACTTTATTTGAGATGTTGGGAAATTGGAGTTTTGGGGATTATTTTAAGAAAGAAGCGATTGCCTGGGCCTGGGAACTATTGACCGAAGTGTATAAACTTGACAAGGATCGTTTATACGTGACAATTTTTGAGGGCGACTCAAGTGAAGGTTTAGACCGGGATATGGAGGCGTTTGATTTCTGGAAACAGTGGATCGCCGAAGATCGTATCCTGCTTGGTAATAAAAAAGACAATTTTTGGGAAATGGGGGAGACTGGCCCTTGTGGACCTTGTTCTGAAATCCATTTTGATATGCGTAGTGCAGAAGAGCGTGCAGAGGTTTCGGGACAAAGCTTGGTCAATGAAGACCATCCACAGGTAATTGAAATCTGGAACTTGGTCTTCATGCAATTCAATCGCCTGAAGGACGGCTCACTTCAAACTTTACCGGCTAAACATGTGGATACAGGTATGGGGTTTGAGCGTCTTGTCAGATGTATTCAAGGAAAAACCTCAAATTATGATACGGATGTTTTTACACCGACCATTGATTTTATTGCGGAAAAGTCAGGGATAAAATATGGTCTGGATGAGAAGACAGATATTGCAATGCGGGTGGTATCGGATCATATTCGTGCCGTTAGCTTCGCGATTGCAGATGGACAATTGCCATCGAATAACAAAGCAGGCTATGTCATCCGTCGCATTTTGCGTCGTGCGGTGCGTTATGCTTATACGTTCTTAGGATTTAAAACACCGTTTATTAATGAGCTTGTTCCAGTTTTGGCGGCCCAATTCAGTGGCGTGTTTGATGAATTGATCCAACAGCAGGATTTTGTGCAGAAAGTAATCCTAGAAGAAGAAGTTTCGTTTTTAAGAACTTTGTCCACAGGTGTACAGCGCTTCGAAAATTATGTGGAAGACCATCCTGTTATCAATGGTGATTTTGCATTTGAATTATATGATACATACGGCTTTCCGATCGATTTAACGGAATTATTGGCGCGTGAGAAAGGACTGTCTGTTGACATGGAGGGCTTTAAGCAGGCGCTTCAGATCCAAAAAGATCGCTCGCGTGCGGCAACAGCAATTGACACCGGAGACTGGATTCTTGTCAATGATGATGAGGGTTTTGAATTTGTTGGTTATGATACCTTGACTGCAAAAACAGAAATCGTAAAATACCGTAAAGTTGTCGCAAAAAATAAAGAGCAGTATCAATTGGTACTTTCCGTCAGTCCGTTTTATGCGGAAGGTGGCGGGCAGGTCGGTGATTCCGGAGAACTGGTCTCAGAAGAAACAGGTGAAAAGATTTATATTACAGATACCAAAAAGGAAAATGGAATTTTTGTTCATTTTACCAATAAATTGCCTCTGGATCTGAATGGCACCTTTGTTGCGCAGGTAGACGCTACCAAACGACTGGATACCGAGAATAATCACTCTGCAACGCACTTATTGCACGCTGCATTAAAACAAGTATTGGGTGCACATGTAAATCAAAAAGGTTCATTGGTTAATGCTGATATCCTGCGTTTTGATATTTCTCACTTTGCGAAGATGAGTGACGATGAGATCAAGCAGGTTGAAGACATCGTAAATGCTAAAATCCGTGAAAATATTCCATTGAAAGAAGAACGTAATGTGCCTTATCAACAAGCGTTGGATTCAGGTGTAACGGCATTGTTTGGAGAGAAATATGGTGATTTTGTGCGTGTGATCACTTTTGAAGATTCGTTCTCTAAAGAATTATGCGGTGGAACACATGTAAAAGCCACAGGTCAGATTGGATTCTTTAAGATTGTTTCTGAATCAGCTGTTGCGGCAGGTGTGCGTCGTATTGAAGCCATTACAGGTACGCGCGCTGCTGCAGTGATTCGTGAGCATTTTGAATTGGTACAGCATTTAAAAGAACTCATGAATAATCCAAAGGATTTTGTGTCAGCTTTGGGTAAGATCATCGACGAAAATGGTGCCCTAAAAAAAGAAATTGAAAAAAGCATTACCGAAAAATCTTTGGCTCTGAAATCTGATCTGGAAGCAAAGATCGAACAGGTTGGCGATATTAACTTCTTGGCAACATTGGTAGATCTTCCGAATGCAGAAGCGGTTAAGACCTTAGCGTATGCGTTGAAAGGCGCTGTTAATAACCTGTTTTTGGTTATTGGGGCGGAATTCGATGGCAAGCCAAGTCTGACAGTTGTGATTTCAGACGATTTAGCAAAAGAAAAAGGTTTAAACGCAAGCAATATCGTTCGTGATCTGGCAAAAGATATCCAAGGCGGCGGCGGCGGACAGCCATTCTTTGCAACAGCTGGTGGTAAAAATTCTGCCGGATTGAAAATGGCCATTGAACGTGCGAAGGAATTTTTAGGTTAAATTTGAGTTTTTAGACCGGAGACTTAAGTGCTTGTTGAATAAGCTTCAAGTGGAGCAGGGGTCTCCTCAAAATTCTATGATATGAAACTATCTTATTTATTCAAACCGGGTATAACGATTTCAAGAATTCGCTGCAGAGCAAATCATGAATGCGTCATTACAGGGAAAGGAATATATAGGATAGTTTTTTCTGTTTAAAAGGAAACCGAGTGCAATGACATTTATTTATAGATGGATCTGTAGCGCTCACAAAACGATATACAGATGAGAAAGGCAATTTTTTTAATAGTTGGCGTGGTTGGATTGATGTTCGGTTGCCAGAATAAAGAACAGTTTACTATTGAAGGAAATATAGAGAACCCAGGTAATATAAAAGTTGTTTCCTTGTACGAAGGGGATACCAAACTTGATTCGATGTTCTTTGGCGATAATAACAAATTTCAGTTTGTGCGTCAGGCAAGCCAATCAAGATTGTTGTCGCTGCGTGTCGGTAAAAATCGCTACGACCTGATCGCTTCTCCGGGTGAGACCATTTCATTCAAAGCGGATTTGCATAAGGATGTTAATGATTATCTTGTTGAAGGGTCTGAATTGTCGAAAACGATACAACCATTTGCCAGGGAAAGGAATCACCGTGATTATGTGCAAGATTCGCTACAGACTGTATTTTCTAAATTAACGGCAAATTCAACTGCTGACGAAATAGAAAAACTCCGTGCCGAATATAAAGCTAAATTCGCGAATGAGCTTCGGGAGTATACCCGCAAAGCGGTCGATTTTTCCGGTAAACATAATGATTTGGCTGGATTTTATGCGATCTCAACACTGGATCCAGAAGTGGCAGAGGCTGAGATTATTGCTTATGCTGATAAAATTAAAAATGAATTTACGGAAAATAGATATGTGACCCAGTTTAAAGAGGAAACTCAAAAGTTGAAGAAAATGGCTATTGGGCAGCCGGCGCCGGAGTTGATTTCCTTTACTCCCTCCAACAAGGAAGTGAAGTTGTCAAGCTTTAAGGGAAAGTATACGCTGGTTGACTTTTGGGCTTCCTGGTGTATGCCTTGTCGTCAGGAAAATCCAAATCTTGTCAAGCTATATAATGCTTATCACGCCAAAGGTTTCGATATCTTATCCGTTTCATTTGACGATAATCCCGGTTCATGGATGCGAGCTATTACAGACGATAAGCTGACTTGGACACATGTGTCTGATTTAAAGGCTTGGAGCTCACCGATAGTAGTTGATTACCGTGTGAAAGCTTTGCCTACATCTTATATCCTGGATCCAAATGGTATTATCATTGCAAAAAATCTTCGTGGTGAGGAGCTGGCTGATTTTTTGAAGAAAACAATTAAGTAATCAATGTGTTATTGTTAATTGAAATATTACTTAATGATTTGGTAACATTAGATTAACTGATTGTTATCATTTTGTTCATATTTTAGCAGAAAAATAAGACAAATGAGTTCTTCGAAACAAAAGATTTTAATTGTTGATGACGAAAAAGATATCTTGGATTTAATTGCATTCAACTTAAATCGTGAAGGTTATCAGGTCTCTACAGCGCAAAATGGGGAAGAGGCAATACAGGTTGCCAAACAGGTCAACCCGGACCTAATCATCCTGGATGTGATGATGCCCAAAATGGACGGTATTGAAGCTTGTCGCATTATGCGTGCTATGCCTGAATTCAAGAGTACCTTTATGGTATTTCTGACAGCTAGAAGCGAAGAATATTCAGAAATTGCGGGATTTCATGTTGGAGCGGACGATTATATCGCTAAGCCAATCAAGCCCCGCGCGCTAATGAGCCGTATCAATGCGATATTGAGACGAAATGCATCGGAAGAGTCTGATTCAACAGCCCAGGATAAAATCGAGATAGCTGATCTGGTTATCGACAGAGATTCATTCTTAGTTTACAAAGGAGAGCAAAAGATTGTGCTTGCCAAAAAAGAGTTTGAATTGCTTTACCTATTAGCTTCCAAACCCAATAAAGTCTTCACGAGAGAGCAGATTTTAAAAAGTATTTGGGAAGACTCGGTGGTTGTCACCAACCGGACAATCGATGTACATATCCGTAAACTTCGTGAAAAAATCGGTGATGATTATGTCACCACGGTAAAAGGTGTGGGGTACAAATTTGATAAAGAATAATAGAGGAGGCTTAGGCCTCTTTTTTATTGGCTTCTATTTTTTTGAGCTATCAAGGAGCCCATCCCCAATGAGCGCAAAGAAGCTTGCAGTCAAATTTTGCGGTTGTTAATGTTTGTGAAAACAGATAGATTTTATTTCAAGTTCGGATTTTTCCTTTGTTTAATAGCATGGATACGCTGACCGATCAAAATGGGCTTAGGGAACTCTTTGAACAGATAACTTGCTATCACGGCAACAAATCTTTACTTTTGACAGATACCAAAGTAAAAGATCAACATGTCATCTATTCTTATAAAATCTGCACAACTTGTTAACGAAGGTAAAGTTGAGACGGCTGATGTATATATCAGCAATGGTCGAATCGAAATGATCGCACAGGAGATAAACCATCCTGCGGATCAGGAAATCAATGCTGAGGGACTGCATATGTTTCCTGGATTAATTGATGATCAGGTTCATTTTAGAGAACCCGGATTAACCTATAAAGCGGATATATGGCATGAAAGTCGCGCTGCGGTCGCAGGTGGCACAACCTCTTTCATGGAGATGCCCAATACGGTTCCCAATACCTTGACGCAGGAATTGCTTCAGGATAAATACGATATTGCAGGAAAGAATGCATTAGCGAATTACTCATTTTTTATGGGGGCGGCTAACGATAACTTGGAGGAGGTATTGAAAACCAATCCACGTGATGTTTGTGGTATAAAGGTATTTATGGGGTCCTCGACTGGAAATATGTTGGTGGATAATGAAAAGGCTTTAGAAGGTATTTTTGCTAACGCTCCCACTTTAATCGCTACACACTGTGAGGACGAAGCAACGATCAAGGCTAATCTGGCAAGATTTAAAGATCAATATGGTGAAGATGGGTTGAAGATTGAGATGCACCCTTTGATCCGCTCTGAAGAGGCTTGTTACCTGTCTTCATCCAAGGCGGTGGAATTGGCCAAAAAGCATGATACAAGATTACACATTTTACATATATCAACAGCAAAGGAGATTGCGTTATTCAGGAATGATATTCCATTAAAGGACAAGAAAATCACTGCGGAAGCCTGTATCCATCACCTCTGGTTTTCTGATCAGGATTATGCAACAAAAGGAAATTTTATCAAGTGGAATCCAGCTGTTAAAACGGCCAATGACCGTGATCATATTCTGAAGGCAGTATTGGATGGACATATTGATGTAATTGCCACAGATCATGCCCCGCATACCATCGAGGAAAAAACACAGCCTTATGCTTCAGCTCCTAGCGGAGGCCCGCTGGTCCAACATGCTTTACAGGCCTTATTGGATATGGTTAAAGATGGTAAAATGACCTTGGAGCAACTGGTTCAGAAGTCTGCACATAATACAGCTACATTGTTTCAGGTGGAGGATCGGGGCTATATTCGCGAAGGATATTGGGCAGATCTTGTACTCGTGGATCTGAATAAACCCTATACCGTTTCAAAATCAAATATTCTTTCTAAATGCGGATGGTCTCCATTTGAAGGTCACACCTTTAGTTCAACTATTGAACATACCATTGTATCTGGTAAAGTCGCATTTTCCAAAGGTCAAATTATTGAGAAAGGTGCTGGAGAGCGTCTGTTGTTCAATAGATAAGTTCGCGTAGTATGGAGAAAAGGGCTTTTATAAAATCAATTGCTTTGGGCGCACTGGCTATTCCGGCATTGGCGGCAGGGCACTCGACAGAAATGGCCGCGGAGCTAGCAGGGCCAGCTTCTTTGTTGGCAAGGAAGCTACAGCTTGGGGATACGATCGGCTTGATAACTCCAGCGGGTGTATTGGATGACGAAGAGTCGATCATTATTGCACGTGAGATCTTTGAAACATTGGGTTTTAAAGTGAAAGAGGGAAAACATATCCGTAGCCGTTACGGTAATTTGGCGGGAACAGATCAGGAACGTATTGCGGATCTACATGATATGTTTGCTGATAAGATTGTCAAAGCAATTGTCTGTGTCAGGGGAGGCTCAGGAACTTCCCGCCTCCTGGACAGACTTGATTATAAGATGATTGCTCAAAATCCCAAAATTTTGTTGGGTTATTCGGATATAACAGCCTTAATTCTGGCTTTGTATGCGAAGACCGGACTTGTTACTTTCCATGGCGCGGTCGGTATAAGCACATGGACGAAGAAGCTGGCAGAGGCTTTTAATGCGCAATTTATAGCGAATACGCCCGCGGTATTTGAAAATCCCAAATCAAAGGGGGATAATATCGTACAGACCAAAGACCGGATTGCCACAATTTTTCCCGGTACTGTCGATGGCGTGCTGCTTGGTGGAAATATGACGGTATTGACCGGATTATGTGGTTCGGCCTATCTACCCGATTTTAAGGATAAGATCCTTTTTATTGAGGAGGTGGACGAAGATATGGAGCGTGTTGACAGGATGTTTTGTCAGTTGAAAAATGCAGGAATATTAGCTGTGATCAAAGGTTTTATTTTTGGCAAATGTACCAATTGTAAACCATCGGGCGGCTATGGTTCGGTCACATTGGATCAACTATTCAATGACTATATCAGGCCCTTAAACGTGCCCGCTTATAGCGGTGCTGTCATTGGACATATCGCAGAGCAATTTATCCTTCCGGTAGGTGCAAAGGTGAGAATGGATGCATCACAAGGGACGATTACTTTACTTGGGGCAGCCTTAAAAGATTAACATGAATTTGGTCAAAGAAGATTTCATCAGAGCCTTTTCTTTGTATGAAGAAAAGGCTTTAAGGTATAGACGATTTAAACATGCTGATATCTTGCCTCTTTTGCAGGGTAAAGAGATCAGTAAGCGATTTACCATTGAAGAAATTGGACGGTCAGTCGAGGATCGTTCAATTTTTAAATTGAAATATGGGCAGGGGGCGATCAAGGTACTACTGTGGTCGCAGATGCATGGTGACGAGCCTACAGCGACAATGGCGCTATTTGACCTGTTTAATTTCTTTAACGGGGAGGCGGATGGTTTTGATGCTTTTCGAAAGGTGATAGCGGAGAAACTGACTTTATATTTTATTCCGATGTTGAATCCCGATGGTGCAGAACGTTATCAGCGGAGAACGGCGATGGATGTCGATATGAATCGCGATGCGCGTGCTGTTGCAACGGTGGAAGGTGCCCTGTTGAAAGAGCAGGCAATGTTACTGGAACCCAATTTTGCGTTCAATCTCCACAATCAAAATAATTATTACAATATTCCCGGTACGGCAACCCCGGTTACAATTTCCTTATTGGCCCCCGCATATGATTATGCCAGAAGCGTGAATGAGGTTAGGGCGGATGCCATGCGGGTAATCGTCGGAATAAATAAAATCTTACAGGAATTCATTCCAAATGCTGTCGCCAAGTATGATGACGAGCATACTCCACGTGGTTTTGGAGACAATTTTCAAAAATGGGGAGCGAGTACCATTCTCATTGAGTCAGGAGCTTTTGCAGGCGATACGGAGAAACTGGAGGTCCGAAAATATAATTTCATTGCGTTGTTGAAGGCTTTTCAGGAAATTGCCTCGGGATCTTATTCGGTACATGATATTGCTGATTACAACGCGATTCCTTTTAATGATGAAAAGCTTCATGATGTTTTGATCCGGAACCTATCTATCGAAAGAAATGGTAAAAAGATGCTCGTGGATGTAGGTATTCGACAAAATGAAAAAACTGTAGTTGATGACTATTATGTTGAAGGCTTGATTGAAGACATTGGCGACCTGCAGGACTTTTATGGATACACCGATCTTGATGTCGAAGGACTCCAATTTATTCCCGCAAAATTGTATTCGGAGCGGATATTTTCACTGGCGAAATTAAGTCCGTCAAATGTAGTTAAACTGTTGAAACAGGGTTTTGCAGCAATAAGGGTTTCAGATAAGGTTGACGCCGGGATGATGCATTCCTTTCCGATACAGATCCTGACGGATACCCATTTTGAAAGTAGAATGAGCCCGCTGATAGGGGATGATGCAGATTTTTTTATCGGATCTGACAGTGAAATACGATACGCTTTGGTCAATGGTTACTTGATTGATTTAAAGGTAGAAATGGATGGCAAATTCAAAAATAGTATTTTATAAGAATAAATCCATTTTTATAATATTTTAAAAGGAAACTATCTAAAAAAATAAATCTTATAGATCTCAATATTTGGAAAGAGATTGTAGGGGATAGGAGTCAAATTAAATGATAAAGCGGGGCTGCCCCGGTAGGACAGCCCCGCTTTAATATCTAATGATTTAGTAACTCGGGTTTTGTTGATTTGCGATAGCTGGATTCGCATTCATTTCATCCAGGGAAATTGGAAGAATCGTTTTGAAAAACGTTCGGTCTATAGTCTTTGGTCTATTGGTGGTACTTATATTACCAAGATCATCGTCAAATGTGATCGACTTATTCCAGCGCATCATATCGAAGAATCGGTGACCTTCACCCAAGAGCTCTTTGCTTCTTTCATCAGCTATCATATCGAAAGTAACTGTATTAGAGGTTGCCGCATCCAATTTGGGAGATCTTTGACGAATAGCATTCAAATAGCTTGCTGCAAGGTTTTTGTCTGGAGAAGATTTCAATAATGCGGATTCAGCAGCGATGAGGTAAATTTCTGATAGGCGGATGACTTTGATATTTACAGCAGTGCTATTTGACGTTGAATTTTTGTCTCCGGCAAGAGTGGTGCTTCCGCTATACTTATATAAAGCACCCAGATGCGTGCTGCCGACCTCATCGGATCCCATTACTCCCCATCTAACATCCGTGTCGTCAGTTTTAAGTTTCGTTAGGAATGGGTCTGCGGCGATAAAATTTCCCAAAATAGCCGCACTTCCATGTCCTTTTCTGCGAAACATCGCCCCAAGAGAATTGACACCTGCATCGGCTTCATTAGGATAAACACCAAGTTCAAGAATTGATTCTGTACCAAACATGCTAGTCCAGGATTTTACCCAATCTGCGTTGCTGTATAAGGTATACACTTTGGAGTCAATTATTTCCTGGGCAGCTTTTAATGCATTATCATAATCGTTCATATAGAGATAGACGCGCGCCTGCAATGCCTTATTGGCAAAATAGTTGATATATCCGTTTGCTTTTGACTTAGACAGTAAGCTCTCTGAGTCCTTAAGATCTTGCAGGATCTGCTTGTAATTTTCTTCGACGGAGACGCGTTTTTCCTGCGCGTTGTATTCAAGTACTTTCGTGACATTGGGAATACCTAAGGATGACTTCTCCATATTATATGGCTTGCCATATAATCTCACCAGGTCAAAATTAATTAATGCCCTAGCTGTTAATGCTTGTCCTTTATAGGAAGCAAAATCTTCCGTTGAACCGGCTTTGACCAGTTTATCTATACCTGCTAGGAGATTATTAATTTGTACCAGTGAGTGGAATCCTTGGATCCAAATGTTCGCATAGGGATTGGATGATGCAGAATGATTAAATACGTATAAGTAGTCGTAACCACGTCCTTGCGAGGCGATCGTAAAGTCACCACCTTTTGCATCCGCATAAAGTGGGAAATTTCTACCATAATAATCAACATTTGCCATTTTGCTCATTAATCCATTCATAATAACTTTCGCGTCGGCTGCAGTTTGTATGGAAGTATTGGAATCTCCCATGTTTGTAGGAGTGACGTCCAGAAAATTACTACAGGAGCTAATTGCTAAAGATATAGAGATGCACGAGGCGATAAAAAGCTTTTTCATATTACTGTTTTTTGTCCATTAAAAACTAAATTCAACACCGAAAGTGTATGTTTTTGCCAGTGGTGTTTCCCAGCCACGGGTGCCAAATTGATTCACCTCAGGATCCATGTATTTATACTTGGAAAGCGTGAGCAAATTACTGCCATTAAAATATAGTCTGGCATTTGAAATTCCGGCTCGGCTCAATAAGGTATTTGGTAGTCTATAGCTTAAGGATATGTTTTTTAGTCTGATATAAGAGGCGTCAAATAATTGTCTACTACTGATCTGATTAACATCTTCTAGATCCCGACCAGTTATCATGGGATAAGTTCCACCCGTGTTGGATGGTGACCAAGAATCTTCAACGAAGTATTCGGAATGAATCCGTTCCCAATAATACCCATCATCTGCAACATCTTTTGATGTAGCATCGTACAGTTTGCCGCCTATCTTGTAGGCAAAGTTTAATCCCAATGCAAAGTTTTTATAGTCGATATCCGAATTTATGCCACCATATAATTTAGGATTGGCATTTCCAATAATTGTCTGCTTAGCATTTTTATAATTATAAGTTGCCGCTTTTCCATTAAACATGAATTCACCAGCCGTACCATCATTGGTATACCATACATTTTTTCCGTTGGTTTGGTCTGTGCCAGCCCATTCCAGCCCAAAGAAAGACAAGGAAGATTCACCTTCACGGTATACATACCTCGACCTATTATCTCCACCGGTAGGGTCAAACCAAACAATATCCTGACCACCGTATAGTTTTGTTACTTTCGATGAAATAAACGTAGCATTGGCACTTAAAGTCCATTTCCAATTTTCATTTTTAACAATATCTGAGCCTAATTCAATTTCTAAGCCTTTGTTGTTCATCTCACCCACATTTCTCAGGATGGACTTAAAACCGGTGATTGTGGATATCGGAACATCCTGTAGTAGACTTTTTGAATCCCTATTGAAATATTCGAGTGTGCCAAAAAGTTTGTTGTTAAATAGCCCGAACTCCAATGCGATATTGGTCTGGTAATTTAGTTCCCAGGCGACGTCGGGATTACCCAGGTTATTTAATCCACCTCCGGGTTGTGTCATATATTTATTGGAATAACTGGTCAGATTTCTCCAGGCATAGTTACTTGTCGGTAAAGTTCCGTTCGTTCCATAAGAACCTCTTAGCCTCAGACTATTGATTTGTTCAGTCTCCTTGATAAAAGATTCTTTTGCCAAGTTCCATGAAGCTGCGATCGACCAAAAATTACCCCAACGCGGACCAGGCCCTAATCGTGATGCTCCATCTCTTCTGAAGGAAGCTGAGGCAAAATACCGTTCATCAAAATTATATTCAGCTCTGGATAAAATGGACATCATGTTGAAGCCCTCTGAATGTGCAGCGGCATCCAAAATACCTGCAGTAGTGACTGTGTGCAGTGATGAGGACGGAAGATCTTTACCTGTGGCACGAATAAAGTCTGTGGTGTTTTTTTCAGCTTCTAACCCCGCTAATAAATTCAAATTGTGTAGCCCGAAGCTTTTATTATAATTGGCCGTTGTTGATGAGACCAATTTCTGAATGGAGGTGGAAACTTCGGTGACACGACCATTGTCTGCCATACCGTTATAATGTTTGGCACTATAATAAATATGGTCTTTAACCTCTGTATTATCGTAAGAGAAAATCGTCTTCAGGGTTAATTCTGGTAAGAGCTTTAAAGTCAGTGATTCTATGGCGGAAATTTTACTTGTTTTTGATGAGTTCTCCCATTGTTTGTTGTAATACAACGGGTTATAAGCAAGACTTCCATAGCGGGCGGTATATTCTTTACCTGTTTTATAATCGGTTGGCCAATACATCTGCCATAATAGATTGCGCGTTTGATACAGGTAATTTGTTCCTGTATTTCGCGTATCGTTCATGCCGACTAATTTGTTCTTTGCGTAGTTGATATTGGATCCGAATTCTAGGTATTTTCCGATTTTCTGTGTCAGATTGACCCTTCCATTAATGCGGTCAAAATTATTTTCAATAATTCTGCTTTTATCTTGCGTATAGTTCAACGATGCATAGTAGTTTGTCTTCTCTGTTGCCCCGCTGACGGATATATCGTTGGTATTGAATATACCTGTTCTAAATAATGCTTTATTCCAATCGTAATATTTTCCGTCCCGGTTTTCCATTCCGTCAGTTTTTCCGGAAATATGGACATTCTCCCATTGAGATGTGCCATCGGTACTAAATTGGTAGCCATGGATACCAAATCCATAGGCAGGGTTTGGCTTGCCATAATTTGCAGAGTTGGGATTCCATTCCAATGAATTCAAGCGGTTGAGCGTATTCTTGTTTGCTTGTTCTGCTGTCTGACCTGATGCGATACGAGAATCATAGAGGATACTATAGAGCATATTGATCTGATCTTGTACAGAAGCAGGTTCATTATTTTTTGTGGCCCAGGATGGGCTTATGCCGATGGAGGATTTGACATTGATCTTTGGAGCTCCATTTTTACCTTTTTTTGTTGTAATGATGATGACCCCATTGGCGGCCCGAGATCCATATAAGGAGGATGCAGCGGCATCTTTCAGTACGGAGATGGATTCGATATCACTTGGGTTCAATGTACTCATTACATTGTTTGTATTGACGATGTAATCTCCCATTTGCCCAACACTTCCAGAGACGACGGGGACACCGTCGATCACATATAGCGGGTCGTTGGACGCGTTCATTGACCCAATTCCTCGGATACGTATGGCTGAGGTAGCTCCCGCCTGACCCGAACCATTTGATAGTTGCAAACCAGCGACCCGTCCAGTTAATGCTTTTTCAAAAGATGTGACCGGTTGTTTATCTATCGCATCAGATTTTACCTGTGCAGCTGAGCCTGTATAGGTGCTTTTTTTTGCTGTACCATAGGCAACGACGATCACCTCATCCAAGGCCTGTTCATTACCAACAAGCGTAACACTGATTGTTTTCCGGCCATTGACCTGGACTTCCTGGGAATTGTATCCGACCGCAGATAGGAGCAGTGTGGCATTGGAATTTGCACTGAGTGTAAATAAACCTTGTTCGTTGGTTGATGTTCCCTGAGTGGATCCTTTAACATTGATGGTAACTCCACTGATGGGATTTCCATTACTGTCGGTGATTTTTCCAGCAATCTGAATCTGTTGTGCATATAGAGACTGCATCGAGCTACAGGCTATGAGACACAACGTTGTGAGTACATGTGGTTTCATATGGAAATTATTTGTCTTTTAAAGGCCATATGGAATATCTTGCTGAATTGCATCGGAGAGTGCGCTGTTTCAAACATGGATATTTCATAAAAGGTGTGAATTGATTAATTTAGTTTGTTAATATTTTGGTAAATCGGTTGTTGCTCGCAATTCCGATCGAAATTCAATGCAATGTTTTTCTTTAAGACAAAAACATTGCATTGAATGTAATGTTATTTTCTTGAAATTCCAATTCCAGGACGGTTCGGTAAGATGCAGTTGCCGTTGACTACCATCATCCCGTCATAGATATCGTTATCGATCAGCAGCGCCCCATCTAAATCTGCCCAATCGGTCAAAGCTGCCAATTGTGCCGCTGCACTGATGGCGCATGAGGTTTCGGTCATACAACCGATCATTACTTTCATTTCGAGTGAACGTGCAAGTTCGGCCATTCGTTTGGCTTCACGCATGCCGGTACATTTCATCAGTTTGATGTTAATGCCACTGTAGACGCCTTTTAAAGCCGGTACATCAATCAATCGTTGGCAGCCCTCATCGGCAATAGTCGGTATGGGACTACGTTCGGTCAGCCAGGCATTATCGTCGAGCTGTTCTTTGGGCATGGGCTGCTCGAGGAACACAACATTTCGTTCTGCTAACCAATGTGCCATTTCCAAAGCTTCTTCCCGTGTTTTCCAGCCCTGATTGACATCTGCACATAAGGGGCGGTCTGTTACTTGACGAATAGTCTCGATGATCATTTTATCGGTATCCAGCCCCAATTTTACTTTTAGAATCTTAAACTGATCCGCTTCCGCGACCTTTTTCCGGATCATATCTTCCGTATCGATACCGATAGTGTAGGAAGTTGGGGGGATAAGCTCAGGGTTTAGTCCCCATATTTTATAGAAAGGCTGGCCCATCATTTTACCGAGCACATCATGCAGTGCAATATCGATAGCTGCTTTGGCTGCGGTATTTTTAGCGGCTACCTGATCTACATAATGCAAAATCTCCTCGGTTTGGAAAGGGGAGTTGAATGCCGACAAATCAAGTTGATTTAAGAAAGTAATCACACTTTCCTGTGATTCACCAAGGTATGGCGGCATGCTGGCTTCTCCATAACCTATAATGCCGTCGTACTCCAATTCCGTCAATACGACGGGTGTTGTACTTCGGCTGTAGGAAGCAACAGTGAAAACATGTCGCAATGTTAACGTATATGGACGGAACCGTAACTTAAAAGCCCCAAAGTCTTTGCTGATCCATTCAGATTGGTTGCTCATCTCGATTTATTTGTTGATATAATAATTGTTTTCAGCGATTTTTTGAATTGCACTATCTTTGGCTCCAAGGTAACGGCGGGCTGCTACTACAGTACGCGTTTGGAAGTCGTCGTAATCTGGCGAATCTTTTAGCATACTGTTTATCCGGACTAATCCTGCAGCGTGAATAAAGGTACCATTACCAATATAAAGGGCTACATGGGTTACCCGCGCGTTAGGGTTACTGTTTTTTCCAGCGGCAAAAAATAACAGGTCCGCTGGTTTAAGGTTTTTAAGTGCTTTGTCCGGGTCAAAATGGCCCTCACCGTCAAGGATATCGATCTTTTCGCCTGCCAGTACCTGCTGGGAGGCATCTCTAGGGATGACAAAACCATTCATAAAGAAACTTGTCTTGGTAAAGCCACTGCAATCGACTCCTTTAACGGATGTTCCACCCCATAAGTAAGGTAGTCCCAACATCGTTTTTGCACTTGCGATAATATTTTCCGCGGTGGGACGGCGTGAGTCCAACCAGCTTTTTAGCGTTAGGCTTTCAGTTTTTTTGATATAAGCTTTTCGGCCATCGGGATAAGCAACCGCATAAAAATTGCCTTTCTGTCCTGTTAATTTTAAAATATCGCCATAAACCAGATCAGATACCCGCTGGCTCTTCTCATCACTTTCGGCATAAGATTTCCCAAATTCAGCTGTGTAGATCAGTTTGTCTGCTTGCCTCCAGCTGTCTATTTCGGTTTTGTCCATTACGGCTATTGATGAGCTTGGTATCCAAGCAATGTAGCCATCAGGTGTCCGCACGCGATATTCGCCACTTTTTTTCTGTAGCAGATCGACCTGTGTACCCAATAACACCTGGCTTGTGAGCTCAGCAGCATTATCAGGGAAGGTGCGCATGTTGGCAACCGATAGTTTTATGACTCCGGTAGTTTTGCCTTCGACACTCGCATCAGGCAATAGTTGGATTTGGATATCGGCGGCTATTTCTTTTGCTTTTTGTTCCAGCACGAACTTCGCATCTTTTTCGGTGGTCTCGAGGATATATTGATTTTGTGGGATATCCGCTTTTTGGATAGCTACAATTTTTGTTCTGCGATCTGGTGCAAATTCACGTTTTACGTTTTCTTGCAATTCTTTGATTTTGAAATATGTGGTGGAATCTACTTGCTGTGCATGGCCATGACTTGAGCCAATAAGACTTGCACAGGCTAAAATCGCAAATTTTAGTGTGTTTTTCATGCTGATTAGTTTGTTTCTAAAGATAGGATTAATTCACAATATAATGTAATTTTTATTGTCGATTTTTAAGTGATTTGAATATTATGTTGCTAAAAAACGAATCTTTAGGCTTAATTTTAATTAATTTGTCCATTTGCTAAAACCATTTTGTATAATTGTTCATTGATAGTGAATGATTGGATTTATGAGACATTTCTACTTAAGTAGTGAAGTTTTAAGACGAAGGCTAGACTATTTTTCTGTCGTTACCTACGCCAAAAAGTAGATCAAGTGGGCTGTTGCGTATTTTTGGATGGTGGGACGTTAAGTGGATCAAGCACGCGGAGGGGTAAGATGAGAGGGGATAATATGCTTGTATCGTAGGCATGTGATTTATCCTGTTTGTGTGTTACGAGGCTCCAATAGGGCTATGGTCTGTCTTTAGAATTTCATCGCGATGAATACATCATTTCTGTTGATGGAAATCAGAAAATAATATATCCATGCTTGGATGCTAGCATGCGATCAAGGGGATATAAAAAGATAAATAATTTACATATGAGTTCTAGACGTAATTTTATTAAGCAAGGTTTTATGGCGGCTACCGCTATAGGTACTTTGAGTGCATTCGATACAAAAGGGTTGGCGATTGCATCTAGTGTCAAGGTGAAGAAATATCCTATCGTGATATCTACATGGGATTTTGGGATTGCGGCCAATAAAGCGGCATGGGAGATTCTATCGAAAGGGGGGAAAGCCCTTGATGCCGTTGAGAAGGGGGTGCGCGTACCTGAAGCGGACCTGAAAAATATGACTGTAGGTAAAGGTGGTTATCCGGATCGCGATGGACACGTGACCTTAGATGCCTGTATTATGGATGCTGATGGCAATTGTGGTGCTGTCGCGGGCATGGAAAAAATCGGACATCCCATTTCTGTCGCGCGTTTGGTGATGGAGAAAACACCGCATGTCATGCTTGTTGGTGAAGGTGCATTACAATTTGCGTTAGAAAACGGCTTTCAGGAGGAAAACTTATTGACGCCGGAAGGGGAGAAAGCCTGGAAAGAATGGTTAAAGGAGAAGAAATACAAGCCTGTCGTGAATATCGAAAATAAAACTTTTGCTGCGGAGCGTCTCCCCGGCAATCAATACAATCACGATACCATAGGTATGTTGGCCTTGGACGCGGAGGGAAATATCTCTGGGGCCTGTACTACCAGTGGAATGGCATTTAAGATGCACGGCCGGGTAGGGGATAGTCCGATTATTGGAGCTGGCCTCTATGTGGATAATGAAGTTGGCGGGGCTACCTCGACCGGTGTAGGTGAAGAAGTTATTCGAAATGTTGGTAGCTTTTTGGTGGTCGAATTAATGCGTCAGGGGTATTCGCCCGAAGATGCCTGCAAGGAAGCGGTGATGCGTATCGTGAAGAAAAAGCCCGCAATTGCCAAAGAGATACAAGTTGGATTTTTGGCGATCAATAAAAAAGGTGAGTATGGAGCTTTTGCTTTGCAGGAGGGATTTTCGTATGCTGTCTGTGACAGTAAGCAGCAGGATCTTTTGATCAAAGGAAAACATTATTATTAGTAATTAGATATGAGATTGGAGGTTCCTAATCCTTTGCGCTTTGTCGTTTTTCCGGATGCAAATTTGCATATAAGTAATAAATGTCGTCTTTGGAAAAGAAAGACGGTAGCTATTATGTCACGAGGGTAGAGAAGTAAAGTCTAAATACTTGCTATTCAATAGGCAGTACTTAATTTAGAATACACGTTGAGTTTTGAGTATTAAATTTAATATTGATTATCTTTGTATAGGCGTTGTTTAAGTGAAAAAATAGAATAACACTATGCCGCCGGCTTAGTAAAGTCTAAATACTAACTACTCAATACGCAATACTTAATACAATAAAAATATGAAAGCAACATTTGGAGGTGGATGTTTCTGGTGCACGGAAGTAATTTTCCAGAATACCGAGGGAGTGACATCCGTATTACCTGGATATATGGGTGGTCATGTAGATCATCCTACCTATGAGCAGGTCTGTACAGGTACAACCGATCACGTGGAAGTGGTGGAGTTGGAATACGATGATGAACTGGTCAATTATGAGGACCTGTTGAAAATTTTCTTCAAGACACATAATCCGACAACATTGAACCGTCAAGGGAACGATGTGGGCACACAATATCGTTCTGTGGTATTTTTTCACAATGAAGAACAGGAGATTTTGGCGAAAAACTTTATTGATGAATTGGAAAATGAAGCTGTCTACGAGGATCCGATTGTCACAGCCGTAGAACCGGCGTCAACGTTTTGGCTGGCTGAAGACTATCATCATAATTATTTCAATGATCATCCTGAGAATCCGTTCTGTTCGGTGGTCATTGCACCGAAACTTCAAAAATTCTTGAAAGAATTTAAAGCTTAAAAGCTTTATTGCAGGAACTTGGTGCCTGCGCGCAGCGAATTGATGCTGTGTATTTAACAGAGGGCCGGAGGATTGAAACAAGGTCTTGATTACCTTTGAGAACGACCTGCGATCTACAATAATATAAAAAGGCTCGAATATCATATTCGAGCCTTTCTTATAGGGATTACTTATGGAGAAAGCTTATTAAAACATTTCCATTTGTCCATTGTCATCAATTTGGATGTCGTCAGGATTGGTAATCTCTAACTTGATATCATCTTCTTTTTTATTGTCGGATGCATCCGTGGAGGCTTGGGGCGTTGATGTCTCAGACTTTGTTTCATCCGATTTGGCCTCTCCATCCACAGAAGCAACTTCGGCTTTTTCCTTTCCTTTTTCACTTAGATCCTCATCCGCAGTGATCAAAGTGACAGATTTTACGGTATGAAAAGACAGGCGGTTGCCCTGTGCCTTTATCCCTTTGACATCGATGATCTCAGTCAATGGTTGCTCCAGTGTTTCCTCTGTTTGGGATTTGCCTTTTAAAATATCTAATTTGACCGTTGGCTCTGCAGCATTGCTTATAAGTATTAACTTTGAACCGGGTTCCTCATTGATAAACGAAATACGTTTACCGATAGGTTGGTCGTCAAATTTAAAGCGTTTGACGAAATAGGTTCCGCTTTTGCCATCTTGATGCACAACGGTATAAATGTGTTCCGGATAGAATTTCTCAATACGGATCATTTTTTCATCAAAGTGGTTGCTCAGATCGAAGTTCGATAGCTCGTAACTACCATCAGAAAGTACCACCAATATTTTATCATCACCATCAAATTCTCCTAGGTACTGACCACGTTCATCGGCGTTGAGACGTTTCATGATGCTGTCGTACCAGATTTTTCGTCCAGCAAGGGTTGAAATACCAGAGCTTTTGAACGTAATTTTCTTGACGGGGTATTTGGAAACGATATTTCCCTGAGATGCGCGACCTTTAATAGCAATCTCGGCGAAATCCATGTCGAAATTCAATTTGCGTAATTTCGTGTGTGGTTTAAGCTGTATATTGACCACTTCGGCCTCGCCATTTGGATTAGCTGTGAAGTATAAAACTTTTGATCCTTTTGATCCTTTTGATACATCGTATTCCTTATCACGGGTCACGCCCACTACAGAGAAACGTTTAATATAACTTGTGCCGGTTTCACCTTCTTTATAGATGACATTGTATATGGTTCGTTCGTCACCTTTTTTAAAGACCGCTACATGAATAATTCCTTTTCCGACAAATACCTTATCCTGAATCTTACTGACGACATATTTGCCGTCTTCGCGGAAGACGATAATATCGTCGATATCCGAGCAATCGCAGACGAACTCATCTTTCTTCATTCCTGAACCGATGAATCCTTCTTCTCGGTTGACATATAGTTTGGTATTGGCTAGCGCGACCTGTGTAGCTTCCACCTTATCAAAGATGCGTAACTCGGTCTTACGCTCGCGATCTTTACTATATTTTTCGCGTAGTTTTTCATACCATGCAATGGCATATTCCGTCAATTGACGTAGGTTCCGCTTAACCTCTTTGATCTCATTTTCGAGGGTCTTCATCGTTTCGTCCGATTTTTTAACATCGAAACGCGTAATGCTGCTCATCGGTTTATCGATCAATTTTTTATAATCTTCCGGAAGAATCTCGCGATAAAACTGTTCAAAGAATGGTTCAAACAAGCGATTTAAAACCTGTACGACCGTGTCAAAGTCACCGGCATTTTCATAATCGGCATGTTTGTACATCCCTTCCTGGATGAATATTTTTAATAAACTATTGAAGAAGATTTTTTCCTGAAGATCATTTAAACGGATCTCCAGTTCCCGCTTCAATAGATTTTTGGTGTTTTTGGTGTTTTCAATCAAGATGTCATTGACACTCATAAAATGAGGTTTTTCATCTTTGATGACACAGGTATTTGGCGAAATCGAAACCTCACAGGCTGTGAATGCATATAGTGCATCGATCGTTACGTCAGGCGATATTCCGGGCGCTAAGTGTACGATGATTTCAACATTTCCAGCAGTGTTATCTTCGATTTTCTTGATTTTGATTTTGCCTTTTTCATTTGCCGTTACGACACTTTCGATAAGTCCACCAGTGGTTGTACCAAAAGGAATCTCGGTGATAGCCAAAGTTTTTTTATCCCGCTCCTCGATTTTAGCGCGTACGCGGATTTTTCCACCACGTTGACCTTCATTGTAATTAGATACATCGGCCATACCGCCTGTAGGAAAATCGGGAAGAATATTCGGACGTTCACCATTCAGTGCCTGAATTGAGCCATCGATAAGTTCAATAAAGTTGTGCGGCATAATTTTGGTCGCCAAACCTACAGCAATACCTTCGGCTCCCTGTGCCAGAAGCAATGGAAATTTAACCGGTAATGTGACCGGCTCGCGGTTACGTCCGTCGTAGCTCAGTTGCCATTCCGTCGTTTCGGGATTGAAGACAACCTCATTGGCAAATTTCGAAAGTCGACCCTCGATATAACGTGGGGCTGCAGCCGAATCACCGGTAATGGGGAAACCCCAGTTTCCCTGGCAATCGATCAGCAGATCCTTTTGTCCTAATTGTACCATTGCATCACCGATGGAAGCATCTCCATGCGGGTGATATTTCATGGTGTTACCAATTACATTGGCAGCTTTATTATAGCGTCCATCATCCATTTCCTTTAGGGAATGGAGAATACGACGTTGTACGGGTTTCAAACCGTCATTTATATGGGGTACAGCTCTATCCAAGATTACGTAGGACGCATAATCCAAAAACCAGTTCTCGTAAAGTCCCGATAAAGGTATTGTCTGACTTCCACCCTCTGTTTTTTCTGCTCCTAATTCTCCTTGGTTATCTTCCGTTGGGAAGTTTGTTTCGTCACTCATTTACTCAGCAATAGATTAAATTGTACAATACAGAAATGTTCGAAATTTTATTTTATTCGAACGTGTAAAAATACAAAACCATTTTGTTTTATCCCAGTGAAACTATAAAAAGTTAAAAAAATTAGCTTTTAAAACTAACATAATTAGCTTTGTTTGGGCTGCTCGATCAGGTCATACCAATAACAGCGGATATTCCAACGCTCGAAATCAAACTCTTCGGTGACCTTAAAACCCACTTTTTCCAACACATGTCTTGATCCTTTGTTTTCAATATGGGTGATGGCATGGAGCTCAAAATGAGTCAGGTGCTCGCGATAATACTGCATACATGCCAAGGCAGCTTCGGTAGCATATCCTTTGCCCCAGGATTCTACCCTGAAACGATAGCCGAGATCCAGGAATCCGATACGACCGTTTTCCAGTTCATCAATATATTTAAATCCCGTCCACCCGATCCACTGATTACTTGATTTTTCAATAACTCCCAATCGGCCGATACCGTACTTTTCATATTGCTGCTGGATGAGAGCGATCGCTTTTTCCATTTCTTCGATGGTTTGAACTGGTTCTTTATTGAGGAAGGTATGCACCTCAGCCTGCGAATCCATTGCAAAAAAATAGTCCTTATCGTCTAGGCTTATCGGACGGATGATTAGACGTTCGGTTTCTAGTGTTGGTAGGTATTTTTCCATCTTATTTGTTTTAGGTTTTACTGGGCTTTAAAGCCACAGTTTATCGATGTCTTTTTTCAATATTTTTTCCTTCATTTCTTCTTCAAAATCGCCAAAATGTTCTTTTTTGACCGTTTTACTGATCCGGCCTGCTTCGATTACCAGGATTTCATCGCAAGTATCCTTTAAGGTAGAAAATATATGCGAGGAGATCAGAACGGTTTTGTTCATGGCTTTTAGGCGCAGTATAATTTCGGTTAGGATAATGCTGCTTTGGAGATCTATTCCATTAAAAGGTTCATCCAGAATATAGAAGCTGTTGTCCTGGAGTAAGGTTGCTGTCAACGCCAGTTTCTTTTTCATCCCTGTAGAATAGGAACTCGCATACTCTTTTAATGGTAGCTCGAAGATATTTCTTTCATCGATATTATGGATACTTTTCCCCCGGGCATCAGTAAGGAGATAGATATACTCTTCACCTGTCAGTTTTGACAAGAAATAAGGATCTGATGTCAGATAACCTAGATGGTTCTTAAGTGGCTCTAAGTTCGCATTGATCTGCCCTGAAGTTGTTTCCAGACCTGCAATACAACGAAATAAGGTTGTTTTTCCGGCACCGTTTTCACCAACGATACCATAGACTTTTCCATCCTCAAAAGTAAAGGTTAACTCATGCAAGACCTGATATTGGCCGAAAGATTTGCTGATATGAATAAGCTCGATCATAAATAGTTATTTAGATTTTTGAGGGCTTTAAAATAATAGAAAGGAAATAAGGCCAATATCAAGGGATAGAAGCTAAAACATAATAACAGTGCAAATCCCTCGGGGAAATTGATCTCCCGAGGATAAGCGACATATTTTAACGTAATCGCAAAAGGGAGTAGAAATAGTATACCACCCAAAACAATTAATGCATTAAGCCATCCGGATGAAAAAACAACGGCATATATCAGCAGAAGCGGGAAAACAAATAAAAAACATTGCAGTAATCCACGTCTAAATTTACCCAAGAGAAATCCAATAGGCCTTTGCCGGTTGTTCCAAAGATAAAATTGCGGTTCCGGCACCTGATAATAGAACACACAGGTTAATGCGATACCAGCTACACAAAACAGAACCAGGTTGGGATTCAGGACATAGAAGCCTATTGCTGCCAAAATGTACAGCACAAGAATCAGCAGATAACTTCTGCGGAAACCGATAATAAATTCAAAAGGTTTTTTTGTAAATGGCGTGGGGATGGATTGACCAAAGGCCTTAAAGATCAAAAAAGCGAACACAATAGCCAGGGTAATCAGTGCACCTGCATATATCCATAGCTTTAGAAGGAGTAAAATAATAAAAGAAGGTACTACCAGGATGCCATTTTCCAATAATCTGATTTTGTGAAAATCTCTTTTACGAAAGGTATTTTTTAGAAAATCGTTTCTGTTTTTTTCGGTCAGCAGAAAGAGTAACTGGAAATTGCTCAATAGTACGGTATAGCTTCCAAAAACCGGGTATTGTAGCATGAGGTAATAGGTAAGATAGCAGATCCCTATTAATAAAAACGGTGCAATCACTATCGGGAGGCCAGTTGCTTTAAAATGGCGAGTCAACAATTTATATTGGAGCTTTAAATAGTTGTTTATCATTTGCTATCTGCTAATAAATAGTCCTGCAAGTAATGTTATCGAGACCTTTTTGGCCTACTAATTATAATAGATTTGATGATTTGTAATGTAAACTTTTTCTTGAAGTTATAAAAATCTGAGGAAAAAGTTTATATGCTGATAGCTTGCTACCAGCAATATCTTTATTTCAAGCTAACACTAAGATTTTCTTTGCCAATTCAGCATATAGAGTAAGGCGATCCCCAATACAACGGCATTTGCATACATAATTTGCGGAATGCGGAGAATAACATCTGCATAATAGAGTCCGGCGAGTAGCGCCCCGAGCCCAATTCCTGCTTCGAGCGAAATATACATGGTCGCAACGGCTTTACCCCGATGTTCGGGGATACTCAGGTCAATGGTCCAGGCATTTACGGCAGGAGATAATATACCTGTACCGATACCATAGATACTTGCTCCGGCCATCAGGCCTATAAAGCTATCCTCAAGACCAATAACTACTAGTGCAATGGCAATAATTACTAAACCGGTAACAATAACTTTTGGCCTCCCATAGCGGTCGGAGACCTTTCCGGATACAAAACGTATCATAACGGATGCAATCGTAAATGCCAGGAAGAAGAGTCCCTTATTTTTAAGACCGAGGTGTTCGCTCCAATCTGGTATAAGGGTCAGAATCACACCATAGGCTGTATAGGACAGAAACGTAACTATTCCCGCTGGAAGTGCGCGCCATTCAATAATATCCTTTCGATCTATTTTGAGCATGGAAAGGTTGAATTTTTCCTTTTTGACCAAGGTCTCCTTCATGTTGATGACAATCAAAATCGATAATAATGCCATAAAGGAAGAGGAGTAGAACATCACATTAATTCCAAAAGCATCAAAAATCGCACTGCCTATCGCTGGGCCTACTGCAGTGCCTACACTGAATGCAAGACCATGCATCCCCAAGGCTTCGCCCCATCTTTTTTGGGGAACAAGATCCGCCACATACGCGGAGGTGGATGTAGGTTTAAAACCAGTGGAGAAACCGTGGATCAAGCGCAGAAATAGAAAGCCAGCGACAGAAGTTAAGATCGGATAGAGAAAACCGCAGATAAAACAGACAATAGATCCAATAGCCATGACCGGTACGCGGCCCCAACGGTCGGTCAGCTTACCGCTGAAAGGTCTCGAAATTCCGGCAGTCAATGTAAATAATGCAATGATCAGCCCCTTGTATTCAGCCCCACCCAAACTACTCAGGTAATTAGGGAGCTCTGGAATAATCATATTGAAACTCGAGGAGAATAGGAGTGAGCTCAGGCAGAGTAAAATAAATTGAAGCGTATAGATGGATTTCTGTTCAGATGGCATTTTAAAACAATTGTCGTGCATGAATAATTCTTCAAGTATGCGATACCGTGGAAGATAGCGGTACTTTTTGAAGAGTAGGTCAAATGTACAGCTTTTGAAACGATTAAACTTTTTCTTTTGATCGAAATTTTTAAAATCCTTTCTGGTAGCATAAAAATAATCATCCAGAGATCCGCTTGATACAAACTTTGTATATTTGGTCTTCGCCAGCGATAGAAAACTCTTTTATTGGCCGAACTTTAAGAAACCTCCAATTGGTCATATACCCCGCGACCTTTCACAAAGATCTGGGCTTTGCAGTCGCTGAGATTGAAGACTCCGAAGGAAACCGGATCGGACTTCATCAACGGTTGTAGGGCGCTTTTGGAAACAAATTCGCTAAACCAGTTGTACTCGGGCGATCTCACTGCAAAATATCGTTGTTGCGACGGCAACATTCAGCGATTCCGCTTGGCCGATACGGGGTATGGTAACCGCTTGATCTATTAGGGCTATTAGTTCTGCACTGATGCCGTTGCCTTCATTTCCCATGATAATCAATCCTTCTGAACGCCATTCGGTCTGGTAAATGGATTGCCCATTGAGCAGTGCACCATAGACCGGTAGGTCGGTTGATGAGATGAATTCATGCAGGTTTACGTAATGAACCTGTATTCGGGCCAGTGAACCCATGGTAGCCTGTACTACTTTTGGATTATAAGCATCTACTGTACCAATGGAGCAAATGATATGTTTGATCCCAAACCATTCAGCCGTACGGATGATAGTTCCCAGATTACCTGGATCCTGTACATCATCCAATACGATATTGTAGCAATTTCTGAGCTCATGTATGTCGATCTGTTGCTGTTTGGGCAGTTTGACCAGGGCAAGGATACCCTGAGGAGATTTTAAGGTACTAATCTTTTGAAATTCAGCCTCGGTTAGCTCGTGGGATTTTATATTATGCGAGATTTTACCCACTTTTGTGTTTGCGTCGTCTGTATAGAAAATGGACTCGACCTGGTAGCTTGATGCCATAAATTCCTTGACGGATTTTATACCCTCAACGATAAATAAGCCATGTTGTTTTCTATACTTTTTATTTTGTAGAGACGTTATTAGACTGATTTGCGCTTTTGACAACATTTTTATTGATGATTAAGTATCCTCGTTTTATCGGATTTGCAAGTATAATGCTTTTGATGCTATTTTTTGCATCTTGCCGATCTTCAAAATATATCGATGATGACCAGGCTCTGGTTACAAAAATACAGATTTCCGGCGTTTCACCAGCATTGAAAGAATCTTCTGAAACCTATATTTCCAATCAGATAAAACCAAATTCAAGGGTAAATCTCTTTATTTATAATACTTTCAATACAAAAAAAGGACGCTACAAGACCAAGAAAATACGGAATGTTGGTGAGCCACCCCATTTGTTGGACTCGGCGATGGTGGACCTCTCCGCCAACCAGATCCGCCGCTTTTTATTTACCAAGGGATATTTTAACGCCAAAGTCAGTCCCGAAATCACCGTGAACAAAAAAAGAGCCCATATCAATTTTAAGGTTAATGAAGGAAGCGCCTATCATATTAGGAACATCGAGCGGACGTATGAGCATGCTGATGCGAAGTGGTTCTTTGATCGGGATATTCTGCCCAAAACAAAAGTCAAGCCCAATACCCAATACGATGCTGCTAAATTGTTGGATGAACGTGAAAAGCTTTATGTTGTCTTGCGCAACAATGGTTACTACGATTATTTACGGCAATACATGCGTGTCGGTATAGACTCTACGTTGAACGGTAATTTAATTGACCTAAAAATAAATGTTGAAAATCCCAGCGATTCAACGATACATAAAAAGTATCAAATTGATAGTGTATATATGACTATTAGGAATTATGGGGTCATGTCGAAGAAACCGCCCCGTCGTATAAGCGATTCAACCAAGCGACTTCTTTTTGTTGACGAGACCAATAGCTTTCGGTGGAAACCGTTGGAGCGATATATGTATTTGCGGTCTGGAAATTACTATTCCTTGGCTGAAGAGAACAAGTCTTATGATCGTTTATATGAAATGAATGGTTTTCGGTCGGTGAAAATACAGTTCGTAAAAAAAGACTCTAATAAGCTTGATGTTCACTATGATTTCGTACCACGTCCACGTATGGGCAACCAGATCGAAGGGGAGTATACGTTTAGTTCGGGGATGAGCGGTTTTAACATAGGGAATACATTTTCGCAGCGCAATATTTTTGGCGGTTCCGAGCAGCTGGAGGTCAAGTTAAGATATGGTGTACTGTTTGACCCGCGTCTGGCAGGGGGGCTGTCCAGCAAGATTTTCAACAATGATTTTCAGGCGGGTGTGAATTTGGTTATCCCACGACTCATGGTACCTTTTCATATTAATCCAGGCGGAAAATTTGGTTTACCCAAAACGACCTATTCGATGACGCTTCAGTTGTTTGATCAGGATCGGACATATTCTAACCGTTATTTTATTACGTCATTGAATTACTCCTGGTATGAAACGGAAAACAAATATCATAGTTTTACACCAATCGTATTGGAGTACCGCGATGGGCGATTGGACACAAATTTTAGGAAAAACCTTGAACAGGGGGGGTATCAATTGTATGTGCGCAGTAATGACCGCCAATATTTCGGTTTGGGAACACAGTATACTTTTATCCTGAACGGAAAAAAGTTGACCAGTAAAGAAGATTTTCAGTATTTCAGGGGTACGGTGGATCTCAGTGGTAATGTGCTGGATCTGATCAGTAGCATGGCTAAGCTACCGACGAATGCCGATGGCGAGAAAAAGATCTTTGGTGTACCGTTCCTACAATATGCGAAAACTGAATTTGATTATCGTTTGTACCGTAACCTGGGCGGAAACAGACAGTTTGTTTTCCGCTTTAATCCGGGAATTGCTATTCCGTATGGAAACAATTCAAAGTTGCTGATCTTTGAAAAAAGTTTTTACAGTGGTGGAATGAATGGGATTCGGGCTTGGCAAGCACGTACACTCGGCCCGGGAGCATATAATAGACAGAATCTAAGTGAAGATCTACGGCTCAATTTGCGTAATCTCGATCAATTGGGCGAGATTAAATTGGAAGCAAATGCTGAATATAGGTTTCGTATCTTAAATAATTTTTTGGGAGCCAAAATGAACGGAGCAACTTTTCTTGATATGGGAAATGTATGGCGCCTGAAAAAAGATGAGGAACTAAATCCCGGTGGTGAATTTAAATTCAATAAATTTCTTGGACAGGTAGCAATAGGTACCGGTTTTGGACTTCGCTTTGATTCAGATTACTTTGTCATCCGTTTAGATGCGGGATTAAAGGTCAAAGATCCCCAGTTTTCGGGAAGCAATCAATGGGTTATCAAGAATTTCTTTGATTCAAAAGAATTTAAAGAACAATATTATCAAACCCATAGACCGGACCGTTATAATTTTATACAGTACAATTTTGGAATCGGTATGCCATTTTAGGGAGCGATCATTGATTATAATTCGCTTAACAAGGGAAATTACGATTTTGATATACCGATATTGGCTGCTAGCCTATAAGATTCTTTAGACTGGAGAAAATTGATTCAAAAACCTTACTTAAATCTAATCCCTGTGAGTGATTGAATATAAAGAAAACGATTGCCAGTGCAATGGCAGTCATAATCACTTTTTTAAACATATAGGCGATACCCAATACAATGGCAGGAATGATTAAAAACATCAATCCGCTGATAGCAAAGGGGGAAAGTCCGCTATCAGTCTTATAGATATAAAACAGGCGTCCTTTGGATTTTTCTTGGTTTTTGTGATTAAAAAATACAAAGGTAGACGATTCGATTTTTTGATCTGGAACAGCTACACCATCGTGAAATTGGAGCGCCTGAGAGAAACCGTTGATGGTAAACATGTAGTTTCCATTGATGGTCTCATTGGTATTGCCCAGTGAATCTAAAGCGACAACCGCGAGCTTTCCGTTTTTGGAAAGATTCTCTTTTACGACAAAGTCCTGGATATTTTGCTGCTGAGCACTTGCCCAGAAAGGTATCAGTAATAGAAAAAATAGTACCTTTTTCATCTTATTCTTTATGTTTTAATTTTTCACTCTACTGTAGCAACAGTTTTGACTAATTTTCTTATGTCCGGATCTAGCGAAGAGATAAGTTAATGTTAAATCTATCGAAACAGATTCTGTCAAAATGAGCATGCAATTTTAGGAATTTTAATCTTCTTTTGGAAATCTTAAATTTTTCGGGAATTGATTCTAATCGATTTTCTGATCTTAGACCTTATGGGTAATTTTTTTTGTTCAGCGAAGCTCAGATTTTCAAACTTATCTTTTAGTCTATTGATATTAAGTTTCTTCGAGAGATTATTCCTTTTCATTCCTTCCCCAAATCAAGATATTCGCAATATGATTTAACTTAAATTCTACCGCTAAGGTGTCCAATTTTTCGGAGAAAGCATGCAGTTGACTTAGCAGGGTGATGAAGGCATTTTTTGTTGTTTGATAATCAAGTTCGATTTTATTTTTTGCAAAATATGGAAAGAAAGGCTCATATTTATCGTAGCAGAAAATGGTAATTCTTTGTTGATTTTTGGTGATTAGGGGGGAAGGATGGCACTCCAATAGGAAAAAATCTTCGAAATTTTCATTTAGCAATTTTTTCCATTGTTGGATTTCTTCTAAGAGACCACAGCATTGAGGATACAATTCGACTTGTCCATTAATACAAATTGCGTACCCGCCAAATAGTGAGCAAGCGTCTTTTATGGGCATGTCTCCAATATGTAGTTTGATTATTGTTCTTAAATCCTCGATCTTAATGTCAAAAAGTCGATATTGATAAATTCCTGTTGTGATTGGAGGCGGGATATCAATATAGTTTTTCCTTAATTCATTTTCTTGATATAGGTCCCATTCTTTTGTATTCGTAAATGCAGTTCCCACAGGTACTATGTTGCTTTGAAGGTCCTTTATGGTAGGAAGCTCAATCAGTGGTATAAAATCTATTTTGTCCATTAACGTCATTTGTGATGAATCTCATATGTCCAGTTGTTTTTGGGGATTTATCATCGAAAGTACAAGCTTCATTATCTCCTCCTACATGAGTGACGAAGCTCCCATTGCTTACAGCTTTCTGTATAAAATCAGAAAACTGTAAGCAAAAAATTATTTCTTCATTAACTCTTCGACTAACTGAAGTTTTATGGTCTCCAAAATTCCTTTCGGGTCGTCAACGATTATTTTCCCAAAAATATCCTTTTTAATTGACGCATTGTTACCATGGTTGTCACTTGCTTCGTAGTTTCCAAATATATCTTTTCTTACAGTAATACGATTTCCTCTATTATCATCAATTGTTTTGTTCCCTAAGATATCTGTTGTTACAGATGTACGTTTACCATTACTACTTTCTATATTAAGGTTACCCAGCACATCCTTTGATACAGAGGTACGGTTCCCTTTATTATCAGAGATTTCCAGATCGCCTAGAACATTTTTTGATATTGTACTGCTGTTTCCATTGTTGTCACGTATTTCTAAATCACCGAAAATATTTTTTGATATAGTCGTTACATTGCCTTTATTGTCGTACATCTCTAAGTTACCATAGATGTTTTTCGCGATTGTGGAAGGATTTCTGTCCAGATTTGGAATGTCGAAATCACCATTGTTGTTTTTCCGGACTATGGTCTCATTTCCGTTCTCGTCTTTTACTATAATATTTCCCGAAAAGTCCTCTTTTATTATTGTTGTTGCACCATATTTATCTTTTGTTGCATAATCACCGCCGCCATAGCTTTTGCTATATTTTACGCTTTTACGCCATTTATCAGAAATGGTAACTTCTCCCCAGGGATCTACTTTAATCTGAATAGAGCTTTTATCTAAACCTTCTAAGATTGCCAGCTTGGTAATGTAATTTTTTATGTTATTCGAAAGTGTATCTGATCCTTGTTTGAAACGGTTTTTATCAGTTGAAAATTCAGCTTTTACGGTAATGCTGGAAAGCAACAAGGCAAAACTAAATAGGATATATATACGTATCATATGACTGTGATTTTATGTTTAATATACGCTTTTTTGATAAGGAATTAAAGTAAATGCTTTTAAATGCTTAATACTCGTAGATAAAATCTCAGGTTCTTTGATAAAATGTATTTTCCAGCCTGTAAAGTAGGATTATTATCTCTTAAGTGAAAAATAAGCGGTACCGTTCTGTTTAAATTTCCTATATTTAAGCATCACAGAAAAGAATTTATAATACCTTAAGGAAAAATGTTTAAGCATTTAAAGTATATAGACGGTACATCAGACAAATTTTGGGAAATAGAGACAACTGGTGCGACACATACGGTGACCTATGGCCGAAATGGGACGGCAGGACAGAGTAAAAGTAAGGCCTTCGGCTCCGAAGAAGCCTGTCTAAAGGATGCTGAAAAACTAATTGCGGAGAAGACTAAAAAAGGCTATTCAGAAGATGGTACCGTAGCTGCCGATGGCAAGGAAAAGGGATCAGCGGTTAGACAGCCCACGGCTGCCGGCCAGCGTAAAGAAGAGGCGGTAGCAGCGCTGAAGTTGCTTATCAAAGAGGCAAGGACGGAAGATATCATCTCTTTTCTAGAAGAATATTCCAATGGTAACCTTGAAATTTTAAAAAAGGAAATTCGTGCTGCCAAGCGCTATTGGGTCGATTACAGTGATCTTTCCAAAGATCCTGAATTTAAAAATAAGGCTCAGTACAACTGGGGGACAAGAGGTACCAAGGAACAACAACGTACGGTGAAATTACTTGCTCTGGCCACTTTTTCTGGCTCCGATGCCGGTAACTGGGATATTTTTCATGAACTTTTGAACCAGGCAAGGAGCAAGGATGTCATGCAGATCCTAACCTATGCCAAGCCGAACTGGCTGGGCGGATATTTATTGCAGTTGGTTCGTAAAAATGATTGGCAGCGGATCAATTACGATAATCTCCGTCTTTTGGAGCAAATGGGATATGTTGATTTTGAACCGGAACTTTATGCAAGTTCAATTTCCGGTTTTAATAATTATGAATCGAAAAGGTTTTTTGAACAATTGACAACGGACGAATTGACGATCCAACGGGATATTCCACTGGTATTTGCTTATGAAACAGGGATTCACAGCACCTATTGGAATTATGATTATAATAATGCGGACAATGAACTGTTATGGGATAAAGTGTTCGATACCTTATTGACCAATCGGAAAATTGATCCCGAACTCATCATTACCGGAGCGCTCGAGTCTCAGACCAAAAACTGGAATAATAATCTAAAGAGCTATTTCAGAAAACTTATCGAACGGATGAAGCTTTCCGATAATACAGTGATTGAACATCAGCAAAAGTTCTTTCCTCTGTTGCATGCTGAACATAGTGCTGTGATCAATTTTGTGATCGAGTATCTAAAACCTTTCTTCTCACATCATGATTTTCAGTTACAGGAATTTTTGGATTGGGCTGAAGCAATTTTTATGCGGAGCGATGTTAAGGCAAGCCTGAAGACCCTTTTGATTCAATTTGATAAGTTGTTGAAGCAAAAACCGGAATGGAAGGAGCGATTTGTTTCCCTGGCAGCAGATCTATTTATGATTTCAGACCTACAGTTACAAGAAAGAGCAAGCAAGTTTATCTTAAAAAATCAGACCAAACCATCAGAAGAGTTATCTGGAAAGCTTCAGATGTACAAGACCCAAATGATGGGAACAGTGGCTGTTGACCTGAAGCATCTTTTGCAAGAAGAAGGCTATTCTGAAGCTGAAATCCTAGCAGAGCTGAACGGTCAATCCCCGGAACGCTATAGCTATCAGCCAACAGTAGTTCGGTGCCTTAACGAAGCTTATGAATACCCACAGACCTGGAATGAAATATTTTTCAAGGTGGGGGAAGTCATTGGTGGTTCGGATCCCGTTCAGGTGGAGATACTGATGAATGCCTGGGTGCAACAGGCAGCTGTTTTTCCCGCAGACTATAAGATACAACTGGAGCCATATATCAAACAGCTGACAGGAGCCTATCGTGAATCCTCCTGGTACAATCATTTTTCAGGGGCCTTTATTAATATGTACTTTAAACCCTCGGTAGTGTATAAAGATAAGGATCGGCATCACAATTATTCGAAATGGGTCAGTCTGATGGGAAACCAATTGGAGCTATTGCAGCGTTATCGGATTGATGGTATCCGTCTGCCGCTGTTGAGCCTGCCGACACATAAACCATTCTGGATTGCACCGACCGTTCTCGTTCAGCGTATTTTGGCCTATCAGGAAGCAGGAGTGAAGATCAATTTATTGGATTTGTCCATAGCACTGAGCCGTACAGTCCGTGAAGATCTAGAGAGAATTGAAACACTGATAGAACAAATAAAGGAACAGCAGGTCCAAGATGTGATCGGTTATGCCCTAGGTTTGGAGCCGATGAAGGTTCAGCAGCAATCCTGGCTTAAAAATTTATTGTCTTCCAAAGATTCGGATCACATGAACTGGATTGGTGTATGGGCTACCGCGGCACGTACACATCATCGGGATGCCTATTTTGAAGAATTTTCCAAGGAGCCTTTAGCGAATATTCCTTTTGCTGCCCAGCCATTCCGTCCGGCATTGAAAATAGAGCCTACTTATTATAACGGTTATAATTACACGACCAGAAAGTCGGAGCAGGTATATAACGGTGATAAGCTGAGCTATCATTTCCCTGCTTTCCAACAGGGAGTTGAGACTTTTTTGTATCACAAAGATATTTTCAACCGAGGAAATGATAGCTTATTGTCTTACTATTTGTATAGGGCTGATGTACCCTACATGTACAGTTTGATGCCGCAGAATACGGAAAGTCTATCCATGTTTTTGACGATGGGGCTGAATAGCAAAAGTGATATTGGCGGAAAATCTTCTGCTGCTTACTTACAAGAAATGTTGAACGATTTTTTTCATTTTGATGATCAGTCCAATCTATACTTGGCAACTTCGCTTTTCAACAAAGAGAAAGAGGTGCGCGCGATGGCTGTCGAGGTTATTTTGGCTGCGATTAACGAAAATAGACTGGACACTACGGCATTAGGCAAACACTTAGGAATGCTTCTGAGCAATGGTTATGGGCCAATTGGTCGATGTGTCGAAGTTCTGGAGCAATGCCGGGATATATCTTCGAAGCATAACAATGCCTTATTGCAGTTACTGGATGTGGCTTTAGTTCATTACAACATTGTCGAAAAGATGCCGACTAATTTTAAAAAGATCATCGAATATTATTACGATTTAATGAACAAGGAGCAGTACAATTTTCCAGAAGGTCTGCAACAGGTTTTAGGGAAACTGGAAATATATAAGAGTTTACAACCTATTTTGAAAAAAATAAGAAAATAACAATATGGCCGAGCAAGATTTAGCGATTAGCTACGCAAGAAATTCACAACTGACCCAGCAATCGGGCATACAGCAATTAGTATTGGCGCATCAGTCGGAACTGGCAGAAGTCGCCAATGTGCCCTGTTTCTTTTGGGGGAGCCTTACCGATCCTTTACTGACTTCGAAATGTTTGTTGACCCTGTCGAAAGTTGTGCGATCGAGCTTCGGACCTGTACCTCCGAGTCTACGGGATCCGATTGTTTCAGCCGGTAGCAATCAGATTCGTTTCGAGGGCTTTTCTTCCTGTAACGGTGTTTATGCACGTCTGGATCTATTGGAGGAAGCTATTGATGGCGAGTTTATCGCGAGTGGAACAACCAATGTGGATTTCAATGAACCTATGCTCAATGCATTAAATGCTGTCAAGAAGACCGAAAAGATGGTGTTGGGGGTAGGTAGCAATGAAGTTGCCATTAGTACTGATAAAACCAAGGTGACTGAAAAGAAAGTGACTTTGCCGCCACGTTGGATTAAAGGTTTGACTTCCGTCCAACTCTATCTAGCCGGCATGGAACTACAGTTTGAGTTAAATAAAATTCAACTTATCCAATTGTTTCAGGGCATTCCAAAAGGGAATGTGAAAGGGGAGTTCTATCTAACAAAAAGGGCTAACCGATTTGTGTTTTCGCCTATAAGTACAGGAGATGCGGTACGTATTGGCGGTATACAGCGATTGCGTTTATTGGAGGGATTGCTGACATATGCAGATAGATTACTTGTTTATCAGGAAAAGGGAGGTGAAAGCGCAGCGTTTGTAGCCGACTTTGGTAAAATGAGACTGACGCTTGCCTTGTCACCAGATAGTTATCGCGGATTTTCGGGCGAGGGTAATGTACTAGAAAATATGGTTAAGGCCGTGCCTGATGAATGGATCCATGCTGTTAACGGACTACTCAAATCCAACGAGTTATTTGATCCAACAATGCTTTCCATAGAGCATGATGTGGACTTTGATACGATGGACACCCTATCGGCTTCATTATCATCTATCGGGCTGTTAGGTTATGATCTACATAATCATCAGCATTACTATAGAAGGTTACCGTTTAAGATGGAACGTATTCTGGCCTTGAATCCACGGTTAAAAAATGCGAAAAAACTAGTTGCGACGGCAGGTGTGCAATTTATCAAGAATACGGCGGATTATATTGAAGCCAGAGTTGACGGGTCAGGTGTACAGCATACTGTGATCATTCAAGAAGATAAGTTTCGGTGTACCTGCAATTGGTTTACCAATCATCAGGGGAAAAGAGGGTTATGTAAACATATACTAGCCGTCAAGATGTTGAATGGCTAACCTGTTTGTTGCTTCATATTTTGCCTGCAGTGAAGTATGAAGCAACAAAATGTAGTGGTCAAATATTTAAAAACAAAGCGACGGGAGATTTGAACGGCTCTGTGTTGTAACTAGTCTAAGATCTCTTCGTATGTCAATGTATTTTTACTCTTTGACACACGAATCGTTATAAATGTCGGAACGATGCCTTTGCCATTAGGACGATACATGGAATAAATATAGGAATCATTGTCGTGATAATTATTGCGTAGCGTGTCACCTTCGTATCTGTCTACCGCAGAGGTATGAACTTCTATTCTTTCATCCATTTTTTTACTCCAGATTCGTTGATCGATAAAAGATTGTTTGTCTTTTTCTGAAATAGATAGTGCAAATTGATGTGTGTAATCTCTTAAGCCGCCACTTTGGTTGGAAATAATTTTAAAATCATCATTTAGCGTGATCTGATGTTCGCTGAGTAGTTTTCTTGCATCAGATTTAGAGAATAATAGATCATCAACTAATAAGTATAGTGTGAATATAAAAAAAGGCAAGGCTAAAACAATCGAGACAATAGTCCCCAACTTTTTACGACCAGACTTTTTTAGGATCCAATATATTAAATAGATGAATAAGCCTGGGATGCAAAACCATATTAAGAAAATTAGAACGTATAGTGTATACATTTGTTAATCGTTATATTGAATTTTGGTGATACAGTCAGCCTTCGTTTGGCCTATTATTTTTTTGCGATTAAGAACAGAAACAGCAAGAGATATCTTTTCATATTTTTGTTGGTCAATATTTTAATATGGCTTTACATGCTAAGTTATGGTTATTTTTTCGATAGCTATAATCCCAATGCCCCTAATCCACTAATAATGTCTAAATAGATTTGTGGTATATGTACATCTCCCATATTTTTACGGGTGATATCAGTAATACCAGCATGCGAAATACCTTGCGAAGCGCGTACATGTTTAAAGTTGGCTCCCCAGATAGTACTTTCTAGTGGAACCATTCCGTCATTTTCACCTACCAGTCGTGTCAGATATTTAAAACTCCATGCATACAATAAATCGTCCTGTGGCTTATTCATTGTTGAAGCAAAGCTCTGATAAAATACATTGTGCATATTAGGAGTGAGCTGGTTGAAAGCATGCATTTTCTTTACACTGAGATCTCGGATTAACTCGAAAGGGGCGGGTGATTGACCACCAAATAAGAAAGAAATACGTTGGATCAGTTTTTTGGTGACGGAATCTTCCCATAGATATTTTTCCATTAGATAATCTGCTATTGGCGTGCCTAAGTGCGGTGTAGATAGGGTACTTAAGGATGCTACCATTTGATGCCCCTCTAGTTTTGAGATAAAATGGCGGGCATCTATTCCGCCTTTGGAATGCGCGATTAGATTAAATTTATTAACACCTATTTTTTCTGCAAGATCTGACAAATTTCTTTTCAGCATCTGAGCATTATTTGCAATAGTGCCCCAACCGTCTGTCTTGCCATAATAAAAAGGGATATTGTTTTCTTTGAGCGTCTTAGGAATTCGTCCCCAAAACAAACTGTTATCTCCAGCTGCTGTACCATGGATCAATATGATAGGATATTTTAATTTAAAAGCAGTCATTGACATTTTTTATAATTTTCATCCATCCAATTGATTTTGCAAATCATCTTTATCTCCTTATAAGCGAGGATAAAATCAGTTGGATTTTTAGCAAGGAGTTCAGTAAATCGTAGCCGCTATTGAACAGAAGTAGAAGATATTCATCTTCTTGTCAGTGAAGTTAGCCAAACTTTATGATAGATTAAAAGTAAATTGTCGTGAGTTTCCTGTCCTTTTTTATAATGAGGGTGAAATTTAAAAGTATGCCGGGAAAAGCAGAAAAAAGTTATTGTGAAAAGTTTTGTTAATAATTCATTAAATGGTTAATTTAATGGAAATTTTCAATTATGAAATCTAATCGCCTATTTATTTTCCTTGTTGTTTTGCTAACAACGATAAGTACTCCTCTGTTCAGTCAACAAAATTTTAACTTTTCATTTGATCAACCGATTACTAATCCCTGGTACAAGATCGGTGACACGACAGCTTTTAAGAGTAGTATAGATCACGATACGTATTATAGTGCAAAAGGCGCACTCCGGATTGAAAGTACAAAAGGGAACAGCGCTTTCGGAGGGATTATGATGTGGTTGCCTTCAAATTTAAAGGGTGATTCCATTGAAGTGTCTGCGATGATCAAGCGCGAGAATGTTATCGCGGGATCTTATGTGTCGATGATGTTGCGGATAGATCCCAAAGTCTTTTTCGACAATATGGCCAATCGCCAAATTAGCGGGACAAAAAACTGGGAAAATATTAAGGTGAAGACCAAATTGATGCCAAGCCAGACCGAAGGGATATCCATTGCATTTTTTCTTTCTGGAGTAGGCAAGATGTGGGTTGATGATGTGCTCATTACTGTAGATGGTAAAGATATTACCAGGGAAGCCGGACTATTTGTGCCATTCGCAAAAGGAATCAGTGAACCTGCAAGTTCGGGAATCTCTGATTTTAATAGTACTCCAGAGCTTGATCAACGCTTAGTGGATTTGGGAAGAATATGGGGTTTTCTGAAATATAGACATCCGGCTGTGGCCCAAGGAAAATATGATTGGGATCAGCAGGCATTTAAGTCCATTCACGCTATTATTATGGCAAAGGATAATAAATCTGTTGAGGCACATTATGCCGCGCTGTTAGATAGTCTAGGTACCACGGTCAATTATGCCAAGCCGCAGCTTGAAAACGTTGTCCACGAAGTTGATTATAGTTGGATTGACGGTCTCCCTTTTAACGATGATATCAAAAATAAATTAAAAAGCGTTCGCTACAGTAATTTTGATCAACATCATTATTTTGGTTTTGCTGAAGATGTCGGCAATGTTGTTTTCAAGAATGAAAAAAAATATGAAAATGTATTTTCTGCAGATGCGGGATTCCGCTTATTGGCGCTCTTTCGCTTTTGGAATATGATCGAATATTTTTCCCCTTATAAACATTTGACGGATCCGAAATGGGATGTGGTTTTAGAGACCGCTGTGCCAGAAATGATCCTTAGTCGAGATGACATTTCTTATGGTCTTTCTCTTCTCAAGATGGTATCCCGCGTTAAAGATGCGCATACCGGACTCTGGAGCATGCCCAAGGGGCTGATAAATTTTTATGGCAAGTACCGAATGCCTGTAGAGATCCGAATGATTGAAGGACAAGCCGTGGTAACTAAAGTTTTTGATAGCGGAAACACCGGAGCTAAACTTAGGATTGGGGATGTTATCCTAAGTAAAGAACATAAAAAGATCGAAGAAATTAGAGATTCGCTTTGGGCTTACATGAGTACACCGAATGAAGCTGTTGCCAACCGTGATCTGGCGAGACGGCTTGTGACAAGCAATCGCAAGATTGTACGCTGTGAACTAATGCGCGATGGCCAACCGCTTACAGTAGATATTGCTGCGGTGCCTTCTATGCAAATTAAACCTGTGCCAAAAGATACCGTTGCCTTTAAAATGCTGGATAATAATATCCTGTATATCAATCACAGTTTGCTGCGGGGTAAAATGATCACTGAAAATATGGCAAACTGGAGTAAGGTAAAAGGCGTCTTGATTGATGATCGCAACTACCCCGGTGATTTTTTAGTATTCAAGCTTAGTCCCTTGTTGTTAACCAAGCCTACTGATTTCGTCCGTTTTTCCAGTACCAGTCTTCAACATCCCGGCACTTTTGTAATGAGCAGTCCATTACAAGTTGGGGAGAATACCAATGAATGTTATCAGGGTAAAGTGGCTATTCTCGTTAATGAAGATACACAGAGTTCTGCGGAATATCATGTGATGGCTTATCAGGCAGCTGCCAATGTTAGGGTTTTCGGGTCACAGACAGCAGGTGCTGATGGAAATGTCAGTTACATTGATCTACCGGGCAATCAGCGGACAATGCTTTCAGGGCTGGGGGTATATTATCCCGATCAGCGTGAAACCCAACGTGTAGGCATTAAAATTGATGAGATTGTCAAACCAAGTATCAAAGGAATTCGAGAAGGTAGGGATGAGGTAATGGAAAAAGCGCTTGAGTATCTAAATAAATAAGTTTGGTCTTTATGAAGGATAGTTGTGAAGGGGGGCGGACTTAAAATCGGATGCTATAAATTGATCTATATAAAAATAATTACTAAAATATTTAGTAATTATTTTTATGTTTAGTTATCTTTGTACTATTCTAAAGTCAGTACCAATTTAAATAAGGAACTATGACAACAGACCAAACTTTAGTATCCGATATAAAAGCGATTATTTCCCAGTCCAAAGACAATGCCATTCGTGCTGTCGACCATCAGCGCACTTTGATGTACTGGCATATCGGTAAGCGTATCTTTGAAGAAGAACAGCAAGGAAAGGATAGGGCTGATTATGGAAAATATCTTACAAAGTATCTAGCCAAAGCGTTAGAACCTGAATTTGGTAGCGGATTCTCGCGAAGGCAGATTGAGTTGTTTAGACAGTTTTATCGTGTTTTTCCAATTGCGAATGCACTGCGTTCGCAATTGAGCTGGACACAATATAGGTTGTTGATGCGGCTTGACTTGGACGAACAACGAGAATTCTATATGGCTGAAACCATCAAAAATAACTGGACATCACGGCAGCTGGAAAGACAGGTTTTTAGTAATTTATATGAACGTCTGCTGCTTAGCAACGATAAGGAAAGTGTATTGGCTGTGGCAAAAAAGGAAAAGATGCCCTCCGATGCAAAAGAGATTATCAAAGATCCAATGGTACTGGAGTTTTTGGGGCTGAAGCGAGAAAGTGCCTACTATGAAAAAGATCTTGAGGGTGCAATTATTACCCATCTTCAGGAGTTTTTACTGGAGCTGGGGAATGGCTTTTCTTTTGTTGCCCGCCAAAAACGTATACATATCGAAGGCGATGAGTTCTTTGTGGATTTAGTCTTTTACAACCGTTTATTGCAAAGTTTTGTGATTATTGAAATCAAGACCCACAAATTAACCCATCAGGACATTGGTCAGTTGCAAATGTATGTTAATTACTACGATCGTATTGAAAAGCTCCCGCATGAGCATCCCACGATTGGCATCTTGCTCTGTGCGAATAAAAATGATGCGGTAGTAAAATTTACCCTCCCCGAGGGACAAAAACAGATTGTTGCCAGTCAGTACGAGCTTTATCTACCTACGGAGCAACAGCTGTTGGATGAGCTGAACAAAGAATTGGATAGTTTTGTGAGTAAGGACAGCGTAGAATAGATAAATTGAGTTTATTCAATGTCCATCGAAAAACATACATTATAAGTACCTGTTATTGCTGAAAGGAATAGTAGACAGGAGTATACTACTTTCAAATAAATTTTAAGCCATTATTAGCAGTATAGTTAATGATAGTGACCAAGTTTATAATGAGGGCATTTAACTATAGAAAGCCTGTACAAGTATCATCAAAAAAACGAAGAGCAGCAGTCTTTTACCTGTGGAATTTCAATCATTATTGGTTTTTTCAATTTTATTTTTCAAACATAGAATATTTTGTACATTTGTATCGAATAAAATCGAAATAGAAATGGCAGAAACTGTACAACCAAGAGCTCCAAAGACAACTGATAATAATGCGAATCAAACTCATTACTACAAAACATTGGTAGTAGCTATCGCTTTAGGTTTAATCGGCACATTTATCCGTTTTGTACCGGATGTATGTACTGCAATGGGACAACAAACATTCTTGTTCTCCGCGATAGCAAATATCTCATTGATCATAGGTACACTTATCGCATTTAAAACTGTTTTCGGAATTTTGGGATTTGGAAAAAACCGTGACTAATTTAGGGTCATTTAAGATATTAAAAGCCTCAGTTTTTACTGGGGCTTTTTTATGCGCTGATGTTTTGTTTTAATAAGCAGTTGCAAGGTACAAAGTATATTCAGTTGGGTAAGATGTTCTATAGAGTGAAATGCTTTGCTAAAAAGGCCTGAATATAGGAAAAAGGCGAGGAGATCGTATTGGTATTAAAGCATTGTCTAGTAAAGAAACTAAAAAAGGCATCAATTGAAAAATTGATGCCTTTTCGCTATAAATGCTGTTTAGATTATGCGAATAATGACCAAGTGCCCCATGGAATACGAGCAAGCATTAAAATCAAACCGATGATATAGAAAACCACAACAGTTTGATTTGCTTTTCTTGAATTTTCCATCTTTTTAGCTTTTGAGTAACCGATGGTAATCAATATAATAGCGATGATCATTGTTAACGGGTGCTCAATGATTTTTAAACGCAATGTTGGATCTTTCATCACGGCGCCAGAGATCATCGATGGATACTTCAAATAAAAGTATAAGATCAATCCTACCAATAATTGGATATGCGATACGATAAAACCTAATAAGGCAATTTTACGGTTGTAAGGTTTGTTGCCTAAATAGTTCATTAAGGTGATCACAATAGATATCACCAGGGCCAGCAATAAGACAATTGCTATTGTCGAGTGTAAGTGTAACATAAAAGCTCTCTTTAATTGTTTCCTAAGTTAGCAAAGATAAAAATATAATGAATGTATTTGTTAAAAATCATTGTTCTAGCGGAAATACCTCTGCAATTGGATTGAATAAGTACATGCGTTTGCTGGATAACTCCATACATTTATAGCGTTTCCTTATTTTTTCAATCCGCTGAAATGACCGCCCATTCTTTAATTTAAAAAAATGTCCATCTTCCAATGCTTCTACTGTAAGTGCCTTACTTTTGGTCTCGTCATAGGCTTTCAATGTACGGAACAAATGAAGATCCGTACAGCTCGATGCCGCTGGATTTTCCATGTAACTATGGATTGCGCTATTGATATCGTTTGGGAAAATATTGAGTTTTAAAAAAGGATCCATTAACTCCTTAAAATGTTTTTTCCATTCAGTCCCATGTGGTTTGACACGGTGTTGATGTTTGTTCCAGGTCTGGAGATGCGCAAATTCATGTATAGTCGTGATCAAGAAAGAATAAGGATTCAGATCGTGATTCACCGAGATGCGGTGCGGACTGCCTCTAAATGGCGCACGATAATCCCCCAGTTTGCTGCTTCTGGAACGGGAAATCTTAAATAAGCATGCGGTATGATTTATCCAATTGGATATAATCGGAGCGGCTTCTTCAGGCATGTATTTTTTGAGAGTAGCACTGTAATCTTGCATGCTGTAAAAATAGTGATTTATTCATGCTCACATCATAACCCGAAGACATTATTTTGTCACCTGTAAACATGGTATTGTCAAAAGATGCAGCTCGTCTGTATACTGCCCACAACTTGATCTGCTCCGGCTGAATATTCATAGATCGTATCAAAGGAACGGATTTGAATAGTCTTACAAATGATAGCCCTATAAACTATTTATAAAAGCTTGAATGTTTTGGCTACAAAAATTAGTTTTTTATTTGGAATTTTGATATTATTTTTAGTATTTAGCGTTGTTGAATAGCTTGAAAAAGATAATATTCAAAACCGATATTATTTTTTGGAACAAAATGTATTGAAATCGGTAGAGTTTTAGGTAAATTACCTACTAAAGAAAGGATTATAAAAAATACGACACAATCCGATTGAGGAACGGTTTTTTCCTCTCAACTGTAAAATAGACCTTCAAGAATATGCTAGATACCTTACATATTAAGAATTATGCCCTGATCAATGTGTTGGAAATCCAATTTGATAAAGGGTTGAATATGATTACTGGGGAGACTGGAGCGGGTAAATCCATTATCATGGGGGCACTTTCCCTGATTTTGGGCAACAGGGCAGAGGGAAAGCATTTTTTTGACCCATCAAAAAAATGTGTGATTGAGGGGGAATTTAACATTGGTGCTTATCAATTAAATGGCTTCTTTGAGCAAAATGACCTCGATTATGCGGATCATACTATTATCCGAAGGGAAATAACACCAGACGGTAAATCCCGTGCTTTTGTCAATGATTCGCCGGTTACATTGGCGATATTAAAGCAATTGGGCGAACAGTTGATCGATGTACATTCACAACATGCGACTTTGCAGGTCAATACGGAGGAGTTTCAGTTTTTGGTTGTTGACAGTGTAGCGGGGTCATTTGCATTGAAACAAAGCTATAAGGAAAGTTATACGGCCTATAAAAAGGCTAAGCGGGAGCTAGAAGAACTAAAAGAGGCGGTAAAGAAGGCTGCAATGGAATTGGATTATTTTCAGTTTCAGTTTGATGAACTGGATGGAGCAAAACTGGTTGCCGAAGAACAGGCGGCACTCGAGCAGCAGCAACGTCAGCTGGAAAATGCAGAGGATATCAAACGGGCTCTAAATGCGGCCTCGCATTTGTTGGAAAACGAGGATACCGCAATATTGACCCAATTAAAAGATACAATGACACAGGTGGAAGGGATCTCTTCGTTTCTACCAGAAGCGTCTGATCTTTCTGCGCGATTGAAAAGCACATTGATTGAATTGAAAGATGTTGCCGCAGAATTGGCCTCACTCGAAGAAGATACGCAATTGGATGAAGGAACCTTATTGGAGGTGAATGAACGATTGAGCTTACTTTATTCACTACAGAAAAAGCATCATGTTGATTCTGTTGAGGAGCTTATTCGACTCAGAGATGACCTGGAGGCAAAACTATTGGCCATTAATTCTTCCGATGAACAATTGGAACGGTTGGAAGCTGAGGTTGTAGCGAAGTTAGCGCTTGCACTGCGGAATGCGAAGGAACTTTCGGAGGCCCGCAAATTAGTGCTGGATAGGATTGCTAAAGATGTGCAAAATACACTGTCGAATGTTGGTATGCCAAATGCGGTACTTCAGATCGTATTGGAGCCATTAAAAGATGGTGAGATGCGTGAATCTGGAATAGACACAATCCAGTTTCTATTTTCAGCTAATAAAGGGCAGGACTTGCAGTCCATCCATCGGGTAGCCTCCGGAGGCGAGCTGTCCCGTGTGATGCTGGCGATAAAGTCGTTGGTTGCTAAAACTTCGGCTTTGCCGACGATAGTTTTTGATGAGATCGATACCGGAATTTCGGGTGAGGTGGCTTTACGTGTAGGTGAAGTCATGGAAAATCTTGCCGAAAATATGCAGGTGATCGCTATTTCCCATTTACCGCAGATAGCCTCAAAAGGTGCTGCACACTTTAAGGTATATAAAGAAGACCAAGCTAATCGCACCATATCAAATATTGTTCGGTTAGACCAAGCAGGTAGGGTAAAAGAGATCGCACAGATGCTGAGCGGAGCAAATCCGACAGATGCTGCGGTAGAGCATGCGGAGCTGTTGTTAAAGGGCGAGTAGTAGGATGTGATAGGTCCGTACTAGGAAAAGAAGCGAGAAAAATAAAGCCTCAGAATATATTTTCTGAGGCTTTTTTATTTACTCTACGTAATCAGTTTCCGAAATTATAATTTTTACAATGATGTCCTGAGTTGGCGGATTAACGGTAAAATCATTCGTTGGATCTTCACCAATTATTGAGACTTCTCCAACTTTATAATCAACATGGAAGCTAACTGGATTAGTTTCTCTGCCATCATTGAACGCAAAGGAAGCCGGTAAAATTTTGTACGAAGCTTCTTTGTTTAAACTCATGTGAACAGAAACATTTCCTTGGTCAACATAATATTTGGTAAGTTCCGGTAGATTTACCTTATGTATTATCCTTTTATTGTCATCGGATCCCCATTCATTTGGTTTAACCGTATAAATAAACGACTGGCCGGGATTAATAGCCTCTTGTGTAATATACTCCTTTGTACAAGAAGAGAATGAAACCAAAGTTGCGGTTCCAAGTAAAGCTGCGAATAAAAGTCTTTTCATATCGTATGTGTTGTTTGTGACATTTTTTATTATAGGACGATAAAATTCTGCGAAAGTTTAACATCAACCTTCTTTATAACAAAAAATGCACCATAATGGTGCATTTTCTTGAAATTATTTTCCGACAGCAGGTGATTATTTCTCCGCTGTATCTTTTGAAGACTTCGGATCTGAGCTAGAAACCTCAATATCTTTGGTTTCCGGATTGATGCTCACCGTTAAAACTGAACCTGTCTGTACATTGCCTTTGAGGATTTCTTCTGCAATTGGATCTTCCAAATATTTTTGAATTGCCCGTTTTAATGGACGTGCACCAAAATTACTATCATAGCCTTTATCAGCAATGAAATCTTTTGCCTCTTCGGTCAGGTTAATTGTATAACCTAAATCTGCGATTCGTTTGAACAATGATTTCAATTCAATATCAATGATCTTGAAGATATTTTCTTTTGTCAACGAATTGAAAACAATAACATCGTCAATACGGTTCAAAAACTCAGGAGCAAAAGCTCTTTTTAACGCAGTTTCAATTACTCCACGTGAATGGGCATCTGATTGCTGCGATTTTGCTGCTGTGGTGAAACCTACACCCTGACCAAACTCTTTCAACTGGCGTGCTCCGATGTTAGAAGTCATGATGACAATCGTATTACGGAAGTCTACCTTACGTCCTAGGCTATCGGTCAACTGACCTTCATCTAAGACTTGTAGTAACAAGTTGAATACATCCGGATGTGCCTTCTCAATCTCATCCAAAAGTACTACCGCATAAGGTTTCCGGCGTACTTTCTCAGTCAATTGTCCACCTTCTTCATAACCTACATATCCCGGAGGCGCTCCAACTAGACGTGACACAGCAAATTTCTCCATGTACTCACTCATGTCAATTTGGATCAACGCGTCTTCGGTGTCAAACATAAATCGAGCTAACTCTTTTGCCAATTCTGTTTTACCAACACCTGTAGGCCCTAAGAAGATAAAGGAGCCGATGGGTTTTTTAGGATCTTTCAATCCGGCACGTGTCCGTTGGATGGCTTTAACCAGTTTGCCAACAGCATCGTCCTGACCGATGATCCGTCCCTTCATCAACTCACCCATATTCAACAGCTTTTGGCTATCGGATTGGCTGACGCGTTGCACTGGGATACCAGTCATCATGGCCACAACTTCCGCTACATTCTCTTCGGAAACAGTGTATCGCTTAGATTTGGTTTCTTCTTCCCATGCAATCTTCTCTTTCTCTAACTCATCAATAAGCTTTTTCTCTGTATCTCGTAGTTTTGCAGCCTCCTCGTATTTTTGACTACGAACAACTTTATTTTTCTCCAATTTGACTTCCTCGATTTTATTCTCGATGTCAATAATGGATTGCGGAACATGGATATTGTTCAAGTGTACACGTGAGCCCGCTTCGTCCAATGCATCAATAGCTTTATCCGGTAAGAAACGATCCGTGATATAACGTGTTGTCAATGATACACAGGCTTCGATCGCTTCTGGCGTATAGGTCACATTGTGGTGATCCTCATATTTCTCCTTGATACGATTCAAGATCTCTACGGTTTCATCATGTGTAGCCGGTTCGATAGTCACACGTTGGAAACGACGGTCTAAAGCGCCATCTTTCTCAATATATTGACGATATTCGTCCAGTGTCGTTGCACCGATGCATTGTATTTCTCCTCTTGCCAAGGCTGGTTTGAACATATTGGAAGCATCCAAAGAACCTGAAGCACCACCAGCACCAACAATGGTATGGATTTCGTCGATAAACAAGATCACATCCGGTGATTTTTCCAGTTCATTCATGACTGCTTTCATGCGCTCCTCAAACTGACCACGATATTTTGTGCCCGCAACCAAAGACGCTAGATCCAAGGTTACCACACGTTTGTTGAACAAGACACGTGATACCTTGCGTTGCACAATACGTAAGGCCAATCCCTCAGCTATAGCCGATTTACCTACTCCAGGCTCACCGATCAATAACGGGTTATTCTTTTTACGACGTGATAAAATCTGTGATACACGTTCGATTTCTTTCTCACGACCTACAATAGGATCCAATCGACCTTCCTCAGCAGCTTTGGTTAGATCTCGGCCAAAGTTGTCCAATACAGGCGTTTTGGATTTGATATCCGACACTTTTTTAGGTTGGATATATTGATCATCTTCGGCAAAATCATCATCACCTGTTGGTGAGCCCGGAGCTTCATCCTTGATGGTGGTTCTATTTTGCTCAACTTCAGATTTGAAGATGTCATAGGTCACATTATATTGCTGTAAAATCTGCGAAGCGATATTATCTTCATCCCGTAAGATAGCCAATAATAGGTGCTCGGTCCCAATAATATCTGATTTGAAAATCTTAGCTTCCAAATAAGTGATTTTCAGAACTTTTTCAGCTTGTTTAGTTAATGGCATGTTGCCAATAGGTGCACGTGATACAGATGCCCCCTTCACTGCGTCTTCCACAGATTGACGTAGGGCAGTTGTGTCAATGCCTATGTTTTTAAGGATTTTGATCGCCATTCCATCGCCCTCACGAATCAAGCCGAGCAACAAATGCTCTGTGCCTATATAATCGTGACGCAATCTCAAAGCTTCCTCTCTACTGTACGATATGACATCCTTTACGCGCGGTGAAAATTTTGCTTCCATTGAATACCTTTCTGTTTTATATTAAGGATATATAAATGTAGTAAATTCTACATTTCAAACCTTAAAATTATTTTAAATAATGTCATCAACAATTAAGCCATGACCATTATACGTCCAAAATGTCAGTATAAAAGTTTACATTTGTATGTTAATATAACAAGAGTTTTCCAATTTTTTAAAATTTTATGTCAGACGAGAAGATTATTTTTTCGATGGCGGGAGTTAACAAAATCTATCCGCCTCAAAAACAAGTTCTAAAAAATATTTATTTATCTTTTTTCTACGGTGCCAAGATCGGAGTAATCGGTCTGAACGGATCCGGAAAATCTTCATTATTGAAAATTATCGCGGGTTTGGACAAATCTTATCAGGGCGAAGTTGTATTTTCTCCGGGTTATTCTGTGGGATATTTGGCACAGGAACCCCAATTGGATCTCGAAAAGACCGTTCTTGAAGTTGTGCAGGAAGGTGTTGCTGAAATTACAGCAATATTAAAAGAATACGAGGAAATCAATGAGAAATTCGGCTTGCCTGAGGTCTACGAAAATCCGGATGAAATGGATAAATTGTTGGCAAGACAAGGCGAACTACAAGATAAAATTGATGCAACAAATGCCTGGGAAATTGATTCCAAACTGGAAAGAGCAATGGATGCTTTACGCTGTCCAGAACCGGATGCCAAAATTGCCAATTTGTCAGGTGGTGAGCGACGACGGGTAGCATTATGTCGCTTATTATTACAGGAACCAGATGTATTATTGCTTGATGAGCCAACCAACCACTTGGACGCGGAGTCTATCGACTGGTTGGAGCAACACCTGAAACAATATAAAGGAACTGTTATCGCCGTTACCCACGACCGTTACTTCCTGGATAATGTAGCTGGATGGATTTTAGAACTGGATCGTGGCGAGGGTATTCCTTGGAAAGGGAATTATTCTTCCTGGTTGGATCAAAAAGCAAAACGTTTGGCACAGGAAGAGAAACAAGAAACCAAACGTCAAAAAACATTGGAGCGCGAGTTGGAATGGGTGCGTATGGCTCCCAAAGCCCGTCATGCCAAATCCAAAGCCCGTCTTCATAACTATGAAAAATTAGCTTCTGAGGAAACCAAAGAGCGGGAAGAAAAATTGGAACTGTTTATTCCGCCGGGACCACGTCTTGGTAACTCAGTGATTGAGGCTACCAATATTTCCAAAGCTTATGGTGACCGTATCTTATTTGAGAATTTAAGTTTCATGTTGCCACCTGCGGGTATTGTGGGAATCATCGGGCCAAATGGTGCTGGTAAAACGACTTTATTCCGCCTGATCACAGGACAGGAAACACCGGATACCGGTTCGTTTAAAGTAGGGGAGACCGTCAAGTTAGGTTATGTTGATCAGATGCATCATGACCTTGATCCTGAAAAATCCGTTTGGGAAAATATCACCGGTGGTAATGATAATATGATCTTAGGCAATCGCTCCGTAAACTCCAGGGCTTATGTCTCCAAATTCAACTTTAACGGAGCCGATCAGCAAAAGAAAGTCGGTGTACTTTCTGGTGGAGAGCGTAATCGCGTCCATCTGGCAATCACGTTGAAAGAGGGCTCGAATGTACTGCTACTCGATGAGCCGACCAATGATATTGACGTAAATACTTTACGTGCACTCGAAGAAGGTCTGGAGAATTTCGGGGGCTGCGCTGTGGTGATTTCTCACGATAGATGGTTTTTGGACCGTATCTGTACGCATATTCTAGCTTTTGAAGGTGATTCACAGGTGTATTTCTTTGAGGGCAACTATACGGAATATGAGGAGAACCGTAAAAAACGCCTGGGTGATGTAACTCCACATCGTATTAAATACAAAAAATTGGTGAAATAGCGATGATCATGGAAGGCGGAAGACTTTTAGCAGCCATAATAGACCACGCAATTGATGGGATTATTACCATTGACAACAGGGGAAATGTGGAAAGCATTAACCCTGCTGCCTTAGAATTGTTCGGGTATAACGCTGAAGAAGTTATCGGGCATAATGTTTCGATGTTAATGCCTGAACCTGATCGGGGTAATCACGATAATTATATCCATAATTATCAAACGACTGGCCATAAGAAAATTATTGGGATCGGCCGGGAGGTGATGGGACTGAAGAAGAACGGGAAAACATTTCCGTTTCGGTTGGCGGTCAGTGAAGTATGGCTGAAAGACAAAAATATTTTTACCGGTTTTATCCACGATCTTTCGCGTGAAAAGGCTGCCGAAGATATGCTCAAACAGCATGCTGCCGAACTGGAACATAAAGTCAGTGAGCGGACACGTGATCTGATATCGATGGTTTCGGAGCTGGAAAAAGCAAAGGCAGAAGTTTCTAAATCTTTGGAGAAAGAGATTGAACTTAACCAGCTTAAATCCCGTTTTGTCTCCATGGCGTCACATGAGTTCCGCACTCCGTTGAGTTCTGTTCAACTGTCGGCTTCGTTGATTGAAAAATATGCGGACCGTCCCGATGACAAAGCGAGCATCATTAAACATACCAATAAGATTAAGGGAGCTGTACAACTCCTGACCAGTATTTTGAATGATTTTCTCTCGCTAGAAAAATTAGAAGCAGGTATCGTGGTCATGAATAAACAGTATATCAACCTGGTTGAACTGGCAGAGGAAATTACGGAGGAAATGCAATTGATATGCAAGAAAAATCAGCATATTGTCTATCAGCATACAGGTGAGATTGGACATTTTTCTCTGGATCAGAATCTGTTGAAAAATGCGTTGGTGAATTTGATTTCCAATGCCATAAAATATTCAGGGGAAGATACTTTAATTGAATTTACGACCTGCATCGATGAGAATGGCTGTTCAATTTCTGTCAAGGATAACGGTATTGGTATTCCTGAAGAGGACCAGGTGCATTTGTTCGAGCCTTTTTTCAGAGCACATAATACCGGAAATATCCCAGGTACCGGACTGGGGCTGAATATTGTGAAAAGATATATTGAACTTATGCAGGGAAAAATGGAGTTTGTATCTGAGGTGCATAAAGGAACATCATTCAAGGTTAGTTTTGAATAGGTGTAAGCTTCGGCTTGCCCGTAGAGAAAATCTTTACGAATGAACTTATGAAATAAATGCAAGGCATTAGGGAAGCCATTGAAGATAAACAGGAATGAATAATTATGTTAGGAATGAAAAATAAAAAGACAATTCTAATCATTGAAGATAATATTGACATTAGAGAGGGGACAACAGAAATTTTGGAGTTGACCGGACGGTATGATGTAATCGTGGCGGAGAATGGGCGGATGGGTGTTGATTTGGCCACCAGACATATTCCTGATTTGATCTTATGTGATATCATGATGCCTGAATTGGATGGTTATGGAGTACTGTTTATGCTGAGCAAAATAGAAAGCACTTCAAAAATTCCTTTTATTTTTCTAACCGCCAAAGCCGAACGTGCAGATATGCGTAAAGCAATGGAGATGGGGGCCGATGATTACCTGACCAAACCCTTTGATGACGTGGAACTGATGAATGCGATTGAGGTTCGCCTGAAAAAGCATGAGCAGTTATCTGCTGATACGACCGAAGATCATGAGCTAAACCTCAGTGAAGAAGAGCAGGTTTTATTATTACAGGAATTGCTGGCTAATTCACGTGTGAAAACGGTGAAAAAGAAACAGTCAATCTTTGAGAAGGACGATTCACCTACTTATGTCTATTATGTCAAATCAGGACAGATCCGCAGTTACAAATCCTATAAAGATGGACGAGAATTATCAACAGGGATTTTTATAGAAGGAAATTATTTTGGCTATGCTTCTGTGTTGTTGAATGAAAACTATGAAGATTATGCCGAAGCGGTGGAAGCCAGTGAAGTCGTTTTAGTTCCTAAAGATGCCTTTTTGGAACTCCTATGGAAAAAGCCTGCCATAGCGAGTAAATTTATTAAATTGCTTTCTGTGGACCTCCGCGAAAAAGAAGAGCAATTGTTGGGATTTGCGTACCATTCCGTACGCAAACGTGTGGCCAATGCATTGCTCAGTGTCGCCGAAAAAAGTGGAATTAATATCAATGAGGTCAATACCTGCTCAATCGACATTACCAGAGATGGAATTGCTTCCATAGCCGGGACAGCAAATGAAACGGTTTCACGTATGCTTTCCGACTTTAAAGAAGAAAAGCTGATCTCGAAGGAAAAGGGAAAGATTTACATCAACTCCATCAAAAATCTACGAGATGTGAAACAGTAACGGGGATAAACTGAATAGTCTTTAGGCTTTACGCTTGTAATGCTTTGTATTCATACATAATGGGGCCTGTCCGGGTAATCGGGCAGGCCCCATTTTTATCATTGTGATGGATATCATTTTCAAATATGGTTTTGTGTCATGTTTTTGGGCAACGCTATGATTTACTTTTGTTTTTAGGATAAACTTATACCTATATAGGGTTGATTGTAGGATTCAAAAATGAAAGTAGTTGTATATAATGTGAGGTCATTTGAAAAGGAGTTTTGGGCATTGGCCAATGCCAAGCAGCATGATCTGACTTTGATTTCAAACGGATTAAATGCCGAAACGCAAAATTATGCGCGCGGAAAGGATGCTGTTGTCATCTCCGGAGGAGATATTCTGGATGATAAAATGCTACTTAATTTGAAGGAATTGGGGATCAATAAGATCATGACAAGAAGTAAAGAAACATCCCATATCGATCTGGTTAAGGCAGGAGATCTGAGCATTCAGATCGCAAATGCACCTTTCGAGGATCAAAGCCCAAAAGGATTGGCAGAACAGACTGTTCGAAACCTCAATCTCTGGGGTATGGGAAAATGTGTCGGTAGTGCATGCTGTTGTTTAAATGACTGTGCAAAAAATAATGTTCAATGAGTATACAAGATAGCACAATGGAGAAATTGGTGCAAAAATATAATGTTGCCGCACCACGTTACACCAGTTATCCAACGGTTCCATTTTGGGACGAAAAAACATTTTCCACGGATGCTTGGGTCGATCAGGTGTACAATACTTTTATTCAGTCAAAAGATAAAGGGCTGAGCCTGTACATACACCTCCCTTTTTGTGAAAGTCTCTGTACCTACTGTGGCTGTAATACGCGGATCACAAAAAATCATCAGGTGGAACGACCCTATATCGAGGCTTTACTGAAAGAGTGGGGGATGTATCGGGCTGTTTTCAAAGGCGAAAGGCCCACGGTAGCTGAAATACACCTCGGCGGTGGTACACCGACATTTTTTCAGCCCGAGAACCTGAAATTATTGATAGAGGGGATTCTTGAGCATGTCGATGTGGCAGCAGATCATTCTTTTTCATTTGAGGCACATCCTGCAAATACCACAACCGAACACCTACAGGTTCTTTTCGATCTAGGATTTCGTCGTCTCAGCTTAGGGATACAGGATTTTGATCCTTTGGTGCAGTTTATGATCAATAGACAGCAGACGTTTGAAGAAGTGGAAGCGGTGATGCTGAATGCCCGAGAGATAGGTTTTGAATCCATTAATTTCGATCTGATCTATGGATTGCCCAAGCAGACCCAAGACTCCGTACAAGATACCATTGAAAAATCCATGCTGCTCAAGCCAGATCGGATATCTTTTTATAGCTATGCCCATGTCCCTTGGTTAAAACCCGGACAGCGGCATTATACGGAGGCGGATCTGCCGAAAGGTACCGCCAAACTAGCACTTTATAATCTCGGGAAAAAGCTGATCCTGGCTCAAGGTTATGCAGATATTGGGATGGACCATTTTGCGAAAAAAGAAGATGAACTTTATTTAGCTTTCCGGGAGCGACGGTTACATCGAAATTTTATGGGCTATGCTGACAGGTTTACTCCGCTGCTAATTGGTATCGGCGTATCTTCAATCAGCGATGCATGGGGCGGTTTTGCACAAAATGTGAAAACAGTGGAAGAATATCATAAGCTGATCGCATCCGGAGTATTGCCTGTTGTGAAAGGACATATACTCAATACGGAAGATCTGGCCATAAGACGTTATATCCTGGATATGATGTGTAAAGGCGAAGTGCGGTTGGATCCAACTGCGTGTCTAAATGAAGAAATTAAGGGAGAACTGGTTTCCTTGGTCCAAGATGGCATGGTCAGCATAGAGGGGGATCTGGTTCGGTGTACCGCTATTGGACGCTCTTTTCTACGAAATATCTGCATGGCTTTTGATCAACGTTTTCTCAAGTTGCGTACAGAAAAACAATTATTTAGTGAAGCAATTTAAATTGGGAATATGGCGGTAATAAAGGAAGAGGTACGACAAATTGAGAAATGTTTCCATTGTGGAGACAAAATCGAAGTAACGGGCTATCATCTCGATGAACATGATTTTTGCTGCCTCGGATGCCAAACGGTTTACCAGGTTTTGCAGAATGGAGGAATGCAACAATACTACCGTTATAATCAGCATCCCGGAAAGTCCAATAAAGAAAAGCAAGCGGATCTTTCTTATTTGGATGAACCTCAGATTGCAGCAAAATTAGTTGATTTTAAGGATGATAAGATGACTGTCATCACTTTCTATATTCCTGCGATCCATTGTAGCTCATGTATTTGGCTGTTGGAAAATCTCTATAAATTAAACCCAAACGTGCTTCAGTCCCGCGTGGACTTTATGAAAAAACAGGCTAGTATCACTTTTAATCATACTTTACTTCCGCTCAAAGATTTGGTGCATCTATTAGTTAATATTGGTTATGATCCCAAAATTACACTGCAGGACGTCGTTAAGGAGGGGAATAAGAATAACTTGAACCCCTTGGTTGCCAAGATTGCGGTAGCAGGATTCTGTTTCGGAAATTCGATGTTATTTAGTTTTCCGGACTACTTTGGGATGGGTGCATTTGAAAAGGCCTATGCGAGTTTTTTTGGTTATATCAATTTAGCTTTCGGGCTTCCAGTGTTGTTGTACTGTGCTTCAGATTACTTCAAGTCTGCTTACGTCAGTTTGAAACAAAAAAGGTTGAACCTAGATGTACCTTTAGCCTTAGGTATATTGGTCCTATTTCTTCGTTCGGCATTCGAAGTAATAACGCAGACTGGCGCTGGTTTTACAGATACTTTATGTAGTCTGGTATTTTTTATCCTGATCGGAAAATGGGTGCAGCAGCGGACCTATTACCATATTTCTTTCGAACGGGATTATCGGAGTTATTTCCCCGTTGCTGTTACTGTGCTTACAGAAGTGGGGGACAAACCTGTGCAGCTGGCCGATATTCATATCGGAGACCGTATCCTTGTGCGCAACAATGAGATTATCCCGGCAGACGCCATATTATTAAAAGGCGATGCGGCAATCGACTTTAGTTTTGTGACCGGCGAATCAAGTCCGGTCAGTAAAACCCTGGGCGAGATTATTTATGCTGGCGGCCGTCAGACAGGAGAGGCAATTGAACTGGAGGTGGTAAAGCCAATATCACAATCCTATCTGACCAAATTATGGAACAATGAAAACTATAAAGATTACGATAAGAACTTTCAGACTTTTGTGAACTTTATAAGTAAATATTTTACTGTTGTTTTATTGGCAATTGCTTTTTTAGCAGCCCTATATTGGGTTGTGGATGGAAGTGCCAATAGGGCTTGGGGAGCTTTTACGGCAGTGCTGATTATCGCATGTCCTTGCGCATTGGCGTTGAGCTCTCCATTTACCCTTTCTGCGGCATTAAGTATTTTTGATCGAAACAAATTCTATGTGAAAAATACTGCTGCAATCGAGCAGATGGCGACAATAGATACCCTCGTTTTCGACAAAACAGGGACTATTTCTTCGCCCAAAGCAAATTCCATTTATTTCGAGGGGACACTTACCATAAATGAAAGAAAGCTGGTCAATGCGGTATGTCGAAATTCTAGTCATCCTTTGAGCCGAGAGATTGTAAAATGGCTGGATGTATGCTCAGATATCCCCGTACGAAATTTTAAAGAGTTTCCGGGAAAAGGGATGGAAGCAGTCATTGAAGGGCTGGTCGTCAAAGTCGGTAGCGCCAGTTTTTTGAATATAGGAAATATCAAGACTGACGGGTCTGTCGTATTCATACGTATCGACGATGAGCTGAAAGGATATTTTACGATGGAACAGGCATGGAGAGCGGGACTGTCGGCTTTGATCGAAGATTTCAAACCTAACTACGACCTGCATCTGATATCCGGAGATAATGACCGACGCCTGGATGCATTAAAATTGATCTTTCCTTCGAAAGCATGCTTGATGTTTAACCAATCTCCAATGGAAAAATTGGGGCGTATTCAGAAATTTCAGCAGGAGGGTAAATATGTCTGTATGATCGGGGACGGATTGAATGACGCCGGAGCATTGCGTAAAGCAGATCTGGGGATTGCTGTCAGTGATGATATCAATAACTTTTCACCTGGATGTGATGCTATTTTAGACGGTGAATCATTTTCAAAATTATCGGATTTCTTTGCTTTCAGCAAAGATGCTGTAAAGGTAATCCATATGAGCTTTGGCATATCATTGCTCTATAATATAATCGGGTTGAGTTTTGCCATTCAGGGGATTATGTCGCCTTTATTTGCCGCAATCCTGATGCCGATAAGTACAGTTACAATTATCTCATTTACCAGCTTAATGACAAGATGGTATGCAAAACGTCATAAACTATAGTTGTTATGGAAATCATGTATATTCTAATCGGTTGTAGTGTCTTATTAGCTTTGGTGTTTTTATGCGCTTTCTTTTGGGCGAATAAGTCAGGACAGCATGATGATACCTATACTCCCTCAGTAAGGATTCTGTTTGATGATGATCCAACGGAAGAAGTTGAAAAATAAATTGTAATAACTAAAACGTTATCGTAATTAAATCAATTACTTTTTTTTGTAATTAAGGTTATTATCAATAAAATTGGGAATAAATACCAATTTGAAATAGAAATACATGAGTAATAATCCATTTTCATTAAAAGATAAGGTTGTCGTAATCACAGGTGGCACAGGGATCCTGGGGGAAGCGTTTGTGGAAGCGCTAGCTGAAGCAAGTGCAAAAGTTGCTATCCTTGGACGCAATGAGCAGATCGGAGCGGAACGCGTGCAGCAGGTGGAATCCCTAGGCGGGGAGGCTATGTTTGTCGAAGTAGATATCATGGACGAACAGGATGTCAGCAGAGCAAAGGATGAAATCCTTGGTAAGTGGGGCCGAATAGATGGTCTGGTGAATGCTGTGGGCGGAAATATTCCGGGCGCGACCATAGGTGCTGACCAAGATCTATTTGCAAGTAATATTCAGGATACCATTAAAGCGATCGAGTTAAACCTCTATGGTACAATTATCCCAACACATATTATTGGCCGCGTAATAGCGGAAAGCGGAAAAGGAGTCATCGTAAATATTTCTTCTTTGACTGCAAGGCAGCCTTTTACACGCGTATTAGGATATACTGTAGCCAAGCACGGTATTGATGGTTATACAAAATGGATGGCAACCGAACTTGCCCAACGTTACGGTGATCAGGTTCGCGTCAATGCTATTGCTCCGGGTGTCTTCCTGACGAAGCAAAATAAAAATCTATTGATCAATCCTGACGGTAGTTATAGCGAACGTACCAAGCGTATACTGAGCGGAACACCTTATAACCGACTAGGGGATCCACGGGAACTGAAGGGAACTTTAATCTATCTATTGAGTGATGCCTCTGCCTTTGTTACTGGTGAGACGGTCTTTGTGGACGGTGGTTTTAATGCATGGAGTGGTGTATAACGAAACTTTGAGATGAATAAATTAGAACAAACATGGCGTTGGTATGGACCCAACGATCCAGTATCCTTGCAGGATGTTAAACAGGCGGGGGCAACAGGCATCGTCACAGCATTGCATCATATTCCTCATGGCGAGGTGTGGCCTCTCGCTGATATTCAGGAACGAAAACGTATTATCGAAGATGCGGGTCTGGTTTGGTCGGTGGTGGAGAGCGTGACGGTTCATGAAGAAATTAAGACCAAAGGACCCCGGGTTGATGAATACATTGCTAAGTATAACCAGACACTCGCTAATCTTGCTGAATGCGGTATTAAAACAGTCTGTTACAATTTTATGCCCGTACTTGATTGGACTAGAACGCAGCTAGACCTATTGATGGCAGATGGCTCAAAGGCGCTCTATTTTGACTGGATTGATCTGGCGCTTTTTGATATCTTCATTCTAAAACGGGAATCTGCGGAAAAAGACTACTCAGAAAGTATTGTCAAAAGAGCAACGGAACGTTTTGCTGAGATTTCCGAACAACAGAAAGATAGTTTGGCAAATGTTGTCCTTATGGGAATTCCGGGAGAAAAAAATGTGGAACTAGATGCTTTAAAAGCCAGTATTGATACGTATAAACATATCGGAAGAGAGGGCTTACGTAAAAATCTAGTCTACTTTTTAAATGGAATTGCTGCGGTATGTGAGACAAATGGTATCAAGATGACGATCCATCCGGACGATCCACCATACCCGATTTTGGGATTGCCGCGTATTGCGAGCAATGGTGAAGATCTCAACTATATATTGAATGAAGTTCCTCAGCAATTCAATGGTATTTGTTTTTGCACAGGCTCTTTAGGAGCTAGTCAGACGAACGATTTGCCTGAGATATTGGAACAAGTTAAAGGCCGCGTGAACTTTGTTCATTTGCGGAATGTAAAGAAAGATGTCTTAGGTAGTTTCTATGAGGCGGACCATTTGGATGGCGATGTGAACATGTATAAAATTATGCGAATTTTAGTCGCAGAGAACCAATTGCGCTCTATTGCTATCCCTTTCAGACCTGATCACGGACATCAGATGCTGGATGATCTTAACAAAGTGACAAACCCCGGTTACTCTGCTATTGGCAGATTAAGAGGTTTAGCTGAATTACGAGGTTTGGAATATGGAATTGTTGGCGAGTAACCTTTGGTAATAATCACTGTGGTTACTCTGGCCGGTGATAAGATTATCATATAAAAATACAGTCAGGAGATAATAGCGCAAGCGATATTATCTGACTGTATTTTTTTTCCCCTCGCCCCAAAGGGGAGGGGCTTATAATGAAGATTTTCTTACGACAAGCTGCGTTGGTAGTTCTATGGTTTCAAATTCGTGAATCGGTCTTGTCTGATGGATGGTATCAATCAGCTTTTTTGTTGCTATTTCGCCGATTTCAGTTGCAGGTTGTACGACAGTTGACAGTGCAGGGTTTAATGAAGCTGCGATTTGTGTATTGGAAAATCCAATGACGGCAACCTCTGCCGGGACTTTAATCTGAAGTTCCGCCAATATGCCCAATGTCCTTGTTGTGATGACATCAGTTGCGCCGAAAACTGCATCAATGTTTTTGTTGTCAATATATTCTTTGATGATAATTTCTTTGATGCTGTTGTCTAAGTCAACTGTGCTGTTAAAGTTACATTCAATATAATGCTTTTCATTAAAAGGTATGCCTGCATCAGCGAGGGCTGCTTTAAAGCCACTTAAACGTTCTTCAGCAACACCTAGGTTTTTTCCTGTGATATGTAGTATATTCTGCTTCCCCTGTTGAATAAGGTGTTGGGTTGCATTGTATGCTCCTTGAAAATTATTGACGCCAACTTTGAATGTATCCAATTTGTGGTTGATGCGGTCAAAAATAACAACAGGTATTTTAGCTTTTATGAGGTCTTTAAGCTCCTCAATATTTGATCCGGAAGATACGGGGGCAATCATTAGCCCATCTATTCCTCGCATTCTTAATACATCTATACAATTCTTTTCTACACGTTCATCCTCTCTACTTTGCATAAAGATAACATCGTAGATGGTTTGCTGGGAAGCGATCTGAATTCCGTCGAGAATTTGTGACACGAAGGTATTGGAGATATTGGAAACAATGACTCCAATGGTATTTGATTTCCCGATCTTTAAACTCCGTGCCAATTTATTGGGATGGAAGTTATGCTTTTTCGCGTACTCCTGAACCAATTTTTTCGTTGCTTCACTGATTTCGTAGCTGTCTGATAAGGCTTTGGAAACTGTGGAAACAGAAATATTGAGTTCTAAGGCTATATCTTTCAGGGTAGTTCTGCTCATCACTTTGGAAGTTGTTATAAAGAAGATAAATCTACATAAAAAAAAAGATAATCCGGCTCTTTTTGATATTTATCAAACGTTTGTCTTGTAACAATATATTATCATATTATCCAGTTTAGTATTTAAGATTTGCATAAGTTTTTGAATGCTTTTACTTTACAAAAACGGCATTTCCAGCCAGTGAGTCCGAGTGTTTGGTCTATTTTGGATTATTTTTCGGCTGTGATTCGGGTACTGTCCGGGACCGAACCGGGCTTTAAACCAGCCTGAGTGCAGATGTGTGCATGCTGCAGCCGTACTGCTACAGCTGTTTTAGCATGCTAAACACGGACTCAACACGGACTCAGCATGGACGCACCACGGCTTCATCCCGAAGCTGTCCTAACTGAGGTGTGAAGCAGCCCCGGCTGATGCATGGAAGCAGCTCGGAAGGGAGAGTGCCCGGGTCTCGTTCGCCCCCGCTTCGCCCCCTGTTCGGAAATTCCCTATCCATTCTCTATCCGTTCCCTATCGTCCACCTATCTAAATGATAGGGAATGGATAGGGAAACGATAGGTAAACGATAGACGGAAGCCGAAGGGAGGGCGAAGCAGGTACGGACAGGTGACGGAGAAAGGCCGGACCAGCCGCCCTTCGGTTCGCCATTGCGCTAGGGGACCCGGCGAAAGCCCCTTTGCGGTCCCTGGTATCCCTGCCCGTACCGTATTCCCGGTACCATCCCCGCTTCCGGAGCCTTTCCTCCGGAGCGCCGTCTCCAATCCCGCCGCAGATCCGGTACTAACCCACCACCTGTCTTTACCGGTACTCCCTTCGCCGCTGTCGGCCCCCACCGAAGCCTCCCGGGCCCCACTAGACCCCCTGCTGGGAAAAACAATCCCCCACCGTTCCAGCCAGTTAGCAGAAAAACAAAAGAAATAAGAACAAAAGTCTTGGAAGTGATTATAAAAACTCCCTATCTTTGCACCACTCCGCAAGGGAGGGACGGTTGCCGCCAGAGCAGGCAGCCATGAAAAAAGAAAGGTTTAAGAGAGCCTGGCAGGATTTAAAATCCCGTTCAGCTTATTTTAAACGCGGAAATCAGAAAAGAGAAAAAGAAAAAAAAACTTCAAAAGTTTTTTGGAAGTTCAAAAAAGATTTCTACCTTTGCAGTCCCAACGGAAACGGAGGGAAACAGAAAAAGATAAAGACGGACGCAATGTCCATCGGAATAAAGCGGATACGGAAGTTGAAGCGCAAAAAGTTCTTTAAGAAAACACAATCATGTAGCGTGACGAGTAGACAGACGAAAGTCATGAACAAAATTCAAGAATTAGTTCAATTCGATCCAAGATCAGAGATATAAAAAAAGAATTCTGATTATGTAAATAGTTAGAATCAAAAACTTCATTTTACAATGGAGAGTTTGATCCTGGCTCAGGATGAACGCTAGCGGCAGGCCTAATACATGCAAGTCGGACGGGATCCAGTGGTAGCTTGCTACCACTGGTGAGAGTGGCGCACGGGTGCGTAACGCGTGAGCAACCTACCTCTATCAGGGGGATAGCCTCTCGAAAGAGAGATTAACACCGCATAACATCAACAGTTCGCATGTTCTGTTGATTAAATATTTATAGGATAGAGATGGGCTCGCGTGACATTAGCTAGTTGGTAGGGTAACGGCTTACCAAGGCGACGATGTCTAGGGGCTCTGAGAGGAGAATCCCCCACACTGGTACTGAGACACGGACCAGACTCCTACGGGAGGCAGCAGTAAGGAATATTGGTCAATGGGCGGAAGCCTGAACCAGCCATGCCGCGTGCAGGACGACTGCCCTATGGGTTGTAAACTGCTTTTGTCCAGGAATAAACCTAAATACGTGTATTTAGCTGAATGTACTGGAAGAATAAGGATCGGCTAACTCCGTGCCAGCAGCCGCGGTAATACGGAGGATCCGAGCGTTATCCGGATTTATTGGGTTTAAAGGGTGCGTAGGCGGCCTATTAAGTCAGGGGTGAAATACGGTGGCTCAACCATCGCAGTGCCTTTGATACTGATGGGCTTGAATCCATTTGAAGTGGGCGGAATAAGACAAGTAGCGGTGAAATGCATAGATATGTCTTAGAACTCCGATTGCGAAGGCAGCTCACTAAGCTGGTATTGACGCTGATGCACGAAAGCGTGGGGATCGAACAGGATTAGATACCCTGGTAGTCCACGCCCTAAACGATGATAACTCGATGTTGGCGATAGACAGCCAGCGTCTTAGCGAAAGCGTTAAGTTATCCACCTGGGGAGTACGCCCGCAAGGGTGAAACTCAAAGGAATTGACGGGGGCCCGCACAAGCGGAGGAGCATGTGGTTTAATTCGATGATACGCGAGGAACCTTACCCGGGCTTGAAAGTTAGTGAAGGATGCAGAGACGCATCCGTCCTTCGGGACACGAAACTAGGTGCTGCATGGCTGTCGTCAGCTCGTGCCGTGAGGTGTTGGGTTAAGTCCCGCAACGAGCGCAACCCCTATGTTTAGTTGCCAGCATGTGATGGTGGGGACTCTAAACAGACTGCCTGTGCAAACAGAGAGGAAGGTGGGGACGACGTCAAGTCATCATGGCCCTTACGTCCGGGGCTACACACGTGCTACAATGGATGGTACAGCGGGCAGCTAGCCGGCAACGGCATGCTAATCTCTAAAAGCCATTCACAGTTCGGATTGGGGTCTGCAACTCGACCCCATGAAGTTGGATTCGCTAGTAATCGCGTATCAGCAATGACGCGGTGAATACGTTCCCGGGCCTTGTACACACCGCCCGTCAAGCCATGAAAGTTGGGGGTACCTAAAGCATGTGACCGCAAGGAGCGTGTCAGGGTAAAACCGATAATTGGGGCTAAGTCGTAACAAGGTAGCCGTACCGGAAGGTGCGGCTGGAATACCTCCTTTCTAGAGTATCGCGGATCGGTGCTCGTCACGTACATCATGATTGAA
>NZ_JBLOHD010000003.1:0-2584 GCF_047784615.1 Sphingobacterium sp. NGMCC 1.201703 | reverse complement strand
AGGGGAATTAGCTCAGCTGGCTAGAGCACCTGCCTTGCACGCAGGGGGTCAACGGTTCGAATCCGTTATTCTCCACGTCTCCGGTGAAGTATGCACACATATACTTCAACAGACCGGAAAAAGAGTTCTTTGACATATTGAAAGAGAAAAAAAATTACAAGAGAAGACAACAGTATAGAGACAATGCTGGTATGTGTTTGAAGTAACGGGGAGACCCTCGGTGAATGCCGAACGAACCGCTATCTAGCATATTAGTATATATATCAAAAGCAGCCGCATAGTAGCAAAAGGCTATGCCGGTGAAGAAAGTAAATAAGGGCACACGGGGGATGCCTAGGCTCTCAGAGGCGAAGAAGGACGTGATAAGCTGCGATAAGCTCTGGGGATTGGCAAATGCGACTTGATCCAGAGATTTCCGAATGGGGCAACCTGACTATTTGAAGAATAGTCGTATGATACGCGAACGCGCTGAACTGAAACATCTAAGTAGGCGTAGGAGAAGAAAATAACAATGATTTCCCAAGTAGTGGCGAGCGAACGGGAAAGAGCCCAAACCGTTTATGTTACGGCATAGACGGGGTTGTAGGACCACGACATTGTACAGCGCTATGAACTGGAAGCAGGTGGGAAACTGCGCGACACGGGTGACAGCCCCGTACAGGTAAAGAATGTTGGCATAGTGGTATCCTGAGTACCGCGGGACCGGAGAAATCCTGTGGGAATCCACCAGCACCATCTGGTAAGGCTAAATACTCCTGAGAGACCGATAGTGAACCAGTACCGTGAGGGAAAGGTGAAAAGAACCCCGAACAGGGGAGTGAAAAGAACCTGAAACCGTGTGCTTACAAGCGGTTGGAGCAGGCAGGTCCTGTGACAGCGTGCCTTTTGCATAATGAGCCTACGAGTTACTCTTGTCTGGCAAGGTTAAGCCCTTCAGGGGCGCAGCCGAAGCGAAAGCGAGTCTTAATAGGGCGCATAGTCAGATGAGGTAGACGCGAAACCTTGTGATCTACCCTTGGGCAGGTTGAAGTTGCAGTAACATGTAATGGAGGACCGAACCGATAAACGTTGAAAAGTTTCCGGATGACCTGAGGGTAGGGGTGAAAGGCCAATCAAACTGGGAAATAGCTCGTACTCCCCGAAATGTTTTTAGGAACAGCGTCGGCGTAGAGTTTGATAGAGGTAGAGCTACCGATTGGGTGCGGGGGAGTCAAATCCTACCAAATCCAGACGAACTCCGAATGCTATCAAATATAGCCGGCAGTGAGGCTTTGGGTGCTAAGGTCCAAGGCCGAGAGGGAAAGAACCCAGACCATCAGCTAAGGTCCCCAAATCCGTTCTAAGTTGAACTAACGAGGTCCGGTTGCCCAGACAGCTAGGATGTTGGCTTGGAAGCAGCCATTCATTTAAAGAGTGCGTAACAGCTCACTAGTCGAGCGGCCGGGCGTGGATAATAAACGGGCATCAAGAACGGTACCGAAGCTATGGATTTGCACTGAAAGATGTGCATCTGGTAGGGGAGCATTCCATATGGGGCGAAGATATCTGGTAATGGGTGTTGGACCGTATGGAAAAGCAAATGTAGGCATAAGTAACGATAAGGCGGGTGGGAAACCCGCCCACCGAAAGACCAAGGTTTCCTGATCAACGTTAATCGGATCAGGGTCAGTCGGGACCTAAGGCGCACCCGAAGGGGGCAAGCCGATGGACAACTGGTTAATATTCCAGTACTCTTCTTAACTGCGATGTGGTGACGGAGTAGTGACACTGCCGCGAACTGACGGAATAGTTCGTTGAAAGGCGTAGGTATTGGGGTTGTAGGCAAATCCGCAACTCTAGCTGAAACCCAATAGTACAGCAAAGCTCCGGTGGCGCTGATAGAGCAGGTAAACAGACTTCCAAGAAAACCCGCTAAGCTTCAGGTTAAGAAGACCCGTACCGCAAACCGACACAGGTGGTCGAGGAGAGAATCCTAAGGTGCTCGAGTGAGTCATGGCTAAGGAACTCGGCAAAATGGCCCTGTAACTTCGGGAGAAGGGGCGCTGTCTCTGAGAAGAGCAGCCGCAGTGAAAAGGCCCAGGCGACTGTTTAACAAAAACATATGGCTTTGCAAAATCGCAAGATGAAGTATAAGGCCTGACACCTGCCCGGTGCTGGAAGGTTAAGAGGGGATGTCATCGCAAGAGAAGCATTGAATCGAAGCCCCAGTAAACGGCGGCCGTAACTATAACGGTCCTAAGGTAGCGAAATTCCTTGTCGGGTAAGTTCCGACCTGCACGAATGGTGTAACGATCTGGGCGCTGTCTCAGCCATGAGCTCGGTGAAATTGTGGTATCGGTGAAGACGCCGGTTACCCGCAACGGGACGGAAAGACCCCATGCACCTTCACTATAGCTTAACATTGAGATTGGGTACAGGATGTGTAGGATAGGCGGGAGATATTGAAGCGGCTTCGCCAGGAGTCGTGGAATCAACCTTGAAATACCGCCCTTTCTGTATCCGGTTTCTAACTCCTTTATGGGGAGGACATTGTTTGGTGGGTAGTTTGACTGGGGTGGTCGCCTCCAAAAAGGTAACGGAGGCT